>SAAO01000041.1 GCA_009929375.1 Bacteroidia bacterium
GCATCAAATATACTAAAACTTGCAGATATACACAATACTTTTAAGATTTATTTTACTGATAATCTTATGTTTATGGACTTTTTAAGGGTCGACTATTTAGAATACCTACAAGATATCCAGTGAAATTTGCAATAAAATTTCCAAAATTATACTTCAACAAAATCCAAATTATCACTGCAGTCAACAAAGTATTTGATAGCCCGATAATTATATATTTGAATCCTTGAATAAAAATTATTTGGTTTTTCATTTTCCAGAGTTGATACTTTTTTCAACAAGTTGCTGATAATACTCTTCTAATTGCGGAATAATGACCTCGGTAGAAAACTCCGATTTACATTTTCCATATCCGGCACGGGCAATTTGTGCGGTTTCTTCGGGATGTTCGAAAGCATAGATTATAGTATTCGCAATTTGTTGAGGGTCTTCCGGATTGATTAACCACCCATTTTCTCCATCACTTATTAATTCTTTACCCGAACTGCGTTCCGAATATATTAGTGGGCAACTTCGGGCTAACACTTCTAAGGCAGCCATCGAAAAGTTTTCGATGTATGAAGGTAAAACACAAATAAAAGCTTTATCAATTTCTTTCAACAAATCAGCGTTATTCATAAACCCTTTAAAAACAACTCTTTCAGCAATAGTATCATCCAGCAATATCTTAGCTTTCTCTGATTCACCCGATCCAATCATAATGAGTCTGGCATCTGTAAAGATACCTGCAACTATATTGAATGCTTTTATCAGGCTAAAAGCGCCCTTTGTTTCAATAATCTTTCCAAAAAATAAAATGTCACGATTCGTTGCTAAATTATCTCTTTTTGTAAAAACCGCATTCTCAATTGGGTTGTAAATAAGGTCTATATCTTTATCAGTCAACTTACTTTTGACAAATTCTGCCGAGAACTTACTTACTGCACAAATGGCATCAGCCCGTAGCAAGTTTGCCTTATCGTTTTTGAGAATGTATTGAGGAATTGAATTCCCGAAGTAATACTTAAGAAACGATACAGAGCCATGTACTCTGATAACAGTGGGTATTTGATATTTCTTGTGTTTTACAGGATAAGTAAGGTCGTGAAGCAAAGCATCATTAAAATCAGGAATTTCAATAATATCTATATTGCATTGCTGAATCAGTTTTTCAATTTTCTGTTCAGTAATCCGGTGTTTTAAAGCTGCAATCCAAAAGCGAAACTTGTTGGAAAAAATACGAATTCCTGATTTACTACCCAACCACAATAAAAGTAAAAGTATTCTGACACATGGAGTTTTATAATGCTTTGAAGTAAATCTGTAAATCTCTACGCCATTTATTATCGATATATCATCAATATCCCTGAATCCTGCATAGTTACCAGCTACAAACACCTTATGTCCCCGGACTGCCATAGCTTCAGCCACTAATTTCACCACACTTCCAATTCCGCCATAGCGTACCGGAGGATATTCGTCACAAACATAAAGTATATTCATTTGAGAAACCGGTGATAATAGAAGTTGAAGAATTTACGGGTATGATTATTTATCAAATTATCATCGGTTATCCCATCCATTGCCACAATGTTTTGACCATTGAAGTGTGCCATGCTAAAATGATGCCCCCCGTACTTCGACCATTTGTTATTTTTGTCTATCAAACTCTTTAACTTCACTTCTGAATATGATGCCGTAGTTAATTCTATAATTTCATATAAAACCACATCTTCTCCATAATAGCGACTACAATCCTGTGCCGGTCGGTATACTTTTCCTTCGTAGCTAAAAACAGCTCCACCACAACGGGAGTTTGATATATCGTTATTTACAGGAGATAAAGGATGTTCCTGCCAGCCTGATTCCACATTATCGGAATAATAGATTCGAAGTCCGTTTGTTTCACCATACCATACTGTAGTAAACAGGTACCATACATTGTCATGAAATATCATGGAGCTATCGGTAAATTTATCTCCGGAAATTATTTCTATAGGTTTCCATGTTGAAGGAAAATCAATAGACTTATAAAGAATAACGGCATCTTTCGCTCTTGTTTCGGGCAACATATAAATGCTATCGTTTGCCCTGAATGTAAACGGGAATGACAAATGGAAATCCTCCTGAAGCACCGCTCCCAATTTATGCCATTTCTTTAAATCGTTGGTTCTGTACCCACAAATCCTGGCCGGAGCTTTCAGCTTCTCTTCTTCGTAAAACAAATAAAGCCAATCGCCATCAACAAATAAAAACGGATCAGCAAAACCGGTCGTGTAATGATAATTGGTTCGAATATATATTGCAGGAGAGAAGATCCTGAGTGGTATTTCCTTTAAATCGAATCCACCAAAGGAATTAAATAAAGCTATATTCCAAATAGTATCACATTTAGCAATAATCTTAGATAAGATTATCACAATAAATACACCTAAAAACAACACAAACAACAATTCAGTTACTATTAGCATTCTATTTATGTTTATTTCAAATCTTACTTAAAAGCAATAACTCAAAATTCATCTAATAAGCTTCATTCTATTAAGTAAAAGCAAAACTTTTAGCAATCTTCTAATTATTTTTAAATTAGTAATATTTTCATTCAGGGTGTCTAAAAGCAGATATTCTTGTGTTTGACTTTTAGCATAAAGAATGTCTGAATTATTAAAATCTTTCAAAATATTATCATTGAACTTCTTACTTAAAACTAACCTTTTTTCTCTACTCTTCAAATCAGCACTTGCACTGACTCCATTCCCATCAAAAACTGTTACTGTAATATTTTTCTTTAAATACGTCTTATTTCTGAAGATTATATTTTCGACAACAAATTCCCAGTCTGATATAACCTTATAATTTTCATTATATAATTCATTGTCAAACATTTCTCTTCTAATAAATGTAGATTGATGAGGTAAACCTCCTCTACGTAAGTATCCAAAGTCTAATTTGTTTGGATAAGTACTTTTGATTTGTCTTGAGTTGATTTCAATAATTTCATCCCCATACACGAAATCTTCATTAAAAGGTTTATCAAACACTTCGAATAACACTTGCTTATTAAAAAGACAATCCCCCGAATTCAAAAATAACAAATACTCACCCTTTGCTTTGAGGATGCCCTTATTCATAGCATTATAAATTCCTTTATCGGGTTCACTTACCCAATTGGTTATTCTATCGGCATATTCTTTAATCACTTCCACACTTCCATCCGTACTTGCTCCATCAATTACAATGTATTCAAAATCAGTAAAATTTTGATTTACTACACTTTCGATGGTTTTACGTAAACCTTCGGCGTTATTGCGGTTAATAGTAATAATAGAGAGTTTCAAATTATTCATTTAATATTTTCTTATATAATTCAATATATTTAGCACTCATTACATCCAAACTATACTTTTTACGTGCCCCAGTCACAATATTCTCTTTCTCAAATACATCTTTCTTATCAATATATTTATTTAAAACAGACACTAGACTATCAACAGAAATATCATCCGCAAGATAGCCATTTTCACCATTTTGAATCATATCAGTCATTCCTCCAACAGGAAAACCAATAACAGGAGTACCACACAACAAAGACTCTAAAACGGTGTTTGGTAGATTATCCATTATCGAAGGTATTATAAAAACATCAGCAGCCGAATATATAATACTCATAAATCTTTCGTCATGAATTGAACCAAGTTCAATTAGAGTTTCAGAGGTGATTAATTCATTCGATTTTTGCCCAACTGAACATAAAACAATATCTTTATTTTTAATTACATCCAAGGCTCTCAACAAGTAATCATAACCTTTTCTATAATTTTCTATCACATCCGAAACAAATAAGAAAACTGTTTTATTCTGAGGTATCCCTAACATATCTCTTGAAAACACTTTATCTCGTGGAGTAAATATATTGGTATCTAAACCATTTGGTATTATAGTAATAGGAAATCTACTAAATAACTGACTTTTTTTCACCTCTTGTGCCATCCAATTACATAAAACCACTATATGAAGATTTTCAACATCTTTAAGTGCTTCACTTTTTATTTTCAATACATTTTCAAATGTAGCATTTTCTTCTTGTGAGACTTTTCTTGGTATTGGCTTACCAGAATCATCAATACCACAATACTGTTCTACGTAATGCTCTCCCCCAGCAAAAGGATTCATATCGTGTAAAGTCCATACAACAGGTTTAGTTGATTTTTTAAAAAAACTAGAATAATCCAAAAAACCAGTTACCCAATGTAAGTGAACTAAATCGGAATTAGCAAACTCAAGAGAATTTGTAATATCAATATCTGTATCAGGAAACGAAAACATTTCGAGATAAGGATTTCGATTGGATAAAAACTGTTGTTGTTTCAATTTCATATAACCTTCATTCGTCACATGAAATTCATTTAGTACCTTTTTTACTTTATTTCTAAGTTTTTGCTTTATTGTACGCTTTTTCTCAAGTCCACTGTATTGGTATGAAGAAGGAATAGAATTTCCATTTTTACTCATTAGCAAAAGACTCGAATTAATATTTCGATCTAATAAACCATAATGTAGCCGAATACAAGCTTTTGCAGCACCTCCTCTGTCAAAAGTGTTTACTAATAGAATTTTCATTATTTACCTAATTTAGAAATACCATCGACAGTTAATAAACAACCCAACTTATCACAATCAGACAAATAATTAAATATTTTACCACCAGAAGTGTAATCAATGGCAGAAAAACTTGTTTGTAAAGTTTCTGCAAACAAGACAGAGTGAAATCGCATGCATATATTATGTTGCGATTGCTGCATCGATTCAACAATAGAGTCAACAGTGGAAAGTCTATTGTTATAACTAACTTTTACTTCTGATGACTGAAAATAATTTTTAATAAAATATCGTGAAAAGTCTCGGTCATCATTACCGACTACAAAATTATGCATATGATCAAACCTAATTTCTTCTGCATTAATTTCTTTTGCTTTATTCAAGATAAATTCTGCTAAACCTTTTTCGAAATTCTGTTTCATTTCCAAAAAGACATCATAATTTTTATCTCGAAAATACTCATACGTAAGTTCTCGGAGAAAACATGATAATATAGGTTTCTGTTTTTGAGTTTTTTGTTTTTGATATTGGTCAACAAACCTTTTGGCTGGGTCACCAGTCATAACTACATTTTTACTACTATTCAACAATTTGTTAGCTAATCGGACACTTTCATTATCTCTTAGTTTTATTTCGTCTGCTAAATACAATATTTTTTTCACAACTCGTATGTTTCTGTCTATAAACAGAGGTCCTAAACCACAACCATATACAACGTTTCTATGTCCTGAAGTTTTAGCTAATTTAAACGCAATTAAAGGTAATGCCAATTCATCCAAATCCATCAAAGGACCTCCACCCATAATTACCAACTCTGAGCCTTTGGCATAAGCTACAAAACTCTCTGAATAAGCATCAATCACAGTTACTTGTAAATCTAACTCTTCAATCGTTCTTTGTGTTATATGAGGAAACAAACTAGTAACAATTATATCTGTTTTTGTTCCAAATTCGAGTTTCAGCTCTGCAATTATCTGTGCTAAAATTGCTTTATCACCAACTGTTTCTGTACCATACCACCCTGTAATAAATATCTGCATATTCTCAGAAATTTTCTGAGCTTTTACTTTTTCATGTTTAGAAAATGGAATAATTGAATCTATTTTCAAATATTCTTTCCAATATGATTTTATATTTCTGTTTTTAACTTCATTCTGAGTTATCTGCGCATGATAATCGTGAATACAAGAAGAACAATGATTATTCTTGATATATGATAATTCAGAAAGATTTTCAGCATATATCTTCTGAGCTTTCTGTTGAATTGCATTTCCAATTATTTTTGATTTAGGTGCACAATAAGCTAATTCTCCTTTAGAATTCAACACTACCCCGTTACTATGATAAGGACAACCAATCAATCGTTCACCGCCAGAAAGAATGTTAATTATACTATAATAAGTATTTTGAAATGTGGGATCCTTCTCATAAGTAAGAATCAACTTATAAAAAAACAATATCAAATGATAAGTTTCATCTTTATCGAAATTGCGAATAACTTCATTTCTATTGTCATTATATAACCTTTTAATGAACTCTGCAACTCTAAAACGTCCATATATTTGATTCTCCCTCAAAAAGACCAACATATCGTCAACTCCCCATACATTAACTTTAGAAATAGTAGTTCCTGTGGCTATCGAAACACCTTTGTTTTTATAATAATTAATAACACGTAAAGCACTTTCAAAATTCCCTTTTGTTCCTCTAACCTTATCATGTACTTCTCCAACTCCATCAAGTGAAACCATCATTGAGAACCCCTTATTATATTTCTTGCATATTTCAATTGATGCATCAATTCTTTCAATTACATTTTTTTCTCTAATACAATTTGTTATAGTACTAAGTCCATGAATATTCGGCTGAGCTTTGATGATAGCTTCAAATAACTGAGGTAAATCTTTTCTGAGTGTTGGTTCTCCACCCGTTACTCCAACATGTTTTAAATTATTGAATAATGGATCCTTCAGAATTTCACATAACTCTTCAGCAGAGAATTCAAACTCTTTTTTCTGTTTCCAAATATTACACATAGTACAACCAGAATTACAAATATCTGTCGCATTTAAATTTATAACATCAATTGAATACGCATTTTCATTATTATCTTCAATGATATCATTATTAGAATAGTAATCGAATTTTCTTTGGATTTTTTTTAATCTAAGAAAAGCATCAATCCATTTTAAAAATTTTATCTGAGAGATTACTTTACGTATTTTTCTCTTGATTTTGTTTATTACTAATCTAACCATTCGAATTGTTTTATGACCTTAGTTCTATTTTCGATCCTTTTAATAAATTTAGCGGGGACACCACCAACGACTGTTCCATTTTCAACATTTTTTGTTACAACACTCCCTGCTGCGACAACGACATCATCTCCAATAGTTACACCACATAAAATAGTCACATTTGTTCCACACCATACTCTATTACCAATAGTAACTTTCTTCGAATATGGTGATAAATCATGTAATTCATGACTACCTGTGTTAATAATGAGATTTCCAGCTGAAAGGAAATCATCTCCTATAGTTATTTTATCATAGTTCCAAAATTGACTAAAACTCCCTATACAACATCGTCTACCAAAAGAAATATTTCCCTTTTGTTTAAAATACACATTAATTCCTAGTCTGATACTTGCACTGTGAAATGTAAATTTATACTTTTTTAAGTAGAATTCTCTTATTTTAAATCTTGACTGATTCGGTCTTATCAAAAAATCAAAATCAGCAAGTTTATTTATTAAATGTAAAAGTAAAATTTTTAATTTTCCCATAATACAACTTCTGGAGATAAAATACCTTTTAAACTTAAATTTCTATCTTTATGCTTTGAATTATCATACACTGAAAAATACAAAACATCTTCTAACTTTTCATATAACTCTCCTAATCTTGAACCAACAGCTACAGTTAGATAATACTTTCCAGGACTCAATAATTTAGCTGGTATTTTACATAGTCTATAATCATTTGTTTTTGCAAATTCACCAAACTCATCTGTAGTATGTATAATTCTAATTCCATCTTCATTTCTTAAAACAATTGTAATAACCATATTCATTTGATACTTAATATTTTCAGTAAATATTTCAATATTTATTATTCCATTTGTTGTAATCTCAATGTCAGCACCTGAGTTAACATTTAATTTCGCAAAATATGGCTTGATAGATTTTTTGTTTTGAACAAATGACAACTTCACTTTATCAACATCTACATTCAAATAATTATACTCTGAAATCACATCTTCAATATTGCCGATCTTATCCATACATCCGTTTTTCAAAAGCAGCCCGGTCTTACACAACTTTTGAATGCTCGCCATATTATGACTCACAAACAGCACTGTTCTCCCCTCGCCTTTCGATACATCTTGCATTTTACCAATGGCTTTCTTTTGGAATTCAGCATCACCCACGGCTAACACTTCATCTACTACTAATATTTCAGGTTCTAGATGCGCAGCAATAGCAAAACCAAGTCGTACCGTCATACCGCTACTGTAGCGCTTGGCAGGGGTGTCGATATAACGCTCCACGCCGGAGAAGTCCACTATCTCGTCGAACTTGCGGGAGATTTCGGCTTTGGTCATGCCCATAATGGCGCCGTTCATGTAGATGTTTTCGCGGCCGGTCATTTCGGGGTGGAAGCCTGTGCCTACTTCGAGGAGTGAGGCTATACGTCCGCGGGCTTTAATGGTGCCGGTGCTGGGCGTGGTTACTTTGGAGAGGATTTTCAGCAGGGTAGATTTCCCGGCGCCGTTCTTGCCAATAATACCCAGCACATCGCCCTGCTCCACTTTAAAGTTGATATCCTTGAGCGCCCACACGTATTCGCTTTCGCCACGGTGTGCACGGTCGTTTACTTCACCAATTTTCAGATAAGGATCGTCCTTACCCTGTATATTCATGGCATACCAGCGCTTCAGGTCGTGGCTCAGCGTGCGGGTAGAAACCAGCCCGAGGCGGTATTGCTTACTAATATTCTCAAACTCTATTGCTGTCATTATATACGAATTTTTACGAATTAATGCGAATTAGACGAATTAAAACGAATTAAGACCTTTGTTATTTGAAATTAATTACTCGTTTGTATTTCAGGCTTGGTTCACCAAAGTTCACAAGCAGTCCGAGTTTAAAATGCGTCGCATTCAAATAATTCTGTATTTGTAAGATATTGTCATTATGTATAAATGTAGCTGCTTTTAGTTCTACAATAATTTCGTCGTAGCAAACAAAGTCAGCTTTAAATGTTTTCCTGAGATTTTCACCATCAAATTGTATTTTCAATAATTTCTCACGTTGATATGGAACACCATCTTTTATAAATTGCTTTTCTAAAGCCTCTTGATACACAGACTCCAAGAATCCAGCACCTAATTCTGCATGCACCTTCATACATGCACCTATTATCTTATAACTTTCATCCTTATACAATATATCCACCATCTTAATTCGTTCTTATTCGTAAAATTCGTTTTAATTCGGGTAATTTGTTGTCTGTTTTTTTTTGTATCCGCTATACCGTGTGAGGCTCTGTGAGCCACTCACTATATGTATTTATTTTACAAGCCAAAAAATAAGGCATATTCAACAATGTAAATGATTTACCCGAAGGTGTTTTCAATTTATCAATCTGAAATTTGCCGGCATACAACCTTATGGCTAAAGGAGATTCGGACATTTCGATGTATTGATGCAGCGATTTGAGTTTTCCTGTTTTTCCCGATTTTACTTCCACCGGTATGCCTTTGCCATTGACAACAATCAAAAAGTCTAATTCTGCCGATGCGCCCTCTTTTTCGCGCACCCAAAACAAAGGTTTATTCAGCTGATCTTTATTGGCAGCCATTAGCTCCTGACTTACAATGTGTTCTATAATTTTACCGTTATACACATCCAACAAATCCGAGGTCGAAAATACTTCTTTTTGTATGCCTGCCAAAAAATTGACCATTCCCGTGTCTAAAACTTGTAAGCGTGGCAATTTTTTCAAATTGGGCTGATAGGGCAATTTTGTTTGAGTGGTGGGGTAAATCAGATATATCAACTTTGCTTTTTCGAGCGTGCGCAACGCTTCTCCCATTTCGCGTGAGCCATAAGCCGACTCCCCAAAGCCATTGAAACGAATGCGCGACCCGGCTTCGCGAAAGCAGGAGTTGATAGCATGACGCAAAATGTGTGTTTGCGAAGCGTTACGGGCATATTTTTCAATATCGTCGATATACGAAAGCAATAACGATTCGTAAACCGGCTTTAGCTGCGATAAATCGCGCTGCTCCACGAATCGTTTTACAACTTCAGGCATACCGCCTATAAGTGTGTAAGTGTGAAACAATCGGATTAGTTTGTCGTGTGCAAAGTCGGCAAAAGGTAAATTGTTAAGCTGCGCCATTGCCTGTTGTTCATCGCATGCGTCCAAAAATTCTTCGAACGAAAATGGATATAAAAATTGATATTCAACTCGCCCCACGGGAAACGAAACACTTGTGTCGAAAACTGTTTCGAGTAGCGACCCGGCTGCTATAACATAATACTGTGGATAGGCTTCGTAAAAATAACGTAGTGAAGCAATGGCTTCGGGCATTTCCTGTATTTCGTCGATAAATAGCAGCGTATCTGTGTTTTCGGCGTTTTTGTCTTTTATAAAAAAAAGTGCCTGAACTAATTCGTGTATCGAATTGCGATTCTGAAAGATAAGTTTATCTTCCTGGTTTTCGAGATTGACGTAAATATATTGATTGAAATTTTCGGAAAATTGTTCAACCACAGTAGTTTTTCCTACCTGCCGTGCACCACGCAAAACAAGAGGCTTTCGGTAGGGAGACTGCTTCCATTGGAGCAATTGTGATATAATTTGCCGTTTAAACATGATTTATAGCGCTTTATAGGCTGCAAATATAGTTGTTTATTTTGAGTTTGTTACATTCAATACCTTATTTTACCCGATATTTGTAACAGACAATACCTTGTTTTGTGCAAATTTTGTAACAGACGATACCCAAATTGCACAAATTTGTATATTTTCTCACTTACAATAACACATCTCGCTCACCACACTTTCAATGGTTTTGCGCAAGCCTTTGGCATTATTGCGGTTAATGGAGATGATGGAGAGGGTCATTGTTCTTTACTGTTTGACTGATAAACTAACCGTGTGAGGCTCTGCGAGCCACCCACTTTAAATTCTACTTAGCCACAATCCTAATAAACGGTCGTAAAACCATATAGCCTTTTTCCGATTTGTAAATAAGTTCCTTTTCAATTAACTTATTCAATGCCCGTGTTGTACTACTTACATTTTTAAGTCCATATTTGGATATAAACACACCGGCATTGATTTGTTGCACAATTTTTTCTTTTGCCACTGCTTTCAGTAAATTAACCTGTACCGACGAAAAATTACATAAAATATCGCAAAGTGCGATACGCAAAGTGCGATATTGTGATTTTGTCTTGTTTTCTACCGTTTGAGGCTCTGTGTAATCCGTATTTAAACAGTGTCCATAAAACTCCTCTGCACCTTATTAAATACCACGATACCCACAGCGAGGAGTACTACCATAAAGCCAAAGCTATAGGCCAGCATACCCCAGTCGAAGGTGCCTACACCGAGCGCACCGTATTTGAAGGCTTCCATAATGCCTGTCACGGGGTTGAGTGCCATGATCCACTGTCGCTTTTCAGACATGGTGCTGAGAGGATAAATCACCGGAGTGGCATACATCCATAGCGAGACAAAGAAAGTAAACAGAATGGTGAGGTCGCGGTACTTGGTGGTTAGCGACGAGACGATAATACCAAAACCGAGTGCCAGTCCGGCCAGCATAAGAATAAGCAGAGGCAATAACAGAATATAGATATTCGGCGCTACTCCTACCCCGATAATCAGATAATAAATATACACCGCTATAAACAGCAGGAACTGAATGCCCATGCGCACCAGATTGGAGGTGACAGTAGCCAAAGGCACAATCATACGGGGGAAATACACTTTTCCAAAAATACCCTGATTGGTGGTAAAGGTAGAGGAAGTCTTGTTTAGACAGTCGGAAAAGTACTGCCAGAACACAATGCCGGCAAGGTAGAAAAGTGGCTGTGGCAGTCCGTCGGTGCTGATACCTGCAATGCCCCCAAACACCACCATATACATTACTGTTGTAAGGGCAGGCTGAATAAAGAACCAGGTGGGACCGAGAATGGTTTGCTTGTATTGAGTGATGATATCGCGTTTTACGAACATTGAGTAGAGGTCGCGATAACGCCATATCTCTTTGAAATCAACTTCAAAAAGTTTGTTTTTGGGTTTTATTACGGTAGTATATTCCATAAAGGATAAACATATTTAACTTGAGTACTTAACACGACACGGCACCTCAGTCCCAAAGGGATAAGGTGCAAAAAGTGGCTTATAGCCTGTTTTATAACGCAAATATACTTAGTTTTTTTCAATTGCGAATGCCCGAAAAGTTTCAATTACTTTAAATATCAGGAGTTTTAAATAGCTGTGGCCGTTAATCATCTGAATCACTCATTTTTATCAACAACAAAAAATCGTAATTTTTACTACAAGATGTGCGTTTTGGGTTTCGAGTTTCGGGTTTCAGAGTTTCAGGGTTTCAGGGTTTCAGAGTTTCAGAGTTTCAGAGTTTCAGAGTTTCAATTTGAAGATTTGAAGATTATCCACAGATTACAGCGGACGGAGTATTCCGACGTGCCGTCATAACGGCATTAACACAGAAAAATTTGCTTCGTGTATCTTTTGTCTTTCGTCTTGGCTCTTTTTGTCTTTGAGGTCGAAAGTCTAAAGTCTTAAGTCAATGTCTTGGCTCTTGGCTCTTGGCTCTTGGTTCTTGGCTCTTTTGTCTTTACTCTTTTAATTCTTATCTTTGCAGTTTTTGTAAAAAATCAGCATTATGTTTTCGCATGTTTATCTGAAAGAAATAGAAGAAGTATTCCGCACGCCGATTATTCAGCAGACGGCTTTTTGGTCGGAAGTGAAGGGTCGCCTGGGCGTGAAGTCCATCGCAGTGAATATCCGCATCCGCAAATCCGATTTCGATCCCGAAGCCGGTCCGTTCGAATATATTATGGCCGATATGCTTGTGCTTTTGCAGCAGATAAGTGAGCAGTACTGTTATGCTTACGTGCCTTATGGCCCGGAGATTGATCCGGGTGAAGAGCTGCGTGGTACATTTCTGGAGCAGGTTTCGGAGCAGATGCGCTCGTTTTTGCCTGCTAACTGCATCATGATTCGTTACGACCTGACCTGGGAATCGTTTTGGGCCAACGATCCCGACTGCATCAGCGAGGAAGGCAAATGGCTCGGTCCGCCACCGATCAACAGTCAGGAGTTTCGGTTTAACTTTGGCACCGAGCTTTGGAATCTTAAAAAAGCAGGTTCGAATATTTTGCCATCGAACACCATTTTTGTAAATCTGAAAGATGATTCGAGTGCATTATTGGCGCGTATGAAACCCAAAACGCGTTACAACATCGGACTTTCTCTGCGTCGTGGCGTAGAAGTTCGTATGGCTGGTCTGGAGGAATTAGCACTCTGGTATGCGCTGTATGCCGAAACAGCAACCCGCAATAATTTTTATCTGCACGATATTGAATATTTCCGTGTGGTGCTCACCGCCCGTGCCAACGACACACAATCGCCGGCAGATGTACTTCTGCTGATTGCCGAACACGAAAACCGTCCGCTGGCAGCTATGTTTCTGGTTATTTCGGGTAATCGTGCCACTTATCTTTACGGTGCCTCTTCGGGCGAAAGTCGTCAGTTTATGGCTACATATGCGCTGCAATGGAAAGCTATGGAAATTGCGCAGGCCTGCTCGTGTCATGAATACGATATGTTTGGTATTTCGCCTGGCTCCGACCCTTCGCACCCCATGTACGGACTTTACCGTTTTAAAACAGGCTTTGGTGGCGAACAATACCACGGTATGGGCTGCTGGGACTATCCGCTTATCGAGGATGTGTATCTGTACTTTACTTCCGTAGAAATGAAACAGCAGGGGTATCATCTTAGTTGATTGTTTCAGGTTTCGCGTTTCGCGTTTCGCGTTTCAGAAGTTTTTCGCAATTAATCACCAGTTTCAAAGTTTCAAAGTTTTGCATTTCGGAAGGGATTCGCAGCTATTAGCCTGACAGTTATCTTTGTTCTTTTGTCTTTACTCAGAAGACGAAACATTTAAATAGTAAATTGTCAATGATTAAATGGTCAATTGTCAACTATCAATTATCCATTGTCAACTAATGCCGCTTCTTGTTCATTTCAACAAAAAAATGTACCTTTGTGACTCCAAAAAATAAGTGATTATTTATGAATCAGACCAGCCAGCAATTTGATGAGGCAGCCGCTGTTTGCCGCGATATTTTCACAAAAAAAATGAAGGATTATGGCACTGCGTGGCGCATTATGCGTCCCGAATCGGTGACCGATCAGATATTTATCAAGGCAAACCGTATCCGCAGCATCGAAACAAAAGGTATCAGCAAAGTAGACGAAGGCATTCGTCCTGAGCTGATTGGTATTGTAAATTACAGCATTATCGGACTTATTCAGCTGGAACTGGGCTACAGCGACGGCGAAGAACTTTCGTTTGAGGAGGGCCTGAATTTTTACAACAAATATATGCAACAGGCCAAAGACCTGATGATGAACAAAAATCATGATTACGACGAAGCCTGGCGTACCATGCGCATGGCCTCGTACACCGATCTGATTTTGATGAAAATAAAACGCACCAAACAAATTGAGGACAACAAAGGGCAAACACTGATTTCCGAAGGCGTGGATGCCAACTATTTCGACATGATTAATTATGCCATGTTCGGGTTGATTAAAATGGAAGAGGGAATTGATTTGAAGATTTGAAAATTTGAGATTTGAAGATTTGAAAAGCAACTTCATACTAAATAAATTCAATGTATAAGATTATATACAATTGCACACAGTTACAGCATCACTTTAGAGCTTGTCCGCCGTGGCGGCGGGTTGGAGGCATAGAAGAAATGAGGACTGAATAGTAATTGTAAGTCAAAAATCTAAGGTCAAAAGACGTTTAAACGAGGAGACAACTAAACAAAAAAACATACTGATCGTGTGATTAATTGAGAATCAATTCCGGGATCGACAATCTTCAAATTTCAAATTTTCAAATCTTCAAATTGAAACTCTGAAACATGAAACATTGAAACCAAAGAACCAACCACCAACTATCCGATTTACTGATCAACAAAAAAAAGAATGACTTCATACAGAAATTACCATACCAAATCAAAATCGCGTTTCGACGAAATAATGGAAGGGCTAAACCCTTATTTTTTCCAGATATCGCGTTATCTGCTCGCTATTGTATTTGTATTTTCGGGATTTGTAAAGGCAGTCGATCCACTGGGTACTACCTATAAAATAGAGGATTATCTGGCTGCTTTCGGCGAACCCTGGTCGCAGTTTTCGTTTATCGCCCTTTGGCTTTCCATAGCCTTGTCGGCTTTCGAACTGGTTATTGGTCTGAACCTGCTTTTTAAAATAAAAATCCGCAGCAGCGCCGTACTTGCAATGATTTTCATGCTGGTAATGACGCCTCTTACACTTTATATTGCACTTAACAATCCGGTAACTGACTGTGGTTGTTTTGGCGATGCACTGATTATCAGCAACTGGGAAACTTTCTGGAAAAATGTGGTTTTGCTTGTGCTTGTAGTTATTCTGCTTTTTTCGTCAGCCAAATCGCGTCCAGTATTTCTATCCGGTATTGAATGGCTGATTATTACAGTATTTATGGGTATCAGCGTGGCTATATCGCTTTACAGCTACAATTTTCTGCCCATGATCGATTTTCGCCCCTACAAAATAGGCAGCAATATCTCCGAAAAAATGAAAATTCCGGAAGGCGCTCCTACCGACAAATACGAAACAACTTTTATTTACGAAAGAAACGGTGAGCAAAAGGAATTTACCCTCGAGAATTATCCCAAAAATGACAGCACCTGGGTGTTTGTAGATCAGAAAACAACCCTTATCTCGAAAGGTTTCGAACCTCCTATCCACAATTTCAGCATTGTCGACCAGAACTTTGATGACATTACCGAAGATGTGCTTCAGTACAAAGGAGGAACATATCTGGTGGTTATTTACGATATTCAAAAAGCTTCCCCCGAGGGATTGCTTCGCGCTGAAGAAATTTACAAGAAACATAAAGATACCGAGACACGTTTTTACGCGCTCACAGGCTCGCCGGACGATGCGATAGAAAGTGTGCGCGCCGAAACCGGCATCACTTTCCCGTTCTGCAAAACCGACCCCATCACGCTGAAAACAATTATTCGTGCCAATCCGGGTCTGGTATATCTCGAAAACGGAACGGTGAAAGGAAAATGGAACTGGAGAGACTTTTAAATTGACAATTTATTCATTTACAATTTACAATTGTGACATTACCGTTTTATACAGACACAAAACTCTGAAACTTGAAACTCTGAAACATAGAACAAATATTTTAAAACAATAAAGAAAAAATGAGAAAAAACATTGTTGCAGGAAACTGGAAAATGAACAAAACGCTTCAGGAAGGTTTGGCTCTGGCTACCGAACTGAATGCTGCACTCGAAGGTGCTACACTTAAATGTGATGTGGTAATCGGAACTCCGTTTATCCATTTGGCTGCTGTAGCTGCTACTGTAGATACAAACAAAATTGGCGTAGCTGCTCAAAACTGTGCCGACAAAGCATCGGGTGCTTATACCGGTGAAGTGAGTGCTGCTATGGTAAAATCTACCGGAGCTGCTTACGTAATCCTTGGCCACTCGGAACGTCGCGAATATTATGGAGAAACAAGTGCTATTCTGAACAGCAAAGTGGAACTTGCGCTGGCTAACGGCCTTACTCCTATTTATTGCTGTGGTGAAGCGCTGGACGTGCGTAACGCTAACGAACAGAACGCTTATGTGCAGAAACAACTTGAAGAAACTGTGTTCAACCTGAGTGCTGAAGATTTTGCTAAAATCGTAATCGCTTACGAACCTATCTGGGCAATTGGTACAGGCGTAACTGCGTCTACTGAACAGGCTCAGGAAATGCTTGCCTTTATACGTACGCTGATTGCTGAAAAATTCGGAAAAGACATGGCTGAAAATACTTCTATCCTTTACGGTGGTAGCTGTAATGCCAAAAATGCTCCTGAACTTTTCGCTCAGCCTGATATCGATGGCGGACTGATTGGTGGTGCTTCGCTGAAAGCAGAAGATTTCAAAGCTATTATTGACGCTTTTTAAGCTAATAAGCAAGTAATATTACGAATATAAAAAAATCCTGTAATGCTATCGTTACAGGATTTTTTTATACTTTTGCGCTTCCAAAAATGACACGAAATATCAGGTATAAAAAATGCTGCTAAAACTATACGAAAAGAACCCCAACCCTGCACAAATTCGTCATGTGGCTGAAGTGCTTCGTCATGGTGGAATTATCATTATTCCCACCGATTCGGTTTATGCATTTGCCTGCGATATTTTCAATGCCCGCGGAGTGGAATTTATTTCACGCCTGAAGGATAAAGATCTGCGCAAAACAAATCTTTCATTTATCTGCCACGAAATGGCTCAGATCAGCGAATTCGCCAAAATGGACGATGATGCTTTTAAGCTGATAAAGAAAAATCTGCCGGGTGCTTTTACCTTTATTCTGAATGGTAGCAGCAAACTTCCAAAGCTTTTCAAAAACAAAAAAACTGTCGGCATTCGTATGCCCGACAATAACATTGCGCTGGCCATTGTGCGCGAACTGGGCAATCCGGTTATGACAAGTTCCATTTTTACCAACGACGAAAGTCTGGAGTATTTCACCGACCCCGAACTGATTGACGAAAAATTCGGTCAGCAGGTCGATCTGGTCATCGATGGTGGTTACGGAGGAACTGTGCATTCAACCATAGTGGATTGTACAGGCGATGAAATAGAAATTGTACGCGAAGGAGCAGGAGAATTAGTAGAATAACCCTCCTGCTTTCGCCAACATCTTACAATGTCATTGGCACTTCCATAAGCAGTAATCTTGTGCCTTCGAACACATGGAATTCAAGTTCGTTTGTATCCCATACACCGAGACCATCTCTTTTCGACAGTTTTGTACCGGCTACTTCGGCTTCCCCCTCGAGTACAAATACATACAAACCATTCCCTTGTTTTTTGAACTGATAAGTACGATTCAACTCCTGATCAAACTCACCGAGATGAAACCAGGCCTGTTGATGAATCCACACACCCTGATCATTCGCATTGGGTGAAAGAACCTGATAAAATTCATTTTTCTGCGCAATATCTTCTATTGAAATCTGATCGTAGCGTGGAGTCACATTTTTCTTATCGGGAAAAACCCAGATCTGAAGGAATTTCACTTCCGAATCTTTGCGTTTGTTATACTCGCTGTGATAAATGCCTGTTCCGGTACTCATTACCTGCACTTCACCTTTTTTGATGACAGCCACATTATGCATACTGTCTTTGTGTTCCAGTTCACCTTCGAGCGGAATGGAGATAATTTCCATATTGTCGTGCGGATGCGTTCCGAAACCCATGCCCGGAGCCACAGTGTCATCATTCAGCACGCGCAAAGCGCCAAAATGAGTACGTTCGGGGTTGTAGTAACCCGCGAAACTGAATGTGTGATACGAATTGAGCCAACCATGATTGGCATGACCTCTGGAAGTCGATTTGTGTAAAACGGTTTTCATAATTGTATGTTTTTATGTTGTTTTTTATTATTTCAAAAAATGTGTGATTCAAATGATATTTCGCTTTCTGAATCACATTACAAAATTACAAACAACCGCAACTACAAAAACTACAAAAACCAGGTAGTTAATTGCAAAAAGGCAGACAAAACAGTTTGAAATCAAAAAACGGACTTACCAATTAAAGGCAAGTCCGTTTTTTCTCTTTCTTTAAGTCCCTCTCCTCAAGGAGAGGGATTTAGGGTGAGGTCTAATCTTCCAGCAAAATATCCATAATGGTACAAGCTGCTTTTGCCACAGGCGAGCCGGGGCCAAAGATAGCTGCTACGCCGGCTTTATACAGATAATCGTAATCCTGAGCAGGAATAACTCCACCCGCAATCACGATAATATCTTCGCGACCAAGTTTTTTCAGCTCTTCGATTACCTGAGGAACCAGCGTTTTGTGACCTGCGGCCAACGAAGATACACCCATTACGTGTACGTCGTTTTCTACAGCCTGTTTCGCAGCTTCGGCCGGAGTTTGGAACAATGGTCCCATATCCACGTCGAAACCACAGTCGGCATAACCGGTAGCTACCACTTTTGCTCCGCGGTCGTGTCCGTCCTGACCCATTTTTGCGATCATAATACGTGGGCGACGACCTTCTTTTTGAGCAAATTTTTCTGTCAACTCACATGCTTTCTGGAAGTTGGCATCATTTTTAGTTTCTGATGAATACACGCCTGAAATAGTTCTGATGGTTGCCTTATAACGTCCGCATACGGCTTCGCATGCGTCTGAGATTTCACCTAAAGAAGCACGTACACGTGCAGCTTCAACGGCTAATTCCAATAAGTTACCGTTTCCGGTACGGGCACATTCGGTAATGGCTTCGAGAGCAGCTTTTACAGCAGCTTCGTCGCGGTTGGCACGCAATTGATTCAAACGCTCGATTTGTTGCAGACGAACCGCAGTATTGTCCACTTCCAGAATATCAATCGGATCTTCTTTTTCCAAACGGTATTGGTTTACACCTACAATCACCTGATTTCCTGAGTCGATGCGGGCCTGAGTACGGGCAGCAGCTTCTTCGATACGCATTTTTGGAATACCGGTTTCGATAGCAGCAGCCATACCACCCAGCTTTTCAACTTCTTCGATCAGCGCCCAGGCTTTTTCAGCCAGTTCGTTGGTCAGCGATTCTATATAATATGAACCTGCCCATGGATCAACCTCGCGGCAGATTTCAGTTTCCTGTTGGATGTAAATCTGAGTATTACGTGCAATACGTGCAGAGAAATCTGTTGGTAATGCAATTGCCTCATCCAACGCATTGGTGTGAAGTGATTGAGTATGACCTAATGCAGCTCCCATAGCTTCGATACAGGTACGACCTACGTTGTTAAACGGATCCTGCTCAGTCAGCGACCAGCCTGAAGTTTGCGAGTGTGTACGCAATGCCAAAGATTTTGGGTTTTTAGGGTTGAATTGTTTTACGATTTTCGCCCACAACATACGTGCAGCACGCATTTTGGCAATTTCCATAAAGTGATTCATACCAATTGCCCAGAAGAATGACAAACGTGGAGCGAACGAGTCGATATCCATACCTGCATTTACTCCGGCACGAAGATATTCAAGACCATCAGCCAGTGTGTAAGCCAGCTCGATATCGGCAGTTGCACCTGCTTCCTGCATGTGGTAACCCGAAATTGAGATAGAATTGAACTTAGGCATATTTTTCGAAGTATATTCGAAAATATCAGCAATAATTTTCATCGAGAATTTAGGTGGATAAATATAAGTATTACGCACCATGAATTCTTTCAAAATATCGTTCTGAATAGTTCCTGCCATTTCTTCCAGTTTAGCACCCTGTTCCAAACCGGCATTGATATAAAATGCAAGAATAGGAAGTACAGCACCGTTCATGGTCATAGAAACTGACATTTTATTCAATGGAATACCATCGAACAACACTTTCATATCTTCAACCGAACAGATAGACACACCTGCTTTACCAACGTCACCTACCACACGTTCGTGATCGGCATCGTATCCACGGTGAGTTGCTAAGTCGAACGCTACCGAAAGACCTTTTTGTCCTGCAGCAAGGTTACGACGGTAGAATGCATTTGACTCTTCAGCAGTAGAAAATCCTGCATACTGACGGATAGTCCAGGGTTGCATAGCGTACATAACGCTGTACGGACCACGCAAATAAGGAGGAAGACCGGCGGCATAATTCAAATGATCGAAGCCGGCGATATCTTCTTTTGTATAAAATGGTTTCACCGGAATAAGCTCAGGAGTCAACCAGTTGCTTGTTACTTCAGGAGCTACGCCAGTAGTAACATTTTTAATATCTATATTTTTGAAATTTGGTTTCATTCTATTTAGATTTTTAGAACCAAGAACCAAGAATCAAGACAGGAAAAAATCAAGAACCAAGAATCAAGGCACTTTAGCCTTTAATTTTGATAATTAACGTTGATGTCTCTGTCAAGAAAGCAGGTAATTAATCCAATTTGTTTTTAAATCCAATTATCATTTTTTGTAACTCATTGATTTTATTTTGAGTTGAAATGGAAATTTCAGAATCAACATAGTTTAGTTTTGAAGCTAAAATAAGTTGTGTTTCCAATTCAAACGAAGAACCTATTGACATTTCCAAAAAACGTGCAAAATCTTTATTGCTTGACTTTGCAGAACCTTCAGCTATATTTGAAGGTATTGAAACTGCAGATCGCTGCATTTGTGAAATCAGGCCAAACCTTTCAATACCCGGAAATGAATTTGTAAGCAAATAAATGTCACTTGCTAAATCCATTGACTTTATCCAAATATCTAATTTCTTAAAGTTATGCATCTCTTTTTTGTCTTGACTCTTGGTTCTTGGCTCTTGATTCTTAAATCAATTTCGCATTAAAAGCCTTCAGCGTTTCCAGCACATTGGTTTTTACATTAATGAAATGTTCGATACCAATAGCTTTCAAATCGTCAGTACAAGCAGGTGCACCGGCTACAACGAAGAGTTGTTTTCCGTCGATAGCTTTGAAGGCAGCAGGAGCAAGTTCGGCATATTCGTCGTCGCTTGAGCAAAGTACAATGATGTCGGCACCGGCAGCCTG
This sequence comes from Bacteroidia bacterium, assembly GCA_009929375.1. Classification (GTDB taxonomy): domain Bacteria; phylum Bacteroidota; class Bacteroidia; order Bacteroidales; family Paludibacteraceae; genus Paludibacter. Next base: position 21,448 of record SAAO01000041.1, read on the forward strand.
TGCTGCTTCAACACCTTCTTCCACTGTTTTGAAACCAAGATTGTCAATTACTTCATAACCGGCACAAGCAAAGAAATTGCATGAGAATTGTGCACGGGCCAGACGCATGGCAAGACTACCAATAGTGAGCATAAACGCTTTCGGACGTTTAGCAGCAGCTTCAGTAGCAAAACGAAGCGATTCAAATTCTTCGGCAGCACGCACAGGAACAAGTTTTTCAACTCCTGTGTGATCGCAACCGCAACCGGCTTCATTTTTAAACTCAACTTTTGCAGCTGCCACTTCGCTGAAGTTAGGGAACTGATTTGTTCCAAGTAATACTTCGCGACGGCTGGAAACAGCTTTCAGACGTTTGGTTGCAGTTTCTTTCACTGCTTTCTGAACACTTCCGGCTTTGATGGCAGCAAAGAAACCACCATTATCTTCAATTTCGAGGAAAAGTTTCCATGCCTGTTCAGCTACATTATTGGTCAGTGTTTCGATGTAGTATGAACCTGCAGCAGGGTCGGCCACTTTATCGAAATGAGATTCTTCTTTCAGGAGCAATTGCTGATTGCGGGCAATGCGTTCAGAAAACTCGTCGCCTTTTTTATATGTACTATCGTAAGGCAATACTGTGAGTGAGTTTACACCGCCGAGAGTTGCACTCATGGCTTCGGTTTGGGTACGAAGCATATTTACATTGGCATCGAAAATAGTTTTGTTGAATTCGGTTGTCTGAGCATGAATGCGCATTTTGGCAGCACATTTGCAAATACCGTTTACTGTTTCGGGACAATCGGGACGCAGGCATTTACCCTGATAAGCATCCACTATCTGAGCCCAGAGCATTTTGGCTGCACGGAATTTGGCAATTTCCATAAAGTAGTTGCCACCCACACCAAAGTTGAATTTGATTTTTTTAGCCACAAGCGATGTTTCGCAACCAGCTTCCACAAGCGACGAAAGATATTCGTTACCCCATGCAAGTGCGTAACCAAGTTCCTGAGCTACAAAAGATCCGGCATTGCTCAGCGTTGTAGCATTCACACCCAGCACACGATAGAAAGGCAATCCGAGGGCTGCTTCGAAAGTAGCTTTGGCAAGGCTTACCAGTTCTTCTTTTTCAAAGTCCTTACCGCGGAGCAACATGGCATTCATACCGTCCCAGTTTACAGAACCATGCAATTTTGTTGGTTCGTAACCTTTTGCTTTGAAATAAGAAGTAAGAATAGTAACCAACTCAGCCGAGCGACGTGTACAAATGCTGAAATTCAGCTCCACACAATCAGCTGCGATACCTTCGAGCAAAGTTTCGATGTAAGCCGGGCTTAAATCTTTTTTGTCGAGTTTGAAACCGAGAGAATCCACACCCTTGTTCAGAATGTCGAGCGCTTTTGCGTTGGCTTCCTTAGCATCTTTTACCACGATATCCTGACGAACAAACCATGAGTTGTCAGCTTTAGTACCGCGCACATACGGGAATTTTCCGGGAACCACATCGGTGGTTTTCAAGCCCTGAATGTCCTCGGCACGGTAAAAAGGCATTACATTAAAGCCTTCGTTGGTTTTCCAAACGAGCTTTTTATCAAAATCAGCTCCCTTGAGGTCGGCTGTCACTTTGTCGAGCCATTCCTGAGTAGAAATAGCTGGAAAATCAGCCAGTAAATTCAATTTTTTTTCTGCCATAATATATATAGATTTTCGAAATTTCTAAGCGAGTGCAAAATTACTATTTTAAGTTGATTTAAAAGTCTGTTTTTGGTCGAAAAGACGAATAATTATAGAAATTTTTCTTTAATCGGTAGTTAATTTCTGTATAATTCACAAACACTACAAAAATTATAATGTAGATTTGCACCATAACTTAAAAAAATCTCATTTCATAATCATAAGTAGCCGATAATATTATTGATATGTCTCTCACCACATAGTCCACAGTAGTTTTGAAAATAAGAGAAAAGACTAAGAACACATAGGATTATCCCGAAAATCGGGATAATGTCAGAAATGCAAAAGTATCGTCAGATACTTTTACTATGTGAACTAAGTCTTTATCCTCAATTATTTCTATGTGTTCTATTGTGTTGGAAATATATCATTTAATATTTCAACCTAATTATCACATTTATAAAAAAAATCTATGTCTTCACCCAATCGTCTTCATGTGGTAGATGCCCTCAGAGGGTTTGCCATTGTATCCATTATGTTACTTCACAACATCGAACATTTCGATTTTTACTATCTTCCCGAAAATCTCCCCGGCTGGATGGTCACACTCGACAAAGGCATTTGGGACACATTATTCTTTCTGTTTGGTGGAAAATCATATGCGATATTTGCCCTGCTCTTCGGACTGACATATTTTATTCAAACAGACAACCAACAGAAAAAAGGGAAAGACTTCAGAGGACGTTTTGCATGGCGACTGTTGTTGCTGTTAGGATTTGGAATTATCAACTCAACTTTCTACATGGGCGATATTTTATTCGCGTACGCATTGTTGGGATTCACACTTATTCCGGTGACCAAGCTCAGCAACAAAACAGTTTTCACAATTGCGCTGATATTGATGGCTCAACCGGTTGAAATTATCAAACTGATTTATGGCATAATATATACACCTCAGCTTGCCGACCCTGCTTCGTGGGTATATTACGAAAAGATACCCGAATACCTGTCGTCCGAGTCAATATTCACCGTCCTGAAAGGGAATATTATGAATGGGAAAATTGCAGTACTGCTCTGGACATGGGAATACGGAAGAGTGTTTCAAACCATTTCGCTGTTTATGTTTGGTATGCTGGCCGGCCGATACGGAATTTTCGGAAATTCGGACTCGAACGCAGGTTTCTGGAAAAAAGTATTATTAATTAGCATCATTGCATTTATTCCATTATTCTATTTGAAATCCAACATAATGCAATGGATCACCACTGTAGCTGTAAATCGTCCGTTGGAGCTAATCATTCGCAGCTGGGCAAACATGGCATTTATGCTGGTGCTGGTTTCGGGCTTTGTATTGTTATTCAAGCAAAAGGCTTTTCATAATAAACTCAATGTACTATCGGCCTATGGAAAAATGAGCATGTCGAACTACATTTTACAATCCATTCTGGGGTCGTTTATTTATTATGGTTTCGGACTCGGATTGTACAAATACACCGGAGCCACGTACTCTCTGATAATTGGATTGGTACTGGCTCTGATTCAGGGAATTTTCAGCACTTGGTGGATGAAAAATCATAAACAGGGCCCGCTGGAAAGCATTTGGCACAAACTTACGTGGATAGGCTCAAAAAGCTGATATTTATAAAATAATCTGAAGTCTGGACTGATAAAAAACAGGCAGGACTATTTTTTGATATATATATCACATTTTTCAAATGAACATTTTAGAATTACGCTTGTTAAGACTAAAGAATTAGAAGTACAATTGACGTTAAATGATATTTTTCGTTATATTTGTAGGTAAAATTATTACAAATTGAATAAAATTACAATAATATGGTTTTCGACAAAGAAATGATTGAAAAGATCTATGCAGAACTTCCTGAAAAGATCGAAAAAGTCAAAAGTTCGCTGCAACGCCCACTTACACTCACCGAAAAAATTCTTTACGCGCATCTTTCTGCCGATGAGGTATTGAAAAGTTACGAACGGGCTGTGGATTATGTGAATTTTTCGCCCGACCGTGTGGCCATGCAGGATGCCACGGCTCAAATGGCGCTGTTGCAGTTGATGAATTCCGGTCGTAAAACCGTAGCTGTCCCTTCCACTGTGCATTGCGATCACCTGATTCAGGCGCACATTTCTGCAAAAGTGGATTTGGGTACAGCTAACCAAACCAACAGCGAAGTATATGATTTTCTGAGTGCTGTATCGAATAAATTCGGTATCGGATTTTGGAAACCGGGAGCAGGAATTATCCATCAGGTAGTACTCGAAAACTACGCATTTCCGGGTGGAATGATGGTGGGAACTGACTCGCACACACCTAATGCTGGCGGACTTGGTATGATAGCCATTGGCGTGGGTGGTGCCGATGCTGTGGATGTAATGGCCGGACTACCATGGGAACTTAAAATGCCCAAAATCATCGGGGTGAAACTTACCGGAAAACTTTCGGGTTGGGCTTCGCCAAAGGATGTGATTCTGAAACTCGCCGGAATTCTGACCGTAAAAGGTGGAACCAATGCCGTAATTGAATACTTTGGAGAAGGAACCGAGTCGCTTTCGGCAACCGGAAAAGGCACAATTTGTAATATGGGCGCCGAAGTAGGTGCAACAACTTCTATTTTCCCCTTCGACAAAAAATCTGCTGAATATCTGAATGCTACCGGACGTGCGTCTGTCGCTGAACTTGCTTTGAAAAACATTGCTCACCTTCAGCCCGATGCCGAAGTGGTGGCAAATCCTGAAAAATATTACGACCGCCTGATTGAAATCAATCTGAGCGAACTCGAACCACATGTAAACGGTCCGTTTACACCCGATGCGGCTTATACGCTGAGCGAATTTGCACAGGCTGTAAAAGAAAAAGGCTATCCGCAAAAAATGGAAGTCGGACTAATTGGCTCCTGCACAAACTCGTCGTACGAAGACCTTACGCGTGCTGCTTCCATTGTAAAAAAAGCGAAAGAAGATGGGCTGAAAGTACAGGCGCAATTTATCATCAACCCTGGATCTGAACAGGTTCGTTATACAGCCGAACGTGATGGTGTTTTGGGTGAGTTCGAATCGGTGGGCGCTGTAATTATGGCCAATGCCTGCGGGCCCTGTATCGGACAGTGGAAACGCGACATGGATGTGGCCGACCGTCCCAACTCCATCATCACTTCGTTTAACCGCAACTTTGCAAAACGAAACGACGGAAATCCCAACACACATACATTTATCGGTTCGCCCGAAATTGTGGCTGCGCTGACCATAGCCGGCGATCTCACTTTCAATCCGCTGAAAGATACGCTTACCAACGACAAAGGCGAACAGGTAAAATTGGCTGAACCAAAAGGTTACGAACTTCCTGTGAAAGGTTTTGATGTGAAAGATGCAGGCTATATAGCTCCGGTGGAAGATGGAAGCGGAATTGAGGTGAATATCGACCCTGAATCAAAACGTCTGCAGAAACTTGCACCTTTTGCGCCATGGGATGGAAAAGACCTTATCGAACAACCATTATTAATAAAAGCCAAAGGCAAATGTACCACCGACCACATTTCGATGGCCGGACCATGGTTACGCTTCCGCGGGCATCTCGATAATATTTCGGACAATATGCTTATTGGCGCTGTCAACGCATTCAACGATAAAACCAACTCGGTACTCGACCCCGAAACCGGTGAATACAGCGCAGTTCCGGCTTTGGCCCGAAAATACAAAGCACAGGGCATTGGATCTGTTGTGGTGGCCGAAGAAAATTATGGCGAAGGATCGAGTCGCGAACATGCAGCCATGGAGCCACGCCACCTGAATGTAAAAGCCATTCTGGTCAAATCGTTTGCCCGTATTCACGAAACAAACCTGAAAAAACAGGGAATGCTGGCGCTTACGTTTGCCGACAAAAACGACTACGATAAAGTACGCGAAAACGACAAAATAAGCATTCTCGGACTTACTGAATTTGCACCGGGAAAAAATCTGATTGTGAAGCTTACACATTCCGATGGAAGCAGTGAACAATTTGAGGCAATTCACACTTATAATGATGCACAGATTGAATGGTTTAAAGCCGGAAGTGCTCTCAACGGACTTAAATAATAAAAAATAATAATCACAAACAAATATCATTAACACATGGCAAACGAAAAAGACTTTCTGATTTATAAGCTATCGGAAACCATCAAAACAACCAGTCGGATCGACAAGGAACTTTTCACTCAGCTGAATGTAAAACGCGGTTTGCGAAACGAAGATCACACAGGTGTGGTTGCAGGTTTAACCAAAGTAGGTGACGTTGTTGGCTACGAACGTTTGCCAGAAGGAGGTTTGAAAGCCATTCCGGGAAAATTGTACTATCGTGGCATCGACCTCGAAGATCTGGTACACGGACTTGAAGCTGAAGACAGACTTGGTTTTGAAGAAACAGCCTTCCTGCTGCTTTCGGGCTATCTACCCGATGCTGAAGAACTGCGCACATTCTCGACCATTCTGAACGAACAAATGCCGCTCGAACAGAAAATGAAAATGAACATTATCGACCTCGAAGGAAGCGACATTATGAACATTCTGGCACGTTCGGTACTCGAAATGTACACCTTCGACAACAATGCCGATGATATCTCGCGCGACAACCTGATTCGTCAGTCAATTGAACTGATTTCGAAATTCCCGACCATTATTGCATATGCTTATAACATTATGCGTCACAGTCAGTTTGGTCGTTCATTACATATTCGTCACCCGAAAGAAGGAGCTTCAATTGCCGAAAACTTCCTGTTTATGATGAAAGGCCCCGGCCGCTACACCGAACTCGATGTAAAACTGCTCGACCTTTGTCTTATTCTGCATGCCGAACATGGTGGTGGTAACAACTCAACCTTCTCGGTACGCGTAACAAGTTCGACCCTTACCGATACTTATTCGGCTATTGCTGCCGGTATCGGTTCGCTGAAAGGTCCGTTGCATGGTGGTGCCAACATCAAGGTAAATCATATGTTCGAACATCTGAAAACAGCCATCAAGAAATGGGACGATGTAAAAGAAATTGATATTTACCTGAAAAAAATGCTCAACAAGGAAGCATACAACAAAACAGGACTTATCTACGGTATCGGACATGCAGTTTACACAATTTCCGACCCACGCGCACTTCTGTTGAAAGAAATGGCACGCAAACTTGCTGAGGAAAAAGGTCTTCAGAAAGAATTTGCATTCCTCGAATTGCTCGACGAACGTGCAGTAAATGCATTTATGACCTTCAAAGGCTCAGGTATCAACAAACAGGTTTGTACCAATGTGGATTTCTATTCCGGATTTGTGTATCAGGCAATGGGACTTCCTGCCGAAGTTTACACTCCGCTTTTCGCAATGTCGCGCATCACAGGCTGGACCGCACATCGCATTGAAGAGCTCAACTTTGCAAGCAAACGTATAATTCGTCCTGCTTATAAAAATGTGGGTGAGAAAAAACCTTTTGTTCCAATGAGCAAACGATAGAAGCCCCTCCAAACCTCCCCATAAGGGAGGCTTAAAAAATACTTTTTAGCAAATAACAGAACACTTAATATTAGCAAGATGCTCTTTAAGTCCCCCTTAAGGGGGATTTAGGGGGCTTTAAATTGTATGAATAAAATTAAAGTACAAAATCCGGTTGTCGAACTCGACGGCGACGAAATGACCAGAATTATATGGTCATTCATCAAAGAACAACTAATTCTTCCTTATCTCGATCTCGACATTAAATATTACGATTTGGGCATTGAAAACCGTGATGCTACCAACGACGAAGTAACTGTGGAGGCTGCAAATGCTATCAACAAATATAATGTGGGTATTAAATGTGCCACCATTACTCCAGATGAAGCCCGTGTAGCAGAATTCGGACTCAAGAAAATGTGGAAATCGCCCAATGGAACACTCCGAAACATTATTGGTGGTACTGTATTCCGCGAACCAATTATTTGCTCTAACGTACCACGGCTTGTTCCGGGCTGGACACAACCTATCGTTATAGGCCGTCACGCTTTTGGCGATCAGTATAAAGCTACAGATGTGGTTATCAAAGGAAAAGGAACACTCAAAATGACCTTTACCAACGAAAACGGAGAAACCAAAGAATGGGAAGTGTACGATTTCAAAGGTGACGGCGTGGCTCTGAGTATGTACAACACCGACGAATCGATTTACGGTTTTGCCCGTTCGTCGATGCAGGTGGCACTCGACAAAAAATGGCCGCTTTACATGTCAACCAAAAACACGATTCTGAAAGCCTACGACGGACGTTTCAAAGATATTTTTCAGGAAGTTTACGAAAACGAATTCAAGGAAAAATACAAAGAAGCCGGTATTGTGTACGAACACCGTCTAATAGACGATATGGTAGCTTCGGCTCTTAAATGGAATGGCGGTTTTGTATGGGCCTGCAAAAACTATGATGGCGACGTACAGTCGGACACTGTAGCTCAGGGATTTGGTTCGCTGGGACTTATGTCGTCGGTACTGGTTACTCCCGATGGAAAAACTGTGGAAGCAGAAGCAGCTCACGGAACAGTGACACGTCACTACCGTCAGCATCAGCAAGGCAAAGAAACTTCAACCAACCCGATTGCATCCATTTTTGCATGGACACGCGGACTTGCACATCGTGGCAAACTGGATGACAACCAGGCTTTGATAAACTTCTGTACAAAACTCGAGGAAGTTTGTGTGGAAACTGTAGAAGCTGGTGAAATGACCAAAGATTTGGCTATTCTGGTTCATGGCGACAGTGTAAGCCGTACCGATTACCTGAATACGGAGGATTTTCTGGCTGCCATCAAACGCAATCTGGACAAGAAACTGGCATAAAAATGCAAACCAACCGGTTTGAAAGAAGCATAAAAAAACGTCAGACAGTGTCTGACGTTTTTTTATGCTTTAAACTACTTACTCTTTGAAAGAAAACACCGTGTTTGATAAGAAAGCGTCAAGATCAAGGCGCACAAAACAGCAAAAACACGGAGTTTACCTGAGTAAATGAGTAGTTTTCGCTGTGAGTGCAACGCAGAGATTGGCGTTTTCTTGCAAACACTACTTATTCTTCCAGAGGTCTGCGATAATTACAACCCGCTTTCCACTCGCTGCAACCGTAAGCTGTTTTACCTTTTAATATCACACCTTTTCCGCAAAGCGGACAAACCTCCTGAACTGGATGTACAACCGGTTGTGCCATTACCTGACCAAGTGTACGGTTATCTGTTTTCACATTCAGTACAATTGTTCGCACCATTTCTTTCAGTTCGTCGAGAAAAGCGCGCGCTTCATATTCACCCTTTTCAATCTGACGAAGTTTGCGCTCCCATAAACCAGTAAGCTCAGCCGATTTCAGCAATTCCTCCTGAATAGTCAGTATCAAATCCACTCCGGTAGTAGTGGCAATCAGATTTTTGCGTTCCTTGCGGATATATTCGCGTTTGAAAAGCGTTTCGATAATAGCTGCACGTGTCGAAGGACGTCCAATACCATTTTCCTTCAACGCATCGCGAAGTTCGTCATTGTCCACAAATTTACCTGCCGTTTCCATTGCACGCAGCAAGGTAGCTTCGGTATAAGGCTTTGGTGGAGAAGTCCATTTTTCTGCCAGTGTCGGTTCATGCGGACCAGATTCGCCTTTTTCGAAAAGCGGAAGCGTTTTTTCATCATCATCCTGTTCTTTTTCCTCGTCGGTACGGGCCTTTTCGAACACCACACGCCAGCCCGGATCGATAATTTGCTTTCCGGTAACTTTAAATTCCACTTTATCCACTTCGCCCAACACAGTGGTAGTCGAAATTTTACATTCAGGATAAAAATTTGCAATAAACCTGCGTGCCACCAGATCAAAAACTCTCTTTTCGTTATCGTTGAGCGCAGTCGGGTGTACACCTGTGGGAATAATAGCGTGGTGATCAGTCACCTTTGTATTGTCGAAAACCTTTTTTGTTTTAGGAAGTTTTGTCGCAATCAAAGGAGCTGTAAGCAGTTCGTAATCTTTTATACCTTTCAGAATATCAGGTATTTTAGGATACATATCGTCGCTCAGGTAAGTGGTATCCACACGAGGATAAGTAGTTAGCTTTTTTTCGTAAAGACTCTGAATAAGCTTCAGAGTTTCATCGGCCGAAAATCCGAATTTTTTATTGCACTCCACCTGCAATGAAGTCAGGTCGAAAAGCCTTGGAGCCGATTCAGTTCCTTTTTTGGTCGAAAAGTCGGTTACCACAAAGTCGGCATTTTTTACCGTTTCAAGAAAGTTATTTCCTTCTTCCACACTTGAGAAACGCCCTTTTGTAGCCGAGAAAATCGTATCGCGATATACTGTTTTCAGTTCCCAGTAAGCCTCCGGTTTAAAATTCTCAATCTCGAGCTGACGGTTCACAATCAGGGCAAGCGTAGGCGTTTGCACACGACCAATGGAAAGCACCTGTCGGTTTTTGCCGTATTTAAGTGTATAAAGACGTGTGGCGTTCATTCCCAGCAACCAGTCGCCAATAGCGCGCGAAAGTCCGGCTTCGTACAAATGCTGATATTCCGACTGATCTTTCAGTTTTTTGAAACCCTCACGAATGGCTTCTTCGGTCAGCGACGAAATCCACAATCGTTTTACCGGACATTTGCACATGGCCTTCTGCATTACCCAGCGTTGAATAAGCTCTCCCTCCTGCCCCGCATCACCGCAGTTTACCACTTCGTCGGCGTTTGCCATAAGTGTTTCAATCACCTTAAACTGTTTTTGAATACCAGTGTCATTCATCACTTTAATGCCGAAGCGTTGCGGAATCATGGGCAAATGACTCAATGCCCATGCTTTCCATTCGGGCGCATACTCATGCGGTTCGAGCAATCCGCACAAATGTCCGAAAGTCCAGGTTACCTGATAGCCATTCCCTTCGATATAACCCTCTTTCCGGGTTTTAGCACCCAGAATTTCAGCAATATCACGTGCCACACTTGGTTTTTCGGCTATACAGACTATCATAAATTTCGTATTGTTTTTAGAATTAAGTACATTGAAATATTTAATGATATATTTCTAACACAATAGAACACATAGAAATTATTGAGGAAAAAGACTTAGCTCACATAGTAAAAGTATCTGACGATACTTTTATCGCTCTGAAAT
>SAAO01000103.1 GCA_009929375.1 Bacteroidia bacterium
CGGATTGGTGGAAAATATGGCGTGGTTTACGCCTGCAGAGTTGCCAGAAAATCGTTATTATATTTTTGGTAAAGATGGTTGCAAAAACCTAGCCGAAGAAAAAAATGTACCACTGCTGGCGCAAATTCCAATCGTACAAAGTATTTGCGAAAGTGGCGACACCGGAGAACCCGTTGCCTTAAAAGATAACTCGATATTAAGCGAAGCGTTCCGCATGCTAGCTACCAATGTAGTAGACAGCTTGGAAAATGCAGCAAATCATCAATAAGAGAGAAACACGTATGAAAACAGCTTTAAAAGTCGGCGTAATTGGCATTGGAAATATGGGTGGCGCTATTGCTGATGCTTTAGCGGCAGGTAGTATCGCCCCACACAATCTATGGATTTCCGACATTAACACCACAGCAATAAACGCTTTTAAACATAAATTTACAGACGTACATGTCACGTCTAGTCAAGAATTAGCATCCGCTGTCGACATCCTTATTCTAGCCGTTAAACCATGGTTAGTGGAGACGGTTTTATCAGAAGTGAGCCCTAAATTATCAGACAAAAAACTGTTGATTTCAATAGCAGCTGGCGTTGATTTTGAAACGTTAGGTAAACTGTTCCCAACCATGCCACTCTTCCGAATTATTCCAAACACAGCTATTGCAGTGAATGAAAGCATGAGCTTTATAGCGGCACACAACGCCACAGAAGCACAAACCAAGGTTGTAGTGGAATTATTCGAGCCTATGGGAAAAACAATGGTCATTCCTGAATCCTTGATGACAGCTGCCACTTCATTGGCTTCATGCGGTATTGCTTATGCTCTTCGCTATTTACGGGCAGCTTCGGAAGGCGGTGTAGAGTTGGGCTTTACAGCTTCGGCAGCACACCAAATAGTGGCACAAACTATGATTGGTGCAGCGCAACTTATCTTACAGCAAGATACACATCCTGAAGCAGAAATCGACAAAGTTTGCACTCCTGGCGGATGGACTATCAAAGGATTAAATGCGATGGAAGAAGCGGGTTTCACAAACGCTGTGATACAAGGTTTACTCACCAATAAATAAACCTCATTGCCAATAAAAAAGTAAAAGCCAAACAAATGTTTGGCTTTTACTTTTTTATTGTTCCGGATTGAAATTGATGAGCTTTTGTGCAATAGAGCGCCCTAAGGTTGGCGACAAGTCGAGCTCTAAGTCCTCAATCGCTTTCAGAGAACGTCGCGCTTGAACTAACGAAGAAATCTGAGACGAAGATAAGAAATTATCACTCACATAGTCGACTGCAGGA
>SAAO01000010.1 GCA_009929375.1 Bacteroidia bacterium
CGAATTTAAAATACAAATTGTTGACTTGATAAAAGCTATGTTTTACCAAATCAACAATAATATAATACGAAAATGGGCTTTTTAAGGCTCGACTATTTATCGTTTCTGCACCAATACCCACGCATCGGCAAAACGCTCCTGGATCTGAGCAATACGGCTTTTTGCCTGGCTGTACTCATTGTACGAAGCAATAATTACCCGATACATTCCCTGTTCGTTAATAACCACGAGTGCTTTGTTACCTTCCGAATTCAGAGTAGACTGTAAACCTTTGGCATTGGTCTGGCTTTTGAAACTTCCCACTACCACATGATACTTTGAATTAAATGCTGAAGCATCACCTTCTGAAAGTGTGAACGATTCGTTGCGGGTTACTTCGTTTTCAGACACAACAGGTTCGGTCACCTGAGCAGGAGTTACTGTGGTTGTTGAACCATTGCTACTTCCTACAGTAATATTAGCACCGGTAATTTCGGCCACTTTTTGTTTCGATTTACAAGCCGTTGAAGCCACAGCCACTACCGCCAGTGCAAGGAATAATCTGATTGTTTTGTTCATAATTTATAAATATGATTGTTTTCTGTTTTTATATTGAACACAAAGATGCTAATAATAAAACAGATGAACAAAATTTGAAATTTATTTTAATAAAAAACAACGATAAATTCAAACAAAATCACATTTAGCGACGTTAGTAAGGTATATTTTCTATCAATAACTATATAGACATAACTAATAAAACAACACAAACATGAAATTTGAACTACCCAAACTTCCGTATGCGCCCAATGCGCTGGAGCCGGTTATCAGTGAGGAAACCATTAGCTATCATTATGCTAAACACCATCAGACTTATGTTACCAATCTGAACAATCTGATCGTGGGAACTGAATTTGAAAATGCTGACCTTGACACTATCGTTAAGAAATCGGAAGGTCCAATTTTCAATAACGCCGCTCAAACATGGAATCACAATTTCTATTTTCTGTCGCTCACACCCGAAAAGGGTTCGAAACCATCTGCAGTTCTTGCAAAAGCTATTGATGCAGCTTTCGGATCGTTCGAGACATTTAAAGATGAATTCAGCAAAGCAGCCGTTACACTCTTCGGTTCGGGATGGGCATGGCTTGTAAAAGATGGCGAAGGAAAACTTTCGATTGTAAAAGAAAGCAATGCCGGTAATCCTATCACCAAAGGTCTGACTCCGCTACTCACTTTCGATGTTTGGGAACATGCTTATTATATTGATTACCGCAACCGTCGCCCCGACCATATTGCTGCTTTGTGGGATCTGGTTGACTGGAATGTAGTTTCAGCACGTTACTAATTTCAGATAAAACCATCAAAAAACTTATACCCGGGCAATTTTGTCCGGGTTTTTTATTTCATTTTTTAAACAAATTAGCATTCTGTTTTTGAGCATTTTTTGTACTTTTGTGTCCGACATTTCACAAACAGTAACAATTTCCAAAATCATCTTTCTATTTTATGGAAAAACGCACCATTGGTATTCATGAGAAATTACCATTGCTACAGAGTTTGCCGCTGAGCTTGCAGCACCTCACCGCCATGTTCGGAGCCACTATTCTGGTTCCGATTTTATTAGGTGTCGATCCGTCGATTGCCCTGTTAATGAATGGTATCGGAACCATTATCTACACCCTTGTCACCAAAGGAGGTATACCCGCTTATCTTGGTTCAAGTTTTGCCTTTATTGCTCCGGTAATGCTTATTGCCACCAGCTACGGAGGTTTCAGTCACGCACAGTCCGGATTTATTTTCTTCGGACTTTTCTTTATCCTGATTTCATTTATTGTGTACAAATGGGGAATCCGCTGGATCGATGTGGTGATGCCACCCGCAGTAATGGGAGCCGTAGTAGCGATTATCGGTCTTGAACTTGCCCCTGTGGCTGCTCAGCAGGCCGGACTTGCACCCTGGCCAACCAATACCGGCAATGTGGTAGCACCTTTTACACTCGATACCAAAACAGTAATTGTATCGATGTTTACCCTTCTTACCGGAATAGCCGGATCGGTTCTTTTCCGTGGTTTTATGCAGATTATACCCATTCTGTTTGCAGTGGTTGCCGGATACATTCTGGCCCTTACAATGGGAATGGTCGATACTCAGGCCATAGCCAATGCAGCATGGATTGCCCTACCAAAGTTTCAGGCTCCTGTTTACGATACTCAGGCTATTCTGATTATTGCTCCTGCCTGTCTTGTAGTACTTGCCGAACATATCAGTCACCTGATAGTAACCGCTAAAATTACTAATGAAGATTTGATGAAAAACCCCGGTCTGCACCGTTCGTTGCTCGGCGATGGTATCAGTAATGTGATTTCAGGCTTTGCAGGTTCACCTCCCAACACTACTTATGGCGAAAACATTGGCGTTATGGCTATTACACGTGTATATTCGGTTTGGATCATCCGTGGTGCGGCTGTTTTGGCTATTGCCTTTTCGTTTATCGGCAAAATTTCGGCAGCCATCTCTACTATTCCGGTTGCTGTTATGGGCGGTATCACCATTTTGCTTTACGGTGTGATTGCAGTACAGGGTTTGCGTATTTTTGTGGAACAGAAAGTGGATTTCAGCAAAAACCGCAACATGGTACTTGGTGCCATCACCTTTGTGATCGGTGTGAGCGATGCAGCTATTAATATCGGTAGCGTACAACTTAAGGGTATGGCTTTTGCAGCTGTAGCCGGTATCGTTCTTTCACTGGTATTCTGGGTGCTCGATAAATTCAAATTAATGAATGATAATTAGCAGAATACAGGAATAGTCAGATTACTTTCCTGAACTTCATTTTTACAAGACAGAATTTACAGAATCTTCAGACAGTACATGTCTCCGGATTTTGTAAATTCTGTTTTTTTGTCGCATAACGCTCTTCCCACCCAAAAAAATTCCGGTTATTAGAAAATGTTATAAACTTACATACGGTTGTTTTGTCCAGTGAAATAAAACTTCTGTATTTTCCGTTTTTTAGTATTATCTTTGCAAATTAATAACCCTAAAATCAAAACACTATGCCTGCAATTGATTTTTTCAGACGAAAATCGCAGAATCTGAGTACTGTTATCGAGTCGGTTTACGGGCTTCGGATAAACGACGAAGCAGACAAAGCGCTGGCTGTGGCTTCGCAAAATTTCAGTGAACTGGCAGGTTTTACACTGGGCGAAATATTGGCCATGGAAGCCGGTGCATATCTGGAGGAAATAAAAAAACTGCATTTCACTCAGTCATATCTGGAACAGGTTGTAAAGTTTCTGCTCGAAACAACTGAAATCCTTACTCAATTGCAAAGGGAAGCCGACGCGCTCAATCTCAGCGAAAAGGCTTTGTATTTACTTAAACATCTGATTCAAACCGACAAAACCTATTCTCCTGAAAGAGAAAACTTTGTCGCATTGCTCGAAGAAAAAATAAAGAACAAATGATAAACTACAAAAACAAACAACGTCCTGAGAAGGACATGATATTCGGGATACGTGCCGTGATTGAAGCCATTCAGGCCGGCAGCGAAATAGATAAAATTCTGGTACGACGTGACATGACCAGTGAATTATCGCGTGAACTTTTCAGTGCGCTGAACGGTCTGGAAGTACCTGTTCAAAAAGTGCCTCTGGAAAAGTTGAACCGTATTACCCTGAAAAATCATCAGGGTGTGATTGCCTTTATATCGCCGGTGGTTTATCAGCATATCGAAGATATTGTTCCCTCCATATACGAAGAAGGTCGTATGCCCTTTATTGTGGTGCTCGACGGGGTGACGGATGTTCGCAACTTTGGCGCCATAGCCCGTACTTGCGAGTGTGCAGGTGTCGATGCCATAGTAGTTCCCGTTAAAGGTGGTGCTGCACTAAACGGTGATGCGGTAAAAACCTCAGCCGGTGCTTTGCTGAAAATTCCGGTTTGTCGCGAACATAATCTGATCAATGCAGTGCGTTACCTGAGTTCATCAGGCATAAAAGTTCTGGCTGCAAGCGAAAAAGCCACTCAGAATTACAGCGATATCAGCATGACTGAGCCTGTTGCCATAGTAATGGGAGCAGAAGACGAAGGTGTATCGCCGGAGATTCTGCGCATGTGCGACGAAATGATGCGTATTCCGATGCTGGGTACCATCGAATCGCTCAACGTATCGGTGGCAGCTGGTGTACTTATTTACGAAGCTGTAAGACAAAGAAAACTGTAAGTATTCAGAGTCCTTCATTCCGCCATGGCGAAATCGTTTCAAAAAAGGAACCGGAAACCATCAATTTTTTTTCAAAGCTTAGAATTTATAAAAAATGACTGTACTTTACGAAGACAACCACATAATAGCCGTAAATAAAACATGTTCTGAAATAGTACAGGGCGACAAAACAGGCGATGAACCACTTTCGGAGACATTAAAAAAGTACCTGAAGGAAAAGTACAATAAACCCGGAGAAGTTTTTCTGGGTGTGACACACCGTCTCGACAGACCTGTGAGCGGAGTGGTTGTTTTTGCCAAAACCAGCAAAGCACTTACCCGCCTGAACGAAATGTTTCGCAATCAGGAAGTAAAGAAAACCTACTGGGCCATAGTAAAAAACCGTCCTGAAGAAACCGAAGGCCGTCTTGAACATTATCTGGTGCGCAATGAAAAACAAAACAAATCGGTGGCTCACAGCAAAATGGTGCCTAATGCCAAAAAGGCTTCGCTGAGTTACAAACTTATATCGCAGTCTGACAATTATTTTCTGCTGGAAGTGCAGCTCGAAACAGGCCGTCATCATCAGATACGCTGTCAGTTAGCCAAAATGGGCTGTCCGATAAAAGGCGATTTGAAATACGGATTTCCACGTTCGAATCCCAACGGAGGTATCAGCCTGCATGCACGCTATGTGGAGTTTGTACATCCGGTATCGAAACAGCTGATTCAGATTACAGCTCCCTGCCCCGTCGACGACAAACTATGGCAGGCAGTGGCTCCCTGAGCGCAGCATTATTTCACACATTATTGAAAGATTATTATGTATAAATACCTCTCGCTTGTACGCTACTACAATCTGATTTTTGTTGTATTTGTGCAGATCATGATTCGTCAGACTGTACTGATGCCGGTGTTACAGAAATACGGATTTGAAATTGCCCCATTCGATTTAGCCACATGGTTACTGATACTCGCTACCGTGCTTATTGCCGCCGGAGGTTATGTACTCAATGATTATTTCGATGTGAAAATCGATGCAATCAACCAACCCGAAAAGCAGATTGTAAACAAAACGGTGAGTAAATCCGTGGCTATGCGCCTTTATCAGGTGCTTACCGGTGCAGGCGTGGTATCCGGACTGGCATCAGCACATTTCAGTCAGAGTTATACACTGGCCTTTATTTATGTGGTCGTTCCTGGTTTGCTGTGGTTTTACTCGGCAAGCTACAAACGTCAGTTTCTTACAGGCAATCTGGCGGTATCCTTTGTGGCAGCGCTTACTGTACTTGTAATGGCCATCAACGAAGTAAAGCTGCTCGAAAACGAGTATGGCGATTTGCTTTATCAAACTCCCCTACCCTCCGAACTTTATGCATGGACTGCCGGATTTGCACTTTTCTCTTTTCTGCTGACGCTTATCAGAGAAATAATCAAAGATATTGAGGATATAGAGGGTGACAGGGAAATGGAATGCCGTACAATCCCGATTGTATGGGGAATAAAAAAGGCCAAAATTGTCATTTATTCACTGATTATTATCACATTGGCTGCACTTTTTGCACTCAATCATTTCTACATCTACTTTGAAGGTTCACTGACATTCCGCTATATGCTTTTCGGAGTGGCTCTTCCATTAGTGGTGCTGGCTATCATGATTTTTTCAGCCCACGAAAGACAATCGCTTCATCAGGCTTCGACACTTGCCAAATACATTATGATGACAGGTGTTTTATACGGATTTGTATTTTATTATCTAATGGCAAAAACCTATCAGTTCAGTCTTTTCGGGCTGTTTATGATTGATGCAGGTAATCAGATCAGGTAAACATATAAGGAATTAAATAACCAAACAACAGAGAATTATGAATTTGCTTAAAAACATTGCGCACTACGACATTATTCTCGCTTCACAATCGCCACGCCGCAGTGAACTACTGAAAGGACTTGATATAGATTTTCGCATCGAAGTGATAGATGTGGACGAAAGCTACCCTGCTGGTATGATGGGGGTTGAAATACCAATGTATCTGGCCGAGAAAAAAGCCAACGCCTACCGCAGCATAATGCAGGAAAACACTTTAGTGATTACTGCCGACACGATTGTATGGCATGAGGGGCATGTTATGAACAAGCCTGCCAACGAAGCCGATGCCAGGCAAATGCTTACCAAACTTTCAGGAAAGACACATCAGGTCATTACGGGGGTCTGCATTTCGGGGCTGCGCAAACGAAAAGTTTTTCATGTAATTTCAGAAGTTCGTTTTGCACGCCTTACTGCTGCAGAAATTGATTATTACCTCGAACATTACAAACCCTATGACAAGGCAGGTTCGTATGGCGTTCAGGAATGGATAGGTTTTGTAGGAGTTGAACACATCAACGGCTCCTATTTCAATGTAATGGGACTACCTGTACAGCGTCTTTACAACGAACTGAAACGATGGACCGAATAAACCTGTAATGCTAATCCCCCAGTTGCTTATCCAGAAGTTCTGCTTCCTGTTTACGTTTCTGAAGTTCGTCGTAATAGGCTAGAATCGTAAAAGTAGTGTCTGAATCTATCATGGCCGATTTTGTAATATAATCCAGAGCTTTATCGATCTGTTCAACAGCTTTTTCAATATCTCCCTGAATTTCGTACACAACAGCAATATTATGACTTACTTTTGCTTTGGTAGAAGAAGAAGCATTACTTTCAAGTATTGAGTTCCATACAGCTATCGCACCTTCCCAGTTACGTACTGTCACCGAATCCATTCCCTGGGTCAGTTTTTTATTTCCTCCTGTAAAAAAATACCTGTCGGCCTTCGTCCAGTAAGGAATAAATTTATCCACAGCATTTCTTCCTGCATAAAGCGCACCATCGATCAGTGCATTATATCGATCGGGCAAAGCCTTTACACCCTGTTTGCGCTGAGGTGAGCGCACATCCCAAAAAACAGTATCATTAAGGGTTAGGGCCTGAAAAGTAGATTTTTCAGGAACATATACGCTCCAGCGGGTTTCGTAACGAGCTTCGAGCGTTGTGTAGTACTCAAATTCTTCATTCAGATAATATTCGTCAATCTTGTCGCTGACTTTAATACGGTCGAGCGAAAGAATAACATCTGAGTCGAAGCGATCGCAAAGGGCATTCACTGTATCGAAAGGCAGATAAGTAAGAGTGAAAAAGTATTTGCTATTATTCACTCTCTGATCGTGAATGGTAATAGTCGAGAAAAATTCTTTTTCGGCCAGCGTTTCGGCCAGTGACTCGATAGCAAATAACGACAGACTATCGGTGTTTACTGTTTCGAGATAAGGTCTTTCGTTGAAATACTGAACACGGTGACCGTAATCAATGGGTTGAGGAACCGAATTATTTACAATCAACAGACGGGTGTCTTTCGGGTCGAAGGTAACACGGGCTGGTTTCAAAACATCCACCGATGTGTAAAGCATGGAGGAACACGAAGAAGCCAACAGCACAACAGCCATCAGCAATATCTTTGAACCGTTAAGTATTTTCATTCGGGTTATCATAATTTAATTCAGATTTCATTTCACAAGTATTTTCTACACTTCAAGAATTAATCCATCCCATGCAAGAAAGATATTTTCCGGAAGCTTTTTCTGCACTTCGGCATGTAATCCCAAATCATGACTGAAATGGGTGAAATATGTTCGCTTCGCTCCAATTTTCAAAGCCAGTTCTATGGCTTCGGACAATGAAATATGCGATATATGTTCGTCGATACGAAGTGCATTCAACACTAAAACATCAAGTCCGGCAAGTTGTTCTAACGAACTATCGGGAATTGTCTTCAAATCAGTAATATAAGCTACATTGTCAATCCGGTAGCCCAACACAGGTAACTTCGCATGAAAAACCCTGAAAGGCTGCACAGCTGTATCACCAACTCTGAAAACACTCTTCTCCACCGGGCACAATACAATTCTTGGAACTCCGGGATACAGTTTTTCGGCAAAGCAATATGGCATTACTTTTCGGATATGTTCCAGTACCCGCTTTTCAGCATAAATAGCTGTTTCGCCGAGTGGCCGTATATCGTCAAGTCCGCCAACATGATCGTAATGCTCGTGTGTGATCAGTACTCCCGTCAGCCCGTTCACTCCGGCCTTCAGTAATTGCGCTCTCAGGTCGGGTCCGGCATCAATCAATATTCTATCCTTTCCCCGCTCAATCAGCACTGAAGCTCTGAGGCGATTGTCACGTTCATCGGCCGATTGACAAACTTTACATTTACAACCAATCTGAGGAACGCCTGTAGAGGTGCCCGTACCCAGAAAACTGATTTTCAACTTCTGATTATTTGCTTCCATCACAAATTCATTCGTATTTTCCAGCTTTGCGGATAAAGATTATTGCTACGGTTTCCGAGATTTTTCACCCAACCCAAAGGCACATTCTGATAGCAAATCAGCACATAAGCTTTGGGATAATCGCTCAGTACAATGCTTTCTTTTTTCAAAAATGCCAACGCTGTTTCGCGATCGACCTCCGCACAAACACAACTGTTTTTGTCAAGTGCTTTGGATAAAGCCAACTGCGCAGATGGAATCACATCCTTACCTTTAATTTCAGCGACCAACAATCCACTGTCGATGCAGTTGAGCACTGCATTGAGATGCATATATCTGTCGAAATGTGGCTTAGGGTAAGCACGAACATAATTATTATCGTTCACATAAATCCTGCTTTCAGGTTCGTGAAGCAAAAAAGGCAACTCTGAAGACTTAACAAATTTCATGCCTTTTTTTTGCTGTAATTTTGTTAATGATCGAAATGATTCATCATTGCTTTTACGAAGTACAGAAATAAAAAAGCCTTCACCCACAACTTTGTGAGGATAAAAGCGACAACCGGCATCAGTACGCACTATTTCGGGGAATTTCACCGTGTCGGGTATTATTATTTCAGCATCAAAATTACTGGCAGCCCACTTAATATTTTCTTCATTTTCCTGCTCATTGTAAGTGCAGGTGCTGTACACCAAAATTCCTCCGGGTTTGAGCGCATCCCACACATCAGTCAGAATATCTTTCTGACGCGCAGCACAAATTTCCACATTTTGCGGCGACCACTCACTGATTGCAGCATTATCTTTACGAAACATACCTTCGCCTGAGCATGGTGCATCCACCACAATGGCATCGAAAAAGTGTCTCAATTTGCCAAAAGCAGACGCATCATTATTGGTAACGAGCGTATTTTCGCGTCCCCACTTATTCAGATTTTCGGCCAATACATAAGCCCGCGAACGAATTATTTCGTTGCTCACAAGCATGCAATTGTCAGAAAGTGTCTGGGCAAGTAAAGTAGATTTACCTCCGGGAGCTGCGCAAAGGTCGAGCACAGTTTCTGCACCCCGAAAAAATTGTGTTACCACTTCCCGCAAAAACATCGAACTTGCTTCCTGCACGTAATATGCACCCGCATGAAAAAGCGGATCGGCGGTAAAAAGCGGACGTTCGGGCAAATAAACTGCATTGGGACACCACGGCACAAGACTACCTGCAGGCACGTAGTCCGATTTATCGTTGTACCTTATGCTGGTTGGCGCAGTAGTTTCGAGTGCTTTTATAAAGGACGGAAATTCATCGTTCAGTAACCGCGATGTTGTTTCCTTAAATTCCAGTGGCAATTCCATTT
Source organism: Bacteroidia bacterium (assembly GCA_009929375.1). Taxonomy (GTDB): domain Bacteria; phylum Bacteroidota; class Bacteroidia; order Bacteroidales; family Paludibacteraceae; genus Paludibacter. The sequence goes on from SAAO01000010.1 coordinate 9,843, forward strand.
TTATATGCAGGCTTATTTATTTGCAAAAATATAAATTTAAACAAGCTTATCGTCGAAAAAGTGAAATTGTTTTTTATAAAAAAAGCTAAGAAAACAGCAGATTAATTACATCAGGTTACTTATGGATTTAAAACTTTTGACAGGGGTCGGGAATATTGTGATGACAAAAACGATTATATTCATTTAGCTACATAAAAAAAGCAGTGTACAATCATCCCGACCGACACTGCTTTCTGAATTTCTTATCAAAATCAGGATTTGCTTTCCTCCAGAATTCTCAAAGCTATTTCGAGAATCTGTGTGTCGTCGAGCATTACAAGGCCTCCATCGGGTCCCGGTTCGATATGTACACCAACACTTTTACCATCCTTGTAATTATGTCCACCGAAATAATTACGTACTGTTTCTTTTTCCAGACCAAGTTCTTCAGCGATCCTGGTCATACTTCCGCTTGGGAGCGAATCCTTTACTTTACGTAGCTCGTTGAATGTTATCGTTTTTGTCATGTCGGTAAGTATTAGAATTGTTACTAAATATGTGATTCATTTAAGTGCCATAAACTTAGTGTATTCTGTTGATATCACAAAATATTTTCTGACTTTTTTTATAAATGTTTTATCGAAATTATTTATCTGAAAAATATCGGATTGGGATTCAACGTATTAACTAAATTTTAAATTTTATTTAAATTCACGGTAAAACTCCACAATGGTTTCAATACCCTTGTAAAACAATTCGAGCGGAAAGTTTTCGTTTGGCGAATGTATCGCATCCGACTCCAGACCGAAGCCCATCAGAATTGGTTTTACCTCAAGAACTTTTTCGAAAACAGGAATTACACCGATACTTCCACCACGTCGTACAGGCAGCGGACGAATGCCGAACACTTTTGTGTAGGCACGTTCGGCAGCACGATATGCATCGGAATCAATCGGACACACATAACTTTCAGCTCCGTGCAGCTGTTCCACTTTTACGTCTACATACGAGGGCGCAATTGACAATATATGTTTCTCAACCAGTGCTGCAATTTCGGCATAACGCTGATTTGGTACAAGACGGGCCGAAAGTTTAGCAAAGGCTTTCGAAGGTAAAACAGTTTTTGAGCCTTCACCCGTATAGCCGCCCCAAATACCACAAATATCGAGTGCGGGACGAATACCTGTCCGCTCGATGGTGCTGTAACCTTTCTCGCCAAAAGTTTCACGAATGTTCAGATTGGCTTTATATTCAGCTTCATCGAAAGGAATTTTGGCAATAAGCGCACGCTCTTCGGCCGAAACTTCCTCTACATTGTCGTAAAATCCCGGAATTGTCACTTTTCCATCGCTGTTGCTGAGTGAAGACAGGATTTTTGTCAGTTCGAGCACAGGATTGGCAACTGCTCCTCCGAAAATTCCCGAATGCAAATCGCGTGAGGCAGCTGTGACTTCAATCTGCCAGTAAGCAAGTCCACGCAACCCTGTGGTAATACTGGGTTTATCAGCCGCAAGCATGCTGGTATCCGACACCAGAATAGTGTCACAGGCCAACAGCTCTTTGTTAGCTTCACAAAACTCTTCGAGGCTTGGCGATCCGATTTCCTCCTCGCCTTCGAGCAAAAATTTCACATTGCAGTTAAGTTCACCCGAACTTACCATATATTCAAATGCTTTGGCATGCATAAAAGACTGACCTTTGTCATCGTCGGCACCGCGTGCAAAAATATGGCCGTCGCGCACTTCCGGTTCAAAAGCCGGTGAATGCCACAAATCGAGTGGTTCGGCAGGCATGACATCGTAGTGTCCGTAAATCAATATGGTTGGAAGTGCTGCATCAATCATTTTTTTTCCAAAAACCACCGGATTACCTTTGGTCGGTAATATTTCCACACTATCGGCTCCGGCTTCGAGCAAAAGTTCTTTCCAGCGCATGGCACATTGTGCAATTTCAGGCTGACGATGACTGTGGGCACTTACACTCGGAATACGAATAAGGCTGAAAAGCTCATTCAGGAAACGATCTGAATGAGTTGATATGTATTTTTTTATTTCCATAAAAACTATGATATTTTTGAAAGTGAATTTAATTATATCGCAATGTTACATTTTTAATAACGATAAATCAAGAATGAAATTGACCGTTTCAGACATTTTTATGAATAATTATAGAATTGATATAATAAATGTTTTAATAATTCGTTCAGAAGTAGATTATAATACTTGAACCTAATAATATATTGCTGTATGGCGTGCAACAAAAAATTTACTGTGCACATCTAAGAGAAGATTTGCAGCAATAACATCAGTATCAACGTAAATCCGAAACCACTGTTTTTTAACTATTTATAGCAAACTGGCTCACAAACACAATGATTATTTGTGTGTAAATCACATATTTTGTTTGCAGGTTGATTCATTTTTAAGTATTTTTGTGCGCATTAAGATTTATCTGAGAATTTAATCGCACTTGTTTTACAAACCAACTTCAGGTAAAACATTCAAAAAAGACCAAAACATTATTTACAAATGAAGAGTAAAATTATATTCACTATTCTTGTTGTATCCACATTATTCTACTCTTGTGTATCACAAAAAAAAGTTGCCTACTTCAATGGCGTGAACGCCGGCTCAGCTGAAGAAATCAACAAATCGTTTCAGACAAATCACGAAGCAACCATTGTGAACGGAGACATGCTCTCCATTACAGTAACCGGGCTCGATCCGCTTGCTGTAGCTCCATTCAATCTCCCGCTGGTTTCGTATGCAACACCCGGAAGTGATCAGCTTTATTCTGCACCAACACTGCAATCGTACCTTGTGGACGTTAACGGAATTATCAATTTTCCTGTCATCGGAGATATTAAACTGAGCGGACTTACCAAATCAGAGGCTATTAAACTTATCAGTCAGAAACTTTCGCCCTACCTGAAAGATCCTATCGTGACTATACAATTTATGAACTACAGGGTTACTGTACTTGGCGAAGTTTTGCGTCCGGGACAGTACGTGATTAATAACGAACGTGTTACAGTACTCGATGCTTTGGGACTTGCCGGTGATATGACTATTTACGGGGTTCGACACAATGTACTTGTTACCCGCGAAAATAATGGTCGTCTTGAATTTGCACGACTGAATCTCAACTCGGATGATGTATTTAAATCGCCCTATTTTTACCTGCAGCAAAACGATGTGGTATATGTTGAACCCAATAAGGTAAAATCGGTAGCTTCGCAAAACTTTTCATTATATCTGTCGTCGTTATCAACGGTAGCGACTGTTTCAGCTGTAATTTATTCAATTACCTCAAATGCAAAATAATTTGCGTTTGCTAAATTAAAAAAAACAAACCGGACTTTCAAACAGCATAAGTGATGGAAAACAACCCAAGAATTACTCCTCAAAATAATTCAAACCCCGAGATAATAAATCTTCGTGAACTTTTTCTGAAATATCTTCGTAAATGGTACTGGTTCGTGATTTCGGTAGCTTTGTGTCTCGTTGCCGGGTTTATTTATCTGAAAACTGCTAACACTCAATATAAAGTACAGACAACCATCCTCCTGCGACAGGATAAAGGTGCATCAGCACTTTCGGAAATGGCTTTGCTTCAGAGCATGGGACTGTCGGGCACTTCAAAAGAAGTGGAAGATGAAATACAGGTGCTTACTTCGAAAACCATTCTCAAAAATGTGATTTTGGAGCTTGGAGTTGAAAATGAAGTTTATGTAAAGGAAGGTCTGCGTTATACCGATGCCTATCCCGACCAACCCATTGTTGCCACACTTCCGGCATCATTCAAGGATCAAATAAAAGGAATGGTTGAACTGAGAGTAAGTCCGTCGAGAAACGGATTTAAAGTAAAGTTTGAATCACCCACTCATTCGGAAACATACAAAATTAAATCGCTCAACGAGCCACTGAAGACACCTGAGGGAGTCATTATACTGAATAAGGGACAGAAATTTGCTGCCGACGGAGTATACAAACTCAAATTTTATCCTATCAAGCAGATTACCGAGGCATACGCTCAAAAGATTAATATCGGAGCGGTAAACAAAAAATCGAATGCCATCAGTATTTCCACTGTATCCGACAACACTGTAAAAGCATCGGATATGCTCAACAAACTTGTGGAACTCTACAATCTGGATGCCGTTATCGACAAAAACATGATTGCAAGCAACACCAAACAGTTTGTGGATGAGCGTCTGGAGCTTATTCAAAAAGAATTGCTCGAGGTGGAAATAAATGTTGAAAACTACAAACGCAACAATAATCTGACCGACATTAGTTCGGAAGCTGAAATTTTCCTGAAATCGTCGAGTGAGTACAACAAAAAACTGGCTGAAATTGAAACGCAGCTTAATCTGACGAGCTACATTGAGTCGCATGTAAAAGATGCAAGAAATCAGTTTAGTCTGGTACCTGCCAATCTGGGTATTGAGGACAAATCGCTTCTTGAGTTGATCAAGGTGTACAACGAAGCCCTGCTGGAACGCATGAAGCTGCTTCGTACAGTAAATACAGAAAACCCTGTAATTACACAACTTGAAATGCAGCTTAAAACTCTTCGTTCGAGCATTGTGACAAGTATTGAGAGCGTGAAGGATGGATTGAAAATTGCTAAAAACGATGTATTAAGCAAGGAAAATCAGTTTACCAGAAAAATCAAGGAAGTGCCCACGCAGGAACGTGAGTACATTGAAATCAAACGTCAGCAGGAAATCAAGCAAAATCTGTATCTGTTCCTGCTCGAAAAACGCGAAGAAAACGCACTGTCGCTTGCCAGTACAACCCCATCGGCCAAAACAGTGGATGCAGCCTATGCCTCCGCAACTCCGGAGTCGCCAAAAACATTAATTATCATTGCATTAATGTTTATTATAGGTCTTGTTATTCCTGTAGCGGTAATTTACATACTGGATCTTTTCAACAACAAAATTTCGGACAAAAAAGAGTTTGTAAAATCCACCAAAGCGCCATTTCTTGGTACAATTGGCATTAGTAAAGATCCGGAACGAATTGTTGTGCGCGAAGGCAGCACTACTCCGATTGCAGAAATGTTCCGCATGATCCGCACCAATATACAGTTTATACTTGGAGGTGTAAAATCGCCGGTTATTCTTATTACCTCAAGTGTGGGTGGTGAGGGAAAATCATTTACAGCCATGAACCTGGCTATGTCTTTTGCCATGACCAACAAAAAGGTAATACTTGTGGGTCTGGATATCAGGAAACCGATGTTAGGCGAATATATGCACATTTCGAAAAGCAACGGTGTAACCATGTATATCTCTGATACTTCACACACAGTAAGCGATGTGATTATTCCCTCGGGAATTCATAAATCACTCGATGTAATTCCGGCTGGTCCGATTCCCCCGAATCCGGCTGAACTGCTTATGAACAGTCGTCTTGACGATCTGATTGCAGAATTGCGTAAACGCTATGACTATGTGATAATCGACTCTGCACCTGTGGGCGTTGTGTCGGATACATATTTACTTAACCGTTTTATTGACAGCGCTGTTTACGTATCGCGTCAGCATTATACACCAAAAGCAGTTACCGAACTGATCAACGAAATATATGATCATCAGAAGTTGAAAAATTTTGGTCTGGTTCTCAACGGTGTTGATGAAGCTACCGGTTATGGCTATGGTTATGGCTACGGACATGCCCGGGAAAGTAAAAAGTTCAGATAGGCCACAAATTTAAAATATCACACAAAAAACCTGAAGAAATTCAGGTTTTTTTATACCCGAAAAACAAACTCAGAAACTTTAATAATTTTCAGGTTTCCATATATTGCAAAATATAATGCTGATTATCTGATACATAGAAGCTCGTTAGCAAACTTTAACTCAACAAAGTAGAACAAAACAACCTTTTGTTAGTTCTTATATGTAATTTTGCGCATTCAATTTTCAAAAGACATGGATCAACAAAAAGAAATCATCGTTCAAACAGCCATCCGTATGTTTCACCAACTGGGCATACGCAATGTATCTATTGACGATATTTGCTCGGAGTTACGCATTTCGAAAAAAAAATTTTACACGCACTTCCAACAAAAGGAGGAACTTGTGGATGCTGTGCTCAGCTTCGACAAGGTTAAGCACATGGATAGATACGAACGAAATCTGGCCGGAAAAAATGCAATCGATGCCCTTATTTATACTGTAAGAGAAATTAAGAAGAACAGTGATTGTCAGCCACAGGCACTCTGGCACGATGTAAAAAAGTTTTATCCAAAGGTATACGAGAAACACGAAACGGAAAAAAGATGCAGCATCAGATCCAGTTTCGAAGATAATCTGAGACAGGGTATTGCTGAAGGATATTACCGGAAGGATCTTGATGTGGAACTCATTTCATTATTTCACACTGTGCAAATGAAAACATCATTCGAAATGATGGAAGAAAACTCAAAAAAGTATTCGAAACGACGTTTGCTTGAATTCTTTATCGACTTAATGATTCACCTGATAGCCAACGAAAAGGGACTGGAATACATGCAAAAAAATTACCTGAATGAAGAACAAAAGCATCATGCAAATGGTTGATAAAAGCAGGCAGGAATATTTAGCATTAAATTTATAATGTTTTACATATTATAATTATTGAATTTCAATAAATGTATTAATTTTGCGAACTTTAAAGGAATAAATAAAAAGAATTAGAACAAAAATGAAGATTGTGATGAACAAAACAACCAGAAAACTGCTGGTAATTTGCGCATTAAGCGCAATACCCGCCACCTTTCTGCATGCACAGGACACTCTCAGAGTTTCACTGGCCAAAGCAATTGAAATTGCTCTGAGCGAAAATCCAACGATTCAGGTGGCCGACAAAGCCATTCAGAGGGTTGAATATTCGAAGAAAGAACGTACAGGCGGACTTTTCCCCAACGTTTCACTTTCGGCGGCATATCAGCGTGCTATCAAAAAGCAGAAAATGTTTTTCTCAATTCCCGGCATGCCATCAAATCCCGATGGTATTGAAGTAGGACAGGACAACACTTTCACCGGCGCTATTTCGGCTTCATTGCCCATTATTGCACCTCAGTTGTGGGCTACACTTCAGCTCAGCGAAATTGAGCTTGAAATGTCGCAGGAGTCTGCCCGCTCTTCGAAGCTGTCGATGTACAATCAGGTTACCAAGGCATATTACGGTGTGCTGCTGGCTCAGGATTCGTACAAGGTAATCAAACAAAGCTACGAAAACAGTACAGAAAATGCCAAAATCATTTACAATAAGTACAAACAGGGTACAGTATCGGAATATGAGTGGATTCGTGCCGATGTACAGGCCCGCAACGCCATGACCAACCTTGTGTCATCGGAAAATGCGGTGAATTTGAGCAAGCTACAGCTGAAAATGCTGATGGGTATCGACATGTACACTGAAATTGAAACTGAAGGTAAACTTTCGGATTTTGAACAAACCATGTACGGTGATGTGATGATGATCAACGCTGCAACACTTAAGGACAACTCCGATCTGAAGCAGTTCGACATACAGAGAAAGCAACTCGACCAGTCGGAGAAAATACACAAAGCATCGTTGCTACCTACGCTGGGTGCCAGCATCAACTATCAGTACATGTCGTATGCCAACGACTCAATTACCTTTACACCCGATCAGTATTGGTTCCCTACCTCGAATCTGGGTATTCAGTTATCAGTTCCATTGTTTCAGGGTGGTGCAAAACACTTTAAATCGAAACAGATCAAAATACAGAAACAGGAAATGGAACTGCAACGCGAAAACCTGCAACGCAGTCTGGAGCTACAGGCCATTAATTATATGAACAATATAAAGAATTCGCTTAAAAAGATTGAGTCGAACCGCGAAGGTCTGCGTCAGGCCGAGAAAGCCCTTTCCATTTCGAAGAAGATGTACGAAGTGGGTATGGCCACCTATCTCGATCTGAACAATGCCGACCTGGCTTATATCAATGCCGGACTTTCTTACAATCAGTCAATCTACGAGTATCTGTCGTCGAAAGCCGATCTTGAAAAATTACTCGGTAAAGAATTCGGAAATTAAAGCACATTCATTATTATCGGAAAATAAAAAATAAATATAATCGGAAATGAAAAAGAACAAATTCACAGGATTAATATTACTGATTTTGGCTATTGCTGTCACTTCCTGCGGCAAAAAAGAAGCCGAAAAAGGACAGGCAGCTGAAAGTCAGCTTCCCAAAGTAAAAATAGCCACAGTAAACGAAAGAGATGTGGAACAGGTTCAGACATTTACAGCCACTGTGGAACCTGAAGTAAAAAACAATATTGCCCCTGCTTCGCCGGGTCGTATCCGTAATATTTTTGTAGAAGTGGGTGCTACTGTAAGCAAGGGACAGCGTCTGGCTCAAATGGATGCAGTAAATCTCTCGAATTCGGAAACCCAAATTGAAAATCTTCGCCGCATGTACAAACGTGTAGCCGAACTTTTCAGTGTGGGTGGTGCTTCGCAACAGGAACTCGACAATGCCAAGCTGCAACTCGATGTAGCTGAAACAAACATGAAGAACCTCAGCGAGAACACCTATCTCCACAGCCCGATAAATGGTGTGGTAACAGCCCGCAACTACGATGTAGGCGATATGTTTACCGGACAGCTTCCACTGCTTACTGTAATGCAGATAAACCCTGTAAAACTGAAGATTAATATTTCGGAATCGTTCTACAGCAAAATTAAAGTAGGTATGCAGGTTGACGTAAAAGTGGATGTATTCGAAAACGAAACATTCCCAGCCAAAGTATCGCTTATCTACCCTGTCATCGACGAACGTACGCGTACCTTCACAGTAGAACTGAAACTCAGCAATCCGGGTTCGAAAGTGCGTCCGGGAATGTTTGCACGCGTAAATATGAATTTCGGAACCGAGAAGCACGTGGTTGTTCCTGATCGTTCGATAGTAAAGCAAACAGGATCGGGTAGCCGCTATGTATTTGTGTACAGCGATGGCAAAGTAAAATATACAGAAGTGAAGCTTGGTCGTCGTATAGATAACGAGTACGAACTCTTTTCGGGTGTAAGCAACGGCCAGCAAATAGTGGTTTCGGGGCTGAACAAGCTTCAGGATGGAATGGAAGTGGAAGTTGTGAAATAACACGGTTGCCACAAAATTGTAAATCGTAAAACATGTTCCGGTGTATCGGAATAAATAAATTGTAAATTAAAATGAGTATATACGAAAGTGCAGTAAAAAAGCCGGTAATGACCTCGCTCATATTTGTGGCGGTCGTAATTCTGGGGCTTTTTTCACTTAATAAATTGCCTATCGACCTGCTCCCGAATATAGAGACCAACACCATTATGGTGATGACCACCTATCAGGGCGCAAGTGCGGCCGACGTGGAGACCAACGTCACCCGTCCGCTCGAAAATTCGCTCAATACAGTAGCCAATCTGAAGAATATCACTTCACGTTCGCGTGAAAACGTATCTATTATTACGCTTGAATTTGAATTCGGAGATGATATTGAAGCACTGACCAATGATGTGCGTGACAAACTGGGTATGGTAAAATCCTATCTTCCTGATGGGGTGACCGAACCTGTGATTTTCAAGTTCAGCACCGATATGATTCCTGTGGTGATTATTTCGGCCACAGCCGATCAGAGTCTGCCTGCGCTCTACAAAATTCTCGACGAAAATGTGTCCAACCGCCTTGCCCGTATCGACGGTGTGGGTTCTGTATCCATTTCGGGAGCTCCCGAACGTGAAATACAGGTGTATATTGACCCGCTGAAACTCGAAGCTTACAATCTGACCATCGAAGGTATAGCGCAGAATATCCGCATGGAAAACCTGAGCACACCGGCTGGTGTAATTGATATTGGTAGCGATAGCTATTCACTCCGTGTGAATGGAGAATTTAAAAATGCTTCGGAGCTAAAGAGCATTGCTGTAGGTACTTCGGGTGGAAAAACAATTTTCCTTAGCGATGTGGCCGAAATCAAAGACGATTTAGAAGAACGTGTGCAGGAAACCTATACCAACGGAGTGCAGGGAGCCACTATTATTGTACAAAAACAAACAGGTTCGAACTCCGTAAAAATTGCCGAAGGCGTATTGGCAGCACTGCCCGAAATTCAAAAAAATCTGCCATCCGACATAAAATTACGGGTTATTCAGGACACTTCGGATAACATCAAAAAAACCATCAATGGTCTAACAGAAACTGTACTATATGCTTTCCTGTTTGTAATTTTAGTTGTTTTGGCATTTCTCGGACGCTGGAGAGCTACCGTGATTATCATTATCACCATACCTATTTCACTTATTTCAGCCTTTATCTATCTTGGTGTTACCGGTGGTAGCCTGAATATTATTTCGCTCAGTGCGCTATCGGTTGCCATTGGTATGATGGTAGACGATGCCATTGTGGTACTCGAAAATGTAACCACACATATTGAGCGTGGTAGCCGTCCGAAAAGTGCAGCCGTACATGCCACGAATGAGGTTGCTATTTCGGTTATTGCCTCCACACTGACACTATTGGCCGTATTTTTCCCACTGACTCTTATCACCGGTATGGCAGGTGTAATGTTTCAACAATTGGGCTGGATTGTTACTATTATTATGATTGTTTCCACTACCTCAGCCTTATCGCTGACACCAATGTTAACATCACAATTACTGCAACTCAATCCGAAACGTTCTAAATTCTTTAATTTGTTCTACAGTCCGATTGAAAAAGCCTTGAACAAATTGGATGATGCCTATGCCCGCTTTGTGAACTGGGCAGTGCGCAACCGCAAGAAAATGGTTTTATATGCCACCATATTCTTTTTTATAAGTCTTATTCCTGCCTCGAATATCGGAACCGACTTTATTCCGGCTCAGGATAGTGGACGTATATCGGCCACCGTAAACCTACCGGTTGGTACACGTATGGAAATTTCAAAAGAATTGGCTGAGAGAATTTACACACTTTGGAGTAAAAAATATCCCGAGGTGGATATGATTAACTATTCGGTGGGACAAGCATCGAGTTCAAATGTGTGGGGTTCGCTACAAAATACTGCTTCGAGTGTCATTTCTTTCAATATCCGTATGGTAGCCCTCGACCAACGCGAACGATCCGTGTTTGCCATTACCGACAGTATGCGCAACGACTTAGCCCGAATGCCCGAAGTGCTGAAAGCCAATGTGCTTGCCGGTGGAGGACAAGGAATGATGGGTGGACAATCGAGACTGGACGTGGAAATTTACGGTTACGACTTTAACAGCACCGATAAAATAGCTTCCGAACTGCGCGAACGTATTTCGAAAATTCCAGGTCTGGTGGATGTGAAAGTAAGCCGCGACGAATATAACCCCGAATATCAGGTTGAATTTGACAGGGAAAAACTGGCACTTCATGGTTTGAATATCAGTACAGCTTCAAACTTCCTGCGCAACCGCATCAACGGTCTTACGGCTTCGCTTTTCCGCGAGGATGGTGAAGAATACAATATCAAGATTGTGTATGCACCTGAATACCGTCAGTCGATTGAGGACATTGAAAATATCCTTATTTACAACAATCAGGGTCAGTCGGTACGTCTGAAGGATCTGGGTCAGGTGGTTGAACGCTTTACTCCTCCGACTATTGAGCGAAAAAACCGTCAGCGTCTGGTGACAGTGGCTTCGACCGTATCGGGCACCACTATCGACAAAGCGGTGGAGGCTATCAATGTCGAAATCGACAAGATGGAAATACCTTCGGATATTTATACCGAAGTGGGTGGTACCTTTAAGGATCAACAGGAATCGTTTGCCGACCTGTTCAGCCTTCTGATTATCATTGTGCTGCTGGTATTTATTGTAATGGCTTCGCAGTTCGAATCGCTCACCTATCCGTTTATCATTATGTTCTCGGTACCTTTCGGTATTTCGGGGGTAATTCTGGCCCTGGCCCTGAGTGGCAGTACGCTGAATATGATGTCGTTTGTGGGATTGATTATGCTTGTAGGTATTGTGGTGAAAAACGGTATTGTGATGGTGGACTATATCAACCTGAACCGCGAACGTGGTATGGGTATTATACAGGCTGTTGTCAAAGGTGGTCGTTCACGTCTGCGCCCGGTGCTTATGACCACACTTACCACTGTTTTGGGTATGATGCCGCTCGCATTAAGCAATTCGCAAGGCTCCGAAATGTGGAAATCGATGGCCATTACGGTGATTGGCGGGCTTAGCGTTTCCACCATACTGACACTTGTCATCGTACCAACCATATATGCCATTTTTGGCAGCGTGGGTGTGAAGCGCAGTCGTAAAAAATTCAAACGCGCCTTGCTTCAAAAATAATAAAAAAAATCAGGTCACATAAGGACATGATAATAAACGCGAACATTTCAATTCAACCCGCCTCATTCCCAACAGCTATTTATTCCTATTTCTTTCTCTTTTAGGAGAAAGTACCCGAAGGGGGATAGAGGTTGGGTTAGGGGTCTAATTACAAACATATGAAATCAATATTTATATCATTCGATCAGGCTTATTACGATCAAATACTTCATATTCTGAATTATAACAACGTACGTGGCTTTACCCGCTGGGACAATGTACAGGGACGAGGAAGCAAAACAGGCGAACCACATTATGGCTCACATGCCTGGCCTTCGCTCAATTCGGCTATTATGACCGTAGTGCCCGACGAAAAAGTGAAAACTTTGCTCGAAGAGTTGAAAGCATTGGATGATACTTCGGAACTTATGGGGCTGCGTGCTTTTGTATGGGCTGTGGAGGAAAGTATATAAGGCCTGTCCTGTGTACAAACCCGGGATTCCGGACACAGGCGGCTGTATGACATGATTTATACAGTATAAGCCCTGCCTGTAGGGCATTCGTTATATTGCAATTCAAAAAAAACAGGTATAATAGACAAAAATGGTTGATGAAAACTTCTGAAACTATTATTGGTATTGATTTTTAGAATAGCTTAATGAAATTCATTTCATTAAACATCTCTATAAAATCGCAAATAGGTTTTCTAAGCCATAAATGAATACCGGTAATGAAAAAAAATACCAACCATTTTTGGCAGCATAACAAAAAAAAAAAGTTGCAGTTTTAATTCATGAACTGCAACTTTTTTTTTGTTGGATTTATGTTGTACTAAATTCCCTTTTCGCTCAGATAACGCTCTGCTTCGATAGCAGCCTGACAGCCACTTCCGGCAGCAGTAATCGCCTGACGATAATGTGGGTCAGCAACGTCACCGGCAGCAAATACACCTTCTACACGTGTGCGTGGAGTGCCGGGAATAGTTTTGATATAACCTACTTCGTCGGTCTCAACCCATGGTTTGAAAATATCCGAATTTGGTTTGTGACCAATTGCTAAGAAGAATCCATCAATCTCAATATGCACCTGTTCTTCATCGGCCTGACCACGGCGTTTTACAAGATTTGCTCCCTGCACTACGCGATCGCCGGTAAGTCCAACGGTTTCATGTTCGAAAAGTACAGTGATTTTCGGATTAGCCAAAACTCTTTCCTGCATAATTTTCGATGCACGCAGATATGGTTTACGAACAATGAGATAAACATGATCGGCAAGTCCGGCCAGATAGGTTGCTTCTTCACAGGCAGTGTCACCACCACCTACTACAGCTACCTTACGTTTGCGGTAGAAAAATCCATCGCAGGTAGCACAAGCTGAAACGCCCGAACCTGCATATTTGGTTTCATCAGGTAAACCAAGATATTTGGCTGTGGCTCCGGTCGAAATAATGATAGTGTCAGCTTCGATTACTTTTTCGCCATCGATGGTTACTTTGTAAGGAGCTGCTGAAAGATCAGTAGCTGTGGCCATTCCAAAACGAATGTCGGCACCGAAACGCTGAGCCTGTTTTTTCAGATCTTCCATCAATTCCGGTCCGGTAATTCCTTCAGGATAACCCGGGAAGTTTTCAACTTCGTTGGTTGTGGTTAACTGTCCGCCCGGTTGCATTCCTTCGTACATCACAGGGTTGAGATTTGCTCTCGAAGCATAAATTGCGGCTGTATATCCCGCAGGGCCTGAACCAATGATCAGGCAACGTACTTTTTCTGTCATAATGCTATATATTTTTTTATTTTCTTTTTATCTTAAGTCGTTAATAATAACGTTTTTGTATTTGCTTTTATTGAACTGGAAAAAATTATCACTCACGTTTATACCTTTCTGATAATTACTGAGACTAAGCATGGTGTTTAATCCTTTTTTGTCAGTCAGCGACACAGAAACAAGTTGCTGATTGGATTTGTTTATCTGAACTTCGATCAGCGTAAAATCATTATTCTTTTGTTTAGGTCTCATTTCAATAATATGATTTTGAGCTGATTTCTTTTTGCTGAACCTGATATACGATTTTGTTTTATATCCGGAAAGAATTGCCATCGGGTTTATTGCCGCAAGTTCCTGAGCTGTTGGCTCTGTAATTGAAACTTCATTGCTTTGAACCATGTAAGCCCATTGGGTTTTTCCATCGAACCACGCTTTGGTTTCGTCCATTTCCAGCATAAATTTTTCACCCTTCAGAGTAAATGTTCCTGAATTCGACTGCGAATTTAATGCATTTTTTTCTGTAATTTTTAATTTAAAATTTGTACGAATGGCTGTAGTCTTCACCGAAGCCAGAAGATTGTTTATAATCTTCTCAGCATCAGCGTTGTTTTGACCCGAAACAGAAAGTATCGAAATTATTAATACGAGGATAGAATAACTAAATCGTTTCATGTGTAAATGATTGTGTATTAAAGGTTACATGAAACCTGCATGCTCTCTGACGCCGTTTGCGGACGTCAGAGTCAATAGCTGTTTCAAGTCCTACAGGTTTTGTAAGTTTGGTAGTAATTACAAATACCGTTCCCGAATCAGAGCTGTTTCAGAATCATCTCAAGATGATAGTCGTCCATAACCAAAACCTGACGGGCTTTACTTCCTTCGAACGGTCCGATAATACCGGCCACCTCAAGCTGATCGACAATACGTCCGGCGCGGTTGTAACCAATTGAAAATTTACGCTGAATAAGCGATGTAGAACCCTGTTGATTGGCTACAATCAGGCGGGCAGCTTCTTCGAATAGCGGATCGCGTTTGCTCATATCCACCGAACTCATATCGACAGTTTCGCCCTCGTTGCCGACATATTCAGGCAGATAGAATGCGGTTGGATAGCTTTGTTGTCCGCTGATATGATGGACGATATTTTCGACTTCGGGTGTGTCCACAAAGGCGCACTGAACACGAACCAGGTCGCTTCCCTGCGAAAAGAGCATATCGCCACGACCCACCAGCTGATTGGCACCCGGTGCATCGAGAATGGTGCGCGAGTCAATCATCGACGATACACGGAAGGCCACACGAGCCGGGAAGTTCGCTTTAATCACACCTGTGATGATATTCACCGAAGGACGCTGGGTGGCAATAATCATGTGAATCCCTACTGCACGCGCAAGCTGTGCAATACGTGCAATCGGCATTTCCACTTCTTTTCCGGCAGTCATTATCAGGTCGCCAAACTCGTCCACAATCACCACAATATAAGGCAGGAAACGGTGTCCCTTATCGGGATTCAGGTTACGGTTAACGAATTTCTCGTTGTATTCCTTTATGTTGCGAACATGTGCTTTTTTGAGCAAATCGTATCGGTCGTCCATTTCCTTACACAGCGAGTTCAGAGTTTCCACCACTTTGCTGGTATCGGTAATAATGGCATCGTCGCCATCAGGCATTTTGGCCAGGAAATGCTTTTCAATATCACCGTAAATATTAAACTCTACCTTTTTCGGGTCGACAAGTACAAGCTTCAGTTGCGATGGATGTTTTTTATAAAGCAACGAAGTAATAATGGCATTCAACCCAACCGATTTTCCCTGTCCGGTGGCTCCGGCTACAAGTAAGTGTGGCATTTTAGCCAGATCGACCATGAAAATTTCGTTGGTAATGGTGCGTCCAAAAGCCACAGGAAGCTCAAATTTCGAATCCTGAAATTTCTTCGACGCTATGACCGAATGCATCGAAACGACCTGAGGATCGGCATTCGGAACCTCGATACCAATGGTTCCTTTACCCGGAATTGGCGCAATGATACGGATACCAGTCGCAGCCAGGCTGAGCATAATATCGTATTCCAGATTACGGATTTTTGAAATGCGTACACCGGCTTTCGGTACAATTTCGTAAAGCGTAATGGTTGGGCCCACAGTGGCTTTAATGGTGTCGATTTCAATTCCGTAATTTTGTAATGTGGTGATAATACGGTTTTTGTTCGCATTTTGCTCAATCATATCGATTTGAGTGTCATTGTCGGTTCCGTAAATCTTAAGCAAATCAAGTGTCGGAGGAGCATAATGTGACAGATCAAGCGTTGGATCGTATTTACCCAGCTTGGCCACATTGTAGAACGGATCGTCGTTTTCCTCACTTTTTATATCAGCTGTATCAACAGCCTTGTTGTCCTCTGTTTCGAGAGGTTTTTCTATTTCAAAAGTTACATTTTCGTGTTCGTCAGGTATTTCATCAATTTCCGGTTCGTTGTCATTTTCTTTTGAAATATCATCGGGTTCAATAATAATGCTTTCTTCGGCATCATTGGCTTTTACAACCCAGTCTTCAGGAATAATTTCGGTTCCCACAGCTACTGAAGGCTCGCTTTCGTCCTGATTTTCAAAATCATTCAAAATGCTGTTTGCCTCATTTTTATTTTTCTTTGAAAAAACTCTTTTCAGGAACGGAATAGTTGCTTTTGAACTAATAATGCTGTAAATCAGAAGTACAGCAGAGAGTATCATGATAGTTCCTGGGAAACCCACATAGGAAACTATATAATTGCTCACCATTTCGCCATGGTTGCCTCCGGGAGCAAAGAAAAGATAATCTTTTACATAAGGATTCAACGCAAAGCCAAGTGTTATCGATAACCATATCAGCCAGAATGATGCATGAAAGAAGCTTTTCCACAATGGCGAAGTTTTTACTTTCAGCAATCTGAGGCCGGTCATTATTCCAAAATAAAGAATGGCAAATGATGAAACACCAAACCAGTGATGCAGGAAATTTTCAGCAATTACGGCTCCGGTCACAGATGTCCAGTTCTGTATTTCATAGCGCATCTGGCGAAGTTCGCTCATAGGTAAATCGAGCTTGCTTTGGTCGGCTGCACCTGTGAAAAAGTACGAAATAAATGCCAGAGCCACATAAAGTACGGCAAGCAGTATAAGTATTCCAGCTACGAATCGTGTGCGTTCGTCGAATACAAATTCCTTTACAGATGCGAAAAAGCCTTTTTCGTCACCAGTGGAAGAACTGGTGTTTCTTTTCGGTTCCTTTTTCAGTTCTTTCTTAACTTCGGCTTTGCTTTCGGTCTTGTTTTCGTTTATTCTGTTTGGTTTTACGGGTTTTCGTGGTGCCATATTGTATATCGACCTGTATATAAGTTGCTTAATTTTTGATTTATTTTCTTTACAAAAGTAACAAAAAATCGATGGAGAGAATTCAGTTTTTTATCTAAATGAATTTTTTTCAGATTTTATTGTCGTCCGTATATTCTTTTTCGCCTGCGATGATAAATAAGTCCTGCAATAAGTACCAAAACAACAGGAGTTGCCACATTTATTATTTGCCAGAAAAGTCTTTGTTCGGTGACAATATTTTTATTTAAAAGTCTCAACCGGAGTGTTCGGGAACGCAGTTCGAGCCAGCCTTCCTCGTCGGTGAGATAAAGTACCGCATTCCTGATAAAATCGGGATTCCCGAACTGACGGTTCATATAACGGTCGAAACCGGCCGGAAGTGTGGTGCTGTCGGAAGCAACGCCATTAGTCTCGTTACGGATTATATCTCCATCGGCCACAAAAATCTGACGCGTAGCCACACTTTTTTGCAATAGAGGTGCTGTGTTTTTCAGATTCGGAGGAGTCATGCGGTTTGCAAAGTTCGATTGAAATATACCTTCCGAAAGCATAGCCACAGGTACATAAGCTTCATTGAAATAATTTTTATCATTCGGATCGGCTGTTTCGCTCATTTCAATGGTTGCAGGGGTGGTTACAATATGCGTGTTGTCGGAACTAGCCAAAAGTAAATGGTTTTTCAGTTCTTTATTCTCGCCCACCGGTTCGATTGCTGAGGCAAAAGCCGCTTTCACTTCGGTTATGTTTCGGGTAATCGGATGCTGATATGAAGCCAGCAAAAGCGGTGCATAGTAGAATGGCGCAGGTTCGAATTGTGGCTCGGCGCCTTGTGGGGCAATATTTACCGGAACCTGAACCGACTGAATATCCTGTAAAAGAACCGGCGCAAGTCGTACTCCGTATTTAAAAAGCTGATCGGATAGATTTAAATCAAGCTCAATAGCGGGCGAGATACCTGTAGTTGAAAGATTTTCGGCAGCCAGTTTTACACCGTCGAGCAACCACAGTACACGTCCGCCACGCATAATGTATTGATCGATAATGTATTTGTCCGATTCGCTGAAAGCCTGAGACGGATTTGCAATAATCACAGCTCTGTAGCCATCGAGCACAGAAGCATCATCGGCGAGCACGCCTCTGTCAATCTGAAAATAACGGCTCAGAATTTTGCTGACGCTGTAAGTCTCCGCTTCGTTGAGTTCGCCATGACCTTCGAGAAAAGCAATTCGGGTGACTTCGTTGTTCAGTACGCGACGTATGCCATCGGTGATTTCAAATTCGAGGTTCTCAATTGAAATATTCAGATTTTCTTCTCCCGAATTTCCTCTGATGTTTTTCAACAGATTTACATAAACAGTTTTTTCTCCCGAAGAAATCTTTATCCAGGGAAACACAATTTTTTGTATGGCTTTACCTTCCTTGTCGCGCTCGTAAATGGCTGTAGGGGTCATTCCCTGAGCTTCAAGTTCAGCATAACGCTTCAACCGTTCGGTTTCATTATTGGCTTTCGAAGGATTTTCGAAGCTGACTTCGATGTCCTTTTTAGCATATACCGACATTTCTTCGAGCATATCGCGGGTCGAGGTTTTAAGGCGCTGAAAACCGGGATTCAAATCTCCATCGAGAAAAACTGTAATGTCGATAGTTTTTTCGGCACTTTTCAATAATCTTTTTGTCTGATCGGAAATGCTGTAACGTTTGTCGGAACTTAAGTCGATTCGGAATATCGCTGAAAAGCACAATGTAATCAGAATCAGAGCTATAAGTGCGATAATGATTTGTTCGGAATATTTTTTTATCATATATATGTCAGAAAAATATAATTTAAAACATTAAGGAATTGAGGCCGCCTTAGTTACAAAGAAATTGTTGTTGTCATCCAAAAGTCTGTAAAACCCGCAGTTACTCCACGAAGCCGGACGATCGGCTATTTCCATATCCTCGCCGGTGTCGTTTGCAATGTGATTTCCGATAAGTTGATGCCAGTTCCGGATGCGGGCTTTGCTTTTGTTGACGTAAAACAAATCGTTGTCAGGATGAATCATATTTCTGAGAAATTGCAAATAAAAGTTTTTGTACTTTTCAATAGCCAGAATTTTTCTAACCAAAGGATGCGATTTCGATCCCCAGTTCAGTACATCCTGCCTTCCTGCATCGTTCATTATCTGCGAAGTACCCAGCGTATTGTCGTAATCGTAGGGGATGAAGAAAAATTTGCCTTCGCTGTTGAAGTAGAAATAAAAGTTGTTTTTGTTATTCCAATAGTCGTCCCACATGCCGCAAAGTACATTTACAGCATAGGTTTTCAGAAAAAGTTCCACATCCATTACCGAAACCAGCCATTGTTCAAACTCGGTTCCGGTTTTGCTGTTGAATTTTGTGATAAAGTCGGCCAATTGCGTTTTAGCAAGTTGAATATCGGTTTCTCTGGTTTTCAAATCGTACACCGGAGTGTAGGTGTCGGTGAGCGTTACGTTTTCGAGTCCCATTCTGTTTTTGTCGGCCGAAACAAAATCGGCTCCCCAATTAGCCTTCCACAGAAAGCCCTGATTGTCTCCAAACTGTGTTTTTCTGTTTTTCAGATAATCATTGTCAACGGGTTCCACCATAAGGTAAATGCCGTAATATGCAGATACTTTTCCGACCGTGAGATTCAGTTTTGTGTAAGAAGCCTGTGGAGCTGTCCACACGCCTGCACGTTCGAAAAGATCATAACAATACATTTCGCGAACATACATGGGGTCGTCCTTATGCCATTTCAGGTTCATTTTTTCCTGTCCGGCGATTTTTTGTCCCTTTACATATTTGTTGAATTTCACACTGAAACTAACATGTTTCCAATCGGGTGCTTCGGGGTTGTGGACTTCGCCTTTAGCTCCTTCGGGACGTCGGCGGCTTGTGTTGCCACGAAGTCGCAAACCAGTGCTATCGGCTTTGAAGTTGTACTTTCCTTTTTTGAAAGTAAAATCGGTCACGATGTATTCTTCGTTATCCTCATTCATATCAAACCACATAAGTAGTTTATTCCACTCGTCTGCTGTGGTTTGAATGGTGATTTCAGGTAGTGCCTGATCATCGTACACAAAATCCAGACTTGCAGAGTCGTTTTTATCGGGCTCAATATCTATGACACTTTCAGGGTCGCAACTCCATAAAAGATTCAAAAACAGCAAAGTAACTATAAGTACGATGGAGTGCCAGGTTTTTGTGGAAGTATATTTTAATGTATGTAAAGACATTCGCGGGTATCAGTTTTTTATTTTTCAGAAGCAATACAATGAATGTGATTGCCGGTTTTCGTAAATTTTTTACTTAGTGCAAAGATAATCAATTTACACAGAATGAAGTGAGATGTAGCCCACAAATCGCAGCAACTGTAAAGCGTCATTTTTGCGGCTTAAAAAACCTTATTTATGTTTTCAGCACTGAAAATTCAGTTTAATGGGTGAATTAATTTTCTTATCTTTGCGATTCGGTAAAAATACGGATACACTGAAATGTAAGGTTTTTGTTTATCAGAGTGTTAACGACTCTTGGTTGCCAAATCCATATCAAAGTTGTCCGGATATTTGGTTCTGACCGCAAAAGATTATTTTCAATCAAAACATAAAAATTATTATTCTCAACATTTTATGGGAAAAATTATTTCACTGGCTAATCAGAAGGGAGGAGTGGGGAAAACCACTACAGCTATCAATCTGGCTGCTTCGTTAGCGTCGCTTGGCAAAAAAGTTTTGTTGGTCGATGCCGATCCACAGGCCAATGCATCTTCGGGTTTGGGTATTGATATCCGTACTCTCGAATTTACAATTTACGAATGTTTGATTGATGGAGTGCCGCCACATCAGGCTATTCATCCCTGCGAAGTGGAAAACCTTTTTGTGTTGCCTTCACACATCGATCTTGTGGGTGCCGAAATTGAAATGCTGAGTAACGATGAACGTGAACAGGTGATGAAAAAATTGCTTGTTCAACTGAAGGATGATTACGATTATATTCTGATTGACTGTTCACCTTCGTTAGGACTTATCACAGTGAACGCTCTTACTGCATCCGATTCGGTAATTATTCCTGTTCAGTGCGAATATTTTGCACTCGAAGGAATCAGTAAGTTGCTTAATACCATTAAAATAATTAAAAGTAAACTCAATCCGCGTCTCGAAATCGAAGGCTTCCTGCTTACCATGTTCGACAATCGTCTGCGTTTGGCTAATCAGGTGTATGCTGAGGTAAAAAAACATTTCCAGGGCATGGTTTTCGAATCGGTTATCAACCGTAATGTACGATTGAGTGAAGCTCCGAGTCACGGAAAACCTGTGTTGCTCTACGATCCCGAATCGAAAGGTTCGGGCAATTATATGGAACTGGCACAGGAACTTATCGACAAGGATAAGGCAAAATAATTAATAAAAAAAACTATTCAGAAATAATATGGCTAAACAAACAGGATTAGGATTAGGCAGAGGGCTTGGAGCTCTTATTGATACCGAACATATCAGCACAGGAGGTTCTTCGTCGATCAGCGAAGTGGAACTCGCACTGATAGCGCCCAATCCCAATCAGCCACGTACATTTTTTGATGAGGAAGCGTTGACCGAACTTTCGGCTTCAATCCGTGAGTTGGGCGTTATTTCGCCTATCACACTTCGTAAGAATGAGGATGGTACCTATCTGATTATTGCAGGCGAACGCCGTTATCGTGCCTCTAAACTGGCAGGACTGACTTCGATTCCTGCTTACGTAAAAACTGCTGCCGACGAACAGGTAATGGAAATGGCGCTTATCGAAAACATTCAGCGTGAAGACCTGAATGCGATAGAAATTGCGCTTACATTTTACCGTTTGATGGAAGAGTACAAGCTTACTCAGGAACGTTTGAGTGAACGTGTGGGGAAAAAACGTACTACCATTGCCAATTATCTCCGACTGCTTCGTTTGCCTGCCGAAATTCAAATGGGCATTAAGGACAGGAAAATTGATATGGGTCATGCCCGTGCCATTCTTGGTCTCAACGATCCTGCTGCTCAGTTGAAACTTTACGAAGCTATTCTGAAAAACGATTATTCAGTACGTAAGGTTGAGGAACTTGTGCGCTACTACAGCGAAAACGGAACTTTCGATGCTAAACGTAAGGATGCAAATCCATTGAAAAAATTGAGCGAATTCGGACAGATTGAAACCCGTCTGAGTCAGGTTTTTGGCACGGGAGTTAAGTTCAACTGTAATGCTGATGGTAAGGGAAAAATTACGATTCCATTCGACAACGATGAAGAACTTACCCGTCTTATGGAACTAATGGATAAAATCTGATCTGCACCTTTTTTACTTTGAAAAAAATTATTTACATACTTTTGTTTTCGACTCTTTCGGCAGTATCGGTTCAGGCACAGGAGATACTGACCGATAGTTTGTATGTTTTACCCGTAACGACGGACAATCCAAAAGCTAATGCAAAGATTGAGCTTACACAAAGAAAAGACAGTGCTTTTAAACCGGATCCCGTACGGGTATTGTGGATGGGCGCGATTATTCCGGGCTATGGTCAGATCATAAATCGCAGCTACTGGAAATTACCCATTGTGTATGCCGGATTTTTAGGTTGTACCTATGCAATAACGCTGAATTCGAAACGTTATGAGACTTACAGGTCGGCTTACCGGGATATTTCGGACACAAACAATAAGACAAACAGTTTTCTCGATATTCTGCCTCCCGGATATACCGTAGAGAATTATCCCGGAGGTGAATCGGGATTAAAGTCGGTAATTACGACCAAATATAATCAGTATCGTCGTTATCGCGATTTAAGTATCATTGCATCGGTGGCTTATTATGGCCTGACGCTTGTGGAAGCATATGTAGATGCACAATTGTTCGATTTTGACATTAGCACCGATTTATCGATGCACATTCGCCCGGCATTAATGCAAAACCAATACGGGCAAACCGGAACAGCCGGTGTTCAGTTAAGTTTAAAAATAAAATAGAAGGTGTTTTTTCAAAATGATTTTTACCAAAGAAAATATTAATATCAAAAAAAGAAGTTTTGTTCTGGCAGCTGTGCTGTGCAGTTGGTTTTGTGGTACAGCATTGCATGCGCAAATTTTGCTTAATGAAGAAGAAAATGGCCCTGAAGTAGTGGCCGATACCACCATTGCAATTCCCGAAGAATTTGACAGCACGCTTGATTATTTGTTGCATTCGTGGATTATTCAGAGGTCTGACGATCCGGATTGCCGACCTGATTCCATTTCATTACTCGTAAGCGATTCCATTTATAAACAACGTCTTTCCAAAATGCCATGCGTGATGGAAATGCCGTTCAATAATTCTGTTCGCTCTTTTATAGAACTTTACACTGTACGCAAACGTCGTCAGCTTGAATATATGCTGGGAATGAGCGATTATTACTTCCCTATTTTCGAACAGGTGCTGGCTGCTAATAATTTACCTCTTGAGCTTAAATATCTTCCTATCATTGAATCGGCTCTGAATACCACAATTGTCTCGCGCATGGGAGCTGCCGGTTTATGGCAGTTTATGATTGCTACCGGACGTATGTATGGCCTCGAAGTGAATACGCTGGTCGACGAACGCCTCGATCCGATAAAAGCGACGCATGCTGCAGCTCATTTTCTGAAAGATCTTTACTCGATTTATGGCGACTGGCATTTGGTGATTGCAGCTTATAACTGTGGTCCGGGCAATGTAAACAAAGCTATTCGCCGTGCTGGTGGAAAACGCGATTACTGGGCAATTTACCCTTACCTGCCTGCTGAAACGCGCGGTTATGTACCCATTTTTATTGCTGCAAATTATTCGATGCATTATGCCCACAAGCATAATATCTGTAAAGCAAAAGTGCAAATGCCTGTGATTACCGATACTATTATGGTGCGCGAACGAATTCATCTTGAGCAAATTGCGTCAGTGCTGAATTTACCTCTTGAACAGGTCCGCTTACTCAATCCTCAGTACCGGAAAGATATAGTGCCTGGTAATATTAAGCCTTACTCGGTTTGTCTGCCACTGAATTATGCAAATACATTTATCGATAAATATGCCGATATTGTAAGCTTTAAAGCTGACTCGCTTGTAAACAACCGTCGAAGTGAAATTGAAATTGTACAGGCCGCACCTGTTTCGCCCGGTGGTTCGGGACGGGTAATTTACCACAAAGTGACTAAAGGACAGACCTTAGGTGGTATTGCTACCCGTTATGGCGTTTCGGTAAACAGCATTAAAAGATGGAATGGATTACGTTCAACTAAAATACAGGTTGGAAAACGTTTGAAAATAATCAAATCTTAAAACACCGTAGTTATGGAAAAACTGTATTATTCCATTTCTGAAGTATCCGAAATTTTAGGAGTTAGTCAATCGAATCTGCGGTTTTGGGAAAAGGAGTTTAAACAGCTCAAACCCAAACGAAACGCTAAAGGAACGCGTTTTTATACGCAGGATGATATTGATGTGCTGAAAAAAATTATGTTTCTGGTAAACGATCAGCGTCTGACTCTCGAAGGTGCAAAGCGGCGTTTAGGCCAGCAACGCGATGTGGTTCAGAAACAGCAGGCTTTGTCCGACAGACTCAGAAAGATACGTGCTGAATTAAAGGCTCTTGCAGCAGAACTCAATCATTGAATACATTTTTGTAATGTTATTTTAATGAAAAGAAAGGAACCTTTCGGGTTCCGTTTCTGTTTAAAACAGAAAAATATATTTACTCAATCCGGATGACCTCTTATTTTGGCCATTTATATATTAAGATTATTATGAACAAAAAAATCATTTCTTTTATTGTCATTGCTTTATTGGTATTCTCGCAATCGCTTTCAGCAAAGGGGAAACCCAAAAATGTTATTTTTATTATTGGTGATGGAATGGGGCTTGCTCAGATTCATGCCGGAATGGTTGTGAATGGAAACAAACTCGAAATGGAAGCTTTCCGTCATATCGGATTGGTGAAAACATATTCGAACAGCCATTTTACTACTGATTCGGGTGCCGGTGGCACGGCTCTGGCTTGTGGTGTCAAAACCAATAATGGCATGATAGGCATGGGGCCTGACTCTGTAGCTGTGGAGTCGGTTTTGCATTTAGCCGAAAAGAAAAATCTTTCAACCGGCGTGGTTTCGGCCTGTGCGGTAACTCACGCAACTCCTGCAAGTTTTGTTGCACATCAGATAAACCGAAATATGTATGAAGAAATTGCAGCCGATTTTCTGAATACCGATATTGATGTGTTTATCGGAGGGGGACGAAACAATTTCGAAAAACGTGTCGATCAGCGCAATCTGTCGGCCGAACTAAAAAACAAAGGTTATAATGTAGCATATTCGGCCAAAGAAGTGAAAGCTGTGAAATCGGGTAAAGTGGCAGGTTTGCTATACCCTGAACACACTCCGGCTATGCCTGAGCGTGGTGATTATTTGCCTGAAATGTCGATGGCTGCTGTTGATTTGCTGGACGATAATAAAAAGGGATTTTTCCTTATGATTGAAGGTTCGCAAATTGACTGGGCAGGACATGATAATGATGGAAACAGAGTGCCACTCGAAGTAATTGATCTTGATAAAACTATTGGACGCGTACTCGATTATGCACGTCGCAAAGGCAATACACTTGTTATTGTAACAGCCGACCACGAAACAGGAGGTTTGACTTTACCTGATGGTAATCTGAAAAACAAAACCATAAAACCGGCTTTTAGTACAAAAAATCACTCTGGCGTAATGGTGCCTGTATTTGCTTTCGGACCCGGTGCTGAGGAGTTTACAGGTTTTATGGAAAATACTGATCTTAAGAAGAAGATTTCCCGTTTGTTGAAACTTTAATTCTCATAAATGATATTAGGAAACGGTTTTCTGAGATTTTCACTAAATGAGAATCCTGAAAACCGTTTTTTTTTGATTGCATGGCAAATATTGAAAAAGAAAAGCGCACTGTGGCACAAATGGTGCGTATATATTGTTTTCTGAAACATAAACAATCGCAGGGTTTATGCAGCGAATGCAGCAGTTTGCTGGCTTATTCGCACAAACGGCTCGATGGTTGTAAATTTGGCGACGAAAAGCCCGCATGCGCCAAATGCAGTGTGCATTGTTATCAACCTGCAATGCGTGAGCAAATACGCGTTGTAATGCGTTTTTCAGGGCCTTTTATGCCCTTTGTACATCCGATTGAAACAATAGAGCATTATTTGCCTTATCTCTTTAAACAAAAGAAATAAAGACTATTTTTTTGCGGGTAGTTTTTTGCTGCCGTTGAGTGAAAGGTATTTTACATTTTCGATGACAGCAAGGGCAGTCCTTGTTGCACCTGTGTATGCATCAGGTTTTATTGCGCCCGCCTTTTGTATCCGTTTTCCATTCCATGAATTGAAGAATCCCTGATCAGTAAGCATTTGTATGTACGATGGGGTTTCGTAATGTGATAGCAGAGCGACTTTTTTGATTATAAAGTTTTTATCGGTAATAATCATTACGGGTGTGGCATTATTGTATCCGATAATCTGATTACAATACTCGCGGCTTGTCATTGCATAACCTATGGTTTTTTGTTTTACATCAAGTACTTTGTACCAATAATCATTAATCTCCTCTACTTTTATTGCTGTGGGGAATACTTCATTTACAACTTCTTTGTTTGATACCTGGTGCAGAACCATGCGATTCCGGCGTCCCTGCGCAGTCGACAGTACTGTGATGAATAATAACAACAGGATAAGTTCAGATTTTTTCATTTTTTTTGATCAGATGAAAAACGGTTCGAACTGGTTCTGATACAGTCCGAACCGTTTTAAGGTTTATACGAAATATAAGCTAAATTTTGTCGTCAGAATCCACTGTACACCATTTTCAGTTTCATGCGTTTCTCAGGATCAGGATGTGAGCCAGAATAAATTTTAGTGGTACTCATTGTGTTCTGATGTTTTATTTCAATAATACTATTGCTGCCGTTGTAAGTTAACGAAACGGGAACAAGTATCATTTCAATATCTCCGGTAATGTTCGGATTATTTTTGAATTTAGTTGAAATGAGCTTCGCCATATCGAAGCTATAATAAAAATTATACTTACTGGTGTCATCTTCATCGAGTTCGTATGATACAGAAGCTACAATGGCAGTGGTATCGGTTGGCAAAAGTCTTTTTCTGAAAAACTCTTCGTATTTCGATTTCTCAACCAGCAACAGATTTTTTGCCAAAGGCTGAGCAAGAGTGGTGTCTTTTACATCTGTCGCATCAATCCGCAGGGTTGCGCTGTTAATTATAAGTTTGCGGCCCGGCGTACTTATACTGTTTTTAATCTGCTCAAGCGGAATTTTTATTTTTGTATAAATGTTAGCCGGCGACGAAATCAGATTGATTTCAGGTTTGTTGTCGTAATATGATTTTACTTCGGCTTTCTTTGGTTGCTGAAAACGGTTTACCTGACGAACTTCAGGGCTTGCCGAGTAGTTTACATATGTTTTTACTACAGTGGGAACGGTATCGCCCGGCGCAAAATATTTATAGCTGAAATAATAACGCATTACGATACTTCGTACGTAAATCATACTGGCCGAACCAAAATCGGTCGTAATGTACATCCCGTTAAATAGTTTGTGAAATTTCGTCACGTTATTTTCAGTGTCCGACTCGTTGTCGTTGAAAACACGGGGTAACATATTGTCCGAAAAGCGTTTCACAAAGTCGGAACTAAGATTAAAGGCGATAGCAGTAGTGTCGCTACGTGGAATTACAGCATCTTTAGCTGTGAAAATTCGAGAACCAAGCAGCACTTTGTTAGCAGGATCGACATAATCGTCGGGTTTGATATTGCTTGAATATGCCTGGCTGTAGTTGAAAATATTACCAC
This sequence comes from Bacteroidia bacterium, assembly GCA_009929375.1. Taxonomy (GTDB): domain Bacteria; phylum Bacteroidota; class Bacteroidia; order Bacteroidales; family Paludibacteraceae; genus Paludibacter. The sequence continues at coordinate 38,091 of SAAO01000010.1, forward strand.
GATTCATTTCGTACACATTTACCTGCATAGGTGAATACTTATCACCAAACCACGAGTAATAATACATGAAAAGTTTTATTGAGTCACCTTTTGATCCGGCGGGATATTCAAAATCCACAGGAGGCATAAATTGTGCAAATATGTCGGCGTAAGTGGTACCCGTGTTCGATATATTGTCCACAAACGTACCCAAAAGGAATGAGTCGGGGCGCGAATAAATTGACTCTACCCAATAGTTTTCGCTGGTAAGGTCAAACGATCTGGCATCAACTATGATAGTATCGCCCGGAAGCTGTATGCCTGCTCCTATGTCGGTAATGTCATCGTTGCATGAAACTGCCAAAACGGACAGAAGAGTAACAATAAAAAACGATTTAAATTTCATGAAAGTTATATGTTTATGAAATCAGTATGGCAAATAATGTACGACAAGCCAAAGTATTACTTTTGTGCTTCAAAAGTAGGTCGTTTTTGTCTTGTTAATGCTGTTTGGAATGAAATAATTTGTTTTTTTAAGAAGAATTTTGATATCCTCTGATTGTAACGAATTACATCAGGCTGTCATAGAATCTGACATAATCATCGGCATAATCCTCAGGATCCTGAAATTCAAGGAATTTTGAGTTGTTTTCGCCAATATATTTCAACACTTCACTGTTTATGTTTTTGCTCGATTGAACGACTCCGTCCGAGAAATCAATCGCAAACCTGGTAAGTGCAGCGAAATCAAGTTCTTTACCTTTGATTTTTTGTACATCCTCATCTTCAATGCCTTCGAGGCGCAGATTTTCGGCAAAACTGGGTCGGAATGGCTTTTTAAATTCATCGTCGAAAACAGAATATACTACTTTCGAATTTTTAAAAAACGGATCCTGATTATATGCTTTTTTGATATAAAGTGGTGCAAGAGCAGTCATCCATCCTTCACAGTGAATAATATCCGGTGTCCAGCGGAGTTTTTTCACTGTTTCCATTACACCACGTATAAAGAAAATTGTACGTTCGTCGTTGTCATCGTATTCTTCTCCGTTATCATCGGCTACAGTATTTTTTCGATGAAAATAGTCTTCGTTGTCGATAAAATAAACCTGCATGCGTGCAGCCTGAATAGAAGCTACTTTGATAATGAGCGGATGGTCGGTGTCGTCGATAATAAGATTCATTCCCGAGAGGCGAATCACTTCGTGCAGTTGATTGCGTCTTTCGTTTACAGCTCCGAATTTTGGCATGAAAGTGCGGGTTTCACGACCTCTGTCCTGAACAGCCTGAGGTAAAAAACGACCCATGTTTGCGATTTCCGATTCCGGTAAGTAAGGGAAAATTTCCTGTGAGATATAAAGAACTTTGTTAGCTTTTTTCATGCTTTTATACGGGGACCAATAAAAATTTCAAATCAGTATGCAAAGATATATAAAAAAAATCGGATATACACAAGTTTTATCAGTTTTTTGTTAAGTGGCTTGTTTTACGGTGTTGATATACAGTGTTATATGAGTTGTGTAGATGGCGCGCTATATTATCTTATGTCTTTATTGTTGATTATATAAACGTCTGAAATCTTATATGTTAAGTGTTTAATGTGTATGTAATCAATACTTTAATCTGAGATGCTGAATTGTATTATATGTTTTTAAGAGGGCTCAAAGTTTATTTCCGAATAAGTTTTCGTACTTTTGCACTCAATTTTTTAAAATCAGATTTTGCACATGCAATGTATATTTATACTGTTGTGTGATTGCCTGGAGATTTATGAAAAAACAATACAAAAGATTTACTGTTTTATCAGTAGATATTTTGTATGACAATTGTCAAAAAAAATAATTTAAAGCGCATGAAAATAATTTCGGACCCCCGAAAGCTTCAGACTGAAATTGAAAATTTCAGAAAATCAGGCCTTAAAATTGGTTTTGTGCCTACCATGGGTGCATTGCACAGAGGTCATATAACCCTTGTAGAAAACTCTGTACGCGAGAATGATGTGACTGTAGTCAGCATTTTTGTGAATCCGACTCAGTTTAATAATGCCGACGATTTGAAAAAATATCCCCGCGATTTAAACAAAGATGCAGAACTGCTCAGCAATGCCGGTTGCAACCTTGTTTTTGCTCCCGAACCTGCTGATATTTACTCGGATAACGAACTCAATGAACGTTTTTCTTTCGACTTCGAAGGTCTCGATAAAGTGATGGAAGGAAAATTTCGTCCCGGACATTTCAATGGCGTTGTACAAATTGTAAGCAAACTTTTCACGCTTGTAGAGCCCCACAAAGCATATTTTGGAGAAAAGGATTTTCAGCAGCTGGCCATTATTCATCTTATGGTTCGTAAGATGGGCTTCAGCGTTGAAATTGTTGACTGTAAAATTGTAAGGGAAGAGAGCGGACTTGCTTTGAGCAGTCGTAACGAGAGATTGACTGCTGAACAAAAGGTGCAGGCTGCCCGCATTTCGGCAATTCTTTTTGAAAGTGTGAAGCTTGCCAAAACCAAAACGCCTGAAGAACTGCATTTATGGGTGCTCTTGCAGCTCGAAAAAGCACCGGGTTTGAAGGCTGAGTATTTCGAAATCGCAAATTCAGTGACACTTCAGACCCTCAAAAGCTGGGACGAACCTGCTGTGGGTTGTGTGGCTGTATTCTGTGGCGATGTGCGACTTATCGACAACGTCAGATATAATTAATTCAAAAAAAAGAAAACAATCAAAACTAAAATACAATGTTAGTAACCGTTGTAAAATCCAAAATCCATCGCGTAACCGTTACCGAGGCTAATCTTAATTATATCGGAAGCATTACGATTGATATGGATTTGATGGATGCTGCCAATATCATTGCAAACGAGAAGGTATCTATCGTGAACAATAACAATGGTGCACGATTCGAAACTTATGTAATACCCGGTGAACGTGCCTCGGGTGTTATTTGTCTCAATGGAGCTGCTGCACGATTGGTTCAGCCCGGAGATGTGATCATTATTATGTCGTTCGGAATGATGGAAATGGAAGAAGCCCGCAACTTTAAACCGGCTGTGGTTTTTCCTGATACTGCTACCAATAAGTTGGTGTAAGCTTTTACCATTATTGGGCGCATAATACGTGTTTGCTGTGACCCACTTTGTTGTTTTTTTGCCGAAATGACTTTTGACTTTCGTCTTTTGTCTTTCAACTTTTGTCTCAATAAAAAATGAAAGTAGTAATTATAAAATACAATGCAGGGAATATTCGTTCGGTGCTTTTTGCGCTCGAAAGGATAGGAGTCGAAGCTGTAGTGACCGACGATCACGACGAAATACGTTCTGCCGATCGCGTTATTTTTCCCGGAGTGGGCGAAGCTTCGTCGGCAATGAAATATCTGAAGGAAAAAGGGCTCGATAAACTTATCGCGTCACTCACACAACCTGTGTTGGGAATTTGTTTGGGCATGCAGTTGATGTGTTCTTTCTCGGAAGAAAACAATACTGAATGTCTTGGTATTTTTGCAGAAAAAGTGAAGCGTTTTCCTGATAATGCAGGTTTGAAAGTGCCGCAGATTGGTTGGAACAATGTAACACAGCTTCGTACAAAACTTTTCGATAGCGTTCCGGACAATGCGTATATGTATTTTGTACATGGCTATTATGTGGAAGATTGCGAAAATGCCATTGCACGCACCGATTATGCTGGAGTATACAGTTCGGCACTTCACAAGGATAATTTTTATGCTGTCCAGTTTCACCCCGAAAAATCAGGCGAAGCAGGACAGAAAATACTGGAAAACTTTATACAAATGTGATGATGTGATGATGAGTTGATGTGTTGATGTGATAATATGATGATGTGATGATTCGATTATCTCTTACAAAACAAATATCTTATCAATCAATTACTAAACTGATCAACCAATCAACTAATCAACCATTTATCCAATCAACTAATTGACTAATCACCTTATCATCTTATCGCCTCATTACCACATCATCACATCAACACATCACCCCATTATCACATCAATAAAATGACTTTTGAACTTCAACATAACGACCCACAATCGAAAGCGCGTGCCGGATTAATTACCACCGATCACGGGCAAATTGAAACGCCGATTTTCATGCCTGTGGGTACTGTGGCTTCGGTAAAAGCTGTGCATTTTCACGAACTTCGCGAGGATATCAAAGCACAGATTATTCTCGGAAATACTTATCATCTTTATCTCCGTCCGGGTATAGAAATTCTCGAACAGGCCGGAGGTTTGCATAAATTTAATGGCTGGGATCGTCCGATATTGACTGATAGTGGCGGGTTTCAGGTTTTTTCGCTAACCGGAAACAGAAAACTCAACGAGGAAGGTGCCACTTTTCGTTCGCACATTGATGGTAGCAAGCATTTGTTTACACCTGAACGTGCTGTGGAAATTCAGCGTTCTATTGGTGCCGACATTATTATGGCTTTCGATGAATGTACTCCCGGTGATGCCGATTACAATTATGCCAAAAAATCGATGGAACTTACGCATCGCTGGTTGGCGCGTGGCGTGAAGCATTTCGATGCTACAGAGCCAAAATATGGTTACTCGCAGACTTTTTTCCCCATTGTACAGGGTTGTGTGTATCCCGATTTACGTCGTCAGTCGGCTGAGTTTGTGGCTTCACAAAACCGTGAGGGAAATGCTATCGGCGGACTTGCAGTAGGTGAGCCTACCGAAAAGATGTACGAGATGATCGAAATTGTAAACGAAATTCTGCCCGAAAACAAACCACGTTATCTGATGGGAGTTGGTACTCCGCAGAATATTCTGGAAGGTATTGAACGCGGCGTGGATATGTTTGATTGTGTAATGCCAACCCGTAACGGTCGTAACGGAATGCTCTTTACATCGCAGGGAATCATGAATATGCGTAACGAGAAATGGAAAAACGATTTTTCGCCACTCGACGAATTCGGAACGTCCTATGTCGATCGTGTGTACACCAAAGCTTATCTTCGTCACTTGTTTATCAGTAAAGAGCTGTTGGCCATGCAGATTGCTTCTATTCACAATCTGGCTTTTTATCTGTGGCTCGTGGGCGAAGCGCGCAAACATATTATTGCAGGTGATTTCAGTCAGTGGAAACGTGGTATGATTGAACAATTGGGGCGCAGACTCTGATTTTTTGCTTTCGAACGCTAATGATTCGATAAATTGTGAAAAAATACTTCAAAAAATAAGTCACAATCAAAAATCTGATTACTTTTACACAAAATATCAGTCCGAGTATTTATATCACTCTGATTTAGGCAGTAATATTGTTTGAAACTGAAAAATAAACTTTCCATATGGGTTTTGACTATCGCAAAATAGGATTGAAGCGAATTGATACTTATATTATCAAAAAGTTTCTGGGCACATATTTTTATTCTATAGTGCTGATTCTGAGTATTGCGGTAGTGTTTGACCTTACCGAAAAGCTGGATAATTTTTTCGATAATAACGCACCTCTCAAAGCCATTGTTTTCGACTATTATATGGGTTTTATCCCGTTCTATATGAACATGTTCAGCCCGTTGTTTACTTTTATAGCCGTTATTTTCTTTACTTCGAAAATGGCTACAAATACCGAGATTATTGCAATTCTGGCGAGTGGTGTGAGTTTCCGCAGGTTAATGATGCCTTATTTGATTTCGGCGGCTGTCATTTCCGGTCTTGCTTTTGTGCTTGGTGGATATGTAATTCCACCTGCCAACGAAAAACTGCTCGACTTCGAAGATAAGTACGTGAAGAAATTCAAATCGAACAATGCACGAAATGTGCAAATGGAGGTTGAGAAAGGCGTTATTCTGTATATTGAACGCTACGAAATTTCCGAAAACAGAGGATATCGTTTCTCGCTCGAAAAATTTGATGGTAAATCGCTTGTATCGCGCCTGACGGCTGAAACCGTGACCTGGGATTCAGCTTATAACTGGAAGATTACCAACTATATGCAGCGCGATTTCAATGGTATGCGCGAGAAACTTACGCGTGGCATCGATCTCGATACGGTGATTAATGTGCAGCCGCAGGAGTTTTTTATCAGTTCGAAGGAAAGTGCTCAAATGAATAATACACAGCTTCGGGAATATCTCAAAAGGCAAAAAAACAGAGGTGTTGGGAATATTCAGGCATTTGAGGACGAGTATTACAAACGATATTCGATGCCATTGGCCGCTTTTATCATGACTTTGATTGGTGTGTCGCTTTCTTCGCGAAAAGTCAGGGGAGGAATGGGACTGCATCTTGGGATAGGACTTGCGCTCAGTTCATTGTACATTCTGTTTTCCACGCTGTCCACCACCTTTTCGGTGAGTGGCGCTATGTCGCCCTTCGCTGCAGTGTGGTTACCAAACTTTGTCTTTTTGCTGGTAGGTATATATCTTTACCGTACAGCTCCGAAATAACACAAAAAACTCCCGGCAAAAATAAAGGGGAGTGACTTTACAGAGTCACTCCCCTTTTATTTTGAGGGCCGGGTATCAGCGGTCGAATTTAATGTATTTGGGTTCGGTGGGTTCGTAGTCGTCGTTATCCCACAGGGTACTGGTGATCATCAGATCGGCACTGTATCGGTTACAGGCTATGGGCACATTGTGAACGCGGCACTGACGGAGCAACATTTGAATATCGGCTTCGTGAGGCTGTGCATTGAGGTCGTCGATCAGGAAAACGGCGAGGTTGATTTGTTTGCGTACCACAAGGGCTGCAATTTCGGCATCGCCTCCCATAGGACCCGAGTTCATACGGGTAATGTCGGCCTCCACTCCCACTCTTTCGAATGCTTCCTGTATAAGACCTCCTGTGGTTCCGGTACATATAATTTTATGTTTGGCCAGCATTTCGGCATTGTGCACTGCCCATTCCACCATGTCGGACTTGCGGCGATCGTGTGCAACCAAAGCGATAGTCAGTTGCTTTTTCATATTGCTTATATTCTCTGTTTTCATATCGCAAAGTTAAGCATATTTTTAAAACAGAGAAAGGTTGGAGGAAAAACTTAGCAGACTAAGACTCCAATGGGAGTTTTGAAGTAAGATTTGAACATGATAAATAGCAAATTTACAAAAAAAAATAACTTCATTTCATGAATGATGCTTATCTTTACAGATCAAAAAAAAGTCATTAAAAATGGGAGACGAACGCAGTAAGATAGCCCGCAGGGTAACGTGGGTAGGTTTTTTTATGAATCTTGCGCTAACGATATTTAAACTGACAGCCGGGATATTGGGAAAAAGTACAGCTATGGTGGCAGATGCGATACACTCGCTATCGGATTTTGTGACCGATGTGATTGTGATTGTATTTATAGGTATATCGGGGAAGGCGAAGGACGAAGACCACAAGTACGGGCACGGTAAGTATGAAACATTTGCAACGCTGCTGATAAGTCTGGCCCTGCTGTTAGTGGGTGGCGGCATTATGTACAGTGGTATAAAAAACTGTATCAAGGCGCTGAATGGAGAGCTTCTTGCAGAGCCGGGTATGCTGGCGCTTTACGCTGCGCTGATATCGATAGTGCTGAAGGAAGGGCTGTACCGGTACACAAAAATTGCGGGTGAAAAGATCGACAGTCAGGCAGTGATTGCGAATGCCTGGCATCACAGAAGCGATGCATTTTCGTCGGTGGGGACAGCTCTGGGTATATCGGGCGCTATTTTTCTGGGTGAATCGTGGCGTATACTCGACCCGCTGGCCGGGATAGTGGTAAGTGTGTTTATTATAAAAGTGGCCTTAGAGCTGGGTATGCCAAGTGTGCATGAATTGCTTGAGAAAGCCCTGCCTGTGGCTACAGAAAACGAAATAGTACAAATTATAGAGTCGAACGAAGAGATTAAGGCACATCACAATCTGAAAACGCGTAAAATAGGAAATGTGTATGCCATTGATGTACATATTAAAATGGACCGTGATATCAGTTTTGTGCATTCGCACGATATAGCCAGTGATCTGGAGAAGAAGCTCAGGGAGCGCTTTGGCGAGCAAACCATAACGAATATACATACCGAGCCACTGAGGACTGTGTGAGCGATGGTTTGATACAGCAATATAAAAAAACGGAATGCAAAATAATATGCATTCCATTTTTTTAGTGATATGTGATGGTTTATGTGATAATGATATTTAATTGTTTCCTTTGAGGAAAGCCATAATTCGTGAAATACTTTCGACAAAGCCTGCGAGCAGTAATCCGGCTACAAGACCAATAAGCATACCGTACATAGCATATTCCATGCGTCCGTTGACCGGTTGAGGCGAAACCACAAGCGAAGAAGGTATTTCGACCGGATTGGTGAAGCGCGATAGTTTGAGCTGGGCAGCGTTACGGAGTTCCTGAATGCGCATCAAATCGCCGTAAAAGAGCTGTTTGCGCTGTTCACCCATGATAAGAGAGTTTTTTTCGAAGCTCAGTTGCGCGTTGTCCTTTTCCCTGAAATAATACATAGCTGCCAGACTGTCGATACGGTTCAACTCTCTGTCGCAAATGCTGATCTGATTTTTGAGGTCGTTGATCCGGGCATTGTACTGTGACAGAATCACTGCATTGCTATTGAGGTAGTTGAGCATAGCCTTTTCGACTACATTGACCTGAGCGATATTTTTTGTTTTGAGGCGGATATGTACTCTGTCTCGCATACGGACATTCATGGTATCGGTGAGCGAATGTGAGTCAAGATAATCAACCTTGTCGGCCACACTGTCGCGCATATAATCGATCATATAGTAAGCAGCGAGCTGTACGATATTATCGGCCACAGAATCGGGCAGATTGAGTTTTCCGGTAAGCGAGGTATACGGATTGCGCGGATCGGAGTTTTCGAGTTGACGAAAAACCTGACGAACTGTTTGTGCATCGGCTCCCAGAATAAGGGCTGTACCTTCGGCCTTGTAGATACGGGCTGCAGGACGTGAGAGGTAAAGCCCCACAGCAACTCCTGCTACGACAGTGGCTGCCACATACCATTTGCGACGGTAGATAAGTCGCGACAGTTTGCCCATGTAAACCAGTAAACCATGAAAAACTTTACGCAACCAGGCGAAAAGTATCGAAAAAAGATCCAGTAAATTAATCTCGCTTTGTTTTTTTTCTTCCATAATATTTAATCGCAATAATATTTTTAGTCTTTATCCTGTTCAGTTTCATTTTCGGCCCAGTAAGGAGGCTCATCACCCTCGGGCTCCTCTTCATCGTCCCAGACTTTTACGGGGCGCTGAGGACCCTGTTTATAAAAAACAGCGGCAAATATCAATCCCGAAATACCTCCGGCCAAATGTCCTTCCCACGACACGGGGTCGTTGGCCTGCCACGGAAATAAGTGCCAGAACATATTGCCATAGAGCAATGTAACGACAAACGAAATGGCGATAAGTGAAATGTGACGCCGCATCAATCCGCTGAAAAACAGAAACGAAGCGAGGGCATACACCAATCCGCTTGCACCTATATGCCAGCTTTCGCGACCCACAACCCACAGAAGGAAACCACTACTGATATAAAGCAGGAGGAATACCCTGTTGGCAATTTGTTTGTAAAAATAATACAATGCCGCCGATAATACAAAAAAAGAAATTGTATTATTCAATAAATGTGACCATCCCGAATGCACAAAAACATAGCTGAACACATTCCACAGCCTGCTCAGATCGCGCGGATATACTCCAGCTTTATGAAAATCCCAATCCATTCCCTTTTCGAGAATAAAGACCAGAAACATAAATAAAGTCAGAACGGCGGGGATAAAAACCGTATAAAAAATTCGTCGTATTCCCTGCTGTTTGTTTTCGTTGTTTTGCATCTCAGCTATTTTGTGATATACAAATTTACGGTTTTTTCTAAATGATAACGTATATTTTTTCATTAAATTATGTAGCATGTTTTAAAAGTTTAAATCCTCTAAAGCTAAAATTCATATATACAGAGCATAAGAAAATATGGGTTGGGACATATTCCTGCATAATATTACAGTTATTGAAATATGCTAATTTTGATTAGAATTCATTTTGTAATTACAATAATTTTAAATAAATTGCGAACCAATTCAGACAAAAGAATACAATCTGAAAAAACAAATATAAAGGTCACCCTTTCGTTTTTTTACTCCTGTTGCAAGTTTACAATATAACACTAATACTATATGAGTTACCTCAATTTTGATAAAGCGCTGTTGATGAATCTTGAAAGATCGTTATCGAAAGAAATGATCCGTACAAATCGGGCAGGAGCTTATAACAGTACCACACTAATCGATTGTAATACCCGCAAATATCACGGCCAGCTGGTAATTCCGCTTCCCGGGATAGACGATTCGAATCATGTATTGCTCTCGTCGCTCGACGAAACAGTGATTCAGCATGGAGCGGAGTTTAATCTGGGTATTCACAAGTACGATGGAAATAATTTCAGTCCCAACGGACACAAATATATCCGCCAGTTCGACTGTGAAGTGATTTCGCGCACGGTTTACCGCGTGGGTGGTGTTGTGCTGTCGAAAGAACGTATGCTTGTGTCGTTCGAACCCCGTGTATTGTTTAAATACACATTGCTCGATGCACACTCTCCCACTACGCTGCGATTCAAACCTTTTCTGGCATTCCGCAGTGTAAATGAGCTTACGCATCAAAACGACAGGGCTGACAGCTCGTACACTGAAGTTGGTAATGGCATTAGCACTTGCCTTTACGACAACTATCCATGTCTTTTTATGCAGTTCTCGAAAAAGAACACCTACGTTCACAACCCCGACTGGTACAAAAATATTGAATACTATAAGGAAAAGGAAAGAGGATACGAATATCTCGAAGATCTTTTGGTGCCGGGCTATTTCGAATTGCCTATAAAAAAAGGTGAATCCATAATTTTTTCTGCAGGTATTACCGAAGTATCGCCCCGTAAACTGACACAGTTGTGGGATACCGAACTTGAGAGACGACATTCGCGAACCGACATGTTCAGCTGTCTGAAAAATTCGGCTCAGCAGTTTTACAAACGCGAAGGCGATCGGACTTATCTGCTGGCAGGCTATCCGTGGTTCGGAGCACGCGCCCGTGATCAGTTTGTGGCGCTGCCCGGTTGCACACTGACCATCGACCGTATGGATTATTTCGACGACATAATGAAAACATCGCTGGATGAAGTCAGTAAATTTATGTCGGGAAAAACTGAAGGCATTAAACTTCAGGGCATTGACGAGCCGGACGTATTGCTTTGGCTACTCTGGACATTTCAGCAATACGCCAAAACGGTTTCGATAGAAAAGGCAGCCGAACGGTTTTCAGAAACAGCCACTGAAATTGTAGCATTTATACGTAAACAAAAACATCCGAACCTGTTTTTACATAACAATGGATTGTTGTATGTGAATGGTACTGAAAAACCAGCCACATGGATGAATGCCACCGAAGATGGCTTGCCAATTACGCCACGCACAGGCTATGTAGTGGAAATAAATGCTTTGTGGTACAACTGTCTGAAGTTTACAGCCGAGCTAACGCGCACGGCAGGCAACGAACATTCGGCCGACCTGCTCGACTATCAGGCTGAAATGGCCCGCGAGTCGTTTGTACAAACATTCTGGAACGGCACTTACCTATACGATTATGTGGTGGGCACTTACAATGACCCTGAAGTACGTCCTAATATGATTTTGGCAGTAGCGCTGCCATATTCGCCGCTCGACCGCCAGCAACAGAAATCGGTACTGGATATCACCACCCGCGAACTTCTGACCCCCAAAGGCCTGAGAACGATAAGTCCTAAAAGCGGTTCGTACCGTCCGGTTTACATAGGCGGAATGCTCGAACGAAACAGAAATTATCACAACGGACCGGTATGGCCCTGCACTTTCGGAGCCTTTGCCGCAGCATATCTGCGCATTTACAAGGAAAGTGGAAAATCGTTTATTGAACGTATGTTGCTTGGTTTCGAAGCCGAAATGACGGAATTGTGTGTGGGTACTATTCCTGAACTTTTCGACGGAAATCCACCATTCAAAGGACACGGAGGAATGTCGTTTGCCATGAGTGTGGCCGAGGTATTGAGAGTTTTGAAATTGTTGAAAAAGTACTAAAACTAATTGTTGAAAATGAAGGCATTAATGTTTGGGTGGGAATTTCCTCCACATATTCTGGGCGGATTAGGAACTGCAAGCTACGGACTTACAAAAGGTATGGCTTTGCAGCCCGATATGGAAATCACCTTTGTGATTCCAAAACCTCATGGCGATGAAGATCAGAGCTTTCTGAAAATAATCGGTGCATGCAATGTGCCTGTGGTCTGGAAAGAAAACGACTGGCAACATGTAAATCATCGCATCGGGCATCTGATGCATCCCGACGAATACTTCTGGCTGCGCAATGGCATAAAATACGATTTTTCACGTATTTATACCAATGAACTGGGCTGTATCGACTTTTCGGGCCGATATCCGGACAATCTGCTGGAGGAAATCTCGAATTACGAAGCAGTGGCCAGTGTACTTGCCAATCAGCTTGACTTTGACATTATTCACTCGCACGACTGGCTGACCTATCCGGCTGGTGTGTTTGCCAAACAAATCACAGGAAAACCGCTTGTTATTCATGTGCATGCGACCGATTTCGACCGCAGCCGTGGTCAGGTAAATCCCACGGTTTACAGCATTGAAAAACGCGGTATGGACATGGCCGACCACATCATGACAGTGAGTGAACTTACACGAAAAATAGTAATTGAGAAATACCATCAGGATCCGCGCAAGGTAACTACTGTACACAATGCCGTAGAGCCACTTCCCGATGCAGATTCGTTTACAAAAACCCCTCGTCGCGACAAAGTAGTTACTTTCTTAGGACGTATTACCATGCAAAAAGGACCTGAATACTTTGTGGAAGCAGCGCATCGCGTACTTCAGAAAACAAAAGGTGTTCGTTTTGTGATGGCCGGAAGCGGCGATATGATGAATGCCATGATAGACCTGGCTGCCAAACGTGGCATTGCGGATAGATTTCATTTTACAGGCTTCCTGAAAGGTCGTCAGGTACACGAAATGCTTGCCGAAAGCGATGTGTATATTATGCCTTCGGTATCTGAACCCTTTGGAATTTCCCCACTCGAAGCCATGCAGGTCGGTACACCAACCATTATTTCGAAACAATCGGGCTGTGCCGAAATTCTGACACATGCCATCAAAACCGATTACTGGGATATTGATGCTATGGCAGATGCCATTTATTCTATTGTAAAAAATCCGGCCATGTACAACAGCCTTCGTGATCTCGGTCGCGAAGAAGTTAACAACATCAAGTGGTATGATGCCGGTCTGAAAGTCAGAGGAATTTACGACAGTGTAATGAAATAATGAGATTTTACAATCACAAATACAGATACAAAAACGACAACAACTTATTAACTACTAATAATATGCGAAACATTTGCTTTTACTTTCAGATACATCAACCCCTGAGGCTTAAACGCTACCGTTTCTTCGAAATTGGTCAGGATCATTATTATTACGACGATTTTCAGACCGAAGACAAAATACGTACTTTGGTTGAACAATCGTATCTGACAGCCAACCGCACCATTTCTGAAATGATCAGAAGTTCGAATGGCAAATTCAAATGTGCCTTTTCGATATCGGGAATTGCACTCGAACAACTCGAACAATATGCTCCCGAAGTAATCGACAGCTTTAAGGAACTTGCAAATACCGGAAGTGTGGAGTTTTTGGGCGAAACATATGCTCATTCATTGTCGTCAATTTACGACACAAACGAATTCGAAAGTCAGATAAAAGCACATGCCGACAAAATTGAGTCACTTTTCGGACAACGTCCGACTGCTTTCCGCAATTCGGAACTGATTTACTCTGACGAAATCGGGGAAATTATTTCAAAAGCAGGCTTTAAAGTTATGCTCCTCGATGAAGCCAAGCATATTCTGGGCTGGAAAAGTCCGAACTTTGTTTACAATCACTCATACATTAGCAAGTTGAAGTTATTGATCCGTAATCAGAAACTCAGCGATGATATTGCATTCAGATTTTCACACAACAACTGGCACGATTATCCGCTGACCGCCGAAAAATTTATTGGCTGGCTGGCAGATATGCCTGAAAATGAGAAAATCATCAATCTGTGGATGAGCTATGAATCGTTTGGATTGTATCAACCTGCCTTTACAGGTATATTTGACTTTCTGAAGGCTCTTCCATACCATGCTATGGAACAAAAAATGAGTTTTGTAACGCCTACCGAGGCTGCTAAGAAAAACGAAAGTGCCGGCGCCATTACAATCCCATATCCTATCAGTTGGGCAGGACATGAAAAAGATCTGAGCCCTTGGACCGGCAACGACCTGCAACAGGAAGCACTCAATAAACTTTATGCTGTAGGCGAACGCGTACGTCTGTGTCAGGATAAAGCCCTGCAACACGACTGGTTGATGTTGCAATCCACCGATCATTTCCGGTATATGAGTCATAAAGACGCAGCCGGAACTAATTATGACAACGCCTATGAAGCATTTATGAATTACATGAATGTACTGGCCGATTTTCTGGAACGCGTGGATTATCAGTATCCTACAAATATTGAAAATGAAGAACTGAATGAACTGCTGAAAACAATCCATAATCAGGACAACGAAATTGAAGAACTTCAGGCTGAAGTAAAAAAACTAAAAGCACGAAAGGTCAAAAGTTCAGAAGCATAAAAACAAATCAGGCTGCTCTTTTTAAAAGAAGCAGCCTGATTTTTAATATTTATTTCTTTATCAGTTTAAGCTGTACCCGCTTTCGCACTGCATCGACTTCGAGCACCTGCACATGCACATGCTGATGAAGTGCCACCACTTCGGCAGGATTGCTGATAAATTTATCGGCCATATTCGAGATGTGAATCAGTCCGTTTTCCTTGATACCCACATCCACAAAAGCACCAAAGTTGGTAATATTGGTTACAATACCCGGAAGTTCCATTCCTGAATGCAAATCGGCAATTGTCTTCACATTTGGGTCAAATTCAAACACTTTCACGCCTTCGCGCGGATCGCGACCGGGTTTTTCAAGTTCTTCGAGTATATCGGTAAGCGTGGGAATTCCCACTTTGTCGCTTACATATTTTTGTTTTTCAATGCTTTGAATCAGTGTTTTGTTTCGCACCAGTTCCTTTACAGCCACACCCAGATCCTTCGACATTTTTTCTACAATCGGATAACTTTCAGGATGCACAGCCGAGTTATCGAGCGGATTTTCAGCATCGGGAATGCGCAAAAAACCTGCACATTGCTCAAAAGTCTTTGCTCCCATTTTAGGAACTTTCAATAAATCCCTACGACTTCTGAACGCACCATTTTCAGCCCTGTAAGTCACAATATTCTGTGCAAGCTGAGGGCCGAGACCAGATATATAAGTCAGCAAATGCTTACTCGCCGTATTGAGGTTCACTCCTACCCTGTTCACTGCATTTTCAACAGTCTGGTCGAGTGCCTTTTTAAGCTGCGCCTGATCCACATCGTGCTGATACTGTCCCACACCAATCGATTTCGGGTCGATTTTCACCAGCTCAGCCAGCGGATCCATCAAACGACGACCAATAGACACAGCACCACGCACAGTGACATCATAATCGGGAAATTCCTCACGCGCAGTTTTCGACGCCGAATACACCGAAGCACCATTCTCGCTAACTACAAAAACCTTTACTTCGCGGTCGTAGCGGATATTCTGAATAAAATGCTCGGTTTCGCGACTTGCTGTTCCGTTTCCAATGGCTATGGCCTGAATATCATAAGCTTCCACCATTTTCTGAATTTTGCGCATGGCCTGTGCGTATTCATTCTGAGGTGCATGTGGATAAATGGTTTCGTTGTGAAGCAGATTTCCCTGTGCATCTAGACAAACAATTTTACAACCCGTACGATAACCCGGATCGACTCCCAGCGTACGTTTTTGTCCCAATGGCGGTGCCAGCAAAAGCTGACGCAGATTTTCGGCAAATACACGAATCGCCTCTGTATCGGCTTTGGCTTTGCTTTCGGCGGCAAATTCGTTTTCAACCGCAGGTTTCAACAGTCGTTTGTAAGCATCTTTCACTGCTTCAGCTACCTGGTCGGCAGCTTCATTATCAGCCCGTACAAAAATTCGTTCAAGTCGTTCCATGCAACGATCATCATCCGGATTAATACTCACACGCAGAAAACCTTCAGCCTCACCACGACGCATCGCCAGCAGTCTGTGTGAAGAACAACGGCTCAGTTTTTCGCTCATTTCGAAATAGTCGCGGTATTTTTGCGCTTCCTCTTCTTTGCCTTTTATAATCTTCGAGCTGATAACCGCATCGTATGCAAAATTCCTGCGTACCGCATTTCGGGCATTTTCGCTTTCGTTTACCCATTCGGCAATAATATCGCGGGCTCCAGCAAGTGCATCGGCTACAGTTTCCACATTTTCGCCGGTAAATTGCTGCGCCATACGTCCCACATCGCCACTGTTCTGCTTCATTATCATTTTGGCAAGCGGTTCAAGACCTTTTTCACGGGCTATTTCGGCACGGGTACGGCGTTTAGGTTTGAATGGCAGATAAATATCTTCGAGTTCGGTAGCATTCCAGCAGTTTTCGATACGTTTGCGAAGTTCATCGGTGAGTTTATCCTGCTCCTCGATAGTTTTCAGCACTGTTTCGCGACGCTTCAGCAATTCGCAAAGTTTATCGTACTGTTCACGGGTATCGGCAAGCTGCACTTCGTCCATACCATCAGTCATTTCTTTACGGTAACGACTGATAAAAGGAATTGTAGCACCTTCGTCGAGCAAGCGGATGGCATTACGAATCTGTTTTTCGGAAAGTTGCAGCGAATCTGCAATCAGTTTTATAATCTGAGGGTTATCTGACGACATGAAAAAAATATTTGATTTGAAGATGTTCTACGGAAGGATACAATGAACTTAAGGAATATGGAGAGATCAGTGTAACATTTTATAAATGAGTTCTTTCATAAGCTCACCATCATCTACTCCATTACTGTCGATACCTTTTCCACGGGCATCAGTTTCGCGAATCCAGGTGATAATGTTCATCGTTTTCCAGGCACCAAAAGTTTTGGCCGCTGCTTCGTAATCTTTTACAAAATAAGGATTTATTTTAAGTTCCGAGGCAACAGCACCCTGACTTTTATCGCTCAGATAATGATAAATCATGAGGTTGCTGAAAAAGTTGAATAATTGGGCAAGAATCATTACATTTGGATTATTCTTTTTATTATCAGCAAAATAACGAATAATCCGGTTGGCTTTTACGATGTCTCTTTTGATCAAAGCAGCCTGCAATTCGAACACATTAAAATCCTTGCTTATACCGATATTTTTTTCGACATGCTCAGGTGTGATGCGGTTTGTATCGGCTGGTTTTGTAAGCAAAAGTTTATCCATTTCATTTGCCACCTTGCTCAGATCGGTGCCCAGAAAATCAGTCAGCATCTGAATGGCCTTTTCGTCGACCATTACATTCTTCGATTTTGCATAGCGGCTTATCCATGCGCCCATTTCGTAATCGCGCAGTTTCACTGACTCGTACACCACACCGGTTTTTCCAATATCCTGTACCCACTTTTTACGTTTATCGGGCGTTCCGTATTTATACGCGAAAACCAGGATGGTTGACGAAAGTGGTTTTTGCAAATAATACTGTAGCGCGTCCCAGTCTTTTATCATTTGCGCCTCACGCACCACCACAATCTGATATGGTGACATCATTGGATAGCGTTTTGCGGCATTGACAATGGTGGTCATATCAGTATCCTTGCCATATACCACAGTAAGGTCGAACTCCCGCTGACTTTCGTCCAGAATTTCATTCTGAATAAAATCCGTAATCACATCAATATAATAAGCCTCTTCGCCCATAAGCAAATAAAGAGGCGCATATGATTTACGCCTCAGTTCGCTCATAATATTCTCAAACGAAAGTCCTGCCTGTTTAGCCATGGAAATATAGTATGGAGTATTTAGTCGGTAGTATTTATCAGTAATTAGTCGGTAGCGTTTCGCGGATAAATTTGCAAAATAAGTTCTGCAAATAATAAAAAACTACTCGAAACGTAGGTGCTTAATGGTTTTACTGTTATTCATAAGCGACGACAAAGCTTTCACACCAATCTTAATATGTTCTTCGACAAAACTGGCGGTCACTTTTTTATCACTTTCTGATGTTTTAATACCATCTTCCTGAAGTGGCATATCGGACACTAAAAGCAGTGCACCAATAGGAATACTATTGTAAAAACCGGCCGAAAACAAAGTCGCTGTTTCCATATCGATAGCCATAGCACGGGTTGCACGCAGATATTCGCGGAATCGTTCGTCGTGTTCCCATACACGGCGGTTAGTGGTATAAACGGTTCCTGTCCAGTAATCCTTTCCAAAGTCACGAATGTTCGACGACACAGCACGCTGCAGGCTAAATGCCGGAAGTGCAGGAATTTCGGGTGGAAAATAATCATTCGAGGTACCTTCGCCACGTATAGCAGCACTTGGTAAAATGTAATCGCCCATTTTGTTTTTATCGCGCAAACCTCCGCATTTTCCAAGGAAAAGCACAGCTTTAGGCTCCACTGCCGACAAAATATCCATGATAATTGCTGCGTTCGGGCTTCCCATACCAAAGTTTATAATGGTAATTCCATTGGCCGATGCATTAATCATATTTCCATCGCGGCCCAGCACAGGCACATTGAACCATTCGGCAAAAAGTTCTACATAATTATTAAAGTTAGTCAGCAATATATATTCCGTGAACTCATTCAGTGGGCGTTTTGTATAACGGGGTAACCAGTTTTCGACAATTTCTCTTTTAGTCTTCATAAATCTCATTTTATTTATGTGTTAGAATTTTTGTATTTTCGCATTTGCTATTCAACGCTATTAAGAAATACACCAACACAAAAATACTAAAAAATGTGGCAATTAAATCTCCCGTTGTACAATTTTCGTATAAAAAATCAGAACGATAAACAATTTATCTTCGATGCCCAGCGACGAAAATTTGTATCACTCACCCCAGAAGAATGGGTTCGCCAGCATTTTATACGTTTTCTGATTGAAGATAAAAAATTCCCCGCCGCATGGATTGCCATTGAAAAACAGCTGAATATCAATGGCATGAAAAAACGATGCGATGCCATTGTGTACGATGAATTTGCAAAGCCACTGGTGCTTATCGAGTTTAAAGCGCCCGAAGTGCCCATTACGCAGGCCACTTTCGATCAGGCAGTGGTATATAATCTGAAACTGAATGTAAGTTTCTTTATCATCAGCAATGGTTTGCAACATTATGCCTGCAAGATTGATTTCGAAGCAGGAAAATATCTTTTCTTTCAGGAAATCCCCGATTTTGCCTCCATCTTATCTGCTATTTGATTAATTATTCACTAAAATTTCTGACTTAAATTCAGTTTTACGACTCGTTTTTATGTTTTGCAACATAAAAACAGGCATTTGTAACATATTTGTAATATGTCAGACTTTACATATATACATTTGATTAAGTGCAACTTACATTCAATATAGTGAAAATCTATAGATATATTTCTAACAAAAAATCATTTTTTAGCTCAAAAAGTTTGGATTATATGTTTTAAAACATGTATTTTTGCATCGTCATAAAGAAATTATTTATATGACACAGTTAACTCGAACAAAGAAATACCATGATACGCGAAAAATCACATGGAAATTCTTTGTTCGTTTCGTTTTTTAAAAGGTATATAAAAAAGATTGTTTTGAACTTAATTAAAATGAGAAGTATGAAAAAGGTTTTAGTTACATTGCTTATTGCTTTTGCAAGCGTTTCAGGCTCAATGGCCATGGAACTGAATGAATACAAGGTATTCTACAAGCTGAACAATGAAGTTACGTTTAAGTCGCTGAACCGCTATCTGAAATTAGAAGAATGTCAGCAGATTAAACTGAAAGACAAATTTGTTGCATTAGAAAACGACATCAAGGCTGCCCTCAGCGAAGGAGATGCCGAAGCTGCCGAACAATCAATGAATGAAAGCCTCGAATATCTGCGCTCGGTTTTGAGCGAAGAACAGTTCGACAAATTCGTTCTTGCACTAAATGCAACCATTAATTACAGCCGCGAAATTCTTTACGCAGCCAATTAATGATCCTGAAAAAAAATACGGTAGATGCCGTATTTCAACAATTTACAAAATACAAATCAAAAATAAAAACAGAAAATTATGAAAATCAGAAATATTTTTACCGCAATTTTTATGCTGGCCACAGTAAGTTTTTCGGCCAGCGCACTTGAACTTAACGAATACAAGGTATTTAACCGTCTGAGCAACGAAAGCACTCAGAAATCGCTTGCCCGCTACCTGCAAGCCAGCGAAGCACAGGCCGAAATGCTGAAAACTGTTTTCGAACAAACCGGAAATAAAATGAAACATGCCATTGAAAATGAGAACGAAGTTGCTGCTGAAAAAGCCATGTGGTTCAATCTTGCAAATGCAAAAAGCATTTTGACTCCTGCTCAGTACAAAAAATACCTGGTGGCGCTCAACCTGACTGTACATAGTCGCAACTATGAGGTTTTGGCCGAGAAATAATCTCAATTCGTATTTTTTAGAAAACCAGACGGAACTTTCTCTTTATGAAAGCTCCGTCTTTTTTTTATGAGAGCAACAAAAAACGCTTCAGAAGCAAGCAAATTAAAATAATTTCATGTTTGTTTTTATTACATATTTTATATATTACACATTTTACTTACTTTTGTGCAGTTTTTGACATATGCACATCAATGAACGAAAAGAGCATTGATTTGTTAGAAGAATATTGAATCAATAGAATTTTAGAAACCAATAATGAATAAAAACGAAGTATTCGGGCAAAGATTGAAGGCTTTGCAGGAAATGGAAGACAATGCGGCACACCGTCAGCATTTGAAAGGAAAACTCACAGCCCGCGAACGTATTAATATACTTTTCGACGAGGGAACATTTTTCGAACTTGATGCTTTTGTAGCTCCTGCACAAACGCCTATGAGCAGCAAACAATCGAACTTTGGTGATGGTGTGGTGGTTGGTCGCGGACTTGTTCAGGGTCGTAGCGTGTTTGCTTACGCTCAGGATTTCACCGTACTTGGCGGTTCGTTGGGTTATGCCCACGGAATGAAAATTGCAAAAGTACAGGAAATGGCGCTTAAACTGGGTGCTCCTATTGTTGGACTTATGGACTCAGGCGGAGCGCGTATTCAGGAAGGCGTAAAAAGTCTCTCGGCTTATGCCTCAATTTTCCGCAACAATGTGCAGTCGTCGGGTATTATTCCGCAAATTTCTGCCATTCTCGGCCCGGCAGCCGGTGGAGCTGTGTATTCCCCTGCCCTCACCGATTTTATTTTCATGACCAATCAGACATCGTATATGTTTGTAACCGGTCCGGACGTGGTAAAAGAAGTTTTAAACGAGGAAATTGATATGGAAGGCCTCGGAGGTGGCAATGTACATGCCTCGAAAAGTGGTGTGGCACATTTTGTTTCCGACGACGAGGAACACACTATAATGCTTATCCGTAAACTTTTATCATACATTCCTTCAAACAATTACGAAACACTTCCTGTATCGAACCGTGTAAGCATGTACAGTTCGCGTCAGGAGTTTCTTGATAAAATCATTCCCGACGACCCAAACCGTCCTTACGACATGAAGGAAGTCATCAATATTATTGTGGACAAAGACAGTTTTTTCGAAGTACACGAAAAATTTGCCCAGAACATTCTGGTGGGTTTTGCCCGCCTCAACGGAAAATCCATCGGCATTGTGGCCAACCAACCTAAAGTAATGGCCGGAACGCTCGATATAAATGCCAGCGTAAAAGGTGCACGTTTCGTTCGTTTCTGCGATGCTTTCAACATTCCGTTGCTTATTATGGAAGATGTACCAGGCTTTCTGCCCGGCATTGGACAGGAACACAGCGGTATTATCCGTAATGGCGCTAAGTTGCTTTACGCATTTTGCGAAGCTACTGTTCCTAAAATCACAGTTATCACACGCAAAGCATACGGAGGCGCATACATTGTAATGAGCAGTAAAAATACCGGTGGTGACTTTAACTTTGCATGGCCTACAGCCGAAATTGCGGTTATGGGACCCGGAGGTGCTATTAAAATTGTGAACAAGCATGAACTGAAAAATGCAGAGAATAAAGCCGAAGTGGAACGCGAACTTATTGAAAAATATAAAAATGAAGTTGCGAATCCATATAAAGCTGAAGAGTTTGGTCTGGTTGATGAGGTAATACGCCCATCCGATACGCGAAATATTCTGATTACAGCTTTCGAAATACTGGCAAACAAACAGTATCTGAAACCTGCACGAAAACACGGAAGTATTCCGCTTTAAGGACGAAAGTCAAAGGACAAAAGACATTAGACTTTTGATCTCAGACTTTTATCTCAGACAAACAACACTGATAAATAAAAGAACACGATACTTTTTAAAGTGAATCGAATGAAAAAAAGACTTTTAATTGCAAACAGAAGCGAAATTGCTATTCGCATTATCCGATCGGCGCACAAGCTGGGAATAATTGCGGTGGTTTTTCAGAGCGACCGCGAACCGGATGCGCTTTATCTGCAATATGCCGACGAAGTAATCGCGGCAAAAGATGCTGGTGATGAGAAACCGGTTTTCCTGAATCCCGAAAAAATTGTAAAACTGGCGCTCGAAAACGAAATCGACATGATTCATCCGGGCTATGGTTTTTTATCTGAAAATCCTGATTTTGCACTGCTTTGTGAAAATAATGGTATAAACTTCATAGGTCCGTCGCCACAATTAATCCGCGACATGGGACTGAAAACTGTGGCTAAAAGCATGGCTATTAAAGCCGGATTACCTTTGGTTCCCGGTAGCGATGGTCCTGTAAAAGATGCTGCAGCCGCTAAAGAATTTGCCGACAGCATTGGCTATCCCGTAATTCTGAAAGCTTCGGCCGGAGGTGGTGGACGTGGTATGCGTATTGTGGAAAAACCGGAAACCATTGAACGTCAATTCAAATCGGCATCCGACGAAGCATTGGCTGCTTTTGGCAACGGCGATATGTTTATTGAGAAATATCTGCAAAACCCCAAACATCTGGAATTCCAGATTATGGGCGACAAACATGGCAATGTGATTCATTTGGGCGAACGAGAATGTTCGCTTCAGCGTAAACACCAAAAAATTGTGGAGGAAGCGCCTTCAGCATCTGTCACAGAACAGATGCGTCACGATATGGGCGAAATGGCTGTACGTTTTGCAAAAGCCATTGGATATTACTCTGCCGGAACCATCGAATTTATTATGGACGAAGATGGTTCATATTATTTCATGGAAATGAATACCAGAATTCAGGTAGAACATCCTGTCAGTGAAATGATTACAGGAGTCGATCTGGTTGACTGGCAAATTCGCGTGGCGCTGGGCGAAAAACTTACGCTTACTCAGAACGATATCAAACTGAAAGGCTGGGCCATCGAATGTCGTGTCAACACAGAGGATCCGCAAAACCGTTTCAGTCCGCAAACGGGCTTTATCGACAAGATTCAGTTCCCTGCAGGTGATCATATTCGCATTGAAACAGGCGTACAAAGTGGTGCTGTGGTGACTCCGTATTTCGATTCAATGATAGCAAAAATCATTGTTCATGGCGACAACCGTCAGGATGTGATTGACAAAACGCTGAATGCACTTGAAAATTTCACAATGATAGGACTGAAAACCACAGTTCCGTTTTGTCGTACAGTGCTAAGACACCCCGACTTTGTGAACGCAAGTTATACCACGCGCTGGGTCGATTCAGTTTTCACTCCCGAAATGCTTGAAAACGAAGAAGAAGAAATGATTGGTGCGCTTGCTGCAACTATTATGTACGCTTCTGAATATCTGCAACTTTCATCGGACATACCAAGTTATAAAAGCGACAGGCTAAACGTTTGGGTACTTAATAAAAGACTGAATTACTGATAAATTGCTGTATTGGTTAATTAGCCAATTAGTTGATTGGTGAAATTGTAAATTGTAAAAAATAAAATTGTAAATACCTGTATGGGAACTTCATATGTATACAAACGCGATGCTTCGCGACTTTTCATTGCCCTTCGCGACAATGGCAAACGCTTCAAACTCTACATTCCCAAAGAGTCGAATCCGGTGATTAACGGACAGGAGCTCGATATTAATTTTGTGGAGCAGGAAGATCTGCACTATGCTTTCGACTGGAAAGGCAAACGTTTTCACTGCGAACTTGTATCGCGTGATCAGAACAAAGCTGTGATCAAGGTTAACGGGGTGGAATACAAATTCAGTATTGAATCTATTTTCTCGTATGTTCGTCGCGGAATGATTAATTCCGATGCCAATAAAATTGACGAAAACAATATCGTTGCACCTATGCCCGGAAAAATTGTGGATTTATTTCTGTCCGAAGGCGATCTGGTAAACAAGGGCGAACCTGTTCTTACGCTGGAAGCCATGAAAATGCAGAACGAAATTACTGCAAACTGCAACGGAGTAATTCGTAAAATCAAAGTACAGACAGGACAATCGGTCATGAAAGACGAACTTTTGGTTGAAATTCAATCGATTGACGTATAAAAGCTATTATAAATTATTTTATTGAAACCTGATTTTTTCCAACAAGAGATTGTATGGATAAAATCAGGTTTCTTTTTATTTATCTTTGTATCCATTATTGGTTACTTGTCTACTAAAATTTTAAAAATGACTTTTACCGCCATAGATTTTGAAACAGCTCACGCCTCATTTCCATGCGAAATAGGGCTTACTGTGGTTGAGAACGGACAAATAATTGAAAGCCGTTCGTGGTTGATAAAGCCTGCATGTTTTCCTTACATAAATCCATGGAACGAACGTGTGCACGGAATTTCGTCGGCAGAACTGGTCGATGCACCGGATTTTGGAACATTGTGGAGTGAGATTCATCAATATTTCGACGACCGGATGCTCGTGGCACACAATGCTGCATTTGATATGAGCGTTTTAAGAGCAGCACTGGCCTATTACGATTTAGCAATACCCTATTCAGAATATTTTTGCAGCGTAAGTCTGTCGCGCAGAATATGGAAAGAGCTGCCAGGTCATTCGCTTGGCACTGTAGCACAACATTTAGGATTTCATTTTAATCATCACCGCGCAGGCGACGATGCCGAAGTTTGTGCGCGTATTGCACTGAAGGCTCTGGAAAACAATGCTCAGGAGGAAGCAACATTGAACGAAATTCTGAAAAGCCTTAATGTAAAGATTCACAATCTACGAAAAGCAGGAAAGTAACATTTTCATATTTAAATCTGAATTTTATCGTCATTTTAATACTATAAACTCAAAAATAGTTTTTATTTATTATTTAAAATCTTTAAAATATAAAATTAGCGGGTAATTTCAATGAAACATTTCCCATTTATAACTAAATTTGCGCCCCTGTAAACAATAAAACTAAAATAATTGACATTATGACTAAAATTCGTGCTGCCATCGTGGGTTATGGCAATATCGGAAAATCGGTTCTCGAAGCCTTGCAGGCAGCTCCCGATTTCGAAGTAGCCGGCGTTGTACGTCGCGCATCGTCAGTAGGAAACAATCCTGCCGAACTGAGCAATATTCCAGTGGTTGACGATATTAAGAAACTCGACAAGGTAGATGTAGCCATTCTTTGCTCACCAACACGCAGTGTACCTGCTCAAGCCAAAGAAATTCTGGCGCTGGGCATTAACACAGTGGACAGTTACGATATTCATGGTGGCATTTGGGATCTTCGTCAAAGTCTTGAACCCATTGCGCAGGGCAACAACACTGTTGCCATTATTTCGGCAGGTTGGGATCCGGGAAGCGACTCAGTTGTACGCGCCTTGCTTCAGGCAGTTGCGCCAAAGGGAATTACTTACACTAATTTCGGACCAGGTATGAGCATGGGTCACACTGTAGCTGTAAAAGCTATTGACGGAGTAAAAAAAGCACTTTCGATGACCATTCCACTGGGCACAGGTATTCATCGCCGCATGGTGTACATTGAACTGAAAGACGGTTACAAATTCGAAAATGTAGCGGCTGCCATCAAAGCCGACGAATATTTTGCACACGACGAAACACATGTTTTTCAGGTAGAAGATGTGGATAATCTGGTGGATATGGGACATGGCGTAAATCTGGTTCGTAAAGGAGTTTCGGGCACCACTTACAATCAACTTTTCGAATTCAATATGAAAATCAACAATCCTGCGCTTACTGCTCAGATTCTGGTTGCCTGCGCCCGTGCTACCAAACGCACAGCTCCCGGCGCTTATACCATGATTGAAATTCCAATGATTAACTTGCTTTACGGCGAAAAAGAATCGCTTATCCGTAGTCTCGTTTAATAATTAATTTATAAGTTTTTTAAATCCCCCTTTGCTCCTGAAGCATTGCGGGGATTTTTTTTTGAATGATAAGTAACAAACTATACAGTATTTTATCAAAATATCAGACATCTTAAAATATCAGTTCAAGCCGAAAATGTTATCTTTGCAAAGCAGAATTACAGGAATAAAACAACGTCTCGTTTTTATTCCTGTTACTTCGTTCGAAAAAATGAGTTCTGAG
Organism: Bacteroidia bacterium; assembly: GCA_009929375.1. Classification (GTDB taxonomy): domain Bacteria; phylum Bacteroidota; class Bacteroidia; order Bacteroidales; family Paludibacteraceae; genus Paludibacter. Next base: position 64,689 of record SAAO01000010.1, read on the forward strand.
GGCTCTGGGTTATATGACAAGGAAAAAAATCTTTCGTTTACTGGCATTCATCTTCGCCGGCCTGGTTTTTCTTTTGGCAGCAGGTATCGTTGTGCTGCCCTGGCTCCTGCGCGACAAAATAATTGAACGGGCAAAAACCGAACTCAACAACAATCTCAACGCCATAGTCGATTTCAGGGATGTCAATATCAGCCTTATACGCAACTTTCCATACGCTTCGGTACGTTTCGAGGATTTTTATATTTCCGGAAAAAATGAATTTGTAAACGACACGCTTATTTTCAGCAAAAATATCGATCTGAGCATCAACCTGAAAAGCCTTTTTAGCGATACAGGTTACGATATCCGCAAAATGGAATTCAACAATTCGAAAGTGGTGGTGCGCGTACTCGAAGGTGGACGGGCCAACTGGAAAATAATGAAAACCGACAGTACTGCGACCACCGACACCAGCGATATGAATTTTCACTGGAAGCTTAACTCGTTTGTGATTAACAATGCCGACATTTATTATCTCTACGACAAGGGAGATATGGACTTTATTCTGAAAAATGTAAATCACAGTACTACAGGGGACTTAACTGCCGACAGTTCGTTACTCGTAACCCGCACAAGCTGCGACTCGCTGAGTTTTATCTGGGACGGAATGGCTTACGTACACAATGCTCAGGCTGAACTTATTGCCGACATTGATGCCAACCTCAACAATATGATTTTTAAAATCAGTCGCAACAGTTCGAAGCTTAATGCGCTACCATTTTCAATCGATGGCTGGATTCAGAGCATTCCTGAAGGCTGGGATATGGATCTTAAACTGAATGCTGGCGATGTGGATTTTAAATCGCTGCTTTCGGTGATTCCGGCTATTTACAGCGAATCGTTTGCTGACCTGAAAACGGGTGGCGAAGTGGACATTACAGGCATTGCAAAAGGTAAATGGGCAGGCGATTTTTATCCGGCTTTCGACTTTGGTATCAGCACAAAAAATGCGTGGTTTCAGTATCCGGCACTACCCTCACGGCTCGAAAACATAAATGTGGAAGCCCGCATACAAAACCCGGGACGCACACTCGACGATACGCAAATCGACGTTACAAATTTCTCGTTTTTGTTGGGCGGAAATCCATTCAGGGCTTCTCTTTCACTTTTGCAACCAGTTTCCGATCCTGCATTTACACTGAAAGCAGTGGGAAAACTGAACACTTCGTACATCGCTAAAATTTATCCGCTCGATGAAAAAACGAATGTACAGGGCATGCTCGATATGAATCTGGACGTATCCGGTCGTAAATCGTGGTTCTCAGCCAATCAGTACGATAAATTCAGATTTAATGGTTTCCTGAATGCCAGCGATGTGATACTTCAAACTTCCATGCTTGCTCAGAGAACAGAAATTCCGGTTGCGGAATTGAAATTCAGTAACCGTTTTGCGGAAGTAAGCCGGTTGAAAATGAAGTATGGACAAAACGATCTTAACCTTTACGGTCGTGTTGAAAATTTTATCGGCTATCTGCTTTACGATTCCGAATTGAAAGGACAGTTGAAAGCTACTTCACAACAACTGAACCTGAACGACTTTTTCAGCGAAAATAAGTCAGAAAAAAACAATAAGACTACCGGAAATGACAGCGTTCAATCTGTAATGAAAACCATTCTGATTCCGGAAAATCTCAATCTGAGCATTGATGCCAGCGTGGAAAAACTCACATTTGCCGAAATGCTTCTCAGTCAGAGCAAAGCCTCACTTTCTATGGCTGACCACCAGCTTCAGATTCGCAATCTGAGTACTGATGCTTTTGGTGGAAAAATGAAAATGAGTGGTACATACAACAGCACCGATACGCTTCAACCCGCATTTCAGATGAAAATCAATCTCGACGATGTGGTTTTCAAACAGATTTTCAGCCAGGTAGAAACTCTGCGCAAATATGTGCCCGTGTTCGAAAAGGTTTCGGGAGAATTTTCGGCAGGTCTTTTGTTGAACACAAAAATGGGAGCAGGTATGTCGCCACTGCTTCAAACGCTGAATGGTGATGGAAGTCTTTCGGCAGGATCAATAAGTATCGACAATCTGAAAGTGCTGGAAACCATTTTGAAAGCTGTGAAGAAAGCCGAAGTTTTTCCGGTCGAAATCGAAGAAGCAGGTATGACTTTTGAGTTTGTAGACGGAAAAATGATCACCAAGCCCTTCAGTCTGAAACTTTGGGACACATGGCTAACCCTCAGTGGTATAACCGGATACGATAAAACCATTAATTACAATGGAAAAATTCAGTTATCCGACAAATACAAACTTGGTCGGTTATCCGTTTTTAATGTGACCATCGGAGGTACTTTCAGTAAACCTACAGTGAAAGTGGATTTATTCAATACCATAAGCGAGATAGTGAAAGAAACTGCCGAAAAAGCAGAAACTGCTATTGTCGAAAGAATTGAAGAAGTAAAAGATGCCGCTATCGAAGAAGCCCGAAAAGAAAAGGAAAAAGCCGTAGCCTTAGCCCGCATTCAGGCCGACAGATTGGTAGAAGCTGCTGCCCAACAAGGTGAAAAGCTGATAGCAGAAGCAAAGAAACAGGGCGACAGACTGGTCGAACAAACCACAAATCCGATTACCAAAGCAATAGCAAAAGCTGCAGCGGAGAAACTAACTGACGAAGCTAAGAAAAAAGCAGAAGAACTTAACCAAAAAGCAAAGGAAGAAGCTCAAAAGTTGATCGACAAAGCATCGGAAGAAACCAAATATTAAAGCAATCATAATAAACCTAATATCACTAATTTCATTTCAAAAAAATGCATAATTTCAGATTTCTATTAGTCATTTTATTAAGTACATTCATTGTTTCAGGAGTTTTTGCTCAGTCGGCAGCCGAAGGTGAAAATCTTTTCAACAACCGTCAGTACGCGAAAGCGAAAGCGGTTTATGCAGCACTGCTAAAACGCAATTCAAAAGATGCGCTGAATAATTACCGCTATGCCCGTTGTTGCTACGAACTGAAAGAATATGAAACTGCGATTACGCATTTCGAACTTTCGGGCACACGATACCCGCTCACAACTATGTATCTGGGTGAATTATATTTTCACACTTACCGCTTTGCCGAATCGGTGGCAGCCTACCAAACTTATATCCAGAGTCTTGAAGCAGAAGATCCGAAAATTCAGGAATTTGAAGGCAAAATAAAAACTTCGGAACTGGGCGAACGTTTGCTCAATCGCGTGGAAGACATTGCGATTATCGACAGCATTGTGGTAAATAAAAATGAGTTTTTGCGGTTTTATAAACAAAGTCGTGAAACAGGTTCGGTGACTCAGGAACGCATCCGACTGATAAACAAACAAATTCAGGACAAAATCATCTACAAAACCGAACGCGGTGACCGATCGTACTTTTCGGACTCGATCAAAGGAAATATGGATATTTTTACATCGTTCAAACTTCTCGACGAATGGTCGAAGCCACTCCCGATTTCTAAAAACATTAACACCAAAGCCAACGAAAACTATCCGTTTTTACTGCTCGATGGTCTTACCCTGTTTTTCGCTTCCGATGGTGAAGGCTCGCTGGGTGGATACGATATTTTTTACACGCGTTATTCACCACCTGCCAAAGATTATCTGAATCCGGAAAATGTTGGTTTTCCGTTCAATTCGCCATGGAACGACTATATGATGATTATGGACGATTTGCAAAAAGTGGGCTGGTTTGCCTCCGATCGTTATCAGCCTGCCGGTAAAATTGTAATTTATAAATTTGAGCTCAATAACCCTAAAAAATACTTCCGTTCGGAGGATGCCGAACAAACCAGACTTGTGGCCCGATTGCTCAAAACCCGCAAAGCCGACAAAAGCAAATTCAAAAATGTGATTGAAACTGTAAGCCCCGAAAAAGAAGTCGCAAAAGAGGAATTCGTTGTTGTCATTAACGACTCAACTGTATATCATCAGCTTGATCAGTTTCAGAGCATGAAAGCACTCGAAATTTTCAAAAGTTGCATTTCACTTAAAGATGAGCAGAATAATCTTCAAAATGAGCTCGATAAACTCCGTTCAGACTATGCGACAATTGAAAATCAGGAAGAAATGAGCAAACTTGCCGAGATGATTAAAGCGAAAGAAAAATTATGGCTAAGCAACGAAGCATTAATAAAAAACAAATTCATAGAAGCTTCAAATGAAGAAATAAAATTTATTGATAAAAATTAGTTTTCTAAAAAAATATTCGTACTTTTACCAGAAAATATTAAGGAAATGGAAATTACAATTGTCCTTTTGTTACTCTTAATGGGAGTTATTTTCTTCCTGCTTGAGTTATTCCTTATTCCCGGTATTTCAATCGCCGGTATTGCGGGAACAGTTTTTATGGGTGGAGCCGTATATTATGCATATACTGCTATTGGTACCACTGCCGGCCATTTGACACTTGCCGGAGGAGTGTTGCTTTTGGCAATTGCTGTCTGGGTTTTCATTCGTTCGAAAGCTCTTGAAAAAATGTCGCTTAAAGCTGAAATTGACGGAAAAAACGACCCTTTGAAGGGTGTTAGTATGGAAGTTGGCGACAAAGGAGTTGCAGCGTCACGACTTGCGCCAATGGGTCGTATCAAAATTAACGGACATTTGGTGGAAGCAAAAACAAACGATGACTTTATCGACGAAGGCGTGGAAGTCATTATTGTGGAAATAAGAAACACAAATGTTGTGGTTGAAAGAGCTGTTCAATAAGGTGTTTTTCATTGTAATAAACAAAATCAAATACTAACTTTTAAAACAAAAAACTATGCTTGGAATTGAAATTGTAGGTTTGGTAATATTAGGTGTATTACTGCTCCTTTTTTTCTATTACGTTCCGTTTTTGCTCTGGATTTCGGCCAAAGTATCGGGCGTAAGTATTTCGCTGATTCAGCTTTTCCTGATGCGCATTCGTAAAGTGCCCCCTCACACAATTGTGGCATGTATGATTGAAGCTCACAAAGCCGATTTACCTGAAGTAAAACGTGACGGACTTGAAGCTCACTACCTGGCCGGCGGACATATCGAACGTGTGGTTCATGCACTTGTATCGGCCTCAAAAGCCAATATCGACCTGTCGTTTAAAATGGCAACTGCAATCGACCTTGCCGGACGTGATGTATTTCAGGCTGTACAAATGTCGGTTAACCCGAAAGTAATCGATACTCCTCCTGTAGCTGCTGTGGCCAAAGACGGTATTCAGCTTATTGCCAAAGCCCGTGTTACCGTACGTGCCAACATCAAACAGCTTGTGGGTGGTGCAGGTGAAGAAACAATTCTGGCCCGTGTGGGTGAAGGTATTGTATCGTCAATCGGTTCGAGTGAATCGCACAAAAGCGTACTCGAAAATCCTGATTCAATTTCGAAACTGGTTTTGAAAAAAGGATTGGATGCCGGAACAGCTTTCGAAATTCTATCCATTGATATCGCAGATATCGACATAGGTAAAAACATTGGTGCTCAACTCCAGATGGATCAGGCCGAAGCCGATAAAAATATTGCACAGGCAAAGGCCGAAGAGCGTCGTGCAATGGCTGTGGCTACCGAACAGGAAATGAAAGCCAAATCGCAGGAGATGCGCGCGAAGGTTATCGAAGCCGAAGCCGATGTACCACGTGCTATGGCTGAAGCATTCCGTAGTGGAAATCTCGGAATAATGGATTACTACAAAATGAAAAATATCGAAGCTGATACTTCAATGCGCGAAAATATCGCTAAACCTTCGGGTGGCACAGCTACTAAAGGCGAAAAGTAAGTTTCAGAATTTCATTCATACAAAAAAAGTAAAGCTCATAGGGCTTTACTTTTTTTGTTGTTAAGTTCATTGAAATGTGTAATGATATATTTCGAACACAATAGAACACATAGAAATTATTTAAGAAAAAAACTTAGTTCACATAGTAAAAGTATCTGACGATACTTTTATCGCTCTGAAATTATCCCGATATTCGGGATAATCCTATGGGTTCTTAGTCTTTTCTTTTGTTTTCAAAACTACTGTGTGCTATGTGGTGAAAATATATTAACAATTATTATCAATTTGTGTCGTCCTGAAATTTGTTTACAGTTTTGATTAATAATCCTGTATTTACTTTACAATTAATTTTTATCTTTGTGCTATCATATTGAAGCGGAGTTAGGCTCTGCTGAGGAGCCAACCTAACAAGGATTAGATATGATTAGCGACAAGTAAGTCAAAAAAAGCAGGGTAGTTGATTTTCAGCTATCCTTTTTTTATGACAACTAAGAGCTATTTATGCCTAAAAAAACCTAATACGAGAGTACATTTTGACTGGTTTTATAATAGGTCTTCCATCTTCTTTTTAATACACCTGTTAGTTTATGAGCACTTTCGGGTGTTTTCATATCCAAACTAGCATGAGGTCTGTTGCAATTGTAAATTGATATAATACGTTTCAATTCGCACATAGCCTGTTCCAGCGAAACTAATTTCATTTGATTAAGCCATTCAGTTTTCAGTATTCCGTTAACGCGCTCAGCTATTGCATTTTCACGAGGATCTCCATTCTCGGTCATGCTAATTTTTACGTTATTTTTATTCAATAATTTCACGTAATCATTACAACAGTATTGAACTCCTCTGTCTGAATGGTGTATTAATCCTTCAGTCCGCTTAGGTACTTGTTTTAATGCCATTTGTAAAGCCTCTACGGTATATTTGGCTTCTAAAGTATTTCCAATTGCCCAGCCCACTATTTTCCGGGAATAAGCATCGGTTACCAGATTCAGATAAACAAATCCATTTGATACTTGAATATATGTAATGTCACTTACCCATAATTGATTAGCCGTTGTTGGAACAAATCCTTTTATCAAATTTGGATACTTGCGCAGCCAATGATTGCTATAAGTTGTTCTTGCCATATTTCGGCGTTTTTTTATCAATAATCCATGCCTTCGCATAAAATCAAAAAAACAATCTCTTCCCAAATCTAACTCCTCAGGCAGCCATGGTTGAATGATTTCCAATAGCTTGCGTCCGCCTATTTTAGGCATAAGTTTTCGTTGGTTTTCAACTAATTGAAGCAGTATTTCCTCTTTTACTTCTTCTTTGTAGTTGTATTTTATTCGCTGATAGTAGGCTTGCCTACTTTTGCCAAACATGTCGCACAAAGTATCCATATCTAAATCGGAACTGTTTGTGCGCAGCTCTGTTACCGTTTGGCTCCAGGCTTTTTTCTAATATCGACTTTTAGCTCACGTTCAGCAATGTTAATCATGGTGTTTAAGGCCAATGTTTTAAATTGCTCACGTTTTAATTCGTCTTCTAACTTCTTGATTTTTAATTCAAGTTTTTCTTCTGCTGTGGTTTTTTGAACTTCTTTTGCCATAAATTGGTGCAACTTTTTGTCCGTTTCACTTGGTTTTGATAGTCCAAATTTACGCATCCAGTTGTAGATATTGTTACAGCCTGTAAAATTATACTTAATTTTTAATTCTGTGTGCGTTGCTCCATGGTATAAATACTCTTTTACTACCTGAAGTTGTAAATCGTCCGATAATTTGTTTACTTTTCTACTCATTGTCCTGTTTTGTGTTTACTTTTTCGTAAACCTATTTCAGGACTAGACAATTACTTACTATCTGAAATTGACTATTTCTTTCAGGATTCCTTCTTTGGGATTCCAGCCATCTTTTCCTTTCAGCACATTCTCAACTGTCCACTCCTTTTGTTGCTTTTTATTAAGTTGTTTAGCCCATTTCACGCGTTGAGTTTTATCAGCTCCGGGCCCTGTATTTGAAAATTCCGCATAAAAAGTTGTTTTTTCGGCTTCGGGCTTTTTCCAATTATGCCAGCCTTCTGGTAAAATATGACTACCCAGTTCGCATTCGCGAAATACTGTTTGCGCATAAATACGCCATGGGCGACCCAGATACACCTTTGTAACATCAGGCTCAGCTGTCAGTTTGCAGCGATAAAACAGATAACCGTACTTCGTATCTTTCAGGGTGGAAGCGGCTGTAATATACGAATCTTTCAGGCTGTGAATCACACATTCTTCGAAAACGGCTGTCGACCAGCCAAAAATAAAATCGGTGGTTCCCTCAATGTAACAATTACGATAATACTGACGACTATTGTCGGCATAGGTAAACAGGGTATCCTGAAAACCCAAAAAACGACAATTGTAGAATACACAACGATCTCCGCTCACATGTGCAGCCACAGCTTGCCCTACAGGTCCTGCACTGTTTTTGAAAGTGATGTTCGCTGCATAGAAGTCCTGTCCGTACACGAAAAACGATGCCGAGCCCGAAGTTCCGGTTTCTTCACCAAAAGCAGTTTTCTTTTGAGCCCAATCGCCATAAGTCAGGATAGTTTTTTCAGCACTCTCTCCTATCATACTCACAAGTTGCTTGTTAGCGGGCAAAACCAGCTTTTCCTGATATACGCCATTACGGATGAAAATAGTTGTACGTTTTTTACGATATGCAGGTACTGCATCGATGGCAGCCTGCACGGTAACAAAATCACCCGAACCATCCTGCGCCACCACAAAGTCGGCCGAATCGGGATGAAAAACCGGCTCTGTATTTTTACCATTGATGTAATTCTGAGCAGTTAAAATGCTTGTTATCAAAACAAACATTGAGAAAAACATAAACTTTTTTTTCATGTCAAATAAAATATTTATTTCATTTTTGAAAGTTCAATAGCAGCCAGAATGAACGGACCAAGCACCTTTGGATCGTCACTTCTGACTGGTTCACTGATATAATACTGATAACTGCCATCGCGATAAGGAGTACCTCCCAAACCGGCCACGCTGCAGGCTTTCGTAACAGAGTAAGTGCTATCAGCATTCATCACCACACTATGCTTTATCAATCCATCGAATGCTTTAATTGCAGGTTTTCTGAATTTTTTGGCAGGCAGGTAACCATTGTTTACAGCTTTTGTAAGTGCATACGAAAACATAGCGGTACCCGACGATTCGAGATAATTTCCGCTCTTGTGAGGCATATTTGTCACCTGCCACCACATGCCCGTTCTTTTGTCCTGATATTTAATGACCGAAGCTGAAAGTCTGTTCAACAATTTGATCATGTAAGGCCTGTCGGGATGATTCACCGGGAGATATTCGAGCACATCCACAACAGCCATCATATACCAGCCAATACTTCTGCTCCAGAAATTAGGTGATTGCCCGGTAGTCTTATTGGCCCAGCGCTCAAGACGACTTTCGTCCCAGCCGTGATAATTAAGACCTGTTTTCGGATCGAAAGTATGTTTATCGGCCACACGAAACTGCGTGATCACATCGTCGAAAACTTCGATAGGCTGATCGAAAATGGCAGCAAAACGTGTGTAAAAAGGCGCACCCATATACAAACCATCGAGCCATATCTGGTGAGGATATACTTTTTTATGCCAGAAAGCACGCTCCTCAACCCGCGGATGGGTATAAAGCTGAGAACGCAGCAAACGAATAGCCGACACATATTTCGGATCCTGAGTAATGGTAAACATATCGAACAGAAAATTTCCTCCGTTCAACTTATCAATATTATATTCATCAGGATGATACGTTTTAATTTCGCCCGAAGCTGATATAAACTGGTCAGCAAAAGTCTTTACATATCTGTAATAAGCCGTATCTGAAGTCTGATAAAACAGTTTAATATACGATGCAGCCATCAAACCGTGCGTGTAATTCCATTTAGGCTCATTCACAAAATCACCCATCCATAATTCCGGATTACGTTTCATTTCTGAATCTGCAATCTTCCGGGCCCAATCGACATAATCAGTAACAGGTTTTGCTGCATAAAGAGGTAAAATTACCGTACAAAGCGAAATAAAAATGAGTTTTTTCATATACATAATAGCGCAACTTGATTTAAACTAATCTGATGACAGATTACAAAATTCGTCATTTTTTTCAGAATAACTGTGTACAGATTGACTTTAAAAGTAAAAAAAATGAGAATTGTGAACAAAAATAATTTATGCGGAGAAATAAATTGACATAATCACAATAAACCACACAAAAACCACTACACACTTTGAATCAAAGTGAGCAAAAAACCACCATTCACACATAGAAAAATGACAAATTGTAGTCTCACAGGCATTTTTTGAACATCAAAAGGCTCTTTAAACTCAAAAAAACACTACTTTTGTCGAGCAAATAGTTGAAAAAAAATTACTAACATTTTGATTGATCAATGAAACCAATTATTGCCCGCATTGACAGAGAATTACTAAAAAAAGAACTGAGTCCGGATAAATTCTTAAGACCCACCAACAAAGCCCATAACGAAATCTATATAATCACCGCTCACGATTCGCCAAACGTAATGCTTGAAATTGGTCGTTTACGCGAATTATCTTTCCGTTCGGGAGGAGGTGGAACCGGTGAAGAAATTGATACTGACAAGTACGACTATATGGAAAAACCATATCGTCAACTTATAGTATGGGATCCGCAGGCTGAAGAAATCATTGGTGGTTATCGCTTTCTACCCGGTACTGAAGTGGAATTGAACGAAAACGGACAACCCAAATTCGTAATGGCACACTTATTCACTTTCAGCGAAAAATTCGTGAAAGAGTTTATGCCTTATACCATAGAACTCGGACGTGCCTTTGTGCAGCCCGATTACCAAACCTCGAAGATGGGCACCAAAAGCCTTTTTGCGCTGGATAATCTCTGGGACGGTTTGGGAGCACTGATTCACTCAGTCAAAAATGCCAGATATTTTATCGGAAAAGTCACGATATACAATAGTTATCCAACCACAGCCCGTGAGTTGATTTATGAATATATGTTCAGATATTTTCCTGATCCGGACAAACTGATTCGTCCGAAACAACCGGTTGAAGTTAGCACCGAAACTATCAAAAAAGCAAAAAAACTGTTCTCAGGCAAAAACTCGTCGGAAGATTACAAAGCACTTCAAAAGGCAGTCCGCGCTGAAGAAGAAACCATTCCTCCGTTATTCAACGCATACATCGGTTTAAGTGATACGATGCGTATGTTTGGAAGTATTCTCGATCACGATTTCGGTTCTGTGTACGAAACCGGTATTATGGTTACAATGGCCGACCTGCTTGAAACAAAGAAAAAAAGATATATTGAACCTTATATCGAATATCTGAAAAAAGTACTTGAAGAGCGAAAGGCTGCAAAAAAACTTGCCCGCGAAGCAAAGCTAAAAGCTAAAGAACTGAAATTGAAAGAAAAAGCAAAGAAAGAAAAGGAAAAGAAGAAAAAAGCTTCTGAAAAAAAAGAAGAGAAAAAAAAGAAAAAATAATTGCGATATAATAATTAATCGCTTATACCCCGGAGTCAATGGCTCCGGGGTCTTTTTTTTTCAATATTTATATACAATAAAAAGAGAACGTATTAATACATTATTCTGAACAAATCAACTGATCGTCAATAAAAAACTTGTTTTAATAAATTATTTTATTATTTTTGCGAAATATAATAAACAAAAGAAATTTAAACACCCGGATTAGATCAATATAGTTTAATTATAAGAGGCGTAAATAATATCATTCAGAAATAAATTCATAAATTAATCATATCATGAAAAAAGTTCAACAAATTTTGCTTATCCTGAGTATTATTCTCAGTACAGGATTTGCCGGTGCGCAAATAAACGGTACAGCGGGGCAACCTCTGCCATCTGACGCACACAATCCTGTTTACTATTTCATCGAATCAGCTTCGGATGGTTCTTTCACATTTAATAGTTTTACAGGAGATTTCAGAGGAAATGTCATTATTTGTCCTGCTTCTTCGGGCAAGCTTATGCACAAGCCACTCAGTGCAGCACCTACTGTGGATCATGCACTTTGGGCAATTGTAAACATTTCGGGTAATAACTATCTGAAAAACAAAGCTACAGGAATGTATATGTCAGGTTCGCATAGTGCAGCAGTTGATTATACCGGCAAAACATTTAACTACGTGCTGATTGGCAATAATCAATACCGTATGTACACTACCGATGCCGGATCAAGCTGTACAAATACATGGAAAGACAATTTGTGCGACAGACTTAACACTGGTTTTCAGCTCAATAGTATGACTGCCTGGTATTTTATAGCTCAGCCACAGACTCCACTTGAAGTAGCGATTCTGACTGCGCGCAGTGCTGTTCTAAACTCCAAACAGGGTATTCATCCGGGACAATACAGCGCCGAAAGCCGTACCACACTTAATGCCGCTATCGCTGCAGCTGAATCTGTCAGAGATAATGCTTCTGCCACTGAAGAAGATAAAACAACTGCCACTACCACTTTAAACAATGCAATTACGGCTTACAACAACAGTAAAAACGTAATAAAAATAAGCACCAACGAAAACGAATACTGGTATTTTATTAAAGGTCAGAGAGGAAGCACTGCTTTGAGTCTTTTTGCCGAAAATCAGGGAGCAGGGAAACAGGTTTTAAACAAGGAACGGTCATTGAAAGATACACAATTGTGGAAAGTTGTGGCCAACGGAGATGGATATGTAATTCAGAATAAGGCTGATGCCACATATATGAATGGCGATGCAGGTGCAAGTCCGGTGAATATGGGTACAAAAGCTGAAATTCCCGCAGTAAATTTTAAAATTACAAAATCGACCTATGCCAACGATGTGACCGATAAAATTGACTTTTTTCTGATCGAGAACACAGGAGCAAGCGTAACTTTCAGAGTTCATTCAGGAAGTAGCTCAAACAATTTCGGATTAATGAACTACACTGGTGGCGCTTCCGATAATTGTTCGTTCCAGTTTTTGACTTACGATCCCTCGGATGTCCTTTCAATTGCCATACTGAATGCCGAAAACCTTTACAGTAAATCACCGACAGGCATCAATCCGGGTACATATACCACAAGCGTTAAAAGTACATTCAGAGCTGCTATAGACGCTGCTATTACAATTAATAACGGGAACTCGACAAATACTGAAAAAGAAACTGCTGCAATATCACTTGCACAGGCACAAACTGATTTTAAAGCTGCCTGCAATCCGATTGTTCTGAGTACTCCCGAAAAAGATGTATGGTATTATATCAGCAATGTAAACACAGTTTATGCTAACGGAAAAGTAATTGTAAACCAAAACAACACTGCAGGAACTCCGATATTATTTACCGATAAATCGCTCGATCCGAATAAATTATGGCAATTTATCGATGCCGGAAACGGAAAAATGTCGATTAAAAACCGTGCTTCAGGATTTTATATTCCTGCCAATCCTCGAAGTGAAGGAACGAGCACAACCCCAGTACCTTTTACAGCCACTTTCCTTGGCGAAGATGGTCAATTTACTTTCAATGCCGATGGACAAAATCCTCTGCATGCACAGCAGTCAGGTTCGGTTTTGGTAACATGGGCGGGCGGTTTGAACACAGCTTCGGCCTGGCGACTTGAACAACTTCCGGAGGCTGATAACAATATAGAAGTAAGCATTTCCGGTTCAACCATTAAACAGAGATATACTGAAACCGGTATTGGAAACAGAAATCAGACACTGATGTACGCTACCCTGAACACTTCGGGCTTGGTAGGTGCTGTAAGCTTGAAATCAGTCAGTGTTGATTTCTCCGGCACAACAAACATTAATGCCATCGAAAGAATTAAAATTTATGCCTCTGGCAACAATACAAAACTCAACACAAGCACACACACACTGCTCGGAACGATTGAGAGTCCATCTTCCATACAAAGTGTAAATGTAAACTTTGAAACTCCTCTTGCTATAGGTCTGGGTTCAACAGTGATACACTTTGTAGCCGATGTGTCTGAAACAGCTTCAGAAGGCGATAAACTTGCAGTACGACTTCTTTCGGTTGGGTACGAAAACAATGGTGAAAAATCCTATGTACCAACCACAAAAGCAGCTCCGTTTGCGACAACTGTATTCCTGAAACAAAGTATTGTATACACTCCCGGCGATTACAATTCAGTAAGCTATCGTATTCCGGCTTTGATTACAGCTGCCGATGGTTCATTAATTGTTCTGACCGACAAACGTAAAAATCATTCCGGTGACCTGCCTGCCGATATCGATGTGGTTGCTAATCGTAGTACCGATGGTGGAAAAACCTGGTCAGCACCAATTACTGTTGCACAGGGAACAGGAAATTCGAATGGCTTTGGCGATGCTGCAATTATAAAAGCAAAATCAGGAAAACTTATTGCATTATTTGTAAATGGCACCGGATTCTTCGGTTCAACAGCAGCAAATCCAATGAAACACTTCATGTCGACAAGTACCGATAACGGACTGACATGGAGCACACCGCGCGATATTACAACCCAACTTTACGGAGCAGGTTGTTCTGATCCTGTTCGTGCCACATGGTTGGGTTCATTCTTTGGTTCTGGTCGTGGACTCACAACCCGCTCGGGCAGAGTGATGGCTGTAATTGCGGTGCGCGAACCTAACAAAAGCACATTCCAGAACTACGCTGTATATTCTGATGACGAAGGAGAAACATGGAAAGTTTCGAACACAGCCATTGTAGGTGGCGACGAAGCCAAGGTTGTGGAACTTAACAACGGCGATATTCTGATGAGCAGTCGTACCGGCGGTAACAGACTCTGGGCGAAATCTACAGATGGTGGAGTGACATGGGGAAGCAAAAATTCCTGGTCAGAAATATGGGGAAATGCCTGCGATGCTGACATTGTACGTTTTACATCAACTTTGGATGGGTTTGATAAAAACAGAATTATTCACACACTACCAAACGCCAGCGATCGTCGTAACCTCAGCATGTGGCTAAGCTACGATGAAGGAACTACATGGCCTGTAAAGAAAACAATTTGTCCGAATACTTCAGCTTATTCATCAATCACCATATTGCCCGACAGTACGATTGGTGTGTATTATGAAACAGACGGTGATCAGGCTTATACCATGATGTTTGTAAATTTCTCACTCGACTGGCTGACTAACGGAGTCGACAAACTCAAAACAAGCACAGGTTTTTCTCAAAACAAATTGAGCGACATCAATGTATATGCTGAAAACGGATATATCAGAATTAAAGGAAGCGATGCAAAACCACGTGTATTTATGCTGAACGGAGTTGCAGTAGCCTCTGAATCGAAACTAAATCCGGGTATTTACATTGTTGAAGTAGAAAACACAATTCATAAGTTAACTGTAAAATAATAAGTTCCACTTCGGGGAAAACAAAAGGGGAAAACCACTCAATGCGGTTTTCCCCTTTTTATTTGTAATAACTCAGCTTTTAATTGTAATTTGGCAACGCTGAATATTCTTTCGAATAACGCAGATTTTGATCCACATAATTCTCGTCGTACGAAATTTTCACATCTGTTACTTTTCCGTTTTTATCAGTAACCAAAGTGTAAACCGGATTTACAAAACCACGATAAGGTGCCAGATTCAGTTTTTTATATCTGTCGAGCACTTCGGTATGTATTTCCTGATTTACTTTTACTGCATAAGTTTCAACCATGGTTTTGGCAGCTTCGTAATCGCCTGTCGATTTTATACGCTGAATTTCGGTTAGCAATTCTCCAAACAATCCACGCAATTTTTCGTAATCGTTCACAACCACAAAAGTTTCGCCATCTCGTTTTTTAAGTTCCACTACCTTGTCGGCTTTGCCTTTTTCGTAAACCCACGAAGCGATAAGCTGACGGTTTCGCATATGCGCCTGTTCAATATTCTTTCCGGGCTGTATACGGGTGAGCTGCGTCATCAAACCATTCATAATATATTGATAATAGGCCGCTTTATAAGCCTCAGCATCGGGTAATAGCCCCAGCTCAACCGCTTTTTTATCGCCCATATAATACAATCCGAACAAATCGGCACGGGCTTCTTCCACCGGCGAACCATAAGCACGCAACGCATCCGGATCGATTCCCGGAAGCAGTTTTCCCGAACCATGACCGAGACATTCGTGCAGGTCAGTGTGCAGATTATTGGTAAGCGAACCATATTTTTTAGCACGCTCAAGTTCAACCTGACTCCACATAAATTCTTCGGCAAAACCACTGCCGAGCGAAGCCTGATCGTAAGCTTCGGTAATATTCTCAATGGTGACCGATTTTGAACCATAGTCGCGACGAATCCAGTTTGAGTTTGGTAAATTCACTCCAATCGGTGTCGAAGGATAGCAATCGCCGCCAAGCATAGCAGCGGTAATTACTTTTGCCGATACACCTTTCACTTTTTCCTTTTTAAACTCAGGATTTATGGGAGAATTGTCTTCAAACCATTGCGCATTGTCGCTTATAATCTGCGTACGTTTTGTAGCTTCAATATTTTTGAAATTAATAAGCGATTCCCAGCTGGCTTTCATTCCGAGTGGGTCGCCATAAGTCTCGGTAAAGCCATTTATAAAATCAATCTGAGACTCTACATCCTGCACCCATTTGATAGCATATTCGTCGAAAGTTTTCAAATCGCCATTGCGGTTAAACGCAATCAGTGTTTCAATTACCTCACGTTGTTTGTCGTTTTCGGCAACGGCAGCAGCTTTTTCGAGCCATCCCACAATACGTTCGAGCGCAGCACTATACATGCCACCCACTTTATAGGTTTTCTCAACCAACTTTCCGTTTTCCTTTACTAATTTTGAGTTCAATCCATACGAAACTGGCGTATTATCGTTCGGATCTTTCATTTTGGCATAGAAATTTTCCACTTCGGCCTGCGTTACTCCCTCGTAATAATTATTGGCCGAAGTCAGAATTAAATCCACACCCGGCTCCTGATTAGTACGTTTCGGATAAAGCGTCGGATCGAAAATAACCGGAGAGATACGGGCCACAAGTTGCGCTGCTGTTTCGTTTTCGAGCAAAGGCAAAAGCTTTGCATCGGTTTGATTTACGGCAGTTTCAAAAAAAGCTTTCGAAAAAGCCGGCGTAAATTTCTCTTCGGAATAATGATGATGAATGCCATTACCCATCCAAACCTGTTTCAGATAAGTAGTGAGAGCTGCAAACTCTTCCGAATTTCGATCGCCTTTGTAGTTTTCGTAAACCGCCTCGAGTGTACGGCGAATGGTCAGATTATTTTTATGATTCTGATCGTACAGAATATCGCGACCTTCGAGTGCCGCCTGCGTTAGATAATAAATCATTTCCTTCTGCTTCAGTGTGAGTTGCTCAAAATCGGGAACCCGATAGCGCAATATCTCCACATCGGCAAACTTATCAACCTGATAATTAAAATCCTCAATCGTCGGGGCGTTGTCTTTAGCACCTCCGCAAGCCATTAAAGCTGTTGTCATAAATGCAAATGTTAGTTTCTTCATATACTTTGGGATTAAAAACGTATTCTTTGAATAAAAGTTTTTACACAATTCACAAAGGTACAAAATATGGTTTTAAAATCAAACCTGACAGCTTTCGGGCTTGAATAATATCAGCCCTGTCAATAACAGACTGCGACCGGTATTAGTGGCAGATCACCACTAGTATTAGTGGTGCATCGACACTAGTGTTAGTGGTAGCTCGTTACTAGTATTAGTGGTAGCTCGTTACTAGTATTAGTAATAGTCTCTTACTAGTATTAGTAATAGTCTCTTACCAGTACGCATTATTAAACAAAATAATTTGTATAAAATAATAATATGCTGCAACGAAAAAAAAGACAATTGCATCAATCACAACAGAACTCAAAATCTAATCAACTTTAAAAAAATCAGAAATCATGAAACAAACTCTTCGTTTGATGGCTTCAGCGCTGTTAGTGTTTGCATTTACAGCATGCGACAGCAGTTATCTTGATGGCAATTTCAACTATTATCCCGACATGGAAATGTCTGATAATCCTACGGGCGAAAATTACAAAGAATACACCGAGAACCAGTTTATTGCCACAGCTGATCAACCGGTTTCCACATTTTCGGTCGATGCCGATGGTGGTTCGTATGCCAATATGCGCCGTTTTATGCATTTAGGACAGGTTCCTCCCAAGGCTGCTGTACGTATCGAAGAATTCCTCAACTATTTTACTTTCGACTATACCGACCCCACAGGAGTTGAAAATGTGGCCATTAATTCTGAAATTTCTGAATGTCCCTGGAATACTTCGCACCACTTATTAAGAGTGGGAATGAAAGGCAAAAGTATTCCCGAAGCCGAATTGCCAAATTCGAATTTTGTATTTCTGATTGATGTTTCGGGTTCAATGGATAGTCCTGATAAACTTCCGGTTCTGAAAACAGGTTTCAAAATGATGGTCGATCAAATGCGCGACGGCGACCGTGTTGCCATTGTGACTTATGCCGGAAGTGCCTCTGTTTTACTTGAATCGACTTATGGCGACGAAAAAACAAAGATTAAAAAAGCCATCGATAAACTTGGAGCCGGAGGTTCAACTGCCGGAGCAAAAGGTATTCTGACGGCTTACGAAATTGCAGAAAAAAATCTGATTTCAGGTGGTAACAACCGTATCATTATCGGTTCGGACGGTGACTTTAACGTGGGGCCTTCCTCTACCGACGAGTTGGTAAAATTAGTGGAAGAAAAACGTGACGGAGGCATTTACCTGACGACTCTCGGCGTGGGCACAGGAAATCTGAACGACAATATGATGGAGCAAATAGCCAACAAGGGCAACGGAAACTACGAATATATCGACAGTGCCGACGAATTGATGAAAGTCTTTGTAAATGAAAAATCGAAATTTTACACCGTAGCCAAAGATTCAAAAATTCAAATCACCTTCAACACAGACAAAGTACTAAAATACAGACTAATTGGTTACGAAAACCGTTCGCTCAATGAGGAAGATTTCGAGAACGACTCAACTGATGCCGGTGAAATTGGCGCAGGACAAACCATCACAGCGCTGTACGAACTGGAATTATCGCCCAACAAAACGGCTGATGCTTATGCTCAGTTCGATTTCCGCTACAAAAAACCGTCAGAAACTGCAAGTCGACTGATTCAACACACTGTCGCCGGAAATCCTGTCGCAGCAGTATCGGCATCGGAAAATATGCGCTTTGCCATTTCACTCAGTGCTTTCGGACTAATATTGAGAGAATCAGAATTTAAAGGCACAGCCGACAAAACCATGATTTTGAATTTTGCCCAAAATGCAAAAACTTTCGATCCACATGGATACAGAACTCAGTTTATAGAAATTGTAAACAAATGGAAACCCTGACATAACCTTAACAAATACGTGTTTTTTCAAAACGGCCGGAAGCTGTGAAGCTTCCGGTTTTTTCATCTCTGATATTTATTTTGAAAGAAAATTAAACTTTAATCAGTCAAAGTAGAATTAAAAATCTCTAAATAAGCAAATTTCAAAAAACAATTAAACGCATTCAATTGTATAAAAGTATTATATAAACATCAAAATAATTGCATCTGATCTCTCGCTCCGGGATAGGAAAATTGTGACTGAAAATAAAAACCAAACTATTATGCAAACTTCAAAAATAAAAAGAACCTATCAGCTGGGAAGTCAGTGGCCAATGGAAAATCCGTTTCTGTTTTGCGCACATCATTATGACATTTACCCTCCGGGAAACGAAAAAATGGCTCCTTCGGTATCACTAAAAGGCCGTAACATCGGCAGCGACTTTTCGGGAAAAGATGGTTTCAGTATGTATCATGGCGAAACAGTTCCCGGTTTTCCTTCGCATCCGCATCGCGGTTTCGAAACTGTGACCATAGTGCTCGAAGGACTGATTGACCATTTCGACTCGAAAGGAAATGAAGGACGCTATGGAAACGGCGATGTTCAATGGATGACCGCAGGAGCAGGTTGTCAGCACAACGAAATGTTTCCGCTCATTCACACCGACAAAAAGAATATTTTGCAACTGTTTCAGATTTGGCTCAACCTGCCTGCTCGCAATAAATTTGCCGAGCCGGGTTATAAAATGCTGTGGAATGAGGATATTCCTATTCTCAGATTAGCCGACAGCAAAGGTAATGTTAGCGAAATAAAACTTATAAACGGAACGCTGAACGAACACAGAGGTCTCCCCGCTCCCATTAATTCATGGGCTGCAGAAGCACAAAACAATGTATTGATTGCCCTTTTCAAAATGGAACCGAGTGCTACATTTGAACTGCCGTCGGTTTCGCCCACATTATCGAGAAACATTTATTTTTATAAAGGAAATGATGCCATAAGAATTGATGGACATGAATTAAAAGCGCGTCAGGGTGCAAAACTCGATGGAAAAACCAATATTCTGATAGAAAACGGCAATAGCGAAAGCTACTTTTTACTGCTCGAGGGCGAACCTATTAACGAACCGGTTGCAAGCTACGGACCATTTGTAATGAATACCGAGGCCGAGATCCATCAAGCATTCCGCGATTACCGCGAAACTGAGTTTGGTGGCTGGCCATGGCGCACACACGATGAAACACACGACCGAAATACCGGACGTTTTGCCAAATACGGAGATGGCAGCGAAGAATACCGATAGGAAACTATAAAGCCTGTAGGAAGTCTTCGAACAAATCAGCAGCATCTTCCAACCCAACCGAAATGCGTATAGTACAGTCAGAAACATTCATGGCTTTGCGCATTTCGGCTGTAAAATTTCCGTAAATAGTGGAGGCCGGATGAATAGCCAACGATTTATTATCGAAAAGGTTGGTAGCTCTTTTGATTAGCTTCAGCTTGTTGAGAAATGCAAAACAGGCCTCGCGTGAAGCCAGATTGAATGTAAACATTGCGCCCGGTGTAGCTCCAAACTGTGAAACTGCAAGCGAATGAAATTTATTAGCAGACAGTCCGTTATAATTAACCGAACTGATTTGTGGTAATTCTGAAAGTTTAGTCACCAGTTCAAAACAGGTTTTAGTAGCTTTTGAATAACGCAAATCCATTGTCTCGAGACCAAGTGTTTGCATGTAAGCCACCTGTGGTGTCATATAAGCACCCAGATTACGGTGAATTTCCTTTTTCAGTTTCACTGTGAATGCCATATTTCCTGAATCCTTTGCCAGTACATGCAATTTTGGTGACGAAAGCCAATCGAAAGTACCATAATCTACAATCAAGCCACCCAACGAAGTTGCCCCACCTGAAATGTATTTTGTACTCGACACCAGTTCAATGTCAACCCCAAAATCCTTTGCTTTAAAAACTGTAAACGGAATAATAGTTGTGTCGGCCACAAGAGGAATGTTTTTAGCTTTACAAATTACCGAAAGTGCGTTCAGATCAGCGACCTCCATTTGCGGATTTGTAATTATTTCCAGAAACAGTGCACAGGTATTTTCGTCAATCTGTGCTTCGGTTTCATCGGCATTTGTCAAATCGCAAAAACGTGTTTCAACCCCGAAAGCAGCCAGCGTAGATGCAAAAAACGAATAAGTATTACCAAACAAATGTCGCGAAGTTACAATGTTGCTGCCACTTTTAGCAATTGTAATAATAGCATTCGAAATGGCTGCCATTCCCGAATTAAGCGCCGTAACCGAAGCAGCACCGGTGATAGCCTTCACCCTGTCCTCGAAATACTGAACAGTAGGATTACTGATACGCGAATATGCAAAGTCGGCTGTTTTGCCGGTAAATGCAAGTTCCATTTGCTCAGCCGATTCAAATTCGTAAGCTGCTGAATTGTACACAGGCATACTCAATGCATTGTAGGCATCGGGTTTTGTATATTCGGTATGCAATAACTCAGTTATGGGCGATTTCATTTGTTTATAATTTTATATATCTGCCCCCTAACCCCCTAAAGGGGGAATTACTCGGGCACATTAAGTTTTTGTTGAACTATTAAACATCCCTTTGTGTGTCCTAAATTTTAATTTGGGTCATGGGTGTTTCATGTGTTTATAATTTAATTTGCAAAATAATATGGCAGAATCAAACATTCAATAATTTGCAAAAAGCAAACAAAATGTATATTACGATACCTTCTGTCTGCTTTTTGTCTGAAATGTTGTTTATTTCAATTATCTTAATGCAGCACCAAGTTTCGATTCAAAATTGGCAAGCATTTTTTTCATAATAGCATCAATCTGACTGTCGGTAAGCGTTTTGGTTTCATCCTGTAAAACAAAATTCACCGCATACGATTTTTTACCTTCTGGAAGATTCTTTCCTTCGTACACATCGAAAAGTGTTACTTTTTTCAGTAGTTTGCGCTCGGTATCGAAAGCTATTTTCTCTATTTCAGCAAAAGTGACCTGTTTGTCAATCAAAAGCGCAAAGTCACGTTTTACTTCAGGATATTTCGAGATTTCGCTGTACTGTACTTTGTGTTTGGCAATTTCAGTCATCAAAGCATTCCAGTTCAAATCAGCATAATATACTTCCTGATCGATATCGAGCATTTTACGGATTTTCGGGTGCACCATTCCAAACACAGCCAATTTATATCCGCGGGGACTATAAACTGTAAGTGCTTCGGAAAGCAGATCGTCTGAAAATTCACCAATCACCAGTTTGCGGAGATTCACGCCCAAACGACGGAAGATATTTTCGACATAAGCTTTCAGTTCGTAAACACTTGTTTTTTGCTGTGCAACCGACCACGACTGACCAAACTTATCGCCTGTGAGCCACATTCCCAAATGGAAATCTTCGGAATAAGCTGCAAGCACTTCGCCTTCTTTCTTTTTATCAATATTATAATAGTAGCAATTGCCGAATTCGTAGAATTTCAGATCGGCATTTCTACGGTTAATATTGCGCTGGATATTTTCAAGTCCGCCAAAAAGCAGTGTCTGACGCATTACATTCAAATCGTTACTCAACGCATTGATAATTTTTACGCAATTGCCTTCGGGGAATGAAGTTAAGCCGGCATAATATCCTCCTTTTGTCAGCGAGTTGTTCAGAATTTCGTTGAAACCCTGAGCTGTAAGTTGTTCGGCAATCAGATTCTGAAGTTTATGACTATCAGGGCGGGAACTATAGCTCAAAGTCGAAACCAGGTTTTCGCCAATTTCCACATTGTTATATCCGTAAATACGCAGAATATCTTCAATCACATCCACATCACGCTGCACATCAACACGATAAACAGGCACATGAAGAAGGTAACCAGCTTCGGTGCGTTCTACAATTTTCATTTCGAGCGCATTCAGAATGGTTTCAATATTTTCGCGGCCAATTGCTTTACCAATCAGCGAATTTATTTTTTCTACAGTCACACTTACTTCGAAAGGCTTCACTTCCTGCGGATACACGTCCACCACTTCGCTCGAAATAACGCCACCGGCTACTTCCTGTATGAGAAGCGCACAACGTTTAAGCACATAAATAGTATTTGTAGGATCGCAACCACGCTCGAAACGGAACGAGGCATCGGTATTCAAACCATGACGACGGGCCGTTTTGCGAATAGAAACAGGGTGGAAATAAGCGCTTTCCAAAAACACATTCTGAGTAGTTTCAGTCACACCCGAGCTAAGTCCGCCAAACACACCTCCAATACACATTGGTTTTTCAGCATCACAAATCATCAAATCGGCAGCGTTCAGTTTTCGTTCAACGCCATCGAGGGTTACAAAAGGAGTTCCTTCAGGCATACATTTCACACGCACTTCGCCACCAGCAATTTTATCAGCATCGAAAGCGTGAAGCGGCTGTCCCAGTTCATGTAACACAAAATTTGTAACATCCACAATATTATTAATCGGGCGGAGACCAATAGTCAGCAAAGCATTTTTCAACCAATCGGGCGATTCGGTTACTTTAACTCCCGAAATAGTCACAGCCGAATAACGGGGACAAGCATCAGGATTTTCAACAGTCACAGGAATGCTCAACGCTGAGTTTTGCACTTTGAAAGCATCCACTGCGGGACGGGTCAGTTTTATTTCGGGATTTTTAAGTGCAAAATAAGCAGCCAGGTCGCGCGCCACACCAAAATGTGAAGCTGCATCAACTCTGTTAGGCGTAATATCCACTTCAATAAGGTAATCGCTTTTTATTCCGTAATAATCTTTAGCAAGCATACCCACCTGCACATCTTCAGGCAATACAATAATACCGGCATGCGAAGTTCCGATACCAATTTCATCCTCGGCACAAATCATACCCATCGACTCCACACCACGAATTTTCGACCGTTTTATAGTAAACGATTCTTCACCTGAATACAATTTTGTACCCACAGTAGCCACCACTACTTTTTGTCCTGCAGCCACATTCGGCGCACCACAAACAATTTGCAAAGGCTCTCCGGAACCAACATCTACAGTAGTAACATGTAAATGATCAGAATTTTCGTGATCGGCGCAAGTCAGCACTTTTCCAATCACCAAACCTTCGAGTCCACCTTTTACAGTCTGAACTTCTTCTACTCCACCTACTTCAAGACCTATCGAAGTCAGTGCTTTTCCTAATTCTACAGGCTCCACATCCACATTGATGTATTGCTTTAGCCAGTTGTAAGAGATATTCATATATATTGTCTTATAGCTTAATATTCACCTTTTTTGAAACAAGCCACAAAGATACAGATTTTTTGCAAATTATTTTTTCTAATTATTGAATAGATTCGCACCTGTGTACATTATATTATGAAATTTCGAATCGACATTTGTAAAAATGTACGCCCGTAAGATATTACAATAGTCAATTCAACAATCATCAGCCATTCACACTAACAAATATTTAAGCCACAATACTCTGCACAGTTGTGACTTACAGACATTTTTTTGAAATTATCAAAAATCATTAATTTGTTAAATCAGATTACAAATTTCATGCACATTTCACTGCTATTTGTGTATGTTTTTATTATATTTGTGGGTTGATAAAAAAATAACAAGCAAAACAGAAAAAACACATGATACAGGAAAATTTTATTCGACTTTTTGAAGACTCGTTCAGAAAAAACTGGGATTTACCGGCATTCAGCGATTATGGCGACGATACAACCCTCACCTATGCCGATGTGGCTAAACGTGTATCCAAGTTGCATATACTTTTCGATCAGTGCAAACTGAAACCCAACGACAAGGTAGCACTTATTGGCCGTAACAATGCCAACTGGGCAGTTACCTATCTGGCCACCGTAACCTACGGAGCTATCATTGTACCTATTTTGCAGGACTTTAATCCGAATGATGTGCATCACATTACCAATCATTCCGAATCATTACTGCTGTTTACCGGCGACAATATCTGGGAAAATCTCGAAGAAGAAAAACTAACCACCGTGAAGGCCGTTTTTTCACTGACCAATTTCAACTGTATCACTTTGCTCAACAAAGAGGAGCGTCCCGAGCTGGCCGAGAACGAGATCCACGAACAATTAGTAGTTAAATATCTGCAACCCGATTATATCAACAGTCTGTTTCATGCCAAATATCCGCATGGATTTCATCGCGATAACGTGCGTTATATCGACAAGCCTAACAGCGAAATTGTTTCTATCAACTACACATCGGGCACTACAGGCTTCAGCAAAGGCGTAATGACTAGCGGAAACGCCCTTGCCGGGAATATCACATTCGGATTCAGAACAAAACTGGTTGGCCCCGGCTACCGTATCGTATCATTCCTGCCATTAGCACATGCTTATGGTTGTGCATTCGATTTTCTGACCCCGACCTGCTCAGGCAGTCATATTCATTTTATCGGAAAAACGCCATCTCCTAAAATTCTTCTTAAAGCATTTGCAGAGGTTAAACCAAGCGTAATTTTCTGCGTTCCGCTTATTATCGAGAAGATTTACAAAAAGCAAATTCAACCAATGCTAGCAAAACCATCGGTACGTTGGGTGCTCAGCATTCCGTTGCTCGATCAGCGGGTGCTTGCGCAAATTCGCAAAAAACTGGTAGATGCCTTCGGAGGAGAATTTTCTGAAATTGTGGTTGGTGGCGCACCAATGAATGCTGAGGTGGAAGAGTTTTTCCACAAAATTAAATTCCCGTTCACAATAGGATATGGAATGACTGAATGTGCTCCGCTGATCAGCTACTCAAACACCAACGATTTTATTCCGAAATCGGCAGGTAAGGTACTCGATATAATGCAGGTAAAAATTATCGATGCCGATCCCGAAACCGGCGTTGGCGAAATCTGTGTGCGTGGCGAAAATGTTATGAATGGATATTACAAAAATGAAGAGGCTACAGCTTCCATACTCGACAAAGATGGCTGGTTGCATACAGGTGACTTAGGCACTGTAGATGAGAACGGCAATATATTTATTCGTGGTCGTAATAAAACAATGATTCTGGGTGCCAGCGGACAAAATATTTTCCCTGAAGAAATTGAAGCCCGTCTCAACAATATGCCATACGTAATGGAAAGCCTTGTTATAGAAAGCAACGGACGTCTTATTGCACTTGTTTGTCCTGATTACGAAGCTGTGGATGCCGAACATCTCGACCAAAAACAACTGGAAAATGTAATGGAAGAAAACCGGAAGCAACTGAACGCAATGGTGGCATCATACGAGTCTGTTGCTAAAATTCAGTTATATCCCCATGAGTTTGAAAAAACACCGAAAAAAAGCATAAAAAGATATCTTTATTCAGCCGGGTTTCAGGAACCATTAAACGCTGACAAACAACAAGATACACAACAAATATAATTTCTTTCAAAAAAAAATAAAAAAAAATCGAGTAAAGATAAACGTAGTATCAAAATTTGATGTAATTTTGCAGCGATTTTGAATTGCAAAATAAAACATGTTAAATTTTTAAAAGGTTTAAACGAAATGAAAAAAGTATTTTTGTTCTTTGCTGTTGCAGCTATTTTCGCATCTTGCGGTCCTAAAGCTACAGAAGAAACTACAGTTGCAGAAGATTCAGCAGTAGTTGTTGAAGAAGTTGTAGTTGACTCAGTTGCTACTGACAGCGTTGCTGACACTACAGTAGTTGCTCAGTAATAAGCAAACGTAATTAATTACGAACGTAAAACCTGATTGAGTGATCAATCAGGTTTTTTTGTATTCAAAAATCAACATACAAAAAAAGCAAACTGCTGCATTATTATCAAAGGTCATACTCTGAAAAGCCTTTGATAAGCCATTTTTGCATTTTTTCGGCTCAAAAACAGAAAAATCACGTTCTTCGCAAAAAAAAATTAAAAAAAAACGATAATTACTAACGCAGTTTCAAAAAAAGTAGTAATTTTGCATCGATTTTGAATTGCAAAATGAACATGTTTAATTTTAAAAAGAAACAAACGAAATGAAAAAAGTATTTTTATTTTTTGCTGTAGCAATGGTATTTGGTGCCTGCGCTCCTAAAGCTACTGAAGAAGCTGCTGCTACTGAAGATTCAGTTGCTGTTGTAGAAGAAGTTGTAGTTGATTCAGTTGCTACTGACAGCGTTGCTGACACTACTGCTGTAGCTCAGTAATTTTATTGCCCGTAGCTGGAAACAGCAGGGTCTAAAGTCCGTTACATTTTGTAGCGGACTTTTTTATTGTTCAACATTGACAATCAAAGCTTTTTTTGTAACTTTGCGAGCCTCAAAACAAAACAGATAAATATGCTAAGAATTGCTGTACAAGCCAAAGGACGTTTATACGAAGAAACAATGTCGCTCCTTACTGAGTCGGGTATCAAACTTGAATCAGGGAAGAGACTATTGCTTTTACCTGCCCGAAATTTTCCGATTGAAGTTCTTTTTTTGCGCGACGATGATATTCCACAATCTGTAGCCGATGGAGTAGCCGATATTGGGGTTGTTGGTGAAAATGAATATGCTGAAAAAAAGAAAAACGTTGTGATTACCCGTCGCTTGGGTTTCAGCAAATGCCGCCTGTCGCTTGCCATTCCAAAAGAACAGGAATACCACAATATTTCATGGTTTAACAACAAGGTTATTGCAACTTCATACCCTGAAATCCTGAAAGATTTCCTTGCTGAGAACAATGTAAAAGCCGATATTCACGTGATTACCGGCTCGGTTGAAATTGCTCCGGGAATCGGACTTGCCGACGCTATTTTCGACATTGTAAGTTCGGGTAGCACTTTGGTCAGCAATCATCTGAAAGAGGTCGAAGTAATTATGAAGTCAGAAGCGCTTCTTATTCAGCACCCCGACCTTTCGGCTGAAAAGCAACAAATTCTCGACGAACTACTGTTTCGTATCGAAGCCGTTCAGGTAGCCGAGGACAAAAAGTATGTTTTGATGAACGTACCCACTGAGAACATCGAAAAAATCATTGAAGTATTGCCGGGAATGAAAAGTCCGACCATCATGCCGCTTGCCAAAGAAGGCTGGAATTCGCTTCATGCGGTAATAGATGAAAAAGGCTTCTGGGAAGTAATCGGAAAACTCAAAGCATTGGGTGCAGAAGGCATTTTGGTGATCCCTATCGAAAAAATGATTCTTTGATAAAGCCGGGAATTCTGTTTTATAACAAAAAGTGATGAATCAGAGCGGAGTGCCGGAACAAAAAGTACAATTATGCATCGATCAGGGAAATTCCAGTGTAAAAGCAGGAATTTTCTCAGGAGACGATTTGCTTGAGACTTTCAGATTCGACAAATTTACCCGGGAAGCACTCGATACAATTGAAATAAAGTACAATATCGGATCTGCAATTATTTCGAGCGTAACCAGCACTGAAGATGAATTAAAAAAGCTTTTTGCAAATAAAAGTATAAATTTAGTTGTTCTGTCTCATAAAACAAAGTTACCCTTTACAATGGGTTATAATACACCGGAAACACTGGGTAAAGACAGAATAGCCGCAGTAGCCGGAGCTGCATTTTTAAAAAAGAATTGCAATCTTCTTGTAATTGATGCCGGAACGGCAATTACTTACGATTTTATAGATAGTAACGGCCACTATCACGGAGGCAATATTGCACCGGGAATTGACTTAAGACTCAAATCCTTACATCTGTTTACCGGAAAACTTCCACTGGTTGAAGCAAAAAACGAGTTTTCACTTTTGGGAAAAAACACAGAGTCTGCCATATTAAATGGTGTTTTAAATGGCATTATTTTCGAAATAAATGGTTACATCGACGCCTTAAAATTTAAATATCCTGAACTTTCAGTATTTTTAACGGGCGGTAGCACATTTTACTTTGATGGAAAACTAAAAAGTGCCATCTTTGCAGAAAGAAATTTAGTATTAATCGGGCTAAACCGCATACTCCTATTCAATGTTCAGAAATAAAATTTTTCTCCTGACTGTTTCATTTGCAGCTATTAGCATTTTCGGTACCGCACAAAACAATACGAATTCGCCTTACACCCGATATGGATACGGCGAAATTCCGGGAACATACTCAGGAGAGCAAAAAGCCATGGGAGGTGTTGCACTTGGGTTGCGTTCGAAAACCGGTGTTAACACCATGAATCCGGCCTCGTACAGTTCAGTGGATAGTACCACTTTCATGTTCGATTTAGGCCTTACAGGCTTACTGTCGCGATTCAGTAGCCCGCAAGGAGCAAAAACAAGCTTCAACGGCAATCTCGATTATCTAAACATGCAGTTTCCTTTAATGAAAAATGTAGGATTCAGTGCAGGGATGCTGCCCTTCTCATTTTCAGGATATAACTTTTACAACAACGGAATTCTCCCTTTATCCCAATACCCTGACACCATCACTTCCACACGTACTTATTCCGGCCGTGGCGGTATCAGTCAGGTATATGCAGGACTTGCCATCGAACTTTTCGACCACATTTCGCTGGGAGCAAACGCATATTATATGTTTGGAAGTGCTGTAAATTCAAGGGAATTACGATTCAGCGACTCCAATATTTATGGTTCTGCCCAAAGTGACTCAATCACAGTGAACAGTTTTCGATTTCGATACGGTGCACAATTTTACAATACATTTGCAAAAAAGCATCATGTGTCGTTAGGATTAATCTACGAGCCTAAAATAAATCTTAACGCAAAGTACTCTGAAGCTACCGGAAGTGTGCTCACGGAGCTTACTCCCTACGAAGAAGTACATTCAAAATTCGAAATGCCTGAAATGCTGGGAGCCGGGTTAGCTTATACTTTCGACAAACGACTTACACTCGCTGCCGACTATAGCTTAACAAAATGGGGAGACGCCGTGTATATGGGAGTTCGTGACACATTAAATAATCAATCGAAAATTTCTCTTGGTGCCGAATACCAACCCAATGCCCGTGGACGTTATTATTATGAAAAGATATATTACAGAGCAGGTTTAAACCTGAGTGATCCGTATTATAAAATTGGAGGAATTCAACAGCCCAAAAACTTTGGCATAACTTTTGGATTTGGGTTGCCATTGAAGAATAGCAGTACAGTAGTAAATGCTGCATTCGAATATGGAAAAACAGGTAACGCCGGTAATCTACGCGAAGATTATTTTAAATTCACACTTAATGCTGCATTCAACGAACTGTGGTTCTTCAAACGCAAATTGTAATAAACAAAAAATAAACAATCAATAAAAGAATATGAAAACTAGAAACTTAATCGTAATTCTTTTAAGCCTGGTAATGTTTACCAACTGCTACGCGCAGAAACCCGGCAAAAAAGACAAGAAAAGCAAAAACGCAGAAACAGAAGTTGTGGCAACTCCTGAAAATGATGTACCTGAAACAGTTGACGAAGCACCTGTTGCTACCGAAGAGTGTTTGATAAACATTAGTTTATTCAACGAATCGGCTAAAAACAAACAATATGCAGACGCACTTGGTCCCTGGACCAAAGCTTACGAGCAATGCCCCGGAGCTAACCGTGCTATCTACAGCCGTGGACGTGAAATCCTGCATTGGGAAATTTCACAGGCTAAAGATGATGCCACCTATCAGAAAGTTTTTGATAAACTGATGGGTATGTACGACAATCGTATCAAATACTTTGGAAAAGACGAACGCTATCCTACAGCATGGATTCTCGGTCTGAAAGGTATGGATTACATCAATTTTGTAAAAAATGACCCTTTGAAGAAAAAAGCATACGCATGGTTGGAAAAATCGGTTGATGGTATGGGTGAAAACAGTGAACTTGAAGTAATTCGTTTATTCATTGTAACCTCAAACGAAATCTACAAAGCAGAACCTGCTCATGCTGAAAAATACATTAACGACTACGTTAAAGTAAACAGCCTTCTTGATAAAATGGCTAACAACACTGAAAACAAAAATGCTGCAATTGCTGCTCAGGTAAGAGATGGAGTTGACGCCCTGTTTGTTCAGAGTGGTGCTGCTAATTGCGAAACACTCGATGGTATCTATAAAGATAAAATAGCTCAGAATTCAACCAACGAAGCATATCTGAACAACGTTATCAGTTTTTACAAACGTATACGTTGTACAACCTCAGATGTTTACTTCCAGGCTGCAGTAGCTGCTCACAAAATCAAACCAACAGCTGAATCGGCCAATGCACTTGCTGAAATGTCATACAAAGCTGGCGAGCACAGCAAAGCCATTGCATATTACGATGAAGCTACCAAACTGGCTACTGAAAAAATGGATAAAGCTGACTACCAGTACAAAATCGCGCAGATTTATTATACTGAAATGAACAATTACCCACGTTCACGTGAGTATGCACGCAATTCACTGGAATTCAACCCTAACAATGGTAGCGCATATCTTCTGATTGGTATCATGTACGCAAAATCACGCTCAATCTACGACGATCCTGTACTTTCAAAAACAGTTTATTGGGTAGCTGTTGATAAATTTGTACGTGCAAAACAGGTTGATCCGAGCATTGCCGATGAAGCCAATAAACTCATCAACACATACAGCGGACACTTCCCAACAAAAGACGATATGTTCTTCCAGCCACAACTTAAAGCCGGATCTACATTCTTTGTAGGAGGTTGGATTGGCGAGAGTACAACCTGTAGATAAACTTGAAAAACACAAGATTTACATATAATCCACTCAACATAACAACTGTCCTCACGTCAGTTGTTATGTTGTTTATAATTGCCTGTTCGCCTGTCGAAACAGACAAAATAGAAGCTATTGTCGATCGTTCTGCGCTGCCAAAACTCAGAGCCACCGAAATAACCACAGTTATTTCTGACTCAGGCATTACACGATATCGGATTTCAACTCCGCAATGGGATGTGTACGACAAAACAGAACAACCCTATTGGGAGTTTCCAATGGGCATACACTGCGAAAGTTTCGATCAGAATCTGAAAATCGACGCAAATATTCACAGCAATTATGCAAAGTTCTATAGCAACCAGCAACTATGGGAGCTAAAGGGAAATGTAAAAATGATGAATATCAAGGGAGAACTTTTTGAGACAGAACAACTGTTCTGGAACCAGCGGGAAGAGAAACTTTATACCGATAGCATAGTCAAAATCACTCAGGCCACACATATTCTGAATGTGATGGGCTTCGAATCAAACCAACAAATGACACGCTATAAGTTCCGTAAAACAAACGGAATATTCCCTGTCGAAGAGAAGTAGCAAAACAAACTATTACGATCATAAGAGGCTCAGAATTCATTTTCTGAGCCTCTTTATTTTCTACCATACTAAACAAAAAAACAATAAAAGGATCAAACCTGAACTTTGAAACTCTGTAACTTTAAACTCCAAAACTTATATTCGGGCGTGCCCCTTCGGGTCGGGCTTTCCGCTACAATGCCGGTATGAAGCTGATTATTGACTAATAAAGCTACACCCGGCATTTCCGCTGCAATCCCTCACGCATCGCTAACCACAAGTTCTCAGCATTAATCAACCACCCAATAAGCTTCTTTCTGGCTACCATACAAAACCTGTTTATCTTCAGTCAATAATACTTTCTAATTACTACTTATCTTTTGACTTTCGACTAATTACTACCGACTACTTACTTGTCACTCTCTCACCTTCTCACCTCTCACCTTCT
>SAAO01000042.1 GCA_009929375.1 Bacteroidia bacterium
TAAAAGCAAACGTACTCAAAAATAACCAGAATGTCAAAGAACTACTATTTTACGGCACTATTGCCGCATAATGTTAAATACTTTTTACCGAACTATTGTTACATAGCATCAATTCCATATATTTGATAATCGGTACCAGCTTGAAGAGTTCCAGAAACATTATTTTGCGGATCGTAATAATTAATAGTACCATCTTCATTCTTTGATTGATAAACAACACAATGATCACCATAGACAACAATCGCTCCATTTTGTGGTGTTTCATTCTGACCCATTGCTCTCATGCCATTTTGCAATGCAAATGTTGACATATCCCCAGAAGCAACCCCATATTGATTTGCCCAGTTAGTTTGTGATTCATCGTTACCTAAGCTAATAATACCGTTGTTATCATCAGCATATTTTCCATAATTCAATGCAAAAGAATCTGCAGGTTGACCTGTAATGTATGACATTGATTGAAACACACAATCACCGCCACCAATTGAACCTGTATTTGCTCCTGATTCAATATAACTTCCAGTTCCTCCAACACATTCGTGTTGGTTTTTCTCACTTAAAACCGGCATAATTTCAGCTAATTCATTTAAACTTTTTTTTATAAGTTTTTTCATGTTGTTTTAAAATTTAAAATTTAAAAATTAACAATGGGAATTGATTTATTTATACCTGCAGAGTATATTTTTTATTTTTTATAAATTGTTTTAAGAAAATATTCCTCTAATTCAATTTCATTTGTGAAGTCATACAGTGTTTCTTTTCGTATGTTGAAATAACTACTCCATGCATTGCGTACAGCATTGTAGTATTTCTGCAAACCAGACGATTGTTCCTTTTGAGCTGAAAAAAGCTCGTACAATGACACTTTACCGAGCGAGAATTTTTGAATGGATAGTTTGTACTGGTCAACTGATAACTTATAAGTATTTTCAGCTGTTAACCAGAGCTTTACATTGTGGTTGTATGTATTTATTAGCTCAATAATTTTATTGTGGAATTCTTTTTGGCTTTTTTCAAATTCAATCAAACTAACTTGATAATTATTATCTGCAATTTTAAGTTTGTTTTTATTTATTCCCCATTGAAAAACGGGTATTTGCAAGCCCACACTTACCGATTGTCTTGAGTCTGGTTTATTATAAGCTTCGGGGAGTGTTGTAGCATATTGATTGGCACCATAATTAAGTCTGATATCTCCATTGAGTTTATCGCTTATCTTTGCTTGATAAAGTGTTTTGTCAGCCTCAAGTCGTTTTATTTTTTCGTTTAATTTAAACGAATTATTTTTATGGATATAGAACATAATACGCGAACTGTCAAGCTCTATGGGTAAATTGAAAATTGGAATTTCAAGTCTGGGGCTTTGGCTTGTTCTCTCGATATCTAAAAAGGTGTATAGATTCTGAATAGCTTGTTCAAAGCTGTTTTTGGCATTTTCGAGTGTGTATTTTGCATTAGCACTTTGGAGATTTACTTCATTATATTCGTAAGTTGTAAAGCTTCCATTTCCCAATTTCATTTTGGCAATATTTAAAAGGGTATCGTTTGATTTTAGATTAATTTCGGATAAATCTAATTCCATTTGCGATATAAAGGCTGACATATACAGACTTAATGCTTGTTTTTGAATGTCAGAAAGTGTTGTGCATAATTTTTTTTAATCTTCTTCGTGTTTTCTTTTTTCAATTTCTCTTTCAAGTTTATATGTTTTGTTAGCCCCCCAAATCTTTTGTGAATACCCAATAGTGTAGGGCGTTGTATTGAAGCTATTTCGATTCGTACCAAACTCCCGTAAATAATTAATATTGCTCCCGAATGTGAAACTTCCTCCGGTAAGTCCGATTTTTTGACTTACTGTTACTCCTGCGCTACTATTATTGGTGTAGTCATCTACGTAAGTATAGCTACCATCGTTTGGGTGTTGAAGCAGTTTTAGTGACCGATTGAAACTGAATGGACTAAGATTGAATGAAACGCTGGGCAAAAAGCCCTTTTTGTAATTTTCGTATTGCAGCAATTTGTTTTTGAAGTTCAGTTTTTCAATACGTGCTTGAGTTGATTCTAAAGCCAAAATGTTTACTACATTATTCAACGACAAATCGCTTCTGGGTTGAGTACAAACAGGCCATACAGTCAACCATAGTAGGAGGATTGTAAGACTAAACTTTGATTCTTTTTTTAATCTTAAGTTTATGATGTGAATAGTCTTGTTTCTTACAATAGAACAAGAAAAAGTTTTCAAAATATAGATGATTATGGTTGTTTTGCAAAAGTAACAAACAATAATTATTAAATATAATTTAAAAATATGTTTTAAAACATTGTTTATTTTAATAATCAGTTTGTCAGGTGCTTAATTTAATATTATATATCTAATGTTGTCATAAATTCATATGTATTTCGATATGTTTATTTGTTCATAATTGATATGTCTTCAATATTGTAGAAGGAAAACCATTATACTCGCTTTATAGATTATGTTTTATAAATTATTTTAAGAGGCAATTCTCAGTATTTGTTATCTCTGTAATCTTTTGCATTTATGAGTTTTGCTTCTTATGCTGGTTGTGATTTTATTGCCCTTATCAGCGACCGTCAAATGTTCTGCGTTGATATTGTTTTAATTGTAGAATGCACGATGAGAAATTTCAATTATAAAATCCCTGAGAAATTCCGACTTATTGTTTTGTAAATCATAAAGTTTTTGTATCTTTGCGCCTCTTATTTTAAAGTCAACATAATGTCTAACCTACTAATTTATTAGTAATTAAAAAAAACAACTTTTCTGTAATGGAAGAAAACAAAAATTTGCAGGAGG
Organism: Bacteroidia bacterium; assembly: GCA_009929375.1. GTDB lineage: Bacteria > Bacteroidota > Bacteroidia > Bacteroidales > Paludibacteraceae > Paludibacter. The sequence continues at coordinate 2,819 of SAAO01000042.1, forward strand.
AAGTAATTCCTACCGCAGAAGGAGCAGTAGTTGAAGAAGCTCAGGTAGCTGCTGAAACTGTTGTAACCGAAGTAATTGAAGAGGCACCTTCAAAAAAAACTCAGGCACCCGTAGTAGCACCTGCTGCTGAAGATTTCGACTGGGATGCTTACGAAAAAGGCGATATTCTGTCGTCGCAGGAAAAAGAAAACCTGAAAAACATCTATGACAACACCCTCAACGCTATCAAAGACAAAGAAGTGGTTGAAGGTACTGTAATCTCGATCAACAAACGTGAAGTAGTTGTAAACGTAGGCTACAAATCGGACGGTATCGTTCCGATGAGCGAATTCCGCTACAATCCCGAACTTAAAGTAGGTGATAAAGTGGAAGTTTACATCGAAAGCCAGGAAGATAAAAAAGGACAGTTGCTCCTTTCACACAAACAAGCACGTGCTACCCGCTCATGGGATCGCGTAAACGCAGCACTCGAATCACAGGAAATTGTAAAAGGTTTCGTAAAATGCCGCACAAAAGGTGGTATGATTGTGGATGTATTCGGAATCGAAGCTTTCCTTCCGGGATCGCAAATCGACGTGAAACCTATCCGCGATTACGATGTGTTCGTGAACAAAACTATGGAGTTCAAAGTGATCAAAATCAATCACGAATTCAAAAACGTGGTTGTTTCGCACAAAGCGCTTATCGAAGCTGAACTCGAAAATCAGAAAAAAGAAATCATTGGTAAACTGCAAAAAGGTCAGGTACTCGAAGGTACTGTTAAAAACATCACTTCTTACGGTGTGTTCATCGACCTTGGCGGCGTAGATGGTCTTATCCATATCACCGACCTTTCGTGGGGACGTGTTTCTCACCCAGAAGAAATTGTTACACTCGATCAGAAACTCAATGTGGTTATCCTTGATTTCGATGACGAGAAAAAACGTATTGCTCTCGGCTTGAAACAATTGAGCGCACACCCATGGGATGCTCTCAGCGCTGAACTTAAAGTTGGCGACAAAGTGACTGGTAAAGTAGTGGTTATGGCCGACTATGGTGCATTTGTTGAAATAGCTCCTGGTGTTGAAGGTCTGATCCACGTATCGGAAATGAGCTGGTCACAACACCTTCGTTCTGCTCAGGACTTCCTGAAAGTAGGCGACGAAGTTGAAACCACTATCCTGACACTCGATCGTGACGAACGTAAAATGTCATTGGGTATCAAACAATTGAAAGCTGATCCATGGGGAGATGTGGAAACACGTTACGCCGTAGGTAGCAAACACACTGCTAAAGTTCGCAACTTCACCAACTTTGGTGTATTTGTTGAAATCGAAGAAGGCGTGGATGGTTTGATTCACATTTCTGACCTTTCATGGACTAAGAAAGTAAAACACCCATCAGAATTTACTCAGATTGGTGCCGAAATTGAAGTTCAGGTTCTTGAAATCGACAAAGCTAACCGTCGTCTGAGCTTAGGCCACAAACAACTCGAAGAAAATCCATGGGATGTTCTCGAAACAATGTTTACTGTGGACAGCATTCACGAAGGTGTGATTGTGGAAATGATGGATAAAGGTGCTGTAATTTCGTTGCCTTATGGCGTTGAAGGTTTTGCAACTCCTAAACATCTGACCAAAGAAGACGGTACTCAGGCTCAGGTTGACGAAAAACTCAGCTTCAAAGTAATTGAGTTCAACAAAGATGCTAAACGTATCATTGTATCGCACAGCCGTATTCACGAAGATGTAAAACGTGGTGAAAAAGCTGAAGCCGGCGCTGCAACAGAAGCTCCTGCTAAAAAAGCTCCTGCTAAGAAAGCCAAAAAAGAAGAAGTAGCTACAACTACTATCGAAAAAACCACTCTTGGTGATATTCAGTCGCTTGCCGACCTGAAAGATCAGATGGTTGAAGCTGCTGCTAAATCGGCTGCAAAAGCTGCTAAAAAAGCAAAAGCTGATGCTCCTGCTGCTGAAGAAGCTGCTCCTGAAGCATAATTGGTTATTCAATTATAACTCCAAAAAAGGGAGTGATTCATTACGAATCACTCCCTTTTCATTTTTATATTTCTATGCGTTTCAAAGTATATTGCCGAATCTCGAGGCTGAATAAAGTTCGTAGTATTTGCCACGGAGTGCGAGTAAACTCTCATGTGTTCCTTCTTCAATAATTGTTCCTTTGTCGATCACGCAAATCCTGTCGGCCCATTGCACAGAGCTCAACCGGTGGCTGATAATGATGGTTGTTTTGCCTCTGCTGAATTCACGCAATTTCTCTAATATATTTTGTTCCGAAGTAGCATCGAGTGCACTTGATGGTTCGTCGAAGAGCAGGAGAGGAGCATCACGGTAAATGGCTCTAGCAATGGCTATTTTCTGCCACTGCCCAACGCTCAGTTCTTCGCCTCCTTTAAACAAATTTCCAAGCATGGTTTTGTATCCCTGCGATAAACCTGATAAAACTTCATCCACTCCGGCTGTTTGTGCTGCTTTCCTGGCTTTGTTTTCATCAAATTCTCTTGAAAAATCACCCAGATATAAATTTTCAATCGCCGGAATATTATATAATGCAAAATCCTGAAAAACAGCACTGATATTTCTGCAAATATTTTCCTGACCAATATCATTTATATTTTTATCGTCAAAAAGAATTTGTCCCGAACTGGCCTCGTAAAATCCGCATAAGAGTTTAATCAATGTTGTTTTACCTGATCCGTTTGCGCCAACCAGAGCTACCGATTTACCTGCCGGAATTTCAAGATTAATATTATGCAAAGCTTCACGACGGCTGTTTTCATAACTAAAATTCAGATTTCGAATGCTTATTCCTTTTGTGAGGCTGAATTCCTGTATCGGTTCGTTTCGTTTTTCTGTCTGGGTACTGTTGAGAAATTCGGAAAAGTCCTGAAGAAAAATATTGTCTTCAGCAATTTGTGTAAATGCTCTGAAAAACTCACTTAATACTGTGTAGCCGCGCTGAAATGCAAAGAAAAACAAAACAAGTGTACCTATGCTTATCTTTCCGTTCATGTTCAGAAATGCCACTACGCCCAGAGATATAAAAATAAGCATTACTGCAAAAATCTGCGATGCAATGCCAAAGCGCATTTCCGAACGACGGAGTTTTAATCTTTCATCGAAAAGTCTGTTCTGAACCTTTCGGAAACGATTCAGAAAATACTGTGTAAAGTTGAATAGTTTCAGTTCTTTGGCGAATGGAATTCCTGTCAGAACGCGGTTATAATAGTACATTTCACGTTCGCGTTGGCTTTGCTCTTTTTTCAGACGATAGTGTTTCTGCGAAAAAATGATTCTGCTTATCATGCCCGGCAAAATAGCAGCGATAAGAATAAAAATCAGATACCAGCGTATAAATACAAACAAAAAAAGCAAAACAGTGGCCGAGCTAACTGATTTTATCGCATTTAATATCGCATTTACAATTTTCAATGGCCGGTACGATGCTTCCTGTACTGCACGATGAATTTTATCCTGTTGTTCAGGGTTTTCGTAGTGCGAAAGGGCTAATGTGCTGTGGCGTTGTTGTAGTTTTTGATAAATATTTTTTGAAACCGATTGTGAAATTTTTTCAGAATAAAATGTCTTGAGCTCACTCATAATCGCCGTGACAATAAATGAAACAGCTGTAGCACTTAATAGCAGCCAAATGTTGGCAGAATAGTTTTGTTTTGTCAGTACATCAATCAGAAATTTAATAAGAACGAGTGTGACAAATGGCAGAATTCCCTGTAATACAGAAATGATGGCATTCAGCCAGAATAGTTTTTCCGAATGCTGTATAACCATAGGGAAATTTGTTCTGAGCGACGAAACGCTTATAAATGCTTTTGATAGTAAATGATGAATTCGATTGCAGAGAAGAGCTGCATTGGGGAGTTTCAAATATAGGAATTTGGGAAATGAATTGCTTTTTCCTGAAAGGGAAAATATTTTTCCGTTTCGCTCGAAACTCCGTACAATTCCGAGCAGATTTTCAGCTCTGAACGGTTTATCCGATTTCGGATTGTTGTCACCTTTTGTGTAAAACACGAGGTTTTCATTCTGATATTCAGTTTTGTATATTCTGTGACAAACCAATTGCTTCTCCTGTTTGAAAACAACTATATCGCCTCGTTTGCATTTGCCTGCTTCGCATTTTTCAACACTGGCTTTGTCGCCCGGACGAAGCGTAGGGTACATGCTCATGCCTTTGGTGCGGTAATTCAGCGAATGATTTTTGCTGAGTAATTCCACTGCCACGTCGTACATATTTTCATTCAGTTCCTGATTATTCATGGGCTTTAATAAATTCAATGACTGAAGCATTTGGTACAAATCCTAAATCGTAAATATCCACAGCTGCTGCAAGTCGCACAAAGAAATCAAGTCTCTCTGCGACAAAATTCTGATCGTAATTATTTTGAATGCAAAAAGCCATTGTTCGCGAAGCTGCCAGGGCACCTTTTAGTTTCTGAATTTTATTTTCGGGCGAGTGGTGGATGAGATATACTGCATTCAGAGGTGCTTTTTTGGGTATGTCTTTGTAATACATGGGCGTATTGTAAACAAAGAATTTGTTCCCAAGTTCACGAATAATCAAACGGTCGTCGTTTATAATAGTGCTTCCGGCTTCAGCCCAGATTCGCGACATTGTGCTTTTTCCTACACCCGAAAAACCCGAAAACATTCTGCCGCGTTGACCATCGAAAGCACATGATGCATGCATCATTACTGAGTTGGTTTTTATCGTCATGTAGTGCATGATGATAGGCCCCATTGGATAGCGCAGAGGGTTATAATCAGTTTCAGAAGAAGAATATATTGTCCAGTTTCTGAAATCTTTATCGAGTAATGCAATTTGCTGAATAGTGTTTTTATTCTGCTGATTGTAAATAATAAATCCTAAACCCTCGTTGTGGCGATAAATATCGTAAAACTTCTGTTGTTCATTCTCAGCTTCGAAAACCGGATTTTGTCCTGCGAAAATTGTCAGCGGAATTTCAGCTTTACAATTCACAACAAAGTCTGTTGTTTGCTTTTTGTCCGTAAAAAAAGATTCATAACCGGTTTCGGGTTGAAATGCAATGTCGGATTTTATTTGAATGATAAAATCTGCAATATTCAGACAGAATTCGTAATTAGCTTCGTTTTGGCCCATTGTGTATAAACTTAAAGCATTGTTTCCAAATGTTTTATGAATGCACTTACATCGGCTGAGGCAATTTCATGACTTACATCAAATTCAGTAGTTATCAAGTCGGTAAGCGATTCCTCGCTATCCACTTTATCCATATTTTCCCAAATAAGTTTGGCTGTTTCGTTTAGCGTGAACATTTCATTCATTTTGGCAATATTACCTGTGAGGGGAACAAGGATAAGTTCTTTGTCCACTTCGCGACTAACAAAACGACTTTTTAATTTCGATAGATTTTCGGTATTCATACACAGTGTCCGGGTTTTTTTTTATTTGTTATGAAATACAAATATACAATTTTTTTACAAACATTCTCCCCGACTTATGCGTTTCAAACAAGTATTATAAACTCAGGAAAATGAATGTGATAAAACAATTTAATATTAAATCGGTTAGTTTTCGTAACAGAATAGGAATGGCGCCTATGTGTCAGTATTCTGCTCATAATGGTCTCGTTGCCGATTGGCATTTACAGCATTATGCCTCACGTGCAGTAGGTGGTGTAGGTTTGATTATTGTGGAAGCAGCCGGAGTCGTTCCCGAAGGGCGAATTACGCCTTACGATTTGGGCTTGTGGAACGACGCACATGTTTCAGGTTTGAAAAAACTGGCTTCGCTGATTAAAGAAAATGGTGCTGTTCCGGCCATACAACTTGCGCATGCAGGACGAAAAGCCTCGCATGACAAACCATCGAATGGCGGAAAGTTTCTTTCATTGGAAAATGGAGGCTGGCAGACTGTAGCTCCTTCGCCAATTGCATTCGAAAAATCCGAAGATACACCTCTTGAGTTGGATGCCATTGGAATCAGCTCGGTTATCAGTGCTTTTCGCGATGCGGCTATAAGAGTCCATAAAGCGGGTTTTCAGGTGGCCGAAATTCATGCCGCACACGGATATTTGCTGCATCAGTTTCTTTCGCCATTGAGTAATAAACGAAAAGACGAATATGGTGGGAGCTACGAAAATCGTATTCGCCTCTTGCTCGAAGTGGTGGATGCTGTGAAGTCGGTTTGGCCCGATGAACTTCCGCTTTTTGTGCGTTTGTCGGCTACCGACTGGACCATTGGAGGATGGACTGAAGAAGATACTGTGCGTTTAGCCTCTGTTTTAAAAAGTAAAGGAGTGGATGTGATTGATTGTTCGTCGGGTGGAAATGTGCTGGATGCAAAAATTCCTGTCGGACCCGGATATCAGCTGGCTTTTTCTGAAAATGTAAAAGCTACCGGTATTATGACGGCAGCTGTGGGAATGATTACACGCAAAGATCAGATTGAAAATGTGTTGAAATACGAGCAGGCTGATATTGTGCTTCTTGGTCGCGAGTTACTACGAAATCCGTATTTTGTGATGCGCGAATTTCCTGAACAGGAATGGCCTGAACAGTATTTAAGAAGTAAGCGGTAAGCAGAGCGGGATAGGAAATTTTAGCTTATGAATTCGCTGCGGTCTTTTATTTCGTCGCAAAGCTGACGTACGAACCAGTATTTGTCGTAATCGTTGCGTTTTTTTTCGCCATTCCAGAACACCAGATCAATATCGGCCGGAACCTCACCCCGTAGATTCGTAAAAGCTGATCGTCCCATTTGATTTTCAATGGTTTTGAAAGTTTTTACAACCGACTTTGCCGATTCGTCGGTAATGATTTTTATCGCCTGATTTACAAAGTTGGTTTTGTATTTTTTGCCAATGGGTTTGGTTACGAGTATTGAGCTTTCGTCGATTATTTCAAAATAATCAGAAAGTTTTTCTCTGATGGTGCGAATATTTTCTTCGCCATTCAGATTAGCTCCTAACATAACTAAAGCGGTATTCATAAAAAGCGATATATAAGTGTTTTGTGTTTACAAATATAAACAACAAAGCCGGAGAGTTGTTCTCCGGCTTTGTGAAAATTTATTGTTTTAGTATCTGTAATCTTTCAATTGTTCCTGCAATCGCTTTCTGGCCAGGAATATACGGCTTTTTACAGTTCCGATCGGCAGATTCATGGTTTGTGCGATTTCCTCGTATTTGAATCCCTGAATGTGCATCGAGAAAGGAATGCGGTATTCGTCGGCAAAACCATCAATGGTGTTTGTAATTTCACCAATGGCATATGATCCTTCCGGGCTATCAAATCCAGAGTTTTGTGGCAGATTCAGATGGTGTAAATCTTCAGTTTTGTCGATTACAGTCTGATTTCTTACAATTTTACGATAGTTATTAATGAAGATATTCTTCATTATTGTCAGTACCCAACCTTTGAAATTGACATTGTCAGTAAATTTTTCCTGATTGTCCAATACCTTTAGTGTAGTGTCCTGCAGCAAATCTTCTGCTTCGTCGCGGTTTAATGTAAGCGAAAATGCAAAATTGCGCATGTTGTTTTGTAACGCTACCAGTTCGTTTTCAATGTGTACGTTTTTCATACTTTTAGTGTTTTACGTGTGAATAATTACAACCGGTGTGTGAAGCCGGATGCTTTTGTCTGCTAAAAACGTTTTTTCTTTTGAAAAAAACAGTGAAATGGAAACAAGTTATTGATTGTCAGTTGGCTATACTGAAGAATTTAAATAAAAAGAGCTCTTTTGAAAATACTTTATATCTTATTTTCACCACAAATATAGATGATATTTTTTATAATTGTGTATATTTGAAGAAAAATATTTGACACATGAATAAAATTTATAGTATTTTTATAATTGTACTTCTTACAATTAATTATCATTCACATTTGTCTGCTGAAAATTTAATTTATAAGATAAATCTTAAAAAAGAGATAAACAGCACTACCTGGCTGTATATTCAGAAGGGTTTTTCGGAAGCAGAACAGAAAAAGGCAGACGCGATTCTTATACATATGAATACTTATGGTGGTGAGGTTTTGTATGCCGATTCGATTCGTACGCGTTTGCTAAACAGTAAGATACCTGTTTATGTATTTGTGGATAATAATGCAGCGTCGGCCGGTGCGTTAATTGCCATTGCCTGCGATAAAATTTTTATGCGTCCCGGAGCCAGTATCGGAGCTGCCACTGTAGTAAGTCAGACCGGCGAGCAAATGCCTGATAAATATCAGTCGTACATGCGGGCAACTATGCGGGCCACGGCTGAAGCACATGGAGCTGATACGATTATACAGGCCGGAGATACAGTTATTAAATGGAAGCGCGATCCGCTGATAGCCGAAGCCATGGTGGATGACCGAACGGTTATTCCCGGAGTAATTGATTCAGGTAAAACGCTTACATTCACTGCGCAGGAGGCTATGAAGTATAACTATTGCGAAGGTATAGCCAATAATATTACTGAAGTTGTGGAGAAACAATTGAAATTTGAATCGTATGAAATTGAGGAATTTAAGCCAACTACATGGGATGAGATTAAAGGTTTTCTGACAAGCTCTGTGCTTCAGGGAATTCTGATTATGCTAATTGTCGGGGGTATTTATTTTGAGTTGCAGACGCCCGGAATTGGCTTCCCACTTGGAGTGGCTATTACTGCGGCAGTGCTTTATTTTGCACCATTATATATTGATGGACTGGCTGCAAACTGGGAAATTATTGTCTTTGTAATTGGTTTGGTGCTGATTGCGCTAGAACTTTTTGTGATTCCCGGTTTCGGAATTGCAGGGATTTCAGGAATTACGCTTGTCGTGATTGGTTTGGTGCTTAGTTTGTTGAATAATGTAAACTTCGATTTCCAACCTGTGGAAGCTGGTGAAGTGGGTAAAGCGCTTTTGACTGTGACCGGTGGAATAGGTTTTGGTTTTGCGTTGGTGTTGTATCTGAGTAGCCGCATTGGTGCAAAAGGAATTTTCCGCAATGTAGCTTTGCAGGCTACTATGGAGAAGAGTGAAGGGTATATGGGTGTGGAAATGATCGGATTGCAAATGGTTGGTAAAAGTGGTACAGCTTCCACTGTGCTGCGTCCTTCGGGAAAAGTGCGTATCGATGGAATCGTTTACGATGCTGTTTCTGAGGAAGGTTTTATCGAAAAAGGTCAGGCCGTGAAAGTGCTTCGTTACGAAACAGGACAGGTTTATGTGGAAAAACTAAACTGATATTTATAGCTGATTATTAGTGTTTTGAAATATTGAAATGCCAATAAATGTACAATCTGCACTTTTTTTTGTTTTAAAATTATTTAAATTGACCTGCTAAAATCTAGCTCCAATTCTAAAGTCAAAATAATGTAAACGAATACGCTCCGGTTCATTGAATTGGGGGTACGAAGTATAGCTGTATTCAATTTTAGCAAAGTATTTTAAACGTGTATTTGTATTGAAGTTTAAGCCTAAATCGAATTGGGTTTGGTGGCCAAAAAGCGAGCCTTCTGTTCCTTCTATTCGCATATTGTTAAGTAATAGTCCGTAGCCCACGAACGGAACTACTTTTGGATGGCGCGAAAGTTCGTGACGCACAGTCCAACCATAATTCAGCATGTTGATTTGTTTGGAAGCTCCATTGTCGGGAAGCAGAACGGTATAGCCCATAGGTACGGTAATAAACGACTTGGCTTTTTTTCCTTTGAAACCGCTAAGCTGCCAGGCATAATCGAACAACGCTCCGTAGCCATGAGTAGTATTGTTCACAAAATTTGATTGCCCGAAAAGGTTACGATAGCCGAATTCAAAGCTGTACTGCTTGGGAACTTTCACAAAAAGACTGTCCTGAGCATTTATATTGAATGTGATAAAAAGTGCAAGAATAAGAGTGAGAATTTTTGATTTCATATGTATATAATTATTGTCCTGTTTTTCTGAACAAACCCAATCAAACCCAATCAAACCCAATGAACAGGTAAAATGCTATTTAGTTTAGATTGAAATCAGATTTATTTTGATTTTTCCTGATGAATTTCGAATTTGATTAACAGGCGTTTAGGTTAATTTTGTTGGTTTTGTTGGTTTTGTATTGATCGTGTGAAAAGATTTTTCTTGTTAAATATCATTAGTTCCCTCGCTTCGCTTCGGGATGACACTATTGTATAGGATATAAACTCCGTCGCCAACAAATATCGAAGATTGAAATTGTTTTGTGCGACGGGCGCTCAATTCGATCGCACTTATATCTCGCGCCCGTCGTATCACACAAATGGTAATTGTATTGCCGGTTGTCGACGGGTAAAAGCTAAATAAATAATTGTCATCCCGAAGCGAAGCGAGGGAACTATTATAAATCCATTGACATTTTATTTCCTTTTTAGTTTATATCATTAACCTGTTTTGTTATAACAGTGCTTCTCTGTTTATTCAGAGTGTCTGAATAATTTCAGAAGCTATATGAGCCGCCTGTTTTACTCTGTCGGAAATGCCAATTCCGTCGCGGATGCTGCCAGCCAGAATCAAGCCGGGATATTGTTGCTGAATGTGGCGAATGGTTTCAAATCTTTGTGCCGATTTTATGTCGTATTGCGCAATGGCATGCCTGTAACGGTGGATTTTCAGCAAATTAGGTTCAGCATGTACATTCATCGTGATTTTCAGTTCGTCCAACACAATTTGTTTGATTTCCTCGTCGGATTTATAGAACATTTCAGGCTTTTTTATGCCTCCCATAAATACCGAAAGCAAGGCACCACCCTCAGGACAACGGTTTTTGAAAATGGCCGAAGGAAACAAAATACCCAGAATCTGACGTTTTTCTTTTGTGGGAATTAACCCTCCAAATGCATCGAGTTTTATGCCAGTCCAGTTTTTATAACCTGCTGCTACCTGTACGACAGGGGCGTAAGTGGTATTGGTAAGATGATGCATTTGTGCCGGAGGGACGAAGGGCAGGAGTGAAGCGAGCGAATAGCCGCCCACTGTGCTCACCACCCACTGTGCTGAAAAATTATATTCTTCAGTATCACGACTAAAACTCACTTTAAATCCAACCGGAAGAGTTTCTGCCTTTACATTTTCGCATGAAGTGAGTATGTTTTCGTTTCCGATTTTCTGCGTAAGCGCATCAATCAGTTTTTGCAAACCGCCTTCAGCCGAAAAAACATCCTTAGTGACTTTGGGAGTTGCATTTTTGATGTACTCGCGATGTTTGGCAATGGAGCCGCGAATAAAACCTCCGTAATTTTGCTCCAGTGCATAAAGCTTTGGCAAAGCATGACGCGTAATAAGTTGCGCCGGATCGCCTGCATACACGCCTGACACAAAAGGATCGACGGCATAATCGAGAATGCTTTTTCCCAAACGACGGTTTACAAGTTCAGCCACAGTTTCATCAGGATGACCACCTTTGGGGCGGAAAGCTTCACCCAACACTCTCAGCTTGTCTTTCAAACTGAAAAGAGGCGTGGTGACAGCTCCGAAATCGTGTCCTCCTGGCAGTGCTTCCCATTTCATGTTTTTCCAGATATAACGTTTTTTGGCAGTCGGATTTGCCACCTCGTAGCTGCAATCATTTTTCAACTCTTCGAACAAATCAGCCAATTCTTCTGAACTCAATACTCCGGTCGACGGTCCTGTTTCGTAAGTAAAACCGTTTTCTGTATTTGTTTGAATAACTCCACCCGGACGATCTTTTTTTTCAATCAGAAGGACATTTTTTCCGGCTTTTTTCAGATAATAAGCCAGAGTCAGACCTGTAAGCCCGGCTCCGATAATAATGATTCGATTTTCTGTGTTTTGCATAATTATTTCTGAATAAAACCTTTGAACATTCTTACTAATGTGGCATCGCTTGCCGGAATTTCAACGCGGCATATTTTTTTAATTTTCAATTTGTTTTTTGCATAAGGAATGAGCTCCGTATCTAGGTCGAAGCGTGTTTCCAGATTTTCGTTCACAAAGCTGAGCGGAACGACTATCAATTCATCAATTCCATTGCTGTGCAGTTCGTTCAGCAAATCAATGGTGTAAGGGCGTGTCCATTCAATTGGGCCAATTTTCGACTGATATCCAAGCCCGTAAGGCAAATTCAATGCTCCGGCTATAAGCTTTGCCGACTTTTCCATTTTTTGAGCGTAAGTATCACCACGTTTGATAAACGATTTCGGAATGGCATGCGAACTAAACAATATATACGGGTTGCTGCAGTTTTCCTGTCTGATTTTTTCGGCAATAAGTTGTGTCCAGTAATCTATAAACAGCGGATGATCGTAATAATCTTCGATAAAGCGGAATTGAATATCGTGAAATTTGGCTTTCAGCTGATCTAAACTTGCCTGCACGCTGCCTGTGGTGGAATAACTTGCCTGCGGATACATCGACATGATTTCGAAATATCGTATACCCTGTGCGTAAAGTTCCGAAACCACATCGAAAAGAAATGGCGAAGAATAAGAATACACGCTCGAAACAGCATAATCATCTCCCAAAAGTTGTTCTAAATCAGCAGCTGTTTTGTCCATCGAATTTTGCAAAGGCGAACCACCGATCAGCTGATATTTTTTCCACGACGATTTGTAACGCACATTACTGATAAATGTGGAAGCAAAAGCGCGTACAAAGTCCGGGGCGTAAAGAATGGCTTTGTCGTTGAACATTCGTTTCAGAAACACTTTCATTTCCTTTTCGGAATCGGGTGCGCCCATATTCGCTAAAAGCACTATCCGTTTTTGGTTTAAGCGAATGTGCTCGGTTTTTGAAATATTTTCTGCCTGTCTTTTCATTTTCAGTATTATAAAGTGTTCGAATACTGTCCTTCTTTCAGTGTAAATGCGGGATCGAAAGCCACAGCCACATTTCGGACTATCAGCATTCCTTCGGGTGTGACAGTGAGCGTGTTATTCTTGAATTCCACAAGTTTGTCATTGAGCAACTGATCGATGTGCGAAACATTGAACTTTGTAATTTTCAGAAAATCGTCCACGCTACAACCATGTTTTGTTGCTGTTTGTTCAAAATCCAGCAAGCCATTACACATAATCTGATTAATGCTGTCGCGCACAATAATTTCTTCATTATTCAGAATATATCCACGATCCACAGCAAATCCAACCGATTCAATAGCTTGTATGTATTTGTCGTACGCTTTTATATTTTGTGCAAAAGCGCCGTTCAGCTGACTTATGCCCGATGCACCGAAAGCGTAAACCTGTCCGGTGGTTTTTAGTGTATTATAACCCTGAAAGTTACGGTGAAGTTGCTTGTTTACTTTGGCAATGGCCAGTTCGTCGTCTTTTTTAGCAAAATGATCCATGCCAATCACTTCGTAACCATTGGCAGTCATTGTATTAATACTATCCACCAGCATTTGCAGTTTTTCTTCGGGCGAAGGAAAAGGATGTTTTTCCATCAGCGATTGCGCTTTGTTGAACCACGGGATATGCGCATACGAAAAAGTAGCAAGTCTGTCGGGTTGCAGTGCAATGATTTGCTGAATATTCTCGCGGAAACTTTCCACAGTTTGCAAAGGCAATCCGTACACAAGGTCGAGGTTAAGTCCCCTGAAACCTTTGCTTTTGAGACATGCGAGCATTTCTCCCACTTCATGTTTGGGCGCACGACGGTTGATAGCATTGAGTACTTCGTGATGAAAATCCTGAATGCCCATGCTCACACGATTAAATCCTGTTTCGTGCAAATAATCCACATCGCTGAAATCGAGATACGCCGGACTACATTCCATAGCTATTTCAGCAAAATCGGCAAAACGAAATTCGGAGCGTAATGTCGACATAATTTCGCCGATATATTCCATACGAATAGAGTTTGGAGTACCACCGCCCCAACTCACCTGCGTGACAAGGCGCTTTTTGTCAATGTATTGCGCTGTAGTTCTAATTTCTTTGATCACCGCATTTACATAGCGTTTGATTTTGTCTTCCGACTGCGAAAGAGCTGTGTTGCAACCACAAAAATGACAACGTTGCGTACAAAACGGAATGTGAATGTACACCGAAATATTCTGTGGTTCCGCGTCGTTCGATTTAAGAATTTGTTCGCGATAGTCAGCGTTTGTAAATTCGTCGTGAAAAGCTGTGGCCGGAGGATAGCTTGTGTAGCGTGGTACCGGTATATTGTATTTTTGAAAAAGCGATGTGCTTATTTGCATGATGAAATCTTCTTTTTGGGTAAAACATACAAGAGTAGCAGAAAAACAAGTGCCGACATGCCGGCTTCGAAGCCAAATAATCCATTGTATCCGAATTCGTGGGCAATTTTTCCGCTGGTTGTGGCCATAATCAGGCTGCCAATATGTGTGATTACAATCTGAATGGTAAAATCAGTTCCTTCGCGTCCCTTTCGCACGGCATCCATTGAAACGGTGTAAATGCCCACTGTGGATAGTCCGTAAGCACACCAAACAAGTCCGATACCAATGTAAAGAGCCGTTTGCGTGGGTTGAATTCCCGACAGATAGTAAAAATACAATCCGGCGGCAAAGCTAACTGAAAGAAAAACGAACAGTGCCGTTCGTCGTCCGGCTTTGCGCATCAGAAAACCTGCAACAAGCGTAGAAACGGCAGCTGTGAGTGTTCCGAAAATGCCCGACATAAAAGCAATTTGTTTCACATCGTAACCCAAATCCACCAGATAAGGTTTTAGCATGGCCATTATGCCAATAATTCCTGAATAATAAAAAATCAGCAACAGAATGTGTTTTGCTTTTCCTTTCTGTTTGAAAAAAGATAAAATATCTTTGAGACTTACACGCTCTTTCTGACTGTTTTCCGCTGGAATTTCGCGTTTCGAAATAAACAGGGGAGCCAGCGCCACGAGTACAAAAACCGAAAGCAGCACAAGTACATTCGACCAGCCGTAATAATGGTAAGCCACCAGTAAAACGCCTGTACCAAAGAACGATCCGATAAAACTACCGCCCGATTGCATGCTGTTGCCCAGACTTCGTTCCGATTTTTTGAGCGAAAGTATGGCGTAAATATCCACTGCAATATCCTGTGTGGCCGAAGCAATAAATGCAATAACTACCAGAAAGATAATTAGCTTAAAGTCGGTTTGCAGATTCAGAAATGCAATAGAAAAAATGATGGCTGCATAAAACAATTCCGAAATCAGAATCAGGCGTTTCAGTTCTTTGGTACTGCGCGCTTTGTTGTCGACAAGTGGTGCCCACAGAAATTTCAGCGTCCAGGGCAGCTTTACCAGTTGCAGCAATCCAATCGACGAAAGCGAGTAATTCTCCTGACGCATGATGACAGGCACCACCGTAGAAAAAAAGCTCATGGGAATGGATTGCGCAATGTACAGACTGAACAATACCGGAAATTTATGCCAGTTTTTTTCGCTCATAATATCAGAATTTTAATGAGAGTTTTACGCCGGCCTGCAAGGGTTTGCCTGTTTGCACAAACTGTTTGCCCAAAGCTTCGAAATAAAAGGCGTTGTAACGTGTTTCAGTGAGGTTTGAGCCCCAAATGTCGAACTGCATATTTTTGCGCACAAAACTGATACGGGCATCCAATGTGTTGTAAAAGTCCTGTTTGGCCGTGTTGGCTTCGTTCCAATAAATTTCGCCTGTGCCTTTGTACAAAGCGCTGAAAACTATTTTGTTGAATAATTCAGAATTTTCAATATCAAATGTTTTACGCAATTGTGTAGCTACGGTATGTCGCGGTACATACGGAATGTAGTTCCCGCTGTAATTTACTGTGGCATTCAGTTCGTTTTCAAGAAATTTGGCACTGGTAAATCCGTACGACGACATCAGCTCAAAACCGTAAATTTGAGCGCTGTTCATGCTCAGTTCAAAACCTTTGCTTTCGGAGCGTCCGGCATTTTTCAGCATCGAACCTGTTCCGCTTGGTGTGCTTTTGTAAATCTGCTGATTTTTCCAATCGATATAAAAAACCGAAGCTTCGATGTACAATTTCTTATTGAGCAGGTCGGTTTTTACGCCAAGTTCATAATTCCAACTGAATTCAGGATCGAAAGTCAGATCTTCGGGACGCTCGAAAGTGGAATTAAACCCTCCGGTTTTGTAGCCTTTTGAAACGAGTGCATACAGGTTTGTATTTCCCATTTGGTAATTGACCGAGATTTTGGGTAATATCTGTAACGATGCAAGTGGCTGATAAACAGTGTCGGCCAGATTTGTGCTGTTTTGATTCACGGTTCGATCAAACACATAACTCATTTTGTCGAGTTCGGTATCGATGCGCACACCTGCACTCACATTCATGTTTTTTACCGGAAAGTCCAGAAGCGTTGATTGATGAAACAGTGCCGCACCACTAATATTATGGTCGTATTTTTTTAGTGTGGACGATTTTTGTTTGTAAATATCCACATTCACATCGTTGTAAAATTGTTGCACAAAACCATAAGCTCCAAAAAGCCACTGATATTTTTTGTCAGGTTTCGACTGAATAGTTAGTTCCTGCGAAAGCATATTCTGATGCTGATTCTGAACCACAAAATAAAGCGAATCAGTACTAAAATCCTGATCAATAAACTGTTTGTCGTTCAGGTGCTGGTACGAAGTTGTGGCGCGCAGATCGAAGTTCTCAGCATTGTATTTAAGCAGCAAGGCATCCGAAATCAACAAGCGGTTGTATCCACTCGGTTGATTGTAGTTGATGGCAGCTACCGAATCTTTTGCTGCAAAGTATTGTGCATAAGGATATCCGCCCTGTTTGCTGTTTTCAAAACTAAAAATATTTTCAATTGAGAATCTGTCGTTTATCAGCCAAATCAGACGATTGCGCAATCCGTACGAATCGAGCACATCTACCTGTTTGTTCATGAAATCATTACTATAAAAGCCATCGTTATGACGATAATTTGCTGCCAGAGACCACGCAAAGCGTTCGTTTGGTTTGGAATAATGAGCAGCATTCAGCAGATACGACCCGTATGTTCCGGCCTGCATATTCACATTTGTGCCCTGATAGTTGAGAGGCGAAAGTGTTTGAATATTGATAATTCCGCCCATAGTATTGCGCCCGTATTCAGTTCCCTGTGGTCCGCGAAGTACTTCGAGGCGATTGATATCGAAAAAGTCGAAGTTGAAAGCAGCCTTTTCGAAATAAGGCACATGATCGACATACAAACCTACTGACGGCGAATTGATGCGCGACCCGATACCGCGAATATACACGGGTGAAGTGAGTTTTGAGCCATAATCGGGCATGAAAAAGTTTGCAATGGTGGAAGTTGCATCATTCAGCGATTGAATGCCCAGCGTTTCAATCTGATTGTTTGATAGCAGCGATACTGAGCCTGAAAGTTTTTTGAGTTGTGTGTGCTGACGGGCTGCCAGTACTACAATTTCGTTCAGATTAACGGTGTCCAGTTTTTCTGTTTTAATGTCTGCTGCCTGTAAGTTTACAAAGCATAAGGCTGCACAGAGTGCAGATATATTGTATTTTAAGTGTCTCATGTGAATGTTTTTGCTGAAAATGACAATGGAGTTTGCATCATACAATGTCCATTGGAATAAAAAATCAAAGCGTGGGTAACCGACAGAAAAAATTTTCTGCCAACCGGCAATTTGCAAACAAGAAAGAAACTGTCTCAAAAAATACTTTTGATACAGTCACTTTAAAAGTTGCATTTTTTTCAGCAATAAAACGGTGGAGGGCGGGAGAAGAGCGTGAAAAGAAAGGCCTGATTTGTATGTCCACAACTTTGTGGAATTACTAAATCAATTTTGAGATATGGAATAAAAGTATGATTTTCAGTAATAATGTCGGCTACTTCAGCCTGGAAAAAGTCGTGGTAATGATAGCTTTTCGCAACTTCGGGCGATACCGAAAACTGCTCGTTAATTTCAATGAGATGAGCTACACGACTATCCGTTTGTATTTCGTCTGTATTATTAGTAGTGGAAAAAGTCAGAAGCGGAGCCACCACACACGACACATACCCCAAAAACATTAGCATTTGAGGAATAAATGTAGCAAATATAGCATTGTCGAACAGCAACATAAAGTGGTCTCTGTCAGAGCCTTTTTGGGGACTCGAACCCCAGACCTATTCATTACGAATGAATTGCTCTACCAACTGAGCTAAAAAGGCAGAATGATTATTTTTTATAGCGCCTGCAAATATACATTATTTTTATTTTTCAGTGTTCGCTAAACTGCAAAAAAAAGTCTGCAATTTTTTTGATTGCAGGCTCTTTTTTTGATTGTCAAAAGGTTGCATGTTTAATGTTCGTATAGTAAATCGTTATCGTGTTTGTTGGCATTCTGATTTCTGAAAAGGTTTTCGAGATACGAATTCATAATAGCACGAGCCAAAAGCCGGAGTACATCGCTTTTCAGATTGTCGAGTTCAGTTTCGTGGACTCCCTTGCTTTTCAGTCGGTTGAGCTCAATGTTACTTCTTTGTTCCTCAAGCAGTTTCTCAAGTTCAAAACAGGCAATGTTTCGTTCATTCAGGCCTTTTACCCATTTGTCAATGTCTTTCTTCAAGAGTCTGATGACTTCGTGAGCATCATCGCGCAAATCTTCACGATAAATCATTAAATTCGAACTACTGAGCCTGTTTATTTCGAGTTCGAGTTGAAGATAGAGTTGTTTTAAATCGATTTTCGGCATAATATTTTTTAGTTTTAAATTGGTCTGAATGATACATTATAAACAATATATGTTGTTTGAAAGTTTAGAACTATTGTGTTAAATTCCGTTTCTGCACTTTGTTCATATTACAGCAGACATTGATTTTCAGTGTTTCAGTTATTTTTGTAATTTTGCCTTTGAAATGGAATTGAACGCAGATAAATATAAAACCATTGAAGCTATCTCGGAAGGACTTTACAAGGAAAAGGGCAGTAAATTTCTGTCTTTTGCCATTCCTGTAAAATCGGTTGACGAGATTAAGGAAATTCTCGTTGATTATCGTAAGCGATTTTTCGACGCACGGCATGTGTGTTATGCTTATATGCTGGGTTACGACCGCACGGAATTTCGTGCCAACGACGATGGCGAGCCTTCAGGAACTGCAGGTCGGCCCATTCTGGGGCAAATAAATTCGCGTGAACTTACTAATGTCTTGGTTATTGTAGTGCGTTATTTCGGTGGCGTCTTGCTTGGCACGGGTGGATTAATAACTGCTTACAAAGAAGCTGCTGCCGATGCGCTGAATACAGCCGAAATTAGCGAACGAACTGTGAGAAATGCTTTTTCAATAGCTTTCGGATATTTGTCGATGAATGAAGTGATGAAGGTTATTAAGGAGCTGAATGCTGAAATAGCGAATCAGACTTTTGACAATGAATGTAATATGACTATTCTGGTGGATAAAAGTCAGGCCCCGCTTCTTGTGGCGAAATTCGAAAATAACGCTGATGTAAAGCTTGACGATCTAGGTTTTCGCTAACCGAAGCTGTTGAAAACTTACATTCTTAAAACTGAATTTAAAATGAAATTTAGCTTTTACATTCACGAAAAATCAACTATCTTTGCAGTCGAAAAATATGAAAAACAGGAGTCATAAATATTTTTTCGATCAGGGTGACCGTTTGCAAATGCGTTACCAGGAAAATTTGCCCCTGTTTGTCGCCGAACCAATATAAATCCGCTTGTGGATTTGTGTTGGTTTTTTTGTTTTCTAAAACAGCTTCCGCCGGGAGTTCCGATAAGGTGAATGCATATTATTAAAGTGAACACGACCGCAAAAACGATATATTTATGAGCAAAAAAAGTTTGGTTTCCATTTCGGATTACAGTAAAGACGAGATTCTGTCGATACTTGAGTCGGCAGCCGGATTTGAAGCAAATCTCAACCGAAAAACACTTGATGGCAAAGTGATTGCCACGCTTTTTTTCGAACCTTCCACGCGTACACGCCTTAGTTTCGAAACAGCTGTGGTGCGACTTGGAGGAAAAATTATCGGCTTTTCCGATGCTGCCACCAGTAGCTCGTCGAAAGGCGAAACGCTCAACGATACCATTCACATGGTGAGTTGCTATGCCGATGCCATTGTTATGCGTCATCCGCTCGAAGGAGCAGCACGTTATGCGGCCGAAGTGGCTCCGGTGCCCATTATAAATGCCGGTGATGGTGCCAATCAGCATCCCTCGCAGACTTTGCTCGATCTTTATTCAATTCTGAAAACGCAGGGAACGCTCGAAAATCTGACCATTTGTCTCGTGGGCGATCTGAAATACGGTCGTACAGTGCATTCGCTCATTATGGCCATGTCGCATTTCAATCCTACTTTCAAATTTATTGCGCCCGACGAGCTTAAAATGCCCGACGAGTATAAAACATTTTGCAAAAAGAATAATATACCGTTTAGCGAATCGAATGAACTGAACGATAATTTCAACGATGCCGATATTTTGTATATGACACGTGTGCAGAAAGAACGCTTTCAGGATTTGATGGAATACGAAAGGGTGAAAAATGTGTACACCTTGAAAAACGATATGCTGGGCAATTCCAAACCCAATCTGAAAATTCTGCATCCGCTTCCACGCGTGACCGAAATTGATCCGGATGTGGACAGCAACGAAAAAGCTTATTATTTTCAACAGGCACAAAACGGTTTGTACGTAAGGCAGGCGATTCTGAGTAAGGTGTTGGCCCCTAACCCCTAAAGGGGAATGAGAAGATAATTCGTAAAATCCGATTTAATTCGCAATAATTCGTATTCAATGGAAAAGAAATTAAAAGTAGCAGCATTAAAAGATGGAACGGTGATCGACCATATTCCGTCGGATAAATTATTCAAAGTGGTGCAAATTCTGCATTTGGACACTTGTACCAATCAGATTACGCTTGCCAATAACCTCGAAAGTAAAAAAATCGGATCAAAGGGACTTGTGAAAATTGCCGACAGAGCGCTTGCAGTGAACGAAACGAATAAACTTGCACTGATTTGTCCCGATGCAAAGATTAATATTATCCGCGATTACGAAGTGGTTGAAAAACGTCCGCTTGTGTTACCCGAAGAAATTCATGAAGTGATTCAGTGCGCTAATCCGAATTGCATTACCAATCATCAACCCGTAAAAACCCGTTTCTACGTGTTGAAAGAAGAGAAAGCCACCAGTTTGAAGTGTCGTTATTGCGAACGCGAGGTACGGGCCGAAGAGGTGAAGTTGAAATAAAGTGTAGTTGTGATTATTTAAAAATGAAGGAAAACGAAAAAACTCATATCAGCTGGAAGCCCGGCACGATGATTTATCCCTTGCCTGCAGTGCTTATTTCATGTGGCAGCAATCCCGACGACTATAATCTGATTACCATCAGTTGGGTCGGAACAATTTGTACCAATCCGCCCATGTGCTATATTTCGGTGCGTCCAGAGCGCCATTCGTACGATATTATTAAGAAAAACGGCGAGTTTGTCATCAATCTCACCAACGAGGAAATGGCTTATGCAACCGATTGGTGTGGTGTGAAAAGCGGAAAGGATTTTAATAAATTTGCCGAAATGAAGCTCACACCAGTGAAAGGTGAAAAAGTATCGGTGCCTATCGTGAAGGAATCGCCGCTGTGCATCGAATGCAAGGTAAAGGAAATTGTAAAACTTGGTTCGCACGATATGTTTATTGCTGAGGTGGTAAATGTACAGGCCGATTCAAAATATATTGATCCTGAAACCGATACCTTTAAACTTTCGGAAGCAAAACTGATTGCGTATTCGCACGGACATTATTACAAACTTGGTGAGGAAATCGGAAAATTTGGTTGGACAGTTCAAAAAAAGAAAAAAGCTTGAGAAAATTATTCTATATATTCGTATTTACTGTATTTGCGGTTAGTGCAAATGCACAAACAAAATTATCGTTTCAGACCGAAGTGGGTCATACCAACGTGTCGGAAGGCATGTTTCTGAAAACGGCCCTTGGTGCTTCGTACGAAATAAAAGGTTTCGAAATAGAGACAGCGCTCGAGAGCGACGTTATTTCGGAGGAACAAAAACTTATTTCTGGTTGGAATTTGAGCGTGCTGAAGGAGTTTGAAATTGCTGAAAGAGAGTTTTCGGTAAAACCTTATTTTATTTACAGCCCGTTTTCCGGTTTGCTTAGCGAAATCAACTGGGGTTTGTTGCTGGGTACTGCTTTCAATAAATTCTCGGTGAGCCTCGGAACCGGTTTCCGCACTATGACATATTCCGATGAGGTTACGCCTGACGAAAACCGTCGCTTGCACGAAAACTTTATTTTGCTTTATAATTTGAAATACAGTTTTTTAAACGAAGATTCCAAATGGAAACTTCAGGCTGCCGTAACCAATACCGATCATTTTTTGATTCATCAGGCTACCAATCCGGTACTCAGCATTTCGGGAGCGTATCTGTTGAATGAAAGTCTGGCGCTGTTTTCCGAATTCAGATACAAAACGGCCGGAATGATGAATATGCATGTCAATTATTTCGGAACGCTGCTCAGAGCAGGAATAGCTTGGGAATTATGAGAACAAATAAAATACATATTCTGATAGCATTGCTGATAGGGCTCAGTAGCTGTAATTATGCCGATTTCGGAGGAATGTGGGTGGTTGGCGAGTCGGTGAACGAACGTTTCAGCCAGTCCGAAGAATTCAATGCCACGCAACCACAGCAGGTTTTAAATGCCGATGCCAACGCTTACAGAATATCGGTAATTGCCGATGCGCATGTGGGCGAAACGGCAAACCTGACAAAGTTTTTTACGCTTTCCAAAAGTGCAGGTGTGCTGGCTGCTGTGCTCAATGGCGATATCTGCAATGGCAACGACTACGATTATGATAACCTGCAGGAGGCTTTGCCCGATACTGCCGATTTAAAATACTTTATGCTGGCCGGAAATCACGAATTGTATTTCGGGGGATGGGAGCATTTTTCAAAAGCATTTGGCAGTTCCACTTATTACTTTACTGTGAAGTCGGGCGCCGAAACCGATTTGTTTATATGCCTCGACAGTGGCAGCGGAACGCTTGGCAGCCGTCAGCTCGAATGGTTTAAGGAGGTTCTCAACGATATACGTCCTGCACACAGGCATTGTGTGGTTTTCACGCACAACAATCTGTACCGTATTCGCAAAACAGCCAGTACCAATCCGGTACAGGAAGAATTGCAGGTGCTCACCGATTTGTTTGCCCGTCACAATATCGGCATGGTTATCAACGGACACGATCATCTGCGCAATGTGCTTGAGTTTGGTAAAACCACTCATATTACTATGGATGCGGCTTTCGATGGTTTCGAAAAAGCTTCGTATCTTACGCTGACCATTGACAACAACGGGGTAGGTTATGAATTTAATGAGTTGGCCCCTAACCCCTAAAGGGGAATAATTAGAGAATTGATTATTTTATAATACGTAAAATTATGATCAAAAATACTATAGACGAAACTAACTCAAACTCCCCTTTTGGGGCTGGGGGTCGTAAACATGCTATAGATATTTCCACATGGAAACGCCGTGAACATTATCAAAACTTCAAGGATTTTGATGAACCTTTGTTTGGCATAGTGGTGCGTGTGGAGTGTGCGGCTGCCTATAAATTTGCAAAGGAAAAAGGCTATCCGTTTTCGCTTTATTACTTATATTTGTCGCTTAAAACCGTCAACGAAATTGAAGAGTTTCGCTATCGTATCGAAAACGACAAGGTATATTGTTACGACACGGTAGGAGCGGGGCCCACCATTTTTCGTGAAGACGAAACTTATGGTTGCGGATATTTTCCGTATTTTGAAGATATTGAAGAATTTATAAAAGTAGCTCAGGCCGAAACCAAAAGGGTAAAAGCCGAAATCGGACTTAAATTTCCCTATCCTGGCGAGGATATTATTCATTATTCAACAGCTCCATGGATCGATTTTACAGCGGTAAATCATGCGCGGAAGTTCGATGCATTTCCTTCGGTACCGAAAATAACTTTCGGAAAAATAACGCGCGATGGCGACAAAATGTGGCTTCCGGTCGATTTGCATGCCAACCATGCGCTAATGGACGGCTTCCATGCCGGAAAATTCTTTATGAGGTTTCAGGAATTGTTGAATCAGGAGTGAGTATAAAATAATAAAATAAATAATAATTATGTCTAACGACTTAAGGCATTTGACTTTTGACTTTAGACTTTTTTACACAAAAAAATGAAAAGAGATCAGGTAATTTTTGACATTATCGGACGCGAAAAACAGCGTCAGATGAAAGGTATTGAATTGATTGCATCAGAAAACTTTGTGAGCGATCAGGTAATGGAAGCAATGGGGTCGGTGCTGACAAATAAATATGCAGAAGGTTATCCCGGCAAACGTTACTATGGTGGTTGCGAGGTTGTGGACCAGAGCGAGCAGATTGCTATCGATCGTTTGAAAGAAATTTTCGGAGCCGAATGGGCCAACGTGCAACCTCACTCGGGTGCTCAGGCTAATGCTGCTGTGTTTTTGGCTTGTTTGAATCCGGGCGATACTTTCCTCGGACTGAATCTGGCACACGGAGGTCACCTTTCGCACGGTTCGCTTGTAAACAGTTCGGGTATTCTTTACCGTCCAACTGAATATAATGTGCGTCAGGATACAGGTCGCGTGGATTACGACCAAATGGAAGAAGTGGCATTGCGCGAAAAACCCAAATTGATTGTGGGTGGTGGTTCGGCATATTCACGCGAATGGGACTACAAACGTATGCGCGAAATTGCCGACAAAGTAGGTGCTTTGCTTATGATTGACATGGCTCACCCTGCCGGACTTATTGCTGCCGGTTTGCTCGAAAATCCTGTAAAATGGGCACACATTGTGACTTCTACTACGCATAAAACGCTTCGTGGGCCTCGTGGTGGTATTATTTTACTTGGAAAAGATTTTCCAAACCCATGGGGAAAAACAACTCCTAAAGGCGAAGTAAAAATGATGTCGGCATTGCTCGATTCGGCTGTGTTCCCCGGTATTCAGGGTGGTCCGCTCGAACACGTGATTGCTGCCAAGGCTGTGGCTTTCGGTGAATGTTTGCAACCCGAATACAAAGAATATCAGGCACAGGTTCAGAAAAATGCTGCTGCTCTGGCAAATGCACTGATTGCACGTGGCTTTACAATTATTTCAGGTGGAACAGATAATCACTCTATGTTGGTGGATCTTCGTTCGAAATTCCCTGAACTGACAGGTAAAGTGGCCGAAAAAGTATTGGTGGAAGCCGATATTACTGTGAACAAAAACATGGTGCCTTTCGATAGCCGTTCAGCTTTCCAAACTTCAGGTATCCGTCTCGGAACGCCTGCTATCACTACCCGTGGTGCAAAAGAACCACTGATGGAAGAAATTGCCGAAATGATTGAAACTGTACTTTCAAACGTTGAAAACGAAGCCGTGATCGCATCGGTTCGCGAACGCGTAAACAAAACAATGGAAAAATACCCATTATTCGCTTATTAATCATCCAAAATCAGCTTTTCCAAAGTTCTAAACTTTGGAAAAGCTTCTTACGATAAAATATATTGCAAATGACAGAACACATCTTTGAACTTTCCGAACATACCGATACTACTGTTTTTTACGGTGTAAACAACTCTAATATTCAATTGTTGAAAAATCTGCACCCCAATTTGCGATTAATGGCAAGAGGACATGTGGTGAAAATTTCGGGAAGCGATGAAGAAGCTGATCGGTTTATTGAAAACATAAAAAGAATTGAACGGTTTTGTTTAGATAATAATTCGTTATCCGAAGAAAACATCATCGAAATTGTCAAAGGCAGTGAACCGGTCGAAATTCGTTTCGACAATCTTATTCTGCATGGCGTGAATGGGAAATCCATTATGGCACGCACTGCCAACCAACAAAAGCTGGTAAAGGATTTTGAAACGAATGATTTGCTGTTTGCCATAGGGCCTGCAGGATCGGGAAAAACCTATACAGCCATTGCGCTGGCTGTTCGTTCATTGAAAAACAAAGAAATTAAAAAGATTATCCTCAGTCGTCCCGCTGTGGAAGCCGGCGAAAAACTTGGTTTTCTGCCCGGCGATATGAAGGAGAAAATTGATCCGTATCTGCAACCGCTTTATGATGCTCTTCAGGATATGATTATTCCCCTGAAGCTCAAAGAATATATGGAAAACGGTACCATTCAGATTGCTCCGCTGGCTTTTATGCGCGGGCGAACACTGAGCGATGCAGTCGTTATTCTGGACGAAGCGCAAAACACGACTACCATGCAAATAAAAATGTTTTTGACGCGCATGGGCTTGAATACCAAAATGATTGTTACCGGTGATATGACACAGATTGACTTGCCATATTCCCAGAAATCAGGACTAAAAGATGCTTTGGAGGTACTGAAAGATGTAAAAGGCATTGCCAAAGTCGAATTTGATGTAAAAGACATTGTGCGCCACAAGCTCGTTCAACGAATTGTGGAAGCATACGCTGCCCCCCGACCCCCTGAAGGGGGAGCTGGTGCTGATACGAAGCTTTCAACAAAGAAACATAAGAATCTTTAATAAATAAACAAATAAATAACAAACACTCCTTAAATTCCCCCTTCAGGGGGTTAGGGGGCATATATTAACCAATATGAACGCACTTACAAACACCGATTTCCATTTCGATGGACAGACAAATGTGTATCACGGCAAAGTTCGCGATGTGTACACCGTGAAAAACGACTTGCTCGTAATGATTGCCACCGACCGTATTTCGGCTTTCGATGTGGTATTGCCTAAAGGTATTCCTTACAAAGGACAGATGCTCAGTCAGATTGCTGCTAAGTTTCTGGATGCAACTGCCGATATTGTTCCTAACTGGAAACTTGCTATGCCCGACCCTATGGTTACAGTGGGTTTGCGTTGCGAAGGTTATCCTGTAGAGATGATTGTTCGCGGTTATCTCTGTGGTAGCGCCTGGAGAGCTTACAAAAGCGGCGTACGCGAAATTTGTGGCGTGAAAATTCCTGACGGAATGCGCGAAAACGAACGTTTCCCACAGCCTATTATCACTCCAACAACCAAAGCAGAATATGGTTTGCACGACGAAGATATTTCGCGTGAAGAAATTTTGAAACAGGGACTTGTGTCTGCCGAAGAATATGAAATGCTCGAAAAATACACCATGGCACTTTTTATGCGTGGTACGGAGATTGCTGCCAAACGTGGATTGATTCTGGTAGATACCAAATATGAGTTTGGTCGCCGTGATGGTAAAATTTACCTGATCGACGAGATTCATACACCCGATTCTTCACGTTATTTCTATGCCGACAGCTATCAGGAGCTTTTTGATAAAGGCGAAGCTCAGAAACAACTTTCGAAAGAATTTGTGCGTGAATGGTTAATGGAAAATGGTTTCCAGGGTAAAGAAGGACAAACTGTACCTGAAATGACTCCGGAAATTGTAGCTGGTATCAGCGAACGATACATTGAATTATTTGAGAATATCAGTGGAGAAGCATTCGACCGAGCCGATGTAAGCAACATTACTTCGCGTATCGAACAAAATGTGGTTGAATATCTGAAAACAGTATAAGTAATAAAAAATCCCGCAGAGAATTACTCCTGCGGGATTTTTTTATTACGAACATTATTAGTTCCCTCGCTGTGCTTCGGGAAGACAATTGTCTGTTTGGTGCTAATCCGTCGCCGACCGAAAGTTGAACTAATGAAACTTAATGTGCGACGGGTGCAATGTGCTTTTATGAATTCAAACTCTTTTCCCCGAGTTTAAGCATGATAAATATGGTATAATGAGGCGACAAAAATAATATTTTGAAATATGATGACAAAATATTATTTTAAAATTCATTGATTATAAATGCCTTTACGTTTTTGATGAAAAAAGAGTTTGCAAAAGCCTGAATTTATATTTGGTAATTTGAGAAAAAGCCGTATCTTTGCACCGCTTTAGAAATAAAGCATGCCAATGGAGAGATGGCAGAGTGGTCGATCGCGGCGGTCTTGAAAACCGTTGTACTGTGAGGTACCGGGGGTTCGAATCCCTCTCTCTCCGCAAATATGATTGATTATCAATCAGTTACAGATTACAGGGACTAAATAAGGGACTAACTTATTTAGTCCCTTTTCTTTTGTCGAAATCTTGCGATAAAATGTAGTCCCCGACTGGGACGAACTGTAATAAATCACGCATACTTTAGCCACTATCCCACTATAATTGAGCTCTAAGAACTAATAGCCTTCTTTTCTATTTGTTTACGCTTGATTTCCTATTTTGATATTGATACCATATAAATATTTTTGTGCATCATGAATTTTATCATGGATTGTCAAACACATAAATATTTAAACCATGGCCAGACAACTTGGACACGTAAAGTACAAAGGGACGATTGGGGACATTCGTCACTTTAAAATCAAAGGAATGAGCGGACACTTTGCCGGATTGA
>SAAO01000104.1 GCA_009929375.1 Bacteroidia bacterium
AAATGCTGCAACATAGGGATGTACGTGCAGAACAAATTTCTTCACATTGTGTTTGTTTACCAAACAATCGATTTTTCCTTCCAGACTTTCCGTAAATAAAATGGAAGGTTTTACTGTGCCTGTTCCAAAACACGTTGGACATGACTCATTTGTTTCAACGTCCATAGCCGGACGGACCCGCTGACGGGTAATTTGCATAAGACCGAATTTACTTAAGGGCAGGATGTTGTGTTTTGCACGGTCGCTAGACATTGCCTTGTTCATATGTTCGAACAGCTTTTGCCTGTTGGCAGATTCTGTCATGTCTATGAAGTCGATTACAATGATTCCGCCCATATCGCGTAGGCGAAGCTGGCGGGCTATTTCATCTGCGGCAGAAATATTAACATCAATAGCTGTTTTTTCCTGTGCATCGCTTCCCTTGGAGCGGTTGCCGCTATTAACGTCAATAACGTGCATCGCTTCGGTGTGCTCAATGATAAGGTACGCTCCACTTTTATATGTGACTGTACGTCCAAATAGCGATTTGATCTGTTTGGTAATTGCGAAATTATCAAAAATAGGAAGTTCGCCCGTATATAACTGTACGATATCAGACCTCCCAGGTGCAATTAAACTAACATAATCTTTTACACTATTATAAAAGTCTGTGTCATTTACATAAATGTGTTGAAAAGATGGATTAAATATATCACGAAGTAGTGCTACTGTTCTTCCTGTTTCTTCGTAAACAATAGAAGGAGCTTTCGCTTTAGGTACTTTTATAATATTATCTTCCCATCGTTTCAATAATGTCTTTAACTCATGATCAAGTTCGGCTACGCGTTTTCCTTCCGAAGAAGTACGGACAATAACACTAAAGTTTTTAGGCTTAATGCTTTGAATAAGCTGACGTAAACGAGCTCGTTCTTCGCTTGATTTTATTTTTTGTGAAACGGAAACCTTATCAGAAAACGGGATCAGTACTATATATCTTCCTGCAAAAGACAGTTCAGATGTAAGACGTGGTCCTTTTGTTGATATCGGTTCTTTGGCAATTTGAACTAACACCTCCTGTCCAACTTTCAATACATCACTGATGCTTCCTTCTTTTTCAATCTCAGGAAGAATCTGTATTTTTGAAAAGACAGGCAATTTCTTTTGGTCGCTTAATGCTTGTTTAAGAAATTTTTGTTGGGTGTTAAAATTTGGACCTAAGTCCAGATAGTGAAGAAATGCATCCTTTTTATACCCTACATCAATGAATGCAGCATTCAGC
>SAAO01000105.1 GCA_009929375.1 Bacteroidia bacterium
GGCGGAGAAATTCGTCAGATTCATTTGTTGGAATCGCCCACCGTTGAACAATACATCACACAATATCCAATTGACGGAACAAACGAAGTAAGCAAACCAAAATACGAAAACGGCAAAGTTTACATCAACGAAACACAGTATTTCGACCATGTGCCCGAAGTGGCTTGGAACTTCTTTATTGGCGGTTATCAACCAGCCCAAAAATGGCTAAAAGACCGCAAAGAACGCACGTTAGAGTTTGACGACATTTTGCATTATCAGAAAATTATTGTGGCATTATCGGAAACGGACAGATTGATGAAGGCGATTGATACAATTGAACTCGAATAAATAGCAACGCCGCCGAAGCTCAAACGCAGTTAAAATCTCTTGCGTAGTAAGTAAAAATTGCAAACATAGCATTATGAAACCTGTATTACAACAACCTAGCCACCACGCATCAAAGCCTGTAACGCTATTCTGGTTTCGCAGAGATTTGCGTTTGCACGACAATCACGGGCTTTATGAAGTGTTGAAAGCGTCGCAGAACGTGCTGCCGGTTTTTATTTTTGATAAACTCATTTTAGATAAACTCGCCAACAAACAAGATAAACGTGTGTCGTTTATTCATGACACGTTGACACAGTTAGCCGCCGAATTGCATCAACAACAGTCCTCTTTATTAGTTCTGCATGACGAGCCATTGAACGCTTTTAAAACGATTTTGGAATCGTATAACGTACACGACGTATATACAAATAGCGATTACGAACCTTATGCCATTGCGCGCGATTTGGAAATTAAGGAGTGGTTGAGCACCAAACAAATCGGGTTTCACGCATTCAAAGATCAGGTCATTTTTGAAAAAGATGAGGTCATAAAATCAGATGGAACGCCCTACACGATATTCACGCCGTATTCAAAAAATTGGAAACAAAGGTTACAACATGAACCGATTCACCAGTTTCCATCGAACACGCTACTCGCTCATTTACATAAAACAACACCTTTTCGCATTCCTTCGCTAGCTGAAATAGGTTTTAAAACAACCACTTACAATATTCCTGCTGCTGAAATCAACCAGACCATCATTCGCAATTACCACCTGACAAGAAATTTTCCAGCCATAACTGGAACAAGTAACTTGAGCATTCATTTGCGTTTTGGGACTCTCAGCATCAGAGAACTGACAGCCGTGGCTGTTGAATTAAACGAAGTCTGGTTGAATGAATTAATCTGGAGAGATTTCTTTATGATGATACTTTTTCATTTCCCA
>SAAO01000011.1 GCA_009929375.1 Bacteroidia bacterium
TTGTTTCCAATAATGCTGTGTACTCTTACAGTGTGGACAAACAACACCTTGTTGGTCACGATACGCTTTAAATTGGATTCGACAACTTGCTTCGTCTGGGTATTGCGCAACAAAATTTAGTAAATTCATGCCTTTTCTGATTTGTTTTTACAAAAATAATCAAATTAGGCGAAATAACGGATAATCATTTTCTTTTATTATCAACAGCCCCAACAGTCAGTACTTTTGGTGAGTCAGCTGGAGTTCCTACCCATCTACTCTCATTTCCCGCACAGCAAACAATCAATATGCCTTTGTCTGCTGCAATATTAGCACCTCGCGTAGCAATTTGAGTATTGCCATCCATATCTTCGAAACTATATCTATAAGAAGATAAATCTGAATATGTATAGTACAACGAAGTATTTATTATATCAATACCCAAACTGTCGGCATACTCAGCTGCAGCAACCCAATAATCCTGCTCGACAGGAAATTCCGAGTTAATATCTTCGGATCTTAGTAACAAATAATTTGCTTCAGGAGCAGTTCCAACGTAAACACCGGGGATATTGACAGCCATACAAGAGGTTACCCAAACTCCATGAACATCGACTCCGTATGGGTCTGCATCATCGAAAATAAATGATTTTGCACCTATAAATTTCGAGTTAGCAAACTTTTTATTTGTGGTTATATCTGCAAATGCAGCATCAATTACAGCAATGTCAATTCCTGCACCTTTATATCCTAATTCGTGGAGATATTGTCCATTATTCAGATTGATATTATCGAAAGCATCTCCGTAAACACTATCTGTCAGATTTTTACCGGTATTTGAGTCTGCAACTTTTGTGGTTTTACTAAAACTTACCGGCTTATTTGTTTTCCAAACCATAAGCACTTTTTCAACAAAAGGCAACTGCTCAAGCTTATCTATCAAAAAATAATCGGAACATTTAATTGTTACGGTTTTAAGCCATTTGCTTTTGGTCACAAAAACAGCACCTGTTTTTTCGATTTCCTTAATATAAATATCAGAAATTGGCAGGTCAGTCTCATTGACTAATATTTGCTGTTTTCTTCTTCTTTCAATAGCTTTGGCCGAAAGAAACTCCTCTGGTTTATCAATCGAAAAACGAGTTTGACCCTTATCTTTCAAAACCAATCTGAACATAAAATCATTATCATCAACAACAGTCACTTTACATTTTGCAAAAGCATCTCCACCTGCGACTGTTGCCACAATATAAGTAACCCCTTTATTTACTGCTGTTACAAATCCTTTTTCATTCACAGTGGCAATTCTCGGATTTTCGGTTGTCCAGATAACAGAATCATTATCTGCATTCAGAACTTTCGCAGTAAGTCTCCAGGATGTATAATATGCTACACGAATTTTAAGAGAATCGGGGATGATTGTAACTGATATTTTTTTATCTGCAACAATATCAGGATCTTTACAGTGGGTCAGAAAAGCGATACAGAACAGCAGTAACAGAGCAGAATAATTTATTTTCATAATTCGTATTTTTGATTGCTTAGTTTAAAATTCGTGTCAAATATAATAATAGTTTTCACAATTAACAAAAATCAATCAAAATAAATTAAGATAATTTCCTTAAGGTTTGTATTGGTTGATATAAAAATGATTCAGGTTCAATCAGACTTTTTCAATATTCCCTTCTCCACGCTTTCGTTGAGCAGGTTTTCGGCAAATTTCCAGAGTGTAGTCGAGCCTTGCGCGATCACTTTCTTTTTCTCAAAAACCTTGCTGTAGTCCACATCGAATTCCCTCCAGGTGCCGCCATTGTTGGAAGTGTTCTGAAGCAAAGGCTCTATTCGGTCCATGGCTTTCGCAAAACGTGCATCGGGAGTTTCGCCGGCTTCAAACTCCTGCCATATTTCGATCAACTCTTCAGCCTGTTCATCAGGTAAAAGTCCGAAAATGCGTTTGGCGGCTATCAGTTCGTTTTCGGTGTTGCTATGACTTTTTTGAGTGTCGTAAATAAAAGTATCACCGGCATCGATTTCCACAATATCGTGTATCAGTACCATTTTAAGCACTTTGAGCACATCTACAGGCACATCCGAATGTTCGGCAAGCACAATGGTCATCATAGCCAAATGCCAGCTGTGTTCCGCATCGTTTTCGGGTCGGTCGCTGTGAAATAGCTTTGTTTTACGCTGAATATACTTTATTTTGTCAATTTCCTTTATGAAATTTATTTGCTTCAGTAATTGATCAGGAGTCATAATTTTTTTTTACAAAGATATAAAAAACAGTTATCTGTTTATTCCGTGTGTCAACAAATAAAAACAAACAACCCTCCCGAACCGGAGTCCGAAAGGGTTGTAAGTGAAATATTCATCATCGTTATTCTCAGAACCAACGTACGAAGCAGAAATCCTGACGGTGTGGCAGGTCTTCGTTTTTAGGGAACATACGGAAAGCATATTTGAATGTACCTGCACGGTTCATGTTGTAAGCCATGCTGAAATACAAACGGGTGCCATCAGTTTTTACAAGTTTGAGTTCTTCCACATCGTAGAGCGAATCCTTGTTCGAAGCATCGAGTTTGGTAACCACCAACTCCACTCCCACGCCTTTGTAAGCTGCATCTTTTACATCCACAACCACATTCAGCGTATAATCTTCGCCTACCTGAGGGTGGTGTAACAGCGTGTCGGGAATTTCAACCTGTTGAATTTCAATTTGCTCCCAACCTTCAGCCATAGTAGATTTCCAGTTTGCAATTTCGCGGGCTTTGGCAAAGTTGCCTTCGCGCAACATGCCTGAACGTGAAGCCAGTTTCAGGTAGAATTTTTCGATATAATCGTCGAGCATACGTTTGGTTGTAAAGCGCGGCGTAATCTGAGCAATAGAGTTTTTGATATACTGAATCCACTCAGGCGAGAATCCTTTTGTATTTTTTGCAAAGTACAATGGAATAATCTCGTTTTCGAGCATACTATAGATTGTAGCAGCATCCAACTGATCCTGATGTTCCTGATTTTCGTAAGTTTTTTTCTCGGTCAACGCCCAACCGGCGCCTTTTACATAACCTTCGAGCCACCAACCATCGAGTACCGAGAAGTTCAGTACGCCATTCATTTGGGCTTTTTCGCCTGATGTTCCCGAAGCTTCGAGCGGACGTGTAGGCGTATTCAACCATATATCCACACCTGAGATAAGACGTTTGGCCAAACGCATGTCGTAGTTTTCGAGGAAAATTACTTTTCCGAGGAACTGAGGCATACGCGAAATTTCGACAATGCGTTTGATAAGTCCCTGACCACCACCATCGGCAGGGTGAGCTTTACCTGTAAAGAGGAACTGAACAGGACGCGCAGGATCGTTTACAATACGCTCAAGACGTTCGAGGTCGGTAAACAGCAGGTGAGCACGTTTATAAGTCGCAAAACGACGACCGAAACCAATAATCAGCGCATTCGGATTGATCGATTCGAGAATAGACACAATACGCGAAGGATCGCCCTGATTTTTCAGCCAGTTTTCGCTAAATTGCTGACGGATAAATTCAACCAGACGGTTTTTCATGCGTGTGCGTGTATTCCATATTTCCTGATCAGGAATTTCGTACACCTTGCTCCATATTTTCATGTTCGACTGATCGGCATAAAATTCAGAGCTGAAATATTTTTCGTACACAGCTTTCCATTCCGAAGCAGTCCAGGTTGGAAGGTGTACACCATTGGTTACATAATTTACATGGAGTTCCTGTGGAAAATAGCCTTTCCAGATAGGATTAAACATTTCCTGCGATACTTTTCCGTGCAACCAGCTTACGCCGTTTACTTCCTGACAGGTATTGCAGGCAAAAGTACTCATGCTGAATTTCTCTTCGTGATCGCCCGGATGCTCGCGCCCCATGTCGATAAACTCATCCCAGCTGAGTTGCAGTTTAGCAGGATAATCGCTCATATATTTACCAAAAAGGTCTTCGGTAAAGCTATCGTGACCAGCAGGCACAGGCGTGTGTACTGTATAAAGCGACGAAGCACGAACCACTTCGAGCGCTTCGGCAAAAGTAAGTCCCTGTCCGGCAATCAGATCAACCAAACGTTGTACATTGATCAGTGCGGCATGGCCTTCGTTGCAATGATAAACCTGCTTTTCGATACCCAGTTTTTTCAGAGCCAGAATACCACCAATACCAAGCATAATTTCCTGCTTCATACGGTTTTCCCAGTCGCCACCATAAAGCTGATGGGTAATAGGGCGGTCGAATTCACTGTTCATATCGTTGTCGGTATCGAGCAGATAAAGCGAAATGCGACCCACCGAAACTTTCCAGAGATAAGCATATACATAACGTCCGGGATAAGGTACTTCCACCACTACCGGATTGTCGTTTTCGTCCATTACCTGTTTAATAGGCAATGCGTTGAAGTTTTGAGCTTCGTACACAGGTACCTGCTGTCCGTCGATAGAAAGCGACTGAGTAAAATAGCCATAACGATACAGGAAGCCTACGGCAGTCATATTAATAGCGCAATCGCTGGCTTCTTTCAGATAATCACCCGCCAATACACCTAAACCACCGGAATAGATTTTAAGCACCTCGGTCAGACCGTATTCCATGCTGAAATAAGCCACTGAAGGCCGATCGGCACGAAGCGGAGTGTTGATATATTCTTTAAAACGGTCGTAAATACCGTTTAATTTTTTCACAAAGTCTTTGTCGTTTCCAAGAGCCACTAACTTTTCGTAGCTCAGTATATTCAGTAGCTGGATAGGATTTGAGTGAGCTTCTTTCCATGCTTCGGCATCAATAGTACGAAACATATTTTTGGCATCGCTGTTCCACACCCACCAAATGTTCTGTGCAATTTCTTCGAGTTTGCTGAGACTTTCAGGAAGATTCGACTTCACATTCATCTCTTTCCAGCTCGGTTCGTTTACGTTATTCACTTTAATTTTCATACGATAAAAATTTGTTTTTAAATTATCGTGCAGCTTTTCGCTTATTGAGCGAAAAATATTTTTCCCGGAAGAATATACAGTAAAAATCAGGTATATTATTGTGGAAAAAACTTACACTGCCACCACATTATATTTCAAAAAAACTAATACTCAATTATCAATTCTTACAGGGGCAATTTCAAAAAAATATTTTTTGCCCCAAGCCCCTGAAGGGGATGTACAACACTGTCGTCTCTGAAAATTTCTATATAAAAAATTCTAATCTTTCAAAGTAGAACTGGTATGTTGAGAAAATGACGGACTTACCCTCATTATTTCCGCATGCAAAAATAGCACAAATGCTATTAATGGCGGATTTTTTTCGCTTTTATAGCCTCAAATCCATTTCAAACGTTTGCGTTCTGAGGAATTGAGAATTGAGAATGTAGAATTGAAAATTGGTTAATCAGTTAATTAGGTGATTGGTTGATTGGTTTTTGATAATAAAATATCCACCACCACTAAACCTATACATTATCAACTGTCAATTATCAACTATGCATTATCAACTGTCAATTGTCTTGCTTCCTTATTCCTCAACGCAATATCATACGCTTCGTCGTAATATTTTATAAAGTGCTTCCAGAGCGCTTTCGAGGCCACTTCGGAAGCTTTGTTACGAATAAGTTCTATTTCATCAACGCTTGCGTTCAACAAATCGTTCATCATGGCAGCAATTTGCAGCGCCACCTCATATCCATTGTAGTCCGAACGGGCAATTACTCCCACTCCTTCGCGCACATGTTGAGGCATTTTCGACACCCATTGTCCGAAACCTGAAAGTCCTGTTGTAATGGTAGGTACTGCGAATGCCACACTTTCGAGCGGAGTATAGCCCCATGGTTCGTAGTACGAAGGAAAAACGGTAAGGTCGAGCCCGATAAGCAAATCGTAATAGCTTTTATTAAAAATACCATCAGCTCCATTCAGATACGAAGGCACAAAAATGACTTTTACACGTTCGTTTTCCTGATTGAACATGTGAAACCAGTTGAGTGCGCCCATTACAGGGTCGTTGTAATATTCGTGCAGTTCGTGTGTGGTAGTACGGTTGTAAGTGTAGAATTTTGCATCAGGTTTTTGCAGGGCCTGCTGCAAATCGACACGCGGACCTTTCACCCAGGCCGGAACCATGATAAAAGCCACTACCTGACGGGTTGTATCCTGATGATCGTATAAATGTTTGAGTGCTTCTATAAAAGTATCGATACCTTTGTTTTTATATTCGTATCGACCAGCCGTTCCCACAAAGAAAGCATCGTCCTCAAGTTTGTAGCCAAGCAGAGTTTCGGCCACTTTGCGAAGGGCTGATTTTGCTTCGTTTCGCTTAGCTGTAAACGCTTTTCCTTTGGGCACAAAATCGTTTTCGAATCCATTGGGCGTCACCACATCGGGCACACGTTCGAGCAATTGCGTACATTCATCGGCCGTAATATCGCTTACGGTTGTAAAACAGTCCACAATGTGCGTTCCGGCCTTTTCGGTGCTGTGTTTCGAGACCATATTCAGCTCGTAAGCCATTTGGTCGCCGTTATATTCGTTGAGATAATCGTAAAGCGGTTTGTGATTTCCTGCAATGGAACGCCCTATGGATGTGGCATGTGTGGTAAAAACAGTAGCCACAGCGGGCAAATGTTCTTTGATATAAAATGCGCCAAAAGTAGTCATCCACTCGTTGAAATGCGCAATCACCTGATTATCGGCTGTCAGTCCTGCAAAGCGGTAAAAGCTTTCCATCACCATTCCGGTGGCATATCCAAACATCGACGATTCGTCGTAGTCGCCATAAGCCGGCATCGAATTTACCTTGTATAAATCCCACACATGACCGTAAATCTCGTTCTTGCGAAGCATAAGCGACGAGAAATCAACCAGAATCGCAACCGGTTTTCCGGGAATATCCCAGCGGCCAGTGCGTACGGGCAAATGATATTCTTTGAGGGTAAATTCCTCAAAACCAGCAAAAAGCTTATTGTCGGCTATAAAAAGTGGATTTACTTTTCCGGCATGCACATCCGGACCAATGAAGAGGAGATTGTCTTTGTATCTTTTTTGAAGTGTGGCGGCGCGGGTAGATAAAACCGTGTAAATGCCACCAACCATGTTGCAAACTTCCCAGCTTGTTTCAAATATATATTCGGGAGAACGTTTTTCTGCCATTCATTACAAATTTAAAATTCCTGCAAAGTTAAACAATTAATTGTGTACTATATACATTTAACAGAATAAGTTATAAACAATTTGGATAATAAAATAGCTTTGTAACTGAGGTTTCACTTTTAATATATCGACAATTATATTGCCCTTTAATTTACAATAGACGATAAACAGGGGAATCAGCATAAACTATCTTTTCGATTTGTTGTTTTATATGTGTATCTTTAGAAATATTAAATACTGCTGCAACAAAAGCTGCAAAAACGTATTGCTTTTGTAATAATTATACATTATCTTTGTCGGTATTAACAAGTAAATTATAGTAATTCACAATTAAAATTATTCAACATGAAGAAAATTACCCTATTATTATCTTTTATTGCTTGTGTAGCGTTTACTCAAGCACAAACAAACCTGCTCCAAAACCCAAGTTTTGAAGAATGGGCTAGTGGAAAACCAACTGTATGGCTAGTTCCTGCTAACGCAGCACACGCCTCAGCCATTACTGTAACCGAAGAAACCACTTTGGTTAGCAATGGATCAAAAGCTTTCAAAGTTGTAACTGATGGATCACAAAACCCTGGTTACCAACAGACAGTGGCCGTAACTCCTGGCAAAACTTACACCATCAATATTGATTATTATGTTGTAAGTGGTGATGGAACAGACGCACGTATCTGGAGTAATTTTAAAAAAGGAGATGCTTTTATGACCGATACTGAACTTGGACAAGATCTACTTGGAAAACTTAAACTTGGTGGAACAGCCTATTTTGCAGATGAGAAAGGTGCATGGAAAACTTACAATGTAGATGTAGTTGCCCCTGCAGATGTAACTCATTTCGCCTTTGAATTCAGATCATACAAAAATTCAACTACAATTTGGGACAATATGTTCTTTGGAGAAAAAACATCAGGTTTCAATAGCATTGACGCATTAAAATTCAAAGCTGTTGTTGTTGGAAGCGACCTGCAAATTAAAAATGTAGCCAATGGCGCCACAGTAGAAATTTTCTCGGCATTGGGTAGCAAAGTGCAGACTTCGGTACTCGAAAACGGAAAAGTATCGGTTGACAATTTGTCGAAAGGTATGTACATTGTACGCGTAGGTAAAAACACTCAAAAATTTATGCTTTAATCAGCTTTAAATTAATAACAAAAAGCTCCGGACAAACATTTGTCCGGAGCTTTTTTATTGTCCCTTTGTCTCCTCGTTTCCTTTTGTTTAATTGCCCCCACTACTTCTTTAACTCCTGAAAAATTCTATCTAAATCATTGTTGGGAATAATACTATAATTCTCTGTTCCGATATAGTCTTCGATCATCAGTCGCCGGTGCGGGGTAAGCGGATGCGAACTCATAAACTCAGGAATCATCAGATCGTCGGTAGCCGATTCGAGTCGTTCAAACAAACGAAGCATTCCTTTGGGATTCAGGTGATTTCGGATAAGTAGTTGCGCAGCCTTTTCGTCCGCTTCACGCTCGAAACGGCGCGAATACGACAGTGATTGCAGATTGTGAGCATTCTCGGTAATAATGGCCATAATTCCGTTCACATCGCTGAATATAAGCGAAATAAAGATATATCCTGCCAAATTACGCATAAGCATTTTCAATCCATGTCGCTCATTTACATGCACCGCCTCGTGTGCAAGTAAACCTGCCAGTTCGTCGAAACTCTCCATGCGGTCGAGTAAACCTGTAAACACCACTATATTGCCATCGGGCAAGGCAAAAGCATTTACCTGCGACGATTGTACCACCATGAAATTGAGCGGTCTCGTATTTTCGAAATCAATTCCGGCAGCAAATTCATTCAACTTTTCAGATCTTTGTTCGTCAATATCATTTTTATATATGTAATCAGTGATAAAATCCTGACTGATATACTGATCGAACTCTTCCGGAATAAGGCTTACAGACTTTTCGGCCACGTAAGGCACCAGATAAATATAACCCAGCACAGCCAAAGCAACCAGGGCCAGAGTAGCTGACACATAGAATGCCAGCGATTTATGAAGCAATTTGTGATACCAACCCACATGACCCTTACGATCGAGTATTGTAAGTAATTCGCTGATAAAAACCTTATCGGAAATTTTGAGTAAAGCTGCCGGAAATTGCGGATGACGGATTTCGAGAATTTCATCATAATTCTCGAACCTGATTCGGCTTAACTCCCACTCTATTTTCCCGTGTTGCGTTGTTTCAAAAGTAATTACGCCAAGCCTATCGTCGGTATGCGGGTAAACCTGATGGGCAACCGATGAAGTTCCATCAAAATAAACAGCAGTACTTGTTTCCATTAAATTTTGAAAAAAGAAACACGGATAAAAGATTTTAAAATCGTTTCAACCGTGTTTCCGGATTTATACAATTATATTTCTTCGCTTCGCTCTTAATTAAATCAGGTCAATATCGAAGAAGTCAGACATTTCCTCACCTGTAGCATCGGCATAATCGGCTTCGGTTTGCGACAACGAATCAAGATCGATATCACCTTCCATCTCAATCATATCGCAGGTAAATTTCATATTGCGGGTTTCAACCCATGCCAGTCCGAGACCAAGGGTAAACACAGTGATAAGAAAATTTGGCAATAAAAGGCTGAATACATCACCGGCAGTTGCACGCGAACGGAAAGTAATGGTTTTATCGTCCTTTTCGAGCGAAAGATTTTTTACATAAAACTCAAAAAGATCTTTGTACCACCAGAAACTGTAAATACCTAATGTGATAATTGTCAGCAAATAACCTTTCAGGAAAATCCAGAAATACTCCGAACCTTTTGCCCTGTATTTAAACTCTACATTTCCGGCACGGATATGACCAAAAATATAGTTATTCAAATTAACCGACATCCAGGCACCATAGATACCCAAAGTAATGATTGTGAGGAAAAACCATTTAAGAAAGCCTACAATCAATTCCTTTTTGTCGCCACGATAACCAAAACGAATACCACGCCACGAAGTACGTGCCATGCGGTAACGATATGATCCGTGCAGAGCCAGTGGCAGAATAGCAATTAAAAACGCATATAAAACCACAATGGATAAAACAGGATAGCCGGCGATAAAAAGACCAGCATATAAAGCCACCATCACAGCAAAAATGAGAATTGTTTTCAGATAACCGATAAACATTTCCTTTCCGGTTCCCGAAAATGAGAATCTATCACCATTAAACGAAGTGGAACCATAAATGTATTTTAGTTCCTTAGCCCTTGCCCAGGGATAATAAATACTTAAAGTAACAGCTGTAAGAATGGCATTTACCACCATAATTACAAAATAATCGAGCCCTTTACCATGATAAGTAAGCTTGTAAATTTGTTTGTTTTCGTCTGTTTTTTCCATAACTTTTTGATTATTATATTGGTTGATTATTATCACAACTCAAATAGCACTGATTAACTTTACAAATATCTGCAAATATAATTTGTTTTTCCGTAAATTCACAATAGCAGTTAAAAATAAAACAGAATTGAAACTATTTTCATTAAGAAAAAATCTTATATCTTTGTGGTTTTAATAAAAAAAGTAATAATATGTACGAAGCGCTACAGCAACTTGATCCGATAAAGATCAACTTTTCGGCATCGGGAATGCACGCGATAAACATTGTACTTAGCTTTATAATGTTTGGGGTTGCATTAGGAATTAAACCGGCAGAATTTAAGAACCTCATTAAAAATCCAAAGTCTACAATTTTAGGTCTTGTTTCGCAACTTTTGGCACTACCTGCGCTTACATTTTTATTGGTTATTGCATTCAGCAATCACATTACGCCTACTGTAGCTATGGGTATGATGTTGGTGGCAGCCTGCCCGGGTGGAAATATTTCAAACTTTGTATCGTCGCTTTCCAAAGCCAATACCGAGCTTTCGATTGGACTAACAGCCTCCACTACTCTGCTGGCTACTATTATGACTCCTTTTAATTTTGCTTTCTGGGGCGGTCTTTACGTAAAATACATTAGCAAACATGCAAGCCACACGCTCCGGCCTCTCGAAATCGACAATGGGCAAATGTTCGAAACTGTATTCATTTTGTTAGGCATTCCTTTGATATTGGGCATTTTATTTTCTCATTATTTACCGAAATTTACCGAAAAACTCAAAAAACCAATACAATACCTATCCATAGTTTTCTTTCTGCTTATGGTAGTGCTTGCATTTGCAAACAACATGAGCCTGTTTCTTAAATACATTTACTATGTATTTTTCTTAGTGCTAATTCACAATGGATTGGCTTTGGCTACCGGGTTTAGTATTGCCACAATTTTCAGAATCCCCAATGCCGACCGACGCACACTGACCATAGAAACCGGCATTCAGAATTCAGGCCTCGGACTGGTTTTGCTTTTCAACCCCAAGATATTCCCGCCGCATCTCGAATTGGGTGGCATGTTGTTCATTACAGCATGGTGGGGCATTTGGCATATCATTTCAGGTTTGGGTATTGCATTTTACTGGAACCGTAGAAATCCCAATTAATAAATGTCGAAAATTTACGAACAAAAGTTATTTTACCGCCTGCTAAAACCCTGCGTAAACAAAGCATTCGAAAGTTTTTACGGAGATTATGTGGTGGTGGGGCGCGAAAACATTCCTGAAAAAGGCCCGGTAATATTTGCACCTAACCACAGGAATGCGCTTATGGATGCATTGGCTATTCTTTCGGTCACACCCGGAGCCTTTTCAACTTCATTTCTGGCTCGTGCTGATATTTTCAGAAAAAAGCAAATCGCAAGAATGCTGAATTTTGCGAAAATCATGCCTGCATTCCGCATACGCGACGGGTACGAAAATCTGGGTCGTAACAACGAAACCTTCGAAATGAGTTCGGAGCTGCTGATCAACGGTAATGCACTATGCATCATGCCCGAAGGAAATCAGGAAACCGAACAGCGTATTCGTCCACTGGTGAAGGGAATTTTTCGCATTGCGTTTGCTACTCAGGAACAATGCGGACCTGAAAAACCTGTAAAAATCATTCCTGTTGGTCTCGATTACGGCAGTATTTT
The DNA here is from genome assembly GCA_009929375.1 of Bacteroidia bacterium. Taxonomy (GTDB): domain Bacteria; phylum Bacteroidota; class Bacteroidia; order Bacteroidales; family Paludibacteraceae; genus Paludibacter. Next base: position 12,151 of record SAAO01000011.1, read on the forward strand.
TAAATACGGCAAACATATTATTATCAATATTGGTAAGCCTGTGAATATGACCGAATATCTCGAATTGTACCGCGGGAATCAGGCACAGGCCATGAATGAACTTCGTCAACGCTTAAGCGATTCGCTTAAAAACCTTACGGTTGACATTGAGAGTACCGATCATTACGAAGAAATACTGACAGCCACCGAACTGGCCGGATTTGAAGCCCAAACCGGAAGACATTTCACAATTGAATCGTTTAAACTGCGCCAGAAGGCTGCAAAAACGCTTGTAAACAAAGAAAAAACAGACACAGTTGAATTTCAGGCTTTTGCTGAAAACTGTCGTGCACTCGCTAAACAGCTCAAAGCATTGCATCTGAAACCTCAGGCATTGTCGGGCTCAAAACCTTCGCAGGCGGCGCTTGCACTCGATGCAGTTTTGCTGTGTATGACTTTTCCTATATTTGTACAGGGATTTTTACTCAACTTTATTCCGTTTTTCCTGCCTGTATATCTCCGCAAAAACGTTTTCAAAGCCCAATATGATGGTTTTTTCAGTTCATTGCATTTTGGCACAGGACTTCTCACATTTCCGCTGTATTATTTAATTCAAACAATTGCTTTTTTGAGTATAACTTCGGTGCCATGGTGGCTGGTTTTATTATTTATTCCATTTCAATGTATCATTGGGAAATGGGCATTTCGCTGGTACAAAGAATTCAGAAAATATGAGGCACGAATTCGTTCTTATCGTCTTCGAATCAGCAAAAATGAAGTTTTTGAAAATGCCATTCGCAACAAAGAAGAAATCCTAAAATACATTTATAAATAAGCACTTACAAAAGTTTAATCCATAAATAAACCAACCCTGATATGAAATATTTATCCATTACAAAAAAGGCATTATTCTTAATGTCGTTTTTCTTTCTGTTTCCTGCGCTCAAAGCACAAATCAATATGGAAGATTCCACTGTGCAGGTTATTGGTTACTGGGACAAAAACGAGAAACAAAGTTATCTGATTCATGAAAAAAAGGTCACACTCGAAAGTGGTGACACTACTTCGTTTCAGGAATACACTTACAATGTAGATATACAGATTGTAGATTCGACAGCCGGGAGCTACACAGTTGAATGGAAGTATTTCAATTATAAATATGTGAGCGGCCCTGAAGAGCTGAAAACCATACTTACCGCATATCAACCCACCAAAGTATTGCTCAAAACCGACGAAATGGGAGTGCTCGCCGAAGTGCTAAACAGTGCTGAAATCAGCGCGGCAATGACCAAAAGGCTAAAAAGCCTCGTCAAAAAACACAAATCAGATCAATATCTGGTGGCCGAATTCACATCACTTCTCGAACGATACAATTCGAAAGAAGCGGTTGAGCAGTTGGCACTCAGCGAAATTCAGCAATATTACAATTATCATGGAGCTAAGTATAAACTGAACGAAAACTTCAGTGCAACTGTAAAATCGCCATTTATGAATATCGAGGAAGGGATTGATGCAGAATTAAATGTATGGTTGAGCGAAATAAACTCTGACGACAACAATTTCATTATACAAATGAGTAAAATTCTCGACGAAGAGACAATGAAGAAGCTCATGTATGAAGAAGCAAAAAATGATCCGGAACTAACGCCCGACGAAATGCCCGAGTTACATGATATGCCCGAGTTAAAGGTAGAAACATGGGCGGCCTCGCGCATTCATAATTCCGGTTGGATTGTTTATTCGGTTCAAAGCATCGAAGTTTTATTCGATAGCGAAAAAAGTACCGAGGAAAGAATTATTGAACTGCTATAAGCATCAAAATCGAAGCCGTTACGAATCAAAGTCATCTTCACTTTGTACAAACAATATAACTTTTTAGCGGGATGAAGCAATTTGTCCCGCTTTTGTTTTATCAGACAGTGCACAAATAGAAAAACATTCTATACCGCCAACAAATTAGTAAACAGCTGTGTTATAAATACAAAATATAAATTTATGAGAACAATTCACATATTATTAATGTATTTACTGGCTTCAGGCATACAGGCACAAAGTAAAATCAGCTTTACAGCTGTGGAACATGCCAGTTTTGTGATTCAGACTTCCGAACTTGTGCTGTATGTCGATCCGGTGGGAAATGTCGAAGACTACAGCTTATTTCCTGCTCCCGACATCATTCTGATAACCCATGCGCATGGCGATCATTTTAATTCTACGCTGATAAAAACGCTCGAAACAGAAAAAACCAAAATAGTAGCCAATACCGAAGTTGTGGAAAAACTTGGAAAAGGCCATGCGCTGAAAAATGGCGAAGTGTATTTTTGCGAAAAAATTAAAATTGAAGCCATACCCGCATACAACAGCACTCCCGAACGGCAAAAATTTCATCCAACCGGTGTGGGAAACGGATATGTACTTAATATTGGTAAAGAACGCGTGTATATTTCGGGCGACACCGAAGATATTCCCGAAATGCGCAAACTCAAAGACATCGATCACGCATTTGTGTGCATGAATCTCCCCTACACAATGTCGGTTGAGCAGGCCGCCTCAGCCATTGCCGGTTTCAGACCGCGGAATGTGTATCCATATCATTATCGCAATCAGGATGGAAGTTACAGCGATGTGCAGGGTAAATTAAAAACCCTGTTGTCAAAATATCCCAAAATAAAAATTCATTATCTGGCTTGGTATGTAAAATAAAGCCTCTTGCGTAAGGAAGTTGGTATAAAAATACAGAACAACATTTTTTGAGCAAAGCCGACGTTTTCAGACGCCGGCTTTTTTTGTGTAAAAATATTGGTTCTATAATGAAAAAGCACATTTTACTGCACACAAAAACATATAGTGTGCAGCATAAAATTCTAAATATAAATGCAAAAAAAATGTATTGTTCTGATAATCAAGAAAGACATTTATTTTTTAAAATAATTCTTTATTTGGTTGATAATGAGAAATAATTATTGTAAATTTGCGCTAAATTTCAAATACGGAAAAATTTCTTTAATTTCGAAAATATACACTTATCAAAATTATAATAAAGTTATGAATTTAACACACATTGAGCATCTCGGGATAGCTGTAAAAAGTCTCGAAACTGCAATTCCTTATTACGAATCGGTACTCGGTCTGAAATGTTATGCAGTAGAAGAAGTAGCAGAGCAAAAAGTAAAAACTGCATTTTTCAAAGTTGGACAAACAAAAATTGAACTTTTGGAATCAACAGATCCAGAAGGTCCTGTAGGTAAATTTATCGAGAAAAAAGGCGAAGGCGTTCACCACATTGCATTTGCAGTGGAAGGACTTCAGGAAACCCTCGACCTTGTAGCCGAAAAAGGGGTATCACTTATCGACAAAGCTCCCCGCAAAGGTGCTGAAGGTTTGAACATAGCTTTCCTTCACCCAAAATCAACTTTCGGTGTACTTACCGAACTTTGCGAAGATCCCAATAAATAAATCAGTTTCCGAAAAAAAAAGAAATCACCTGTAACGAAGCAGTATGGCACGTGATCCTGCTGCGGCTGTTACAGGTATTGTTAATATATATACAAAATGGAAAATACAAAAAAGGTTCAAAATCTGATTGATTTGCGCGTAAAAGCCAAATTGGGAGGAGGGGAAAAGCGTATTGCTTCCCAGCACGCGAAAGGTAAATTTACTGCACGCGAAAGAATTCACATGTTACTGGACGATTCGAGTTTCGAAGAGTTCGACATGTTCGTAACACACCGCTGTACCAACTTCGGTATGGAAAAAGAAAAATACCTGGGCGACGGAGTAGTGACCGGACACGGTACTATCGATGGACGTACAGTTTTTGTTTTTGCTCAGGATTTCACCGTATTCGGTGGATCGTTGTCGGAAACTATGGCTCAGAAGATTTGTAAAGTAATGGATATGGCCATGAAAATGGGCTGTCCGGTAATTGGCATTAACGATTCGGGTGGCGCACGTATTCAGGAAGGCGTAACTTCACTGGCCGGTTATGCCGAAATTTTTGAGCGTAACATTCTGGCATCAGGCGTTATTCCTCAGATTTCTGCCATTTTCGGTCCTTGCGCCGGTGGTGCAGTGTACTCTCCTGCCCTTACCGACTTTATTCTCATGACCGAGCAAAACTCATACATGTTCGTAACCGGTCCGAAAGTTGTAAAATCAGTTACAGGCGAAGATATTTCGACCGAAGATCTCGGAGGTGCCGATGTTCACTCATGTAAATCAGGTGTATCGCATTTCCGCGTGGCCAACGAAGAAGCCGGTATTGAAGCTATTCGCGAACTGATTTCTTATTTACCACAGAATAATCTGGAAGAACCACCACTCGAAGAATGTTCTGATCCGATTAACCGTTTGGATGATGCATTAAACTCAATTATTCCGGACAATCCGAATCAGCCATACGACATGAAACAGGTTATCTCCGGTATTACCGACTACGGTAAGTTCTTCGAAGTACATGCCGATTATGCACGCAATATTATTGTAGGATTTGCACGCTTCAATGGTATTTCGACAGGTATCGTTGCTAATCAGCCAAACTTCCTCGCCGGTGTACTCGACTGCGATTCGGCACGCAAAGCTGCCCGCTTCGTTCGTTTCTGCGACGCTTTCAACATTCCTGTACTTACTTTGGTTGACGTTCCCGGATTCCTTCCAGGTTCTGCTCAGGAATATTCAGGTATCATTACACACGGAGCCAAACTGATGTTTGCTTATGGTGAAGCCACAATTCCGAAAGTAACTGTTACACTTCGTAAATCATATGGTGGAGCACACGACGTAATGAGCTCAAAACAATTGCGTGGTGACTTCAACTATGCATGGCCTACAGCTGAAATTGCTGTTATGGGTGCTGCAGGTGCTATCGAAGTACTCGAAGGTCGTGCCATTTCGGCAATTGCTGATCCTGAAGAAAAAGCAAAATTTGTAGACGAAAAAGTAAACGAATACAAAGAAAAATTTGCGAATCCATATCAGGCTGCCTCTTACGGATATATTGATGACATCATTGAGCCCCGTAATACACGATTCCGCGTGATTCGTGCATTCCAGGCACTACAAACCAAAAAAGTAGTGAATCCTCTGAAAAAGCATTCAAATATTCCATTATAAAACTGTAAAATATGAACATACTAGCAGTCAACTGGGCCGACGCCCTGAATGTGGTTATTTTTTCAATATCGATGGTGTTTGTTCTACTTATTCTGATTGTAATTGTGTTGAGCATTTTCAGTAAGATAGTAGCACCAAAAGTGCGTGTTCCGAAAAAAACGACTGAGAACAACTCACAATTACCACAATCGATCGAAAAAGAATATGTGGAAGACCACTTATCAGCTGGCGACAGTGCAGCCATAGCCATGGCTTTACACTTATATTACTCCGAAGTTCACGACGAAGAAAGCGCTGTTATCACGATTAAAACCGTTGAAAGACGTTATTCTCCATGGAGTTCAAAAATTTATGGTTTAAATAATCTGGTAAAATAATCATTATGAAGAAATTCAAATTTAAAATAAACGGTAGTGAATACGAAGTTTTAATTAACGAAATTGAACAAAACATTGCCGAAATTGAAGTAAACGGAACACCGTTCACTGTTGAAATTGAGAAACAGGACAAAGCTTCGTCGATGAACAGAAAGGCAGCCGGAAAGGTAGCTGCCATCAAAACACCAAGCCGCTCAGTGGTTGCAAATGCTATAAAAGCACCACTTCCGGGCAATGTTATGAAAATACTTGTAAGTAATGGTCAGAATGTTAAACGTGGTGATGTTTTACTTACAATGGAATCGATGAAAATGGAAAACAACATTTTGGCCGAACACGATGGTATTATCCGTCACATTCATGTACAACAGGGACAAAGTGTTATGCAGGATGATTTACTGATCGATTTCGAAGGAACTGAAGCCGAAATTCCGGTAGCTCAGGCACCAAAAGCAGAAGTTAAGGAAACTCCGAGACAGGAATCAGCTCCGGCAGCTGCTTCATCGGCATATGCCAAACCAATGCGTTCACCACTTCCGGGTAGTATACTGAAAGTAGCAGTAAGTGCTGGCCAACATGTAAAGCGAGGCGATTTATTGCTTACACTCGAATCGATGAAAATGGAAAACAGCATTTATGCTGAGAAAAACGGAATTGTAAGGAAAATTCACGTGCAACCAGGTCAGGCAGTTATGCAGGACGATGTGTTGCTCGATATTGAATAAATACCTGTAATTAATAGAAAATGAAAATGAAAAAAAGTATTTTAATTTTATTGGTTTTTCTGTTTACAGGTATTCAAATGACAGTCGGGGCGCAAACTGTTGCAGCCGATTCGAATCTTGTAGCAGCTACAGAAACCGTAAGTGCTGAAACAACACACACCGGTCTTTCCTATATACAGGAAAGTCTTATAAATTTTCTCGAAAGTACCGGTTTTGCCGGACTTACGTGGGAAACTATAATTATGATTTTTATAGCCTGTGTGTTATTGTACCTTGCGATTGTAAAGCAGTTTGAACCCTTATTGCTTTTGCCGATTGCCTTTGGAATGTTGCTCACCAATTTACCCGGTGCAGCAATGTTCAACAGCGATTTATTTGCAGGAGGACACGTACATTGGGAATCTTTCGTACAAAAAGGAGGTCTGCTCGACTATCTGTATCTGGGCGTAAAACTTGGTATCTATCCATGTCTTATATTTGTGGGTGTGGGTGCAATGACCGACTTTGGTCCTATGCTTGCCAATCCTAAAAGTTTGCTTTTGGGAGCTGCAGCTCAGCTAGGAATTTTTGCCACTTATCTGGCAGCTATAGGACTAGAGTTTAATCCACAGGAAGCCGCTTCAATCGGTATCATTGGTGGAGCTGATGGTCCTACAGCTATCTTCCTTACATCGAAACTGGCTCCTCACTTATTAGGTCCGATCGCCGTAGCTGCTTACTCATACATGGCACTCGTTCCTGTAATTCAGCCTCCTATCATGAGATTGCTGACTACAAAAAAAGAACGAATGATCAAAATGAAACAATTGCGTATTGTATCGAAAAAAGAGAAAATTATTTTCCCGATTTTTGCTACAGCATTCATTTCGTTACTATTGCCTCCAGCTGCTCCACTTGTGGGTAGTTTACTGCTTGGTAACCTTATGCGCGAAAGTGGCGTGGTTGAACGTTTGAGTAAAACAGTACAGAATGAGTTGATGAATATCGTGACTATATTCCTTGGTATTACTGTGGGTGCAACTGCTACTGCAGGTGCATTTTTAAACCTGCAGACCATAAAGATTATGGTGATTGGCGTTTTGGCATTCTCACTCGGAACTGCCGGTGGAGTATTACTCGCTAAGTTTATGAATCTGTTCCTGAAAGAAAAAATGAATCCTCTGATTGGTTCTGCCGGTGTTTCGGCTGTGCCTATGGCTGCACGCGTTTCGCAGGTGGTTGGTCAGGAAGAAGATCCGGGTAACTTCCTCTTAATGCACGCTATGGGTCCGAATGTGGCTGGGGTAATTGGTTCGGCTGTAGCTGCCGGTCTTTTGTTAAGCCTTCTCGGATAAACATATAGATATCAAAAACTTAAAAGCCTGCCAGCAAATCTGACAGGCTTTTTTGTATCCTGATTTTTAAATTTATTTGGATGAAAAATCTTAAAAAACTATTTGTATAAATGATATATTTTATCAATCTTTGTAAGATGATTATTTCTACTTACAATGCAATTCTCTGATAATTATTCTTCTGATTTTTTGTGATAAACCTATGATTATGCAAAACGAATCTCCTTACGATCTTGCCCGCGAATTTGCCCTCAGCACCAACCGCAGTATTTTCCTGACCGGAAAAGCCGGAACCGGAAAAACCACATTTCTGCGCAAACTGCAAAAAGAAACAAAAAAACAGATGGCTATAGTGGCACCTACAGGTGTGGCAGCCATTAATGCAGGTGGAACAACCATTCACTCAATGTTTCAACTGCCTTTCACTCCATTTATACCCACGCCTGAAGAGCGAAAAGCGCTGGCCGAAAGAATAAAGATGGCCGGTTACAAACGTAAGGTTATTCAGGAACTCGAATTGCTTGTGATTGACGAAATAAGTATGGTTCGCGCCGATGTACTCGATGCGGTAGATACTGTTTTGCGTCATTTTCGCTATCGTCACAACGAACCTTTCGGTGGTGTACAACTGATTTTTATTGGCGATATGTTTCAGCTTTCGCCGGTTGCCGTCGACGACGAATGGCGTTTGTTATCGCGCTATTATCAGAGTCCGTACTTTTTCCACAGCAGAGTGATATCCGAGCAGAAACCGGTTTATATCGAGCTGGATAAAATATTTCGACAGCAAAATGCCACCTTTATTCAGATATTAAATGAGGTACGCAACAATTGCCTGACTCAAAGTGGCCTGCAAACGCTTATGAGCCGCTATCAACCGCAATTTGTACCCGACAACAACGATACTTACATAACGCTGACCACTCATAATTACAAAGCCGACCAGATAAACAGTCTGGAACTTGCCGGGATTAAAAGCAAAACCTACAAATTCGAAGCTACAATCAAAGGCGATTTTCAGGAAAAAAGTTATCCAACCGAAAAAATTCTTGAACTGAAAGTGGGTGCAAAAGTCATGTTTATCCGCAACGATAATGAAAATCCACGACGTTTCTACAACGGAAAAATCGGTGTAATTGAGGATATCAGTAACGACATGATCAGTATTTTCTGTCCTGAAGATAATTCTGAAATCGAAACCGGACGAATGGAGTGGGAAAATATCCGCTACAGTACCAACGAAAAAACAAAGCAAATTGAAGAAGAAGTAACTGGCACTTTTACACAATATCCTTTGCGTTTGGCCTGGGCTATTACCATTCATAAAAGCCAGGGACTTACATTCGACAAAGCAGTAATTGATGCGGGAGACGCTTTCGCAGCCGGACAGGTTTATGTGGCACTCAGTCGCTGCCGGACACTCGAAGGTTTGGTACTCAAAAGCCGCATTAACCCGCTAAGTATTGAAAACGACAGACAAATTGTAGAACACCAAAAGATAAAACCGACCTACGAAGAACTAGAACTGCAACTCGATCAGGCGCGTAATGAATTCCGTCAGTTTGTACTTAAGCAGCTTTTCGAATTCCGGCCGGGAATCGGACTTGTGTCACGATTAATTACATCGGTAAAAGAAGTGGAAAGCTCGTTTAACGACGACACTTTAGCCTTTTTACAGGATTTATTGCGTCAGACACAGGCTATTCAGGAAGTGGCCGAAAAATTTCAGCATCAACTGACAGCCATTGTAAACAATAAATCGCTCGACGAAGATTATCTGACAGACCGTTTGAACGCAGCGACCACTTACTTCAGAGAAAAAATTGCGAATCTGTTACAGACCATAAACGAGTCACCTGCCAGCACCGACAGTCGCGAAAACGCCCGCGAATACAACGATCAGTTACGCACCGTTTTCGGATATTTTGCACAGAAAAATCATATTTTCAAAGGCATGAAACATCCGTTTATGGTGGAAGATTATTTTGTATTGAAAAACACTTTCCTCCTGCCCGATTTCAGCCCGAATGCTTATAACAAAACAAAGGAAACAAAAGTATTCGAAGTTAAAAATAAAGCTCTTTACTTTGAATTACTCGAAATGCGTAATCAGATTTGTGAACCACGCGATTTGCCCATTTTTATGGTAGCAGGAAGTCAAACCTTAGGTGAAATGGCCGATTATTTGCCACAAAACGAAAAAGACCTTTTGCGCATAAACGGCTTTGGACCTGCCAAAGTAGAAAAATACGGAGATTTATTTCTTAATATAATTCGTAAGTACAGCAAAGACAACAAACTTGAATCGAAAATGGAAATGCTGATTTCGGAAAAGCGTGTCAAAAAAGAAAAAAAGGCTAAAAAAGACCCCATAGAGAAACCCGAACCAACTGAAAAGAAAGAAAAACCCGAAAAGGGAAGCTCATTCCGCCTGACTTACGAAATGTACAAAGCTGGAAAAAGCATTGAGCAAATTGCAACTGAACGTGGACTGGTTCCGGGTACAATTGCTTCGCACCTTATGCGTTATGTCACTGCTGGACTGCTAAATATCAATGAGTTTATCAGCGAGGAAAATCGCGCCAAAGCACAGAAATTGCTTGAAACAACAGAAGAAATCGGTTCGGTTTACCAAACGCTGAATACAATTTTATCGCCTACCGAAACAACTTTCTTTTTAGGTTGGATAAGAGCTAAGAACACAAAAAAAGCTGAAGAATGAAAACTTTAGTAATACTCACAGGTGCAGGCATGTCAGCCGAAAGTGGTATTTCGACCTTTCGCGATGCCGGTGGTTTATGGGAAAAGTACCGCATCGAAGAAGTGGCAACTCCCGAAGCATGGGCGTTGAATCCCGCATTGGTGCAGGAATTTTACAACGCACGCCGTAAACAACTTGCCGAAGCACAACCTAACAATGGCCACAAAGGCCTGGTGGAACTGGAACAATACTTTAACGTTCAGATTGTGACTCAGAATGTGGATAATCTACACGAAAGAGCAGGTAGTTCAAGTGTTTTGCATCTTCACGGCGAACTTATGAAAATGCGTTCCTCAGGCCCGGGACAGGAAGTATTCGAAGTTCAACCTGAGAAAATCGAATTCAGCATTCACGATAAATGTCCCAAGGGATATCCGCTTCGTCCGCATATAGTTTGGTTTGGCGAGGAAGTTCCTGAAATTGGTAATGCAGCGAGAATTGTAGAAAAAGCTGATATTCTGGTAATTATCGGAACATCTATGCAGGTTTATCCTGCGGCAGGATTATTACACTATGCACAAGCGGGAATTCCACTGTATCTGATCGATCCAAACGATGTCGAAATTCATTCGAACCGTGTAACTGTGATCAGAAAAGGTGCTTCGGAAGGAGTAAAAATTCTGAAGGAAGAATTATTGAAAAGCATATAAAAAACGGGTGCGGGAAATACTCTGCACCCGAAAATATTTATTTTACAATCTCAGCAAAATCTTCAATATGATCGTCGACATAAGCGGCCAATAGCGAAGTTTGCTCCTCTTCAATATCGAAATAGTGTTCTTCAAGCTCATCGAACACTTCAAAATCCACGTACATCGCATTAAACTCTTCTTCAGTGGTTTCGCGGGTCAGTTCTTTTTTGTTGGCGTCGTATATCTCTTTCGCCTTGTAAATCAGCTTCGAAAGTTCGACACAGCCAAACTGACGCATGGCTTTTGCAAAAGGATTTTCAAAAATATAGGGTCCGTAACCGTTTTGGATTAACTGTACAAATCCTCCATCGCGCATTTCGGTACTGAAAAAATGCCAGGCCAGTAAACTATGCTGCGAACCGTTTAGCAATGCCATTTTTTCGGGACTCAGTTCTCCACCCAAAGTTTCGAGATAGGCATCGATAAAAACCTGAAGAAATTCATCCATTCCTTCCTCAATTGCATTTTTTAAAGTCTGATCCGTTACCTGTATCATATTTCTGATTTCATTTTTATTAGCTGAACAAAAGTACATATTTAATTTTAAAAGTTCAGAATTTTCATGTCAGTTTACACAATATTTGTCTCTCTGAAAATGTTTTATCTATTTAAAACACATAATTTTCTGAATAGAAAACAACAAAATCTGGTCAAATTCGAATAGCAGAATACTCTCTTACTGAATTTACAAAAACTCCAAAACAGCATATAAACATGAATATCAACCATTTACAGTAAGAACAACCATTAAATTCACACTCACATACCGGATTTGAACTTCCGTCACAAATTACAAACCTTTAATATCATATAGTTTAATTCTCAGTTTACTTTTGACTAAAATCTACTTTTTTTTGGTCAGTATTTCACGGAGGGTGTGTACAAAATTAGCTTCATTTGCATTAGATTTTTTTAATCAGATTTTAAATCAACTTTAAATTTAATTGCAAAATGAAGAAAATTACTTTTTTTCTGATGTGCTTTGCGCTGTCTGTAGTCACAGCGAATGCACAAGTGCTCGACACTATTTACAATGCAACAAGTTTGTTACCGACAGCTGCAGGTTGGAATGAGTTAAAACTAGATGCAACCATCAACACTTCTGCAGCAGCAGTTTCACAACTTAACGAGGACGGAGTTTTGAAGCTGAGAGCAGTGGACTCAAACAACAAATGTTCGCAACTTGGTTGGTACAAAACCGGTTTAGGACTAAACCTGAGCACAGGTTACACCATCGAAATTAAAGCCAAAGTAAACAATTCTGCAGGAAACGGTTCGTTCAACATTCAGGGTTTCGACAATGAAGGAAAAGGTTTCCGTTTGGGTATTTACAACAACTACCTGAAGAATCAGAGTAATCCACTTGGTGCTTCTACTAAAGTGGCTACCGGAACCGATAATACCGACGGTTTCCACACTTTCCGTCTGGCAGTAGCTCCAAGCGGTTTGGTTACACTTTATCGCGACAAAGTTGAAGTAGGTACTTTCCCTATTTCAGCATTCTATTTCGACAATATTGTGGTTAATGGTGGTTTTGAAGATGGTGATGACATCAACGACAGAACCCAGTTCCCTGACTTCCTGAGCAATGGATTACTCTACAAAACAACAAAAGCCCGTGAAAAACGCACCGGAAACTATGCTCTTATTATGGATAGTAACGGTAAAGTAGAAAGAACCGGAGCTGAATTTAATACCGAAACACAGGAAAAAGCCCGCACACGTGAGTTTGCCGTAAAACCCAACACGAAGTACGACATCTCGATTGCCCGTACACGTAATAAACTGGAACCATGGGCATGGCGCGACATGGGTGCATTTTATGATTTCCAACAGGGAACTCAAAATGGAGTGGACAATCGTAACGTAAACGCTATCTTTACAGGAGCAAACGATGATTTCTGGCAAATTCACAACCAGACAATTACAACTCCCGAAAATGCTAAAACTATTCGCTTCGAGTTTCCAAGCTGGACACGTGATGGAAATAAAACAACAGCTGTAACAGCTTTTGATAACTTTATTCTCCGCGAGCAAACTACAATTTCAAAAGGCGAAGTTGTTGTTCCTGCAGTTCATACTCCTAATCCGCTTCCTGCCTCATTTGTCAACCTTATTGCCAATGGCGACTTCGAAAACTGGAATATCGACAATGCGGGAAATCAGATTTTGGATGGCCAAGGACAACCTACTACATGGGCTTTGAGTGACCTTACAAAAGGTGATGAAAATAATCCTGTTAAATTCGATCCACTTTGGAATGGAAACGTACGTATTCAGCGTCATGATCAATCGAATGATGGATTGAGCGGCGAAGGCAATGCAAAATGGGCTCACAGCGGTACTTCATCACTTCGTTTCTCTACATTGGGTAACAATGCAAACAACTTCAATTTCACCAAAGAACTGGAACCTAATAAAACTTATCGTTTCAACTTCTGGCACAAAAGCCCGAAATGGGACGACTGGGGCTGGTTGAAAGTAAAACTCGGAACAGGTGGTGAAGAAGATGTAATCTGGGGTCACGAACTTAAAGGAAGAAACAATATCTGGGCTAATGCCGACATAGTATTTACAACTACTGAAGATAAAAAAACCTTGCAATTGTTCACAGCTTCTGATGCACATGCTGGTTGGTGGAATCTTTACCTCGACGACCTTGTATTGTACGAAGTAACAAACGAAACCGATCCTGACTTATTTGCAGGTAAAACAAACCTGATTGCCAATGGTGGTTTCGAAGATGTAAACATGAACAACGATGGTACACCTTATGTTTGGGCTCTTGCATCGGAAAATGTATTAAACGACAGCAACCTCCCAATGAAGCAAAATAGTGTTTGGAACAGCTTCCTCCGTATTCAGGACAAACGCAAACATATCGACACAGGTTACAAATGGGCTCACAGCGGAAATAACAGCTTGCGATTTACTTTCCTCGCCAACAGAGGCGAAGCCAAAACAACAGATGGTTTAACTAATGACTCACTGCCATTGTCATTCCGCCAGAATGCACTGTTCGAAAAAGAACTCGCACCTAACAAAACTTATACTTTTGTATTCTGGATGAAAGCAGCAAACTATCCTGATAACGGCAGACTTACCGTGGCCAATGGTGATATTAAACTCTGGAGCGATGTAATGAATGTTCGCAACATCAGCTGGAGCCGTCAGATTGTAAAATTCAGCACAACAGCAGCGAACCACACATTACGCTTATACAGTGAATTTACAGGTTGGTTCAATTTCTATCTCGACGACATTGCACTTTACGAAGAAGCTACTTACGAGCCTCTGAATGCAAATGGCGGATCGTATCTGTTCTTTGGTAAATCACAAGGTGCAGAGAATACTGATGTGGAAATCAAATATGTAGCCATCAACACTAACGGTGCATATGCTCCTGACTTTGGAACCGGCACTGAAGATGTGGTGGTATCAAATCTGAAAGTAAGCAGCTTCAACGGACAGTTGAACATTATGACAAGCAAACCTTCATTTGTTCGTATATTCGATGTAACAGGAGCTTGTGTGGCTGAAATGAATATTCAATCGGCAAAATCATTTACTTTGGCAAAAGGTGTTTATATTGTAAAAACTGCAAACGAAGTTGTAAAAGTCGTAAACAGATAATCAGCATATAAATAGTTTTAAAACTTACGAATCCCCTGCAAATACTCATATTTGCAGGGGATTTTTTATTAGCTTTGCAGCAATCACAATATAAATGTTTATACAATGAAAAAGATTTTCGTAATACTGTCGGTTTTTGCAATGGCTTCCGGTATCATGGCCGGCAACGGAAAGTACCGCTTTATGATTGGCACTTACACTTCGAAAACCAATTCCGAAGGAATTTATAGTCTGGAAATTGACATTAAGAAAAACACATACAAAACAACTCTGCAAAGCAGTGAAATAGTTGATCCATCATTTATTGCCATTAGCAAAAGGAATCTTTACGCTGCGAATGAAACCGGAAATACCGGGGTGGTAAGTGCTTTCAAATTCAATAAGAAAAACGGCTCGCTAAGCTTTCTGAACAAGGTAAATTCCGGTGGCGATCATACCTGCTATGTGGATATTGCTTCGAAACATGTGGTGGTAGCCAATTATTCGGGTGGCAATCTGGCTATTTTCGGACGACAAAAAGATGGAACGCTGACCGATTATCTACAAATTATAACTCATTCCGGAAGCAGTATTCATCCTGAACGACAGACAAAACCTTATGTGCATCAAACAATTTTTTCCCCCGATAAAAAATACTTACTCGTCAATAATCTCGGTACCGACAAAGTGAGTTGCTATCATTACAATCCCAAAAACACAACTGAGTTACTTTCTCTATCCGACGAAATTAAACTCAAAGCCGGTAGCGGACCACGTCATTTGACTTTCAGCAAAAACGGAAAATTTATTTTCGTCCTTCAGGAGCTGGATGGTACAATTAGTACTCTTTCGTTCAACAACGGGAAACTTGCACTGATCTCCAAAACAAGTCTTGTACAGCAAAATGAGGCTGAAACCGGAGCTGCCGATATACACATTTCTCCCGATGGAAAATACTTGTACGCCACAAATCGGGGATCAGCCAATAATATCAGTTGTTTTGCAATAGAAAAGAATGGGGCGTTACGTTTTGTGGAGCAAACATCGGTGAAAGGTGTAGGACCAAGAAATTTTTGCATTACAAAGGATGGAAAATATATTCTGGTAGGAAATCAACGCACTAATCAGATAGCTGTATTTTCGCGGAATAAAAAAAGTGGAATGCTATACGATACCGGCATGATGATAAACTTAACAGCTCCGGTTTGTATCGTTGAATTCTGAAACAAAAAAAGTCTCTGACCCGCTAAGATCAGAGACTTTTCAGTATTATCGATTCTTCAAATCTTCAAATCTGTTTTGCCCCCAACCCCCTAAAGAGGAGCTGTAACCTTGTGCAGATGTAAATGATTTTTTAAATTTTCAAAATCATCAAAACTTATTCGCAGTTACGGGATCTTCAAATTTTCAAATTTTCAAATTTTCAAATTTTCAAATCTTCAAATCTTCAAATTTGAATTACTCTTCAATCACTTCCATTTTCTCAATCACATCGCCCTGACGGATAGCATCGATAACTTCAAGACCTTCCACCACTTTTCCAAAACAAGTGTGACGACGATCGAGGTGTGCAGTATTTTGGCGGTTATGGCAAATAAAAAACTGTGAACCACCTGTATTACGTCCAGCATGAGCCATTGAAAGTACGCCACGGTCGTGATACTGATTATCGCCATCGAGTTCGCATTTAATTGTATATCCCGGACCACCAGCACCGGTTCCCCATGGGCAACCACCCTGAATCACGAAATCAGGAATTACACGGTGAAAAGTAAGTCCGTTATAAAAACCTTTTTCGGCCAAATCGATAAAATTGGCCACTGTATTGGGAGCATCTTTTTCGAAAAACTCCACTTTCATTACACCTTTTTCGGTTGTGATAATTACTTTTTTCATTTTTATTATTCTGTTATTCAGATATTTATATTTTCAATATTTATTCTTCAAAAGCCCTGCAAAGATAGTTTAATTTGCTGAGTAATTAAAACATTCCTGCAACTCAAACAGTTCATTACTGACCAAATAATATATCACTTAAGATATTGATAATTTCTATCATTTAATTTTGTGATAAAAGTGCTTTCATACCGGTTTTTATATACCAAAAATCACTAACTTTGTGCTTCACAAAATAAAATTTCATCGATTCGACAAGTTATATTTTAAAATTATTGATTCAACGATGATGAACAAAAAACTTTTCGACTCAAATAAGTAACCCATAAAACACACATTATATGACACTTACCGAACGTTTTCTGAAATATGTCAGTTTCAACACAACCTCTGACGAAAACACAAAAATGACTCCCAGCACACCGGGACAAATGATTTTTGCACAATATCTGGTTGAAGAATTAAAGTCAATTGGATTGCAGGATGTGGATCTCGATAAAAACGGTTATATCATGGCTACGTTGCCAGCCAATACTGACAAAGAAATTCCAACCATTGGATTTATTTCGCACATGGATACAAGTCCTGACATGTCAGGCAAAAATATAAAAGCAAGAATTGTAGAGAATTATGATGGTAATGATATTTTACTCAACGAGGAAAAAGTCATTGTGCTCGAAACTGAAAAGTATCCTGAGATTCTGCAATATAAAGGTCAGGATATAATTGTAACTGATGGAACCACATTGTTAGGAGCCGATGACAAAGCCGGAATTACAGAAATTGTGACTGCAATGGAATACCTGATTGCGCACCCTGAAATCAAACACGGAAAGATTCGTGTGGGCTTTACTCCCGATGAGGAAATTGGTCAGGGAGCTGATCATTTCGATGTGCCTAAGTTTGGTGCAGAATGGGCTTACACACTCGATGGCGGCGAAATTGGCGAACTGGAATTTGAAAATTTCAACGCTGCAGCTGCCAAGGTTACTTTCAAGGGTTTAAATGTACATCCGGGCTATGCCAAGCATAAAATGCTCAATTCTATGCGTGTTGCACATCAGTTTGTATCAATGCTTCCGCGCCACGAAACGCCTGAGCATACAGAAAAATACGAAGGTTTTTACCATCTTGTGGGTATGGAAGGTAGTGTAGAACAATCGAGCCTGAGTTATATCATTCGCGACCACGACCGTGACCGTTTCGAGCGTCGTAAAAAAGAAATGCAACACATTACCAACAAGATAAATGCAGAATTTGGTGAAGGTACAGCCACTCTGGAACTTCGCGATCAGTATTATAACATGCGTGAAAAAGTGGAACCGGTAATGCATATTGTCGATCTGGCCTTCGAAGCCATGGAATCGGTTGGTGTAAAACCCAATGTGAAACCCATTCGCGGAGGAACCGATGGATCACGCCTTTCGTATGAAGGCCTGCCCTGCCCCAACATTTTTGCCGGAGGACACAATTTTCACGGACGTTTTGAGTATGTTCCAGTACAATCGATGGAGAAAGCCATGATGGTAGTGGTAAAAATTGCCGAGCTTTTAGCTAAAAAATAAATCACAACAACACAACACTTTACAATACAGTTTAATTCTATGAAGACAACTCCATTTACGCATTTTCATGAAGCTTTGGGAGCTAAAATGCATGAATTTGCCGGGTATAACATGCCCATCGAATACAGCGGTATTACCGACGAACACATTACTGTACGCAATGGTGCAGGCGTATTCGACGTTTCGCACATGGGTGAATTTTGGGTAAAAGGCCCGAAAGCACTCGAATTTTTGCAAAGCATCACCAGCAACGATGTATCAACACTTGTAATCGGGAAAGCACAATATTCCTGCTTCCCCAACGGAAAAGGCGGTATTGTAGACGACCTGCTTGTGTACAGAGTAGAACCTGAAAAATATCTTTTGGTTGTAAATGCTTCGAATATCGAAAAAGACTGGAACTGGTGCCAGCAACACATGATAGAAGGTGTGGAGATGGACAATGCTTCGGAATGGACTGCACAGTTAGCCATTCAGGGACCAAAAGCCACTGAAATTCTGCAGAAACTCACTTCTGTAAATCTGTCCGAAATACCGTATTACAGCTTCACAGTTGGTGATTTTGCAGGAGCCGAAGAGGTAATCATTTCGAATACCGGTTACACAGGTGCAGGCGGTTTCGAACTTTATTTTTATCCCGAACATGCCAAAACAATCTGGAATGCAATTTTCGAAGCCGGTGCCGAATATGGTATTAAACCTATCGGACTTGGTGCGCGCGACACATTGCGTCTCGAAAAGGGTTTCTGTCTTTACGGAAATGACATCGACGACAGCACATCGCCTATTGAAGCGGGTTTGGGCTGGATTACAAAATTTGTGGAAGGTAAAAACTTTGTGGACAGAGCATTTCTCGAAAAACAAAAAGCTGAAGGTCTGAGCCGTAAATTGGTACGTTTCGAACTGATAGAACGCGGAATTCCACGTCACGGTTACGATGTAGTGAACGAAGCCGGAGAAAAAATCGGAAATGTAACTTCCGGAACCATGCTTCCCGATAGCAAAAAGGGTATTGGAATGGGTTATGTGCAAACAGCTTACAGCAAAGCGGGTTCAAAAATCTTTATTGCCATCCGTAACAAGAATCTTGAAGCAGTGGTTGTAAAATAATCAGTATTATTTCAATATTTTATTTGAACAAAAACCTGACAGGCTAATCAAACCTGTCAGGTTTTTAATTTTCATCACTGCTTGTGTCGGTTATGCTTCGCTTTATTTTATAACCAATAACAGCTATCAACACACTCATGAGCGGACTCACATAATTGAAAACCGCATACGGGAAATAAGCCAGCGTACTCACGCCCAACACAGTACTTTGTGTCATACCACACGAATTCCACGGAATCAGCACCGATGTCACAGTCACGCTGTCTTCCATACTCCGGCTCAATAAGCGACTTTCGTAACCACGTTTAGTATAAATTCCCTTAAACAAATTCCCTGTCAGTATTAACGACAAATACTGATCGCCCATGGTCAGATTACTCAGCAACCCTGTAGCTACAGTGGCACCTACCAGACTGCCTGTACGTGTTATGTAATTTGTAAACCAAACAGTTATGCTTTCAATCATACGTCCTGCAGTCATAGCTGCTCCAAAACAGGTCGCACAAATAATCAGCCAAATGGTAAAAAGCATACCCTGCATCCCACGTGTTGATATCAGACTATTGATTTCAGGATTGCCCGCATCGAGAGCTGTTGGTCCGAAACAACTCATTAGCATTCCTTTTAAGGCATCAATCGTGGTGCTGCCTCCTGCTATTTCGAGCAGATTATCTTTCTGAAAAACGAGTGCAGCGATAGCAGCAAGCAACATCGAAACAAAAAGCGTTACAAGTGGCGGATAGCGTTTGGCAATCATGAAAATGGTAATGGCAGGCACCAAAAGCAGCCAAAACGACATATTAAAACGTTCGCCCAATGCATTTTGATAGAGCACAATATCTTCAGTACTAACTCCTGTAAACGAAAATCCAGCTATGGTAAAAACAGTCAGTGCAATAATCATCGAAGGCACTGTTGTTATCCACATATACTTAATATGCGTAAAAAGCGGCGTTCCGGAAATTGAAGATGCCAAAACCGTTGTATCGGACAAAGGCGACATTTTATCGCCAAAATATGCTCCCGACACAATTGCACCTGCTATCCAGCCATCTGAAAATCCCTGTGCACGGCCTATGCCCATCAAAGCAATACCAATGGTTGCCACAGTAGTCCACGAACTTCCGGTAATCACCGAAACAATTGCGCTGATGAGCGCAGCCGAGAGCAAAAAGATCTCCGGGCGAATAAGCTTCATCCCGTAAGAAATAAAAAACGGCACCACTCCACTCACCATCCATGTACCCGACAAAGCTCCGATAATCAGAAGAATAATCAGTGCTGTAGAAATATTTTTAATATTTTTGTGAAGCGCTTTTTCAAAATCACCCCAATGAATTGATGCTGTAAACTTTGCAAGTACTAGGGTGACTGCGGTTGCCAGTAACAAAGCCATTTGACTTGCCCCATTCAGCGCATCGGCACCAAAAATGCCCACCGAAAGAGCCACAAAAATGATAAGTACCAAAACCGGTAACAAAGCTACCAGTGGATGAGGAAGTTTATGAGGTGTGGAAGACATTTAATTATTTAGAATGTACAATTTATAAATTAGAATTTTACGGTTTGCAAAAGTAGTGATTTATGGTAAGTTAGCCAAGACACATTCACAACTGATTTCTTTTAAACTATAAATAGTTATAAATTCAGCTCATACATTCATTGCTCAATACAAGCAAAAATGATTACTTTTGTAATTGTATGTTTTTTAAACAATCAATATCATTTCAATTACTCGCTTGCTGAGAATCTGAAGTATCTTTAAACCAATATGGCCAAAACAAAATCAGTATATATTTGTCAGAATTGCGGTGCCGATTCACCCAAATGGATAGGAAAATGCCCTTCGTGTGGCGAATGGAACAGCTATGTGGAAGAAATTGTGAGCAAGGACAACGGCCCCAAAATTACGATGGCTGGTTTGGAAGTGACCAAACAAAAGCCCGTAAAGCTTCACGAAGTGGAAACAACCGAGGAAAGCCGCATCGACACTTCGAACAACGAGTTAAACCGTGTGCTGGGAGGTGGACTTGTTCCCGGCTCGTTGGTGCTGATTGGTGGTGAACCCGGCATTGGAAAATCCACTCTCGTGCTTCAGGTGGTACTCAACCTGAAAGGGAAACGCACGCTTTACATTTCGGGTGAAGAGAGCGTAAAACAGTTGAAACTCCGTGCTGAACGACTAAAATACGACAACCCTGACTGCTATATTGTGAGCGAAACTTCACTCGAACAGGCTTTTGTACATATTCAGAACGTGCAACCAGATGTGGTGATTGTCGATTCAATCCAAACGATTTCCACCGAACTGATCGAATCGTCGCCCGGTTCGGTTTCGCAGGTGCGTGAGTGTGCGGCGCATTTACTGAAATTCTGCAAAACGACAACTACGCCCGTACTTCTTATCGGACATATCAACAAAGAAGGAAGCATTGCAGGCCCGAAAGTACTGGAGCATATTGTGGATACAGTGTTACAGTTCGAAGGCGACCAGCATTATATGTATCGTATCCTCCGACCTATTAAAAACCGTTTTGGAAGCACTTCGGAGCTTGGAATTTTCGAAATGCAGCAGAACGGACTGCGTGAAGTAAGCAATCCATCAGAATTACTGCTTTCGCAAAATCACGAAGGACTGAGCGGAGTAGCCATTGCTTCGGCTGTGGAAGGTATCCGTCCTTTCCTGATTGAAACACAGGCTCTGGTCAGTTCGGCCGCGTATGGCACACCACAACGCTCTTGCACAGGATTCGACATGCGTCGCCTCAATATGTTGCTGGCCGTACTCGAAAAACGTGCAGGATTCAAAATTGCCCAGAAGGACGTTTTTCTGAACATTGCCGGTGGGCTTAAAGTCAGCGATCCCGCCATTGACCTTGCTGTTATTTCGGCAATTCTGTCGTCGAGCGTGGATATTGCCATCGAAAAAAACGTGTGCATGGCGGGCGAAGTTGGTCTTTCAGGAGAAATACGCCCCATAAACCGCATAGAACAACGCATTCTGGAAGCCGAAAAGCTCGGTTTTACCAAAATGATTATCCCTGATTTCAATTTGAGTTCTATCAATCTCTCGAAAACTAAAATCGAAATTATCAGGGTCAAGAAAGTGGAAGAAGCTTTCAGGGTATTATTCAGAAAGTAGCTGAAAATAAAGCAATTAAATTCAAAAAAAGTTACTTACTTTAATTATCAGCACATTTGATTATCTTTTGTTCAATCATTTCGTTTGATGACAAAAGTATTTTCACAATAAAAATTCCGTTGGGTAAGTTTGACATATCTATTGTTTTCTGATTTGTTTCAAGTACTAAGTTTGCTAAAACATCAAATATCTTAATCGTTTTAATTTCTGATTCTGTCGATACAATTAAAATATTTTTAGCAGGATTCGGACTAACGATAATCTTTGGTTTATTTACATTCTCTATCCCGGAGCGGGATTCAGCATTTTCACAAAAACCATATTTTTCGTTTTCATAGATTTTTGTGTCGTTATTCCAGAAACAAAGTAGTTCAGACTGCTCTTCTACGAACGGGAATTCATGAAATTCGTTACTGAATTGGTAGCTCAGATTATAAGACCCTATCCCCTCATACCAGGTGTATGAATGACCACTGTATTTCTGTCCGGTATTTGCATAATAAGTTGTATCACTGACTACAATTTTCTTGCCTGAGTAAGATCCAAACTGATAATTATCAACCGACTTTACAAACATTACCTTTTTAATAAGAGGACTAATAGTATCAACTGAAACAGTATCGCCCACCTGATAATTAAACGAAAAAACTTTCTTTTCCACATTATTCGCAGCTCTGAAATATATCGATTGCTCAGCAATATTCTCTCTGATAGCTCCGGCATACGACACTCTTCGCATATCTTCAGTTATATGCTCACACATCATTTTTTTATACTGAACATTTTCAATCAAAGTATCTCCCGACAAAAACAACGAGTAAGTTTTAGTCATAGAGCCACAGCAGGTTGTATATGCTATTCCTAAGTAGTTCCATTTATTTCCTTCTTTTAAAAATGTAGTATAATTGTCTGATTTTATTTGTATTGACACATTCAGAATGATTAAACACAACAATAGCTTTTTCATGATTATATATATTAGAATGGTTATTTGTCGTTACAAAAAAGAACGTACTTTTTTGTAAAATTTTCCGTATGAAATTCTGTAAATTATTTAACCGTCAAATTTATGAATTCAAATCGGATTAACAACTAAATCCTTCTGAGTAATTTGAAAATTTACATGAGAAACTTCAGTAGAATTATGGGAAGGGGAATAAAAAAAGCTCAGAAATTACTTTCTGAGCTTTTTTTTGAGCCTCTTGTCGGATTCGAACCAACGACCCCGAGATTACAAATCACGTGCTCTGGCCAACTGAGCTAAAGAGGCAAGTGGATAAGCCCCCTACATCGCACCGCTACAACCTACTACCCTTGCTGCGGTCAGGCCCTGGGGGAGTTCGAAGGGAGCTGGTCGTGTAGGACTTATCCGGCGACAAAAGTACTGTTTTTTCCTGAATTTACAAGGCCTTCAGCTCATTTTTTTCAGTCAACATCCCTACCCTGTTCATTATCAGAAATGTATTTCGAAAAATATTTTTTCAATATTAAAAAACCGGATAATCACTTACCCGGTTTTTGTTGTATGCACAGTACATATTATGGCAGATAAGCGCTGCATTGCATACCAAATATGAAAATTGAAATTTATTTTGTGAGTTCCTGCTCATATTCCACATTGTCGATGCAGACATATGCCGGTGTATTTATTCCCCAATCACTGTTATCGGTTGAGCTGAAACTAAAACTTACTGAATCGACTTTACCCAGAGTGCTGACATCCACTTTCTGCCATTTGTTCATGATAAACGATTTTCCATCTCTGAAATCAGCCAGATAAACGTCCACTTTCGATGTTTCGGCTTTTGCATAATATCCACTGATAGTGAGCTTAAACCAATCTCCGTTAGCGAATTTTTTACTGTAATCACTTCCGTTTTTCATCTCTTTGTAGGCATAAGTAGTGTTGTTCAGCATAATGCTTTTGATATAAAAATCACCATTACTATTGGCAGCACTTTTGATATATCCGGGTTGATACAAAACAGCATATTTAGCTGAATTTAGCGCTCCCGAACCTGCGATACAACTAAACTGATTCATAAATCCGGCTGTTACAGTATCGTTTTTCGAAGAACACACCACACCACCAAGCCAAAACTGATTCGGGTCGCCATAGAAGTTAAAACCTGTACTTACAAAAAAAGTATCGGACGAAAGACCGTTGTCATCCAAAGCTACATCTTCGAAATCAATAACAGTCTGAACTTTTTCGGTTTCTGGTTGACACGAAACCAATGCAAATGCAGCCAGAAGGATAAACAGGGTAATTTTGTTTGTTTTCATTGTTTTAAATATTTAATTGTTAGATAATTACAAAAATTCCCGATAAATGTAAATACACACAATTGCTTATTGAAAACAATAAAACAGATTGAGAAATGAAGAATGAAATACAACAGTCACGAAGATTACAATCCGATTTTTGCAATATTTTCCCGAAAGCAAAAATGTATTTACAACGATTGTGGCAGGTCTTCTGACTTACTCCCGTATTTGAACGCCTTCCCGTCAATAATTGACAGTGGACAATTGACAGTGGACAATATATTGTCGGTTAGTCGGCAGTCCACTTTCGAAAAACAGTGGCAAAAGTGTTGTTCAATACGTTTTTTTAATTATCAATTGTACATTGTCAATTGTCAACTAAAAATGAGCTTACAGCAGCGGGTACTGCTCCGGAATTTCACCGGATTCCCTTTTATCAAATCTTCCGAACGGACTATCTGATACCAAAATCGCTGCAAAGGTAATATAATTTCACAACTTTCTGTCAGAGAAATACAGATAATATCTTATTTTTATCAACAACCAACATTAACACACTGTAAACAAATTATTTACAAAAAAAGCGAAACAACACATTACTGCATTGTTTCGCTATTTATAATTAATGATCCGGCAAAAGCCTATCTACCGGATTGTTTGATAAAGTTGCGTAGTTCCTCATTAAATTCGTCCTTAGCAAGCAAATCCTCCAAATCGATATGCATTCTGTATCGCCAGCTGTTTTTGGAGTTCGAAGGCACGTTAATACGTTCTTCATTAGGATTTTCGCGACGCAATTCGTTCGAAATACTCAACAAATCCTGCAACTGGAAAATGGCCCACATGGCAGGTGAATAAAGATGTTGAAGTAAAATATCACGACAAATCCACCAATCGCAGAAATAAGGTGCTTCACCCCAATGTCCGAGTTGTGAGTTGTAGAATCGCTGTGTTACAGCACGATCCTCTTCCCACCAACCGCGTATCGTACTCATATCGTGAGTCGAAGGAGTTACAACAGATAAATAAGGTGCATCTGCCGGATGGAAAAACTCAATTTTATTTGATTTCGGTGCGCGTTGCACTTCAAGACTCAGAATAGCCAAATCCTTCATTGCAGTAGTCACGCAATCGGTCA
This sequence comes from Bacteroidia bacterium, assembly GCA_009929375.1. Taxonomy (GTDB): domain Bacteria; phylum Bacteroidota; class Bacteroidia; order Bacteroidales; family Paludibacteraceae; genus Paludibacter. The sequence goes on from SAAO01000011.1 coordinate 37,862, forward strand.
TCATACCCAAATCCTCACCACAAATCAGCATATTGGTAGAACGTTTGAGCGCAGGCAGTTTTTCCATGCCCGACTGATACCAGTGTGCATCCTGACGGCGATAGAAATAATCGACATACAGTTCACGCAAACGATGTTTGGTGTAATCGTCGAGATCGCGGAACGACCGCAGACTATCCATTCCATAACGGGGAATGTACTGCTTGCCCTGACTTCCCTCCACTTCGAAGAAAAGCACATTCGCAATCAGATCGAATAAACCCCATTTAATTTTTTCGCTTATTTTGCCTTCTGCGTACATTCTTTCGATAGCTTCCTGACTCTGATATTGCGGTTTAAGACGCAATATCCAGCCATCTTCAATTTGCAGACAATTGGCTTTTACCCAAACAGCATCATCACCCAGAATATCCCACAAAATGGCATCGGTAATGTAAGGTTTGCAAAAACGGTTGTAATCGAACCAGATTCCTTTATCCGAAAACTCATTGATATGAATTGGCACCGATGGAAATAAATGTCCCATAATACCTTCCACCTGATTGTTAGGAATTTGCCATATGCGGAAAAATCCCAGAATATGATCAATACGGAATGTATCGAAATAGTTTGCCATTTGCGAAAAACGTTTTTTCCACCAATCAAATCCGGTTCGTTTAATCATATCCCAGTTGTAGGTGGGCAATTCCCAGTTTTGACCTTTTACGGCAAACATATCGGGCGGAGCTCCGGCCTGCATATTCAGATTGAACAATTCGGGCGAAACCCAGGTATCCACACTGTTACGGTTTACACCGATAGGAATATCGCCTTTGAGTACCACAGAATGTGCGTGAGCATATTCAGCAGCATCGAGCAGTTGTAAATGCAAATGATACTGAATAAAGTAGTTGGCAGCTATGTCATCGAAATGAGGCTGATCGGGTGCGCTGAATTCTCTGATTTTTTCAGCATTGTATTTCGAAAAGCCATCCCACTGACGATAATCTGAAGTGCCAAACTTATCGCGCAAAACACAATAAGCAGCATAAGGAACAAGCCAGTATTCGTTCTTTGCGAAGAATTCAAGATAGGCTTTATCTTTCAGAAACTTATCTTTTTTGGTAAGATATAACTCTTTGGCATAAGCCAGTTTATAATTTACAACTTCTAGAAAAGGTACAAGAACCTGCGCATTCAGTTCTTTTTGTTTTTGCTTATATTCCTTCTGCAATTCATGTGTGGCAGGCAGTTTACCCATAGCAGGTAAATTAAGGAAAAGCGGATTCAACGCAAAAGCTGAAATTGCCGCATAAGGCAACACATCCGTATCGGTGTGCGTACCAATCGTATCGTTGAGTGGAAGTACCTGAATAAGTTTCAAACCGGTTTTTTCAGCCCAGTCGACCATAAGTTTCAGATCGCTGAAGTCGCCCACACCAAAGCTTTGTTTCGAGCGCAGACTAAACACCGGAATACCCACACCTGCACCTTTCCAGGCCGGAAGTTGTAAAGCTGCAAAACCATCGTTGAGCACAACCAACGAGCTTTTGGCATTTACCACAGGGGCTACTCTGTCGGCTCCCGTTTCGAATTGCACAAAGTTTTTATCTTCAGGATCGTAAACACCGTATTTATAATGTACATCAGCATTTTGCTTCGACAAATCCAGTTTTTTTACCCAGTAACCATCAGCAGATTTTTGCATCAGTACTGGTTTTACAGTCGACCAGTTTCCCAATACTTCGCAGTTTCCGATCAGGCAAAGCACATGATTTTTTGAAAGTAATGGTGCTTTCACCTTAAAAATGTGAGAGAATTTCGTGGTTTTATCTTCGCCCACCGGATGTTCATCGGGCATCAGTACATTTTTGAAAGGAGCTGTGCTGAAGGTATTTTCGAGTGCTGCAGGCGAATTCCACTGATCGAAACAAAACAGATGAACTGTTTTTGCCGGATTTACATCCAGTATTCTGTCATCACCCCATTCCTCGGTATATAAACCATTGTTTTCGTTGAACAACACATATTTATATCTGACAGGTTCAGCAGGCATTTCGGACAATTCAATCTCCCCTGTCCAGTCCTCCTTGTGTTGAAAACTCAAAGCCAGTGCTTTTGTCAAATCGCCATTTCCAAGTTGAGGAATATTCCCGGATACCAACAATCGTTGTCCCCAATAGGTAAAATACGGAATTTTAAAATGAATCTTCATAGAGTCTTGAATTTTAGCTTATTAATTGGCTAACTGTAAAAAATGAATTCAAAAGTAATGTTTAATGATGCAAAACTCAATCAGGACAACAGGAAATGTCGCAATTTTCATTTCAAACGTTTGCGGAAAAGTGTTACCTGCTGACAAGTATAAAACCTGTAGCATTTTGACAAAAAACGGCCATGAAACATATCTGTCTGTTTTAGGTGGATAAAAGATGTATATAAATACAATCGGTTTTTCAGGAAATAATTATCCATTTTTCCTTATGTATTTAAGATTTATTTCTGTACTTTTGCAGAAAATTTAGGTAAAACTAATAACATAAAAAATTCATGTCAGTATTTACTGCCCCCTTCAAGGTTTTTTCAGGAACTAACAGTCGCTACTTAGCTGAAAAAATTTGTGAAAGCCTCAAATGTCCGCTCGGCAAAATGAAAATTGAGCACTTCTCCGATGGCGAGTTTTCAGTGTCTTACGAAGAGTCAATCCGTGGCCAGTACGTTTATCTTGTACAATCCACTTTCCCAAACTCCGACAATCTGATGGAATTACTATTGATGATTGATGCAGCTAAACGTGCATCGGCATACAAGGTAATTGCTGTGATTCCGTATTTTGGTTGGGCCCGCCAGGACAGAAAAGACAAACCCCGTGTGTCAATTGCAGCCAAACTTATCGCCGATATGCTGAGCGTGGCTGGTGTAGACCGTGTGATTACTATGGATTTACACGCTGATCAGATTCAGGGCTTCTTTAATGTACCGGTCGACCATCTCTATGGCTCGACCATTTTTATACCATTTATCAAATCGTTAGACACTGAAAATCTGGTTATTGCATCGCCGGACGTTGGTGGTTCGAAACGTGCAGGTTCGTACTCAAAACATTTGGGCGTGCCAATGGTACTTTGTCATAAAACACGCGAAAAAGCCAATGTAGTTGGCGAAATGACTATCATTGGAGATGTGGAAGGCAAAGATGTGATCATCACCGACGATATGGTTGACACTGCAGGAACCCTTTGTATGGCGGCCGACCTAATGATGAAAAACGGTGCGAAAAGTGTACGCGCTATTGTAACTCACGGCGTAATGTCGGGTGCAGCCACACAAAGAGTAATGGACTCGGCTCTCAGCGAAATTGTATTTACAGATTCAATTCCTTTCGATTGCAAAAAATGCGACAAAGTTCGTATTCTTTCAATAGCCGATATGTTTGCCGACACCATTTACCGTGTACAGGAACATAAATCAATCAGCGAACAATATTTAATGTAATAAATTAAATATCAGCATAAAAGAAACGGACAATCTTCAATTCTGAGGATTGTCCGTTTTCATTAAAGTAATTCGAGTTTTGCAAATTTCAGCAACAGACTTTTTTTACCTTTTTCACCGAAATCAATTTCAGCTTTTTCATTTCCATCCGTCACAGTTGTTTCCAGCACTTTTCCTATGCCAAAAACCGCATGCTTTACAAAGGCTCCCACTGGGAGATTTTTGTTTTCGATAATTTGTTTTGAAGTTTGCAGATGGGCATCACCCACTTTTGTCAGATTCTTTCGGGGTTGCACGTAAGTATTTTCTACGGGACGGGGTTTAAAACTGTCGCGCTGAAAAGATTTACGTTCGAACTCAAAATCTTCATCCCAGTCCGCACTTTCTTTCCATCTTGTCTCAGGTCGCTCGGAAGGCGCATCGAGATACTGAGGGTCAATATCACGAATAAAACGGCTTGGATTTGACATATTTGTTTTGCCATTTCGGAAACGCGTTTTCGAATAGCTGATAAAACAAAGCTCTTCTGCGCGTGTAATAGCCACATAAAACAAACGACGCTCCTCTTCGAGACTTCGATCGCTATCGAGCGAATAGGCTGAAGGAAACAAATCCTCTTCCATTCCCACAATAAAAACCGCTCTGAATTCCAAACCTTTGGCAGCATGCACAGTCATCATGGTTATCTTTTCAGATTCGCCATCGTCACCTGTATCCTGATCGGTCAGCAATGAAACTTCCGAGAGAAAATCGGTCAGCAGAGCTGTTTCACCGGCTTTAGTTTTCTGTTCGCAAAACTCATGAACCGCCTTTAGTAATTCCTGCACGTTTTCCTGCCGGCTCATTGCTTCGGGCGATTTGTCCACATAAGTATCGTTTATAATTCCCGAAACCTTGACAATCTGCAACATAAGTTCATATGCATTCAGCGTTTCGGTTTGTGCAGCAAACACACTTATCACCTTCCGGAAATTTGCCAATTTGGTTGCAGTACCGGCATTTACCTGTAAATTGTAGGCCAGCATGTCGTTCAACACATCCCAAACGCTCACAGCCTGAGTTCGGGCACAATCGAGAAGTTTAGCCACGGTTGTGTCGCCAATTCCGCGTGCAGGAACATTTATAATGCGTTTCAGCGCTTCTTCATCGTTGTGATTCACAACCAAACGGCAATATGCAATCACATCTTTAATCTCTTTTCGCTGATAAAACGAAAGACCTCCGTAAATGCGATAAGGAATTCCTTTTTTACGAAGTGCTTCCTCAAGTACACGCGATTGCGAGTTGGTGCGATACAGAATTGCAATTTCCTTATAACTGAAATTCTGACTGAATTTCAGATGATTGATATTTTCTGCCACCACAACACCTTCTTCAAGGTCGGTAAAAGTGTTCAGAATTTTTATCGGTTTACCCGTTTCCTTTTCCGAAAAAACGGTTTTACGTATTTGCTCTGAATTTTTATCAATCAAACTGTTAGCCGCATTTACAATATTCTGAGTCGAACGGTAGTTTTGCTCCAGCTTGAAAACCTGCGTATTTGTGTATGAGTTTCTGAACTTCAGAATATTGTCAATATTCGCCCCACGAAACGAATAAATACTTTGCGCATCGTCGCCCACCACACATATTCGCTGATGTTCTTCCGACAATTTCCTGACAATCAAATACTGAGCAAAATTTGTATCCTGATACTCATCAACTAAAATGTAAGAAAATGCATCGCGGTATTTTTGCAACACATCAGGTCTGTTTCGAAACAAAAGATTTGTTTGCAGCAACAAATCGTCGAAGTCCATAGCATCGGCCTGTTTGCAACGTTGCGAATAAATCTCGTAAATATCAACCAACCGTGGCATTTTGCTGTAAAGATCGGCTTTTGCCAAATCAGCATTTGTACGATAAGTTTCGGGTGTAATCAGATTATTTTTAGCAAATGAAATTCGGGCGTGTACCTGACTAGCTTTGTATTGCTTTTCGTCAAGTTTCAAATCCTTTATAATACTTTTAATCAAACTGTTCGAATCAGAAGAATCGTAAATACTGAAATTTTTCGAAAAATCGGTTTTATCGGCTTCAGCGCGCAGAATTCTGGAAAATACAGAGTGAAAAGTACCCATCCAAAGATAGCGGGCTGTTTTTTCGCCAACCATCGAAGCGATTCGTTCCTTCATTTCGCGGGCTGCTTTATTGGTAAAAGTAAGTGCCAGAATGGAGGTCGGGTGAATGCCTTTTTTGAGCAGATATGCAATTTTATATGTCAGCACACGCGTTTTTCCCGATCCGGCACCCGCAATTACAAGCGAAGCTCCATCGATATATTCCACCGCCTTGCGCTGACTTTCGTTCAGTTCGTTTAAAAATTCCATGATTAAAATTCTTCTTTTGATAAGCATTTCCGGAAATTAAACCCGAAAATCATGAGCACACAAAATTAGTAAATAGATTTGTTTTCTCCTCAATAATCTTTTCAACAACTTTTATTCACCAAAAATCTATATATTTGCATGACAATCAGCGCTGTTAAAATAGCGCGTATTTCATTTACAATAAAACAGACACTATAATGCAGATATTGAGTAAATGGCTTTTGAAAACAGCCGGCTGGAAAGTTATCGTAAAAGTTGATGAGCCTGCCCAAAGCGTAATTTGTGTGGCACCGCATACCAGCAACTGGGATTTTCTGATTGGTAAACTGGCATATTGGTCGCTGGGTCGTAAGGCATCGTTTCTGATAAAAAAATCCTGGTTTTTCTTCCCGATGGGATATTTGTTCGATGCTATGGGTGGCGTACCTGTCGATCGTTCGCGCAACACATCGGTTACTCAGATTATGGCCGAGGAATTCAGCCGCCGTGAGCAGTTTCACTTAGCCATTACGCCCGAAGGCACGCGTAGCCTGGTTCCCAAATGGAAAATGGGATTTTACCATATTGCTGTGAGCGCAAAAGTTCCTATTCAGATTGCATGTCTCGACTATGCAAAAAAAGAAGTTTTCATAGAAGCCCTCTTCTACCCTACAGGCGACGAGGCGGCTGATATTGAAAAAATTCAGTCGTATTACAAAAATGTAAGTGCTCGTTTCCCTGAAAAATTTAATCTTTCGGCACAAAACAGCTAAATACAGTTCAGTCAATACATTTGCTAAATTGATTATAAGGCATTTTTATATCAAAAACACATAATTATTTGTCGGTTAAAGAATTATTTTGTATTTTTGCAACCGGTTAGAAAAAAGATGGAGGGGACAGCAGTCCCCTTCGTTGTTAATTCAACATTAGAAATGATATTAAAAAATACTGTAAATCAAATAATTGAGTCATATTTAGCCTCAACTGAGTACTATCTTGTTGATCTGAAAATCAGCAACGATAACAAAATTCAGATTGAGATTGACTCTTTCGACGGAGTTTCTATTGATTTTTGTGTAGCACTCAGCCGTCACATCGAATCGGAACTGAATCGCGACGAAGAAGATTTCGAACTCGAAGTAAGTTCAGCCGGACTCACAGAGCCATTCAAAGTACTGAAACAATACGAAAAAAACATTGGTAACGAAGTAGAAGTGCTCACTACAGATGGAAAGAAATTAAGTGGAATACTCAGTGCTGCCAATTCAGAATTTTTCAGTCTGGAAATTGAAAAATCCGTGAAACCCGAAGGTGCCAAACGTAAAATGACCATCACCGAAACGCTGGATTTTAATTACAACGATATTAAATATACAAAATACATTATCAGATTCAAATAAAGCCATGAGCAAAAAAGAAACAATAAATTTGATCGATACCTTTTCGGAATTCAAGGAACTGAAAAGCATTGACAGAAGCACACTTATCAGCGTTATGGAAGAGTCGTTCCGGAATGTGATCACTAAAATGTTCGGCTCCGACGAAAACTATGATGTGATTATCAACCCCGACAAAGGCGACTTCGAAATTTATCGTAACCGTACGGTAGTTGAAGATGACGAACTGGAAGATCCGAATCTGGAAATTTCACTTTCGGAAGCTAAAAAGATCGACGAAGATTATGAAGTTGGCGAAGAAGTAACCGACCCGGTTGACTTTCTTGGTTTCGGACGTCGTGCCATTCTGACTTTGCGCCAGACACTTTCGTCGAAAATTCTTGAACTTCAAAAAGATAGTGTATTTACAAAATACAGCGAAAAAGTGGGTCAGATTGTAAGTGCTGAACTTTATCAGATCTGGAAAAAAGAAATGCTCCTGATCGACGATGAAGGAAATGAGCTTTATCTGCCTAAATCTGAGCAAATCCCTTCAGACTTCTATCGCAAAGGCGACACTGTAAGAGCAGTTGTGGCTATGGTGGAAAACAAAAACAACAATCCGAAAATTATTCTTTCGCGTATTTCACCCGTTTTCCTCGAAAGACTTTTCGAACTCGAGGTTCCAGAAATTCACGAAGGATTAATCACTATAAAGAAAATTGCACGTATGCCGGGCGAAAGAGCCAAAGTGGCTGTAGAATCGTACGACGACCGTATTGATCCTGTAGGTGCTTGTGTAGGTGTTAAAGGTTCACGTATTCACGGTATTGTACGCGAATTGCGCAACGAAAACATCGATGTAATAAACTATACAAACAATGTAAGTCTGTTTATTTCCAGAGCTTTAAGTCCTGCCAAAATTTCGTCGATCCGCCTCAACGAAACCGATAAAAAAGCTGAAATTTATCTTCGTCCCGAAGAAGTTTCACAGGCTATTGGTAAAGGTGGTCTGAATATTAAACTGGCAAGCATGCTCACCGGATATACGCTCGATGTATTCCGCGATATTGACGAAAACGAAGAAATTGAAGATATCTACCTCGATGAATTCAGCGACGAAATTGACCAGTGGGTTATCGATGCACTTAAAGCAATTGGTTGCGATACAGCTAAGAGTGTACTGGCAGTGCCACGTGCCGACCTTATCCGTCGTACCGACCTCGAGGAAGAAACCATTGATGAACTTATCGAAATACTGAAAGCCGAGTTCGAAGAAGAATAATTGTATTGCACAATTTTGTTCTCTGAATTTTCTGCTAACTATTATTTCAAAAATAAAATACTTTTACAAAATATATGTCCATAAGATTAAGTAAAGCCTGCAAAGATTTAAATGTCGGATTATCAACCGCCATTGAGTTTCTGGCAAAAAAAGGTCATAAATTATCCGCCGATCCAAACCTGAAATTGTCGGATGATCTTCATCTTTTACTTGCTAAAGAATTTAACAAAGATATGGCTCTGAAAATGGAATCAGAGCGATTGAGCCAGGAACGTCATCTGAAAGAAAAAGCAGGTACTGTAGCTTTGGAAGGTTATATTCAGGCTAAACCGGTTGAGAAACCCGTTGAAACCATCAAAACAACGATACCGAAAGACCAAATGCCACATATCAAGGCTGTGGGTCAAATCGATCTCGATGCTATCAATAAACCTGCTGAGCACAAAAAAGAACCTATAAAAGAAACTCCTGTTCAGGAAACAAAAGCAGAAACTGCTCCCACACCTGCTCCTGCTCCAGAAAAAGCTGAGCCTAAAGTTATTGTGGAAGAAAAACCGGTTACTGTAAAAGAGGAAGTTAAACCTGTTCCGGTAAGTCCTGAAATTAGTGAACCTGTAGTTTCCGAAGTAAAACCGGAAAAACCTGTTGAAACTAAAAAACCTGTTGAAAAAGCGAAACCTGAGGTTACTGAAATTCCAAAACCGGAAAAATCAGAACCAAAAGCCGAAGTAAAACAACCCGAAAAGCCTGTCGTAAAAGTACAAGCTGAAGTCGAAGAAGTTGCAGCCAGTGAAGAGGACGAAATTTTCACTCTGAGCCGTCCTGTAATGGAAAAAGGTCCCGTGGTTGTTGGTACTATCGATCTGAATTTGCTGAATCAGAGCACGCGTCCAAAGCCTAAAACAAAAGAGCAGAAGAAAAAAGAGCGCGAAGAAAAAAGCAAAGTACAAGGCGACAACAAAAAGGTCGTTACAGCAGCTGATGCAGCAGCGAACAAAAAGAAAAAGAGAGAAAGATTCACCAATCAAAAGGTGGACATAAATAAAGTACAGCAACAATCAGGAGGAAGTACATTAGCACAACCTAAAAAAGCTGTACCCGGACAGGCTAATGCCAAAACGCCGAAAGATAAAAATCGTAAACCACTGAAAACAGTTGTAAACGAGGAAGAAGTACAGAAACAAATTAAAGAAACACTTGCCCGTTTGGCCGGTGGTAATAAAAAGGGTAAAGGCGCAAAATATCGTCGCGACAAACGCGAGAATGTGAATGCCCGTCAGCAGGAACTTGCTCAGCGTGAACACGATGAGGAAAGCATCCTGAAACTTACCGAATTCGTTACTGTAAGCGAACTTGCAGTAATGATGGATGTAAGTGTGAATCAGGTTATCGCTACCTGTATGAGCATTGGCATGATGGTTTCTATTAACCAACGTCTTGATGCCGAAACAATTAATATCGTAGCTGAAGAATTCGGATTTACAACTCAGTTTGTAAGTGCCGATGTGGTAGAAGCTATCGGACAGGATGAACCTGACAGCGAGGAAGATTTACTGCCACGCGCTCCGATTGTGACTGTAATGGGTCACGTTGACCATGGTAAAACTTCGTTGCTCGACTATATCCGTAAAACCAACGTAATTGCCGGAGAAGCCGGAGGTATTACACAGCATATCGGTGCATACAATGTAAAACTTGAAAATGGTCAGCGTATCACATTCCTCGACACTCCTGGTCACGAAGCATTTACTGCCATGCGTGCACGTGGAGCCAAGGTTACGGATATCGCGATTATTATTGTAGCTGCCGACGACAATGTGATGCCACAAACCATCGAAGCTATAAATCACGCTTCTGCAGCTAATGTACCTATGATTTTTGCCATCAACAAGGTGGATAAACCGGGAGCAAATCCTGAAAAAATCAAGGAAACGCTTGCTAATATGAATTACCTGGTGGAAGACTGGGGTGGAAAATATCAGTCGCAGGATATTTCAGCTAAACAGGGTATGGGAATTGCTGAACTGCTCGAAAAAGTTTTGCTTGAAGCAGAATTGCTCGAACTGAAAGCCAATCCGAATAAACGTGCTGTAGGTTCTGTTATTGAATCTTCGCTTGACAAAGGTCGTGGTTTTATCTCTACTGTCCTGATCGAAAGCGGAACTCTTCGTCAGGGTGATGTGGTTCTGGCCGGAACACATCATGGTAAAGTAAAAGCCATGTTTAACGAACGTAATCAGCGTATCAAGGAAGCACGTCCTGCTGAGCCGGTTTTGATTCTTGGATTGAACGGTGCTCCTCAGGCTGGTGACAATTTCAATGTGATGGCTACCGAACAGGAAGCACGCGACATTGCCAACAAACGTGAACAATTGCAACGCGAACAAAGTCTTCGTACCAAGAAACACTTTACGCTCGATGAACTTGGTCGTCGTATTGCCCTTGGTGACTTTAAAGAACTCAATATCATTGTCAAAGGTGACGTGGATGGTTCAGTGGAAGCGCTTGCCGACTCACTGCTGAAACTGTCAACTGAGAATATTCAGATCAACGTAATTCACAAAGCTGTGGGAGCAATTTCCGATTCGGACATTCTTTTGGCAGCTGCGTCGAACGCTATTATCTGTGGTTTCCAGGTTCGTCCAACTTCGTCAGCCCGCAAAATGGCCGAAAAAGAAGAAATCGATGTTCGTTTGTACTCAATTATTTACGACGCTATCGAAGAAATCAAATCGGCTATGGAAGGTATGCTTTCGCCCGAAATCAAAGAAGAAATCACAGCTACTGTGGAAGTACTCGAAGTATTCAAAATCACGAAAGTGGGTACAGTGGCCGGTTGTTTGGTGCGCGAAGGAAAAATCAAACGAAGCAACAAGATTCGTATCATTCGCGATGGCATCGTAGTTTACTCAGGCGAACTCGACTCGCTCAAACGATTCAAGGATGATGTAAAAGAAGTGGGTACAAACTACGAGTGTGGTTTGAACATCAAGAATTACAACGACCTGCGCATCGGCGATATGATTGAAAGTTACGAAGAAACTGAAGTTAAGAAAACCCTGTAATATCGGGTAGTTACCATAAAAAATCAGGCTGCAAAAGAAACTCTTTTGCAGCCTGATTTTTTATATATACTAAATTACTAATTCGATTGTCTACTCCTCAGCAAATTTACCACGCCTTTCTTTTTATATTCTTTGCCATCAGTACCCACAGCCTCAATCAAATACACATAACCTCCCGTAGCAGCTTCGCGTCCGTTAATGCGACCGTCCCAACCTTTCTGAGGATCGTCCCAGCTAAATACTCTCCTGCCCCAGCGATTGAAAATCCAGCCTTTGAAACTGGCCAGCGAACGATAAGCCACACGAAATTCATCGTTTATATTATCACCATTCGGGGTAAATACTGAAGGAACCTGAAGTTCAGAATCCGACATCTTAACTTCAACTGAGTCCATATACAAACATTTTGCATTACTTGCGGTCAAACGAACCTTATAATTGCCCGATTCGCTGAAAGTATAGCGTTGATCCTGATCGTTGCGTACAAAAAGCAACTGATTGTCTTTGAAAATTTCCCAGCGATAAAACTGAGCTACAGGAATATTGGCATTGCTCTTGAAAAAAACTTCGAGTGGCGCAGAACCCTCAAGCGTTGTGGCTACCGAAGGTCGCTGATCTTCATTGAGTTCATTTCGCGTTGTAGCAGTACTTGTAATATGCGCTTCCACGGCCTGAGCTGTATAAAAATCACTTTCCAAGCGCACCGGAGTACGGCCTAGACCATCTGCAAACTGATCACCTTCAATAACGAAACGGGTATCACAAAGCGGAGGTTCATTTATATAAATTTCATTATCAGGCAGTTTTATCGTTTTTTCAATTTCCTTGTCGCTCCATTCTGTGCCCCACTCTTTTGACTGATATTTTAGTTTAAACTCTCTGTCGATCTTATATGAAACGCCTTCCGGTGTTTTATATCTCATTTCAGGAATGGTACCTAAAGGAATTAAAGTCAGTCCTTCACATTCATTATCCTGAACTGCAGCGGGCACCAGCGAATTCAAAACCGGCAAATAATTTACATAATCGAGCACCCAAATGGTAGCCGTTTTCACACCATCAACTTCGAGAATATAGCCTGTGGCATCTTCCACATTAAAATTCTCATCCTGATTGCTAACAGGATTCAGCTGATCAGTAAATTTATACCAGTTAACCGAGTTATAAGTACCATTATACTTCAACGAAGCATTATTATCTATACCATTATAAATAATCAGATAATCGATTCCGGTATATTTTTTATGGAAAGTCAAAGCCTGACCACCTACAGTGATCTGAGCCATTAACTCTATGGTAATAAAAAGAATAGCTGCAATAAGTGCAATGCGTTTCATGAAAATGAGAATTAGCGTAAGTAAATATACATGGTTTCAGGAACATATTTTGTGAACCGATAATATGTCTTAATCTAATATAATCAGCACATTAAACCGGAAATCATTCTTAACTGCAAATGTACATCTTTCTTATCAAAAATGAAAATTTGCTGATTATAATGTTAAATTCAATTGTTCAGCATATTTTTTGTACATTTGCATGTAGTAAATGGTTAAACAATTACGTTCAAAAAAAATTATTCTAAATGCACAAGTTATCAACGTGCAAGTCAATTAATTATTGTTTCGCTCATTATGAATAAATTAGTCAGATTTCTTTTGCTTGCCGGCTTTATCCTTCTGAATATTTCGGTATTAGCGCAACAGAGCAGCTATCCTACCAAACAAATAAACGGCAAAGAATTTTATATTTACACGGTTCAACAAGGTGAAGGTTTGTTTTCGATAAGCCGTCGGTTTGAAGTAACTCAGGCCGAAATAAACACTCTGAATCCTGAAATTCAGAATGGTTTGAAAGCCGGGCAAAAAATTCTGATTCCTGTCGTGAAGAAAGTTGTTCCTGAGCAAAACAGTACAACTCAGACAAAGGCAGAAGAAAAGACACAAACAAAGCCAGAAAACACTAACAATCAAGAATTTATTACACATACTGTAAAAAAACGCCAGACACTTTTTGCTATAAGCAGAATTTATGGTGTAAGTCAGGACGAACTCAGAGAGTTGAATCCTGAAATTCAAAATGGCCTGAAAGCCGACATGATTCTGAAGATTCCGGTAAAAAACAAAGAGTCCAAAAAGAATGATGAAAAAGCAGAGAAAAACGACAAGAAAACAGAAAAAGTTGAGAAAAAAAGCAATAAAAACAACCTTACTGATAGTGTGACATTTATAAGTCATAAAGTAAAAAGTAAGGAAACGCTGTATTCCATAAGTCGTCAGTACGGTGTCAGTGTGGACGAAATTAAAAAGCACAATCCCATTACTCAGACTTACCTGCGTGAGGGATCAAATCTGAAAATTCCAATTAAGAAGGAAAAGACGGAATCTGAAACAATCGTAAATGTACCTTCCAGCAACCCGGGTTCAGTATCTGTGAATAAAACGCTCATTTCAGAATCTGTAAAAACGAACAAAGAGCCTATCAGAATTGCGTTTCTACTACCATTTATGAGTCAGTCAGGAAAAGTGGATGGCAGTACCGAACGCTTTGTCGATTTTTATGCAGGTGCGCTTATAGCCATTCAGCAGGCAAAAAACAATGGTGTGAATCTGGAAATTCTGACTCTCGATGTTGAAAAATCGGATGAAAAAATCATCGAAGTGCTTCAGAACAACGAACAGTTGAAAAAAATGGATATGATCATTGGTCCTGCCTACAGCAATCAGGTGCCTTTTGTTACTGAATATGCACGCGAAAACCGTATTCACACTCTTATTCCTTTTTCGTCAAAAGTCAGCGATGTAAACGAAAATCCCTATGTATTGCAATTTAACCCGGGCATCGATGTTGAAGTAAAGTTTGTAGCTGATCACATTGCAGCAAACTACAAATCGGACAATATAATTTTTGCCGACATTGACGGGGTAAATTTTCTCGACGATGGAAATGAGTTTGCTGTGGCTTTGCGTCAGGAACTTGATATGAAGCGAATTAAATACAACAGGGTTAGTTTCAAAACTGACAGCCCACTCCCTCTCAACGATTTAATTCAGAAAAACAAAAAAAATATCATTTTCTTTAATACCGATAAATATTCAAATGCCGGCATGTATTTCCCTTTAATCAGCGCATTTACCGAAAAGGGTGAAATCATGATTTACCAACAATACAGCTGGGCAGGTCAGAAAATCGATGGATTAGGAACATTCTCGGTATCGGCATTTAAAAGCGGAAATAAAAACGGTAAATACAGTAGCTATAAAAAAACATTTACCGAAAATTTCAACTGGTTACCAAAGTCAGAAAACCCTGATTTCGATTTGTTAGGATATGATCTTACGTCATATTTCATTGCCATGATTTATTACAATGGAAATTCATTTGCAACCGACGATAATCTGGAACTTCCTGCTTATCAGGGCATTCAGTCTGAATTAAAATTTGCCCGCAAGAACGAAAACTCAGGGTTTGTCAATCGTAAATTATATCTTATCGAAAAGAAATAAGCCGTCAAATATGTACGCAAAATATCTAAAATCGCTTTTTGTTATCATTTTCTTACTTTCAGCAATTTATTCAAACGGACAAAAGCGTCTTGATTTTCCTGAAACATATGTAGGAATTCAGGGAGGTGCCACAGGTTCAATGCTAAATTTCAGCCCGTCGGTTGACCTGACTTACCTGCTTGGTTACAGTGGCGGACTATCCTATCGTTACATAGGCCACAAAGTTGCAGGATTGCAGGCCGAGCTTAATTACTCGCAACGTGGCTGGGCCGAAAGCGATGGACTTTATGCCCGACAACTGAATTATCTGGAATTACCTTTCATGACACATTTTTATTTCGGAAGGAATTTCAGATTTCATTTAAATATCGGACCTCAGTTTTCCTATCTTTTATCGGAAAATGTACTGATAGACAACACTGTAAACTCTGAAGCTGAGCAACACACAAAACCCGTTTACAATAAATTTGATTACGGATTCTGTGGAGGACCGGGATTTTCGTTCCGATTCAACAAACAGGTTATAATGCTCGATATTCGTGCTTCGTATAGCGTGAGCGATGTTTTTTCGAATGCCAAACGCGATTATTTTGATTTTTCGAATAACATGAATGTAAAGCTAAATCTCGGTTGGCAATTTAAATTAAAATAGCCCTCTTTCAAATCATTAAACAGGAAATGCGCGGAATATTTCGCGCATTTATTGTTTCCATTCATCAATAATTATCAATAAAATTCTCATTTTTGGCCTATTTTATTGCGCAAAAATATTATTTATTCTTAATTCCTTTTTTAATTCAAATAAAAGCACTAATTTTGGTTGACCAATTTTAAAAAACGGATTATTATTCACAATAACAACAAAATAACATAAAACATACAGCAATGAAAACAAACTACGAAGTGCGTTATGCATCGCATCCACAGGATGCTAAACAGTACGATACTGCGCGACTCAGAAAAGAATATCTGGTTGAAAAAGTATTTTCAGCCGATGAAGTAAACATGGTTTATACACTCTACGACAGACTGGTAGTAGGTGGAGCAATGCCTGTAAAGGAAACTTTGACTCTCGAAGCCATCGATCCGCTGAAATCTGAATTTTTCCTTTCGCGTCGTGAACTTGGTATTTACAATGTGGGAGCAGCCGGAAAAGTTATCGTGGATGGTGTGGTTTTCGAACTTAATTTCAAAGAAGCACTTTATTTGGGTGCCGGAGACAGAAAAGTGACTTTCGAAAGTATTGATGCATCAAAACCAGCAAAATTCTATTTTAACTCAGCTCCTGCGCACAAAACTTTCCCCGACCGTAAAGTAACAAAAGCCGATGCAGTTGTTATGGAACTGGGATCACTCGAAACATCAAACCATCGTAATATCAACAAAATGCTGGTTTGTCAGGTACTCGAAACCTGTCAGCTGCAAATGGGAATGACCGAACTTGCTGTGGGTAGCGTTTGGAACACTATGCCTGCACACACACACAGCCGTCGTATGGAAGCATATTTCTATTTTGAAGTGCCCGAAGATCAGGCTGTTTGCCACTTCATGGGCGAACCAACAGAAACACGTCATATCTGGATGAAAGGCGATCAGGCTGTTATCTCGCCCGAATGGTCGATTCACTCAGCAGCTGCCACAAGCAACTATACATTTATCTGGGGAATGGCCGGCGAAAACCTGGACTACAGCGATCAGGAATTTTCGAAAATTGTAGATTTGAAATAAAAAAATCTGCTCTGAATCATTCAACAAACTATTTATTTAAATCAAGCACCGGAAAAATTATTCCGGCAAAAATTAATAAAATTATGAATCAATTCGATTTAACAGGTAAAATTGCTCTGGTTACAGGAGCTTCATATGGTATCGGATATGCCATTGCCACCGGACTTGCTGCTGCAGGTGCAAAAATTTTATTCAACGACATCAATCAGAATTTGGTTGACAAGGGAATTGCGGCTTACAAAGCTGATGGCATAGAAGCCATAGGTTATGTATGCGACGTAACCAACGAAGCTCAGGTAAACGAAATGGTAGCTACTATCGAAAAAGAAGTGGGGACCATCGACATACTTGTAAACAATGCAGGTATTATCAAACGTATTCCGATGCACGAAATGACTGCAGCAGAATTCCGTCAGGTAATCGATATCGACCTTAACGGTCCGTTTATCGTAGCCAAAGCAGTTATTCCTTCGATGATGAAGAAACGTGCAGGAAAAATTATCAACATTTGCTCAATGATGAGCGAACTTGGACGCGAAACTGTTTCGGCTTATGCTGCAGCCAAAGGTGGATTGAAAATGCTTACCAAAAACATTGCTTCGGAATATGGCGAGTACAACATTCAGTGTAACGGCCTTGGCCCGGGTTATATTGCAACTCCGCAAACAGCTCCACTGCGCGAAATTCAGGAAGATGGTTCACGTCATCCTTTCGATCAGTTTATCATTGCTAAAACTCCGGCTGCCCGTTGGGGAAATGCTGAAGACCTTGTAGGACCAGCAGTATTCCTGTCGTCGGCTGCTTCGGATTTTGTAAACGGTCATGTTCTTTATGTAGATGGTGGAATTCTGGCTTATATCGGAAAACAACCAAAATAATTAAACATTTCCGGGCTTAGTAATCCGTAAAATAATTATTTTTGCAAACGGGTAAGCATATTTGTTTTCCCGTTTGTTTTTTATCTGTCAACGTAACAATTTAAATATTACGACATGAGAAAATTATTTTTAATGCTTTTAGCTATAGCTACATTTTCGTCCTGTAGTTCTTTGTCAAAAACCATTACAGTTACAAATAATGCTGATTTTCAGCGAAAAGCTGAAATCGTAGAAGTACGATTGGCTGATTTGCAGATTAATCCAGCTAAAACAACATTTGTACTCAAGAATCAGGAGAAAGAAGTAGCCTATCAGATTGTAAAAAAGCAAAATGCAAGCGAAGCAGTTCTGATTTTTCAAACTACTCTGAATGCTGGTGAAAAAGCAGTTTTCGAAATTTCGAAAGGAAAACCGGCTGCTGTAAAACCGTTGACTTTTGCGCGTCAGGTACCTGAACGTAAAGACGATTTTGCATGGGAAAACGACCTGGCTGCTTATCGTATGTACGGACCTGCACTGGCCAAAGAAAATCCGAGCAATGGTGTGGATCTGTGGCTCAAACGTACTTCGGAACTGGTGGTTGACAAACGCTATCACGATGAACTGGTGAACGGAAAATCATATCATATCGACCACGGCGATGGACTCGATTGCTATAAAGTAGGGCACACATTGGGTGCAGGTGGTATTGCGCCATTTGCAAACGAAAAACTCTGGGTTGGTGACTTTTACAACAGCTATCGCGTGATCGAAAACGGACCACTTCGTTCGGTTTTCGAACTGAAATACAATGCTATAAATGTAAATGGAGAGACTTACAGCGAAACACTTACCATCACTTCGGATGCTGGTTCGCTACTAAACAAAGCAGTCGTAAAATTCGAAGGAGCCGATAAAGAAATGAAACTAGCCGGAGGAATTTTTATTCATGATGGAAAAGGTTCAATTAAGGATAGTGCCGACAAAGGTTTTATTGCATATGCTGAAAATGCAGTATCGGACGCCGGAGTTCCATCGGGCAGAAATTATGTGGGTGTTTTGATTCCTGAAGGTGCAACAGAATCGCAAAAGGACAAAGAACATGTGCTCATTATGGCCGACTACAAACCGGGAACTGAATTCACTTATTATTTTGGTGGTGGATGGAGCAAATGGGGATTCCCGACTGATGCCGATTGGTTTAACGCGATGAATTCGTTCAGCAAAAAACTGAAATCACCTTTAAAAGTAGAGATAAAATAATAAATATCAGAATGATACAAAAAAAGACCGCCGAAGAAAATTCAGCGGTCTTTTTTTAGTATTTTACAAGAGCATTTGGTGATCCTTTCCACGAACACCCGAGACAATAAAGTACCGTAAGGTCAAAGCCTTCGAGCGATTGATCAGGATGTAATGGTTCAACCACAAATTGCTCATTTACAGTCACAACCACTGAATCACCGGCTTCATTTTTCACCCGAAAGCGACCTACTTTACATTGAGGACAAAGTTTCTTTGGCATTGTTCAAATTTCTGATTCTGACTTTATTTCTTCATCAAGTTCTACAGGCTCATTCTCATCTTTCCTTTCGTTTACAGGCACATAACCTGTTTCCGGGTTATGATCATCCTCCACAATCACAGTTTTTTCAACCACCATATCATTGTCTGCGATAACCTTCAGGCGTACAAGGTCAAGACCTTTCAGACTATCCATCTCATGCAGTTTCTGATCTTCAAAACGAAGAATTCTACCGGGGAATAATTCAATCCAGTTCAGATTATGAGTGGCCATCATTACCGTAGTACCTGATTTACATATGTTATAAAGCAATTCTATCAACTGCTGTCCAGTTTCAGGGTCGAGATTTCCGGTAGGTTCATCAGCCAGAATTATTTCGGGCGAATTGAGCAAAGCGCGCGCAATAACGATACGCTGCTGTTCACCTCCCGAAAGCTGATGAGGCATTTTGTAACCTTTGTTAGCCATTCCCACCTGCTTCAAAACCTGATTTATTTGTTCTGCAATGGCTTCTTTGTCCTTCCAGCCTGTGGCACGAAGAACAAAATCAAGGTTCTCGTTTACAGTACGATCGGTCAGCAGCTGAAAATCCTGAAATACGATACCAATTTTACGACGTAAATAAGGCAATTCGCGTGTTCGCAAAGCAGTGAGATCATATCCAAGCACACCAGCAGCGCCACTTTCGATAGGCAATTCGTTGTAAATCGATTTCAGAAGTGAGCTTTTTCCACTACCTACTTTTCCGAGCAGATAAATAAATTCGCCCGAATGAACTTCAAGATTTACATTTTTCAAAACCTGTAATTCCTGTTGATACAGATTTACACCTACATATTTAATCAGCAGCTTTTTAGCCATTTTTCGGAATTTTATTTTTTGAAAAAATCAGAGATTTATTTTTCAGGAACGTTCAACACCTTTTATTTATGTCTTTTTTTCAGTTCGCGACCTATATCGTCGAGCGAATAACCTTTTGAACGCAGTAATACAATCAGGTGATAAACAAGATCGGAAGCTTCATAAAGAAACCCTTCTTCAGTACCATTTGTAGCTTCAATCACTGTTTCCACAGCTTCTTCGCCTACTTTTTGAGCCATTCGGTTGATTCCCTTACGAAAAAGTGATGTGGTATACGAGCCTTCAGGCATTTCGGCATGACGCACTTCGATGAAATCCTGCAAAAATTTCAGAAAACTGATATCGCCCTGATTGCTTTCGCCCCAGCATGTATCGGCTCCGGTGTGACAAACCGAACCTACCGGATTCACTTTTATCAATAAAGTATCGTTATCACAATCTACACTTATCGACTTTACGTTCAGAAAGTTACCACTCTCCTCCCCTTTTGTCCACAATCGGTTTTTAGTACGGCTGAAAAATGTAACCTGACCGGTTTCCTGTGTTTTCAGGAAAGCCTCCTCGTTCATATAACCAAGCATAAGTACTTTGGAGGTCATATAGTCCTGAATAATAGCAGGAACCAAACCGTTTGATTTTGAAAAATCTATATTCATATTGTATAATAATTATCGAATTCAAAAATGCGAAAATACAAAAAATAGCTCAGAACGACAAACAGATTCTATGTTCCAGGTTTCAGGTTTCAAGTTTCAGGTTCTGTTTCCTTGTCTCCTAACTCTCTTGTATCCTTGTCCCCTACTCTTCGTACAATCCGTTTTCCTGAATGAACGCAATTACTTCCGGCTCTAACCATTCATCAACTGACTGGTTTTCAGCAATGGCATTTCGTATTTCGGTTGACGAAATATCATAAAACGGCGTTGGCAGCAGCTTCATTTGAGGAAAGCGTTGAGCTACAGTTTCGAAATCGTAACCACGACGCGGATAAACCCAAACGCTGTATTTTTCGAGAATTTCGCCGTAATTTTTCCACTTATCAAAAACCAGTGCATTGTCGCTGCCAATCAGCAAAGTGAAAGTATGTTCGGGAAACATTTTGCTAAGTTCGTTAAGAGTATCAATGCTGTACGAAGGAACAGGCATGTCAAATTCCACATCGCTGGCTTTAATTCCCTTACGGTTGCTGATAGCTGCAATGACCATATCGAGCCTTAAAAAATGATCGATCAGGTCTTTTTGCTCTTTCAGTGGATTGCAGGGTGAAACCACCAGCCAAACTTCATCGGCCAGTTGCTGATTAATCACATATTCAGCTAATTGCAAATGTCCTTTGTGAATGGGGTTGAACGAACCAGAGTAAACAGCAATATTCATTTACTATTTGCTTAAAAAGTCGGAAATTACTTTTTCGGCCTCCGTTTTGGCTTTTTCGAGATCGTCGTTTACAATCACCACATCGAAACGTGGCGCAAAACTCATTTCGTATTCAGCTTTATCCACACGTTTGTCGATCATTTCAGCAGAATCGGTTCCACGTCTCTGTAAACGATCGCGCAGCACTTCCACCGAAGGTGGCGCAATAAAAACAGCCAGTGCTCTGTCGCCAAATTCATTTTTTATATTCAGTCCGCCAACCACATCAATGTCAAAAACCACGTTTTTATTTTCTGCGCTTATACGATCCACTTCAGTTCGTAGCGTACCATAGAATTTACCCGGATAAACTTCCTCATATTCAAGAAATTCATTGTTCGCAATTTTTGTACGGAATTCGTCTTCACTCAAAAAATAGTATTCCACGCCATGTTTTTCAGTGCCACGTGGTGGACGACTTGTAGCCGAAATGGAAAATTCCATTCCGAAATTACATTTTAAAAGATGTTGTACCAAAGTACTTTTGCCTGCACCCGAAGGAGCCGAAAAAATAATCAGCTTAGCGCTCATATAAAATTATATACCGTATTTATTAAACAATTACCTCACCCGCCCTACGGGCACCCTCTCTGACCTCTATCCCCCTTTGGGTACTTTCTCCAAGTGGAGAAAGACAAAGGAGTTCTTAAGTTTATGGAGAGGGAAGTGCAAACTAATGCGTTGTTTTGTGATATCTATATTTTTGGTGTGATTAGTTAGCAATTATTTCAACCGATCAACAAATTAACCAATCAACAAACAACATAGAACTACAACACATTCAAAACCTGTTCTTTAATTTGCTCCAGATCGTCTTTCATCATTACCACTATTTTCTGCATTTCACTATGGTTCGATTTCGATCCGAGAGTATTTATTTCGCGACCAATTTCCTGTGCAATAAATCCCAGTTTCTTTCCGGGTGATTTTTCGTGTTGCATGGTCTCGATAAAATAATCGAGATGGTTGCGAAGACGCACTTTTTCCTCATTCACATCCAGTTTTTCGATATAAAAAATTAGCTCCTGCTCAAGACGATTCTTGTCGTAATCAATCTTTTCGGACAATGCCTGCAGATTTTCTTCAAGACGGGTTTTAATTTTTTCGACTCTTTCCTGTTCGAAAGGTTCAATTTGCGTCAGCAATTCGCTGATGTGCCCAATGCGTGCATTGAAAACAGCTTCGAGCGACTTTCCTTCCTGAATGCGGAAATTTCGGAGTTGTTCAACAGCTTCTGAAATGGTTTTACGAATTTCGAGCCATTCATTTTCATCAAGTTCCACTGTTTCGGTTTTCATTGTATCGGGCAAACGAAGCAAAACTTCGAACCAGTTCGAAGGCACATCAATTCCAATATTTTCGGATAACTGACGAATTTGCTGATAGTAAGATTCAACAACCGACTGATTGATCTGAGTTACCGATTCCTTACCTGAATTATCCACATACAGCGCAAAATCAATCTTTCCACGTTCGAGTTGCTGCGAAACTTCATTGCGTATTTCAATGTCTTTTTCGCGGTATAAACCCGACACACGGGTGGAAACATCCAGTTGCTTGCTGTTAAGCGATTTAATTTCGACTACAATTTTTTTATTGGCGTATTCGCAGGTAGCTTTCCCGAATCCGGTCATCGATTGAATCATAATACTTTCCGTTTTTTTGTTTGTGAGTGCAAAAGTACAAATTAAATTTTAAGCATACAGAGTTCCCGCACGGTTTTGTTTAATAATTGTGTGCATTCGATACAGAACTGTACAGAATAGACTGATTTCAGAAAACAATACGCATCATTTACGAACTCAACGAAAGGGCTTTAATTTCATTCTGTAAATCAACAAGCATTTAAAATTTCAGTTTATAAATATTATTCTTATCTTTGTCAGAATTTTACATAAATCAAGCCAACACACATATTTGTGCTTAACTCCCGGAAACAACAAAACTCATTATAAATTATTTATTCTCAATACAAAATGGAAAAAAGAAAGAAATTCATTTTGCCGGAAAACGAACTACCGACCAAATGGTACAACATTGTGGCTGACATGCCTAACAAGCCCATGCCCATGCTCCATCCCGGAACACGCGAACCCATTAAAGCAGAGGATTTATATCCTATTTTCGCTAAAGGCCTTGCCGATCAGGAATTAAATCAGACTGATGCATGGATTGAAATCCCCGAAGAAGTTCGCGAAAAACTCAAAATATACCGTCCGACTCCGCTTGTACGTGCTTACGGACTTGAAAAAGCGCTTGATACGCCTGCACACATTTATTTTAAAAACGAAAGTGTCAGTCCGGTAGGTTCGCACAAACTAAACTCTGCACTTGCCCAGGCCTATTATTGTAAAGAAGCCGGAGTTACTAATGTAACTACCGAAACCGGTGCAGGACAATGGGGAACCGCCATGTCGTTTGCATCGAAGGCATTCGGACTCGAACTGGCAGTTTATATGGTAAAAATCAGCTACGAACAAAAACCATATCGTCGTTCGCTGATGCAAACATGGGGTGCGCAGGTAATTGCATCGCCCAGTATGTCGACCAAAGCCGGACGCAAAATTATTACAGAAAATCCTACTTATCAGGGAAGTCTGGGTACAGCCATTTCCGAAGCCATTGAACTTGCTTTGAGCACACCAAACTGTAAATACACTCTCGGAAGTGTGCTAAACCATGTATCGCTGCACCAGACTGTAATTGGTCTCGAAGCCGAAAAACAAATGGAAATGGCCGGCGAATATCCCGATGTGGTAATCGGTTGTTTCGGTGGCGGATCGAATTTTTCAGGAATCTCGTTCCCTTTCATGCGACATAATATTAAGGATGGAAAGAAAACACGTTTTGTATCGGCTGAACCCGCTTCGTGTCCGAAGCTTTCCCGTGGCGTATTCCAGTACGATTTTGGCGACGAAGCAGGCTACACTCCTCTGATTCCGATGTTCACTCTGGGACATAACTTTGCTCCTGCACATATTCACGCAGGTGGTTTGCGTTACCACGGTGCAGGAACCATTGTCAGTCAGCTTATGAAAGAAGGCATGATGGAAGCCACCGACATTAATCAGCTTGATTCGTTCAAGGCAGGCGTTCTTTTTGCACAAACCGAAGGAATTGTACCCGCACCCGAATCGGCTCATGCGATTGCAGCAGCCATTAACGAAGCACTGAAAGCCAAAGAAGAAGGAACCCCAAAAACCATTCTCTTCAACCTTTCGGGCCATGGTCTCGTAGATATGACAGCTTACGATCAGTATCTGGCCGGCGACCTCAACAACTATACTCTGACAGGAGAGGACATTGCCAAAAACATCGACAAACTCGAAAAAATAATCTGATTTCAGATAAATCATTTGTGTAAAAAAGGACAAGACTTTGCTTAAAGTCTTGTCTTTTTTTTGTTTCGCGACTGTAAAAAACACTACAAAATACGCAAAAAATAAACAGTTAGGGTTTGTCAATCAAATAATTATTTGTATCTTTGCCCCGCTTTAATAAAATCAAGAATATAAATTTTAAAAAGTTAGTAAACAGTATGTTAAATCATTATGAAGCCGTTTTCATTTTAACTCCCGTTTTGTCTGACGTTCAGATGAAGGAAGCGGTAGAAAAATTCAAAGCTATTCTCACAGAGAATGGTGCGACAATTACCAATGAGGAGAACTGGGGTTTGCGCAAGCTTGCTTACCCAATCCAGAAAAAATCCACTGGTTTTTATTCGTTACTTCAGTTCGATGCCGAACCATCGGTTATCGCAACTCTCGAAACACAATTCCGTCGTGACGAACGCGTAATTCGCTTCCTGACTTTCCGTCTGGACAAATACGCTTACGAGTACGCCGAAAAAAGAAAAAATGTAAAATCTAAAGAAGTAAAGGAGAACTAAATCATGGCTGCAAATAACGGAGATATCAGATACCTCACCCCACCATCGGTTGATGTAAAAAAGAAAAAATACTGCCGTTTCAAAAAAAGCGGTATTAAATATATCGACTACAAAGATCCCGAATTTTTGAAAAAATTCCTCAACGAACAGGGAAAAATTCTTCCTCGTCGTCTTACCGGAACTTCGCTGAAATATCAGCGTAAAGTGGCACAGGCAGTTAAAAGAGCACGTCATATTGCGTTGCTTCCTTATGTAACCGATATGATGAAATAATAAACAAGGAGGATAAAGTATGGAAATTATATTGAAAGAAGACGTAATCAACCTTGGTTACAAAGGCGATATCGTAAAAGTAAAAGATGGTTACGGACGTAACTTTCTTATCCCGACAAAAAAAGCTGTTCTGGCAACTGACTCAGCTAAAAAAATGTTGGCTGAAGATTTGAAACAACGTGCACACAAACTGGAACGTCTGAAAAACGAAGCAGCAGAACTGGCTGAAAAAGTAAAAGACATTACACTTACAGTAGGTGCCAAAACAAGTACAACCGGTAAAATTTTCGGTGCAGTGGGTCCTATCCAGATTGCCGATGCTTTCGAAAAAGCCGGTTTCTCAGTTGATCGTAAAGTGATTGTTCTCAAAGAAGCTGTGAAAGAAGTAGGCTCGTACAAAGCTACTCTTAAACTTCACAAAGAAGTAACTGTTGAAGTTGCTTTCGAAGTGGTTGCAGAATAACAATATACCGGTCAATTCAAAATCAACTAAAAACCGATATACCGTCTTGCGGTATATCGGTTTTTTCATTTATCACTCTCTCCTGATGCAAAGAATCTCCCTTCCTCACAATTTCTACTGATTAAAAAAGGCGTTTTACTGAAAAATACTTTGATTATAAAAATAAGTATTCTACATTTGTCAGAATGTAGCTACCTTCATCATGACTCATCGTTTTCAAAATATTCGCAAAAAACCTGTTCTTGAATTGATCTTTACAGGCAGTAATCTGATTCTCTGGATTACTGTGTATGCGCTCACATATTACAAAAACAGGGTTTTTGATCAGGTAATATGGGAAAAAGTTATACCTGAGTGGATTATGGTGACAGCACTCATGTTGTTGTTTTTCGTAAACATCCACATTCTGGTGCCAAAACTGCTGTTTCTGAAAAAATATCTGGCATATACAGCTGCAGCACTTTTCACAGCCATTATTATCACCGGTTGTGGCATGTTGTTACAAAACTCTTTTACGGAACGAAATCCGGCTCCTATGCCACCAATGGAAATAGGTCCCGGTTTACCACCAATGGAACTCAGCCAGTCGATGCCGGCTCCGATGGGCTACAAAATAAGTGGAGAAACCATTCAAAAATTGCCCTGGCTGATATTCGCAGAACAGCTTTTTACCGGAATTCTGATACTTATTGCCGGAAGTACCCTGAAAATATTAAGTCGCTGGCTGCACGAAGAAGAACGCAGAAAAGAAATTGAAAAAATACAACTCGAAACTGAGCTGGCTCTTCTGAGACATCAGGTAAATCCTCATTTTCTGATGAATACGCTCAACAACATACATGCACTTATCGACTACGATGTCGAAAAATCAAAAGATTCGCTTATCAGATTATCAACGCTTATGCGTTATTTGCTTTACGATAGCTCAAAGGGAAAAACCAATCTGCAAAAGGAAATTGAGTTTATTGAAAGCTATGTGGCACTTATGAAGTTGCGCTATTCGGAAAAGGTGGATATTACCATCAAAATTCCGGAACAAATTCCCGACACAGAAATACCACCACTGCTTTTCATTTCATTTATCGAAAATGCCTTTAAACATGGTGTGAGTTACCGGAATAAATCATTTGTATATTTCGATCTCAGCACGAATCAGAAAACTGTGGATTGTATCATTCGAAACAGCAAACACCGAATCACAACTTCCGAAAAAAAAAACTATTCGGGAATTGGAATGAGCAATGTAAAAAGAAGTCTTGAATTGCTTTATCACAACGATTATTCACTGGAAATCAACGAATCGGAAACGGAATACGAAGTCAGACTGACTGTTCCTCTCGAAAATTCATCTTACAAAAAACGTTATCAGAATGAAGATTAAATGTGTAGCTATCGATGACGAACCTCTTGCATTAAGACAAATAAGTTCTTACATCGAAAAAACGCCATTTCTTGAACAAATAGCATTATGCCAAAGCGCCTTCGAAGCTTTGGAGCTGTTAGAGAGCAAAGACGTGGATTTACTCTTTGTGGATATCAATATGCCCGATCTGAATGGTCTTGATTTTGTAAAATCGCTTAACAAACGCCCTCAAATCATTTTTACGACTGCTTACAGCGAATATGCTATCGATGGATTTCAGGTTGATGCCATTGATTATTTACTGAAACCCATTGCATACACTTCGTTTCTGAAAGCGGTGAACAAGGCCCGTATGTGGTTTGAACTTCACCAACAAAAATCCTCTGATGAAAATAATATACTGAATAAAGAAATATTTGTAAAATCCGATTATAAAGTTGTCAGAATACTTTTGTCCGACATACTTTATATTGAAAGTGCAAACGAATACATTCAGATTCATCTTGATAATTCAGAAGTGATTACCACACTTATGCGCCTGAAAAACATGGAAGAACAACTCGACGCATCTCACTTTATGCGGGTACACCGTTCGTTCATTGTAGCACTAGGAAAAATAAAGGAAATAGAAAGATACCGTATCTCAATGGGGCCGAAAATAATGATACCCGTCGGCGAACAATATCGTGAAGCTTTTCAGATGTATATGAGTAAAAAAATGCAATAATTACATTTCTTGCAAAGCGAAAACTCACCATAAATTAATACTGTGTTTATGAAGCGGATTGTTTTATTTTGTATAGCTATTACTGTTTCATTTTACATTTCAGGACAGACAACTAAAAATGTATATGTAAGCACCGCAGGAACTCTGAATACGCTTTTGACTGAAAATGAAGCTAATAATGTAACTTCACTGGTTATATCCGGAAATGTCGACGCGAGAGATTTTGCATTCGTACGCGACAAAGCTAAAGCCGTCAGCATTATCGACATGAGCAGTGTTTCAATAACGGGCTATAAGGGCATTGATGGTACAAACACGGGAGTTGACACCGAATATCCGGCAAACGAAATTCCTTCGTACGCATTTTATAATCCTGTTTTGAAAACCTACAAACAAAAACTTGTCAGTTTCAAATTTCCCACATCCACAAAAAGCATTGGATATCTTGCGTTTAATTACTGTTGGAATCTTTCGGGCATTGTGAGTATTCCCGCTTCGGTTACACGTATTGCCGATTACGCTTTTTATGGTTGCTCGTCGATAAGTTCATTCAGCACTCCGGGCCTCAACACACGCTATTCCACACTAAACGGAGTTTTATTTAACAAAACTCAGGATACATTATTTTTATGTCCTACAGCTAAAGCAGGAGCGTATACAATCCCTGCCACTGTAAAACATATTGGGCCGTCAGCTTTTGAGAACACTTACGCCCTCACTTCAATTATATTTCCACCTGCACTCGAATCAATCGGTAGTTATGCTTTTTGTTACAGCAATGGCATTTCAGGCACTTTATCGCTCCCAACGAGCTTAAAAAAGGCAGATGATGGTGCATTTTACGGCTGCAAAAATTTGAGTGGCACTGTTTTCATACCGGCAACGCTGACTCAGATAGGAAGTTACTGTTTTTTTGAGAGTAACAATATACAATCGTTCAATGTTAACAGTTCGAATCCAAGATACAGTTCACTGAACGACGCATTATACAGTAAAAAAAACGACACTCTTTATATTTGTCCGGGAGGAAAAGTGGGTACATTTGAAATTCCACCCACAGTAAAACTTATCGGAAGTCATGCCTTTTACAAATGCAACAAGATTGGCAATAGCATCAATATTCCCGGGACTGTGGATTACATTGGTTATTATGCATTTTATGGTTGTACGTTAATAAATAATTTTACCGTTAATAGCGATAATGCATATTTCAAAAGTGATAAAGGAGCTCTTTATTCAAAAACGGGTGATCGGCTCATAAGCTGTCCGGTATCAAAATCGGGAGAATTTCAGATTCCTGCCACTGTGAAATATGTCGATCCTGCCGCGCTTGCATTCTGCAATAAAATTACCGGTGCACTTACAATTCCGGCTGCCACTGAGCAAATTGGAGAATACGCCTTTTACGGTTGCGATCTGATCAGCGATTTTGTTGTGGAAACCGGAAACAAAAGATATTCATCACGCGATGGCATTGTATTTAATGCAGTCACCGATAGTTTACTTATTTGTCCGTTAAGTAAATCAGGCATTTACACAATTCCACAAGGTGTGAAACACATCGGACTGTCAGCATTTGATGGTTGCAGCAAACTCACTAATGTTGAACTTCCGGCCACAATTGAATCGATTGGAAACTATGCTTTTGAATATTGCAGCGGACTGACAACCATTCAGATACCTCAGCATACACTAAATATTGGTTCCGGGGCTTTTTATAATTGCAGCAATTTACAGGAATTTTCCATTGCCAACCCATCACCACCTGTAGTTGACTACTATACTTTCGACCTTGTGAATAAATCTGTTTGTAGTCTTATAGTACCGACAGGCACATTGACAACTTATCAGAATTCACCCTACTGGAATGAATTTACGAATATTCAGGAAAAAACCTTTTTTGACGGCTTTACAGAGGTTGAAAACGACCTTTTTAAAATTATCGATACTGAAAATGGTATTCTGCTGAAAGCAGATTTTCCATTGTCCGAAATAAAGATATTTGACATACTTGGCCGACTTGTATTCAGCCAATATGTAAATGACAATCAAACAGATATTGCTCTGACAAAACATGGTTACTATATTATAAAAGTGAAGGATAAGAGTACTAAATTTCTTCATTAAGAATCAGATTCGGACAGTTCACTGATAAAACCAAACTGTTTACTGAAAATAGTTTTACACCATAAAATATGAGACTACTTTTGAACCGGAATTAAATAAATACATTATGAGAGTACGAAAAAACATAGCTACAAGCGAGGAAGGATTTTTATTTAATCCCACCATCGGAGATTCATTTTCCACAAATGCTATCGGAGCCGAAATTATTCTTATGCTTAAGAAAGATACTTCGCTTCGTGAAATTGCAGACTTTATTTGTGATAAATATGATGTGGATCGTTCACTTTTCGAACGCGACCTCGAAGATTTCAGTGCACAATTGAAGGAGTTTAGCATACTTGAGTAAGAAGGAAAAAAATGAAATCGGATAAAAAAAATAAAATTGTAATTGCAGTTACCGGACTGAATGCTATTGACAGCCCCGGCCCTGGTGTAGCTGTGATACGTGCCATACGCGAATGTACTGATTTTGACACACGCATTATCGGACTTTCGTACGAATCGCTCGAGCCGGGGCTGTACATGCACGAATTAGTGGATAAAACCTATCAAATCCCCTACCCTTCGGCTGGCACCGACAGCCTGATAAACCGTTTGGAATATATTCATGAAATTGAAAATCTGCAGGTAATCATTCCAAACTTCGATGCTGAACTTTTCAATTTTATAAAATTGCGCGACAGACTGAAAACCATGGGAATCGCCACTTTTATGCCTGATTTTGAACAGTTTGAAGCACGCGACAAAATGAAACTATTCGAATTTGGTAAAAAACATAATTTCTATGTACCTGAAGATAAGATAATTCATGAATTTCGCGAACTGAAAAAGTTGGAGGATGATTTTGACTATCCAATGGTGGTAAAAGGTAAATTTTACGATGCTATTATTGCAAATAGTCTCGAACAGGTTGAAAAAGCATTTTATAAACTACAGGCTAAATGGGGACTACCCATTATTGTTCAGGAATTTATAAAAGGTAACGAAATAAATATTGCCGCATTGGGCGATGGACAGGGAAATACAATCAGTGTAATTCCAATGCGTAAACTTTACATTACCGACAAGGGCAAAGCATGGGCAGGAGTCACTCTCGACGATGATTCATTGATTGAACTGGCACGCAAATTTGTGAAAGTGACCAAATGGCGTGGTGGTTGCGAGCTCGAAGTCATGCTCACCAACGATGGAAAACCTTATATAATGGAAGTAAATCCACGTTTCCCGGCATGGATTTATCTCACTGCTGCTGCAGGACAAAACCAACCTGCATCGCTTGTAAAAATGGCTCTCGGACAAAAAGTAGAACCCTTTACCGATTACGAAGTGGGTAAAATCTTTATCCGTTATGCCTGGGATTTAATTACCGACATTCGCGAGTTTCAAAGAATATCGGGAAACGGGGAACTGTAAACATTTACAATTTAAACATTTACAATTTACAATTCAGGGGCCTTATGGAAAAAATCAGATACGAAAGACCGGTAATTTTCAAAATGAATACCGGATTGATGAATAAATTCGGGACAAAAACCAACAATGAGCCTGTAACGCATATCGAAAGTGTGCCTGTAAAAAGCATGTTAAGTCAATATGGATCACCACTTTTTGTGATATCGGAAAAACAAATCCGGAGAAATTACCAGAATGCACTTCGGATTTTCAAAACCCGTTACCCAAAAGTGCAGTTTGCATGGTCGTACAAAACCAATTATATGAATGCGGTTTGTCGCATTTTTCATCAGGAGGGTTCATGGGCAGAAGTAGTATCTGGTTTCGAATACGAAAAAGCACTTTACAATAATGTACCGGGCAATAAAATTATTTTCAACGGACCCGATAAAACTGATGAGGAGCTGATAAAAGCTGCAAAGAATCAATCACTAATTCATATTGATCATTACGACGAATTATATTCACTGATTCGTCTGAGCGACGAACATAATCTGAAACCACGGGTGGCTATCAGAGTGAACATGGACACTGGTATTTATCCCAAATGGGATCGCTTTGGTTTTAATTTCGAAAACGGACAGGCATGGAATGCTCTGACCCGAATCGTGAATTCCGAGAATCTGCAACTTGTAGGCATTCATTGTCACATAGGTACTTTTATGCTATCGCCAAATGCTTATGCAATTGCAGCCCGGAATCTTTGTGAACTTGCCTGGAGTGTGAAAGAACGATTTGGCATTATGGTTCAGTATCTTGATCTGGGAGGTGGATTTCCATCCACAAACACACTTAAAGGATCGTATCTTCCGGGTACCGACACAGTACCTTCTATCGATCAGTTTGCCGATGCCATTACCGATGTAATTCTGACCTACGGATTTACACAGGACGAACTTCCTCTACTGATACTGGAAACCGGACGTGCACTGATCGACGATGCAGGATATCTGCTCGGAACGGTACTTGCCACCAAACGTTTATCGGATGGACGCAGAGCCACAATTATGGATTTCGGATTAAACTCCTTATTTACATCACTTTGGTACGATCATAAAATCAGTCCGGCTCAGAAAAACACAAATCAGACCGAAGACATGGTTATGTTTGGGCCACTTTGTATGAATATCGATGTGGTTCGCGAGAGCATAAATATGCCAATGCTTCAAAAAGGCGATCAGGTGGTGGTTCACAGAGTGGGTGCCTACAATATGACACAGTGGATGCAATTTATTACACTCAGACCAAACATTATTTTGATTGACAACGAAAACGAAACACATATTATCCGAAAAGCCGAGACTCTGGAATACATTCAGTCTCAGGAAATAACACCTGAACATTTGAAATAAGTTACTGATTATTTTTTGATTAATGAGTCTCGCTTACACAAAAAAATGAGTAGGCGGGACTCTTTGCAAACCAATAAAAATATAAATAATGAGCCTTGCAAACCGATTAATTAAATTACTAAAGACAGATTACCTGCCGGGAATTCTGAATAGTTATTCCATAATATTCTTTCTCGACAACAAAGTACTCGCAGCAACCATTATGCTTGTGAGTTTTTTCAATTTCTGGGCCGGATTTAGTGGATTGGTTGCTGTATTATTCACACTGGCAATCGGTTACAACATGTATTTGGACAAAACTACTGTGCGTAGCGGAGTGTATAGTTTCAATGCATTGCTGGTTGGAATTGGTATGGGTACATTTTTCGACCCGGGAATTGTATATTTTAGTTTGCTGGCGCTGGCTGCATTATTGACATTATTACTTTCGGTGACTCTTGGAGGGCAATTATTTAAGAAAAATCTTCCGTTCCTGAGCATTCCTTTTGTAGTAACATTCTGGTTTATTGTGCTTCCTTCTTCTCATTTTGAAAATCTGGGACTTACACAACGAAGTATTTTCTGGATTAACGAGATTTATGCCAAAGGTGGTAACTCGCTTTTACAGGTATATCAAACAATTGATTCGATGCAAATTAATCAAATGCTCGATATCTACCTGCGTTCGCTTAGTTCTATTTTCTTTCAAAACAATCTGATTGCAGGAGCATTGGTTGCTTTAGCTTTGCTTTTCAGTTCGCGTATAATGTTTTCGCTTTCAATAATTGGTTTCCTGTCAGCCTATTTTTTTGCGCAATTTACAGGTTCGGAAGCTGCCAGCATCAATTATTATAATATCGGGGCAAATTACATGATGGTTGGATTTGCTTTGGGCGGATTTTTCCTTATTCCTTCAAAAAAATCGTATTTATGGACCATCCTGCTTATTCCTTTGACATCACTTGTTCTTTTATTTTTCTATAAACTACTGGGCTATATTCAATTACCGGTATTTTCCCTGCCGTTTGCATTTGTCACTATCACTTTTTTATATTTTCTGCAACTTCGTACAAAAGCCACATCGCTAATTGTAACGCCTGTACAACACAATTCTCCCGAAGTAAATTTATATACTTACACCAACAATAAAGATCGTTTAGCCGGTTGGTATTATTTTCCGCTTTCATTACCAGTAATGGGCGAATGGATTGTTTCTCAGGCACATGATGGAGAATTTACACACAAAGGTGAATGGGGAAAGGCTTTCGACTTTATGATAGCCGACAGCGAAGGCAAAACATATCGCAACGCCGGAATGATAGCACAGGATTATTATTGTTACAATAAACCGGTTTTCGCACCTGCCGATGGATATGTCGAAACCATTATCGACAATATTGACGATAATGAAATCGGACAGGTAAATACCATAAATAATTGGGGAAACAGCATAGTAATAAGACATTTAAACGGACTTTACACCCAAATTTCACATCTCCGGAAAGGAACATTCAAAGTATCAAAGGGTGAATTTGTAAAAAAAGGAGATATTCTGGCTAATTGCGGAAATTCGGGACGATCGCCGGAGCCACATTTACATTTTCAGGTGCAGACATTACCCAATGTGGGCGCAAAAACGCTCGACTATCCATTTGCCTACTATTACAGGCAAAATGAAAATACAGATTTATTGATGCAGTTTAAGAAACCTGAAAAAGGAGATATTGTTAGTCCTGTTTCCACAAATAATTTTATTTTTAGTGCTTTTAATCTTTTGCCTGATTCTGTTTACAAACTGAATTATGAAAATGAATATGGCGAAAAAAAGGAAGAAATCTGGGAAACCTATACCGATGCATTAAACTACAAATATATTTATTGCGCTCAGACAGGTTCTACAGCTTATTATGTAAACGACTCGGTAGTATTCTATTTTTCAGCATTTTATGGTAATAAAAAATCGCTGCTGTATTATTTTTTTCTTTCTGCATATAAAATATTTCTGGGAACCAATGAATTTGTGGAAATACAGGATTCTTTACCTTTGAATATGGTCGGTAAGTCGAAAGGCATTTCGTGGCTTCACGATTTTGTAGCACCTTTTCATCAATTCATAAGGCTCTCATTCCGTTCCAAAATTTCGTCATCGGATGTAGCTCTAGGCACAGGTCTGGTAAAAATTAAATCAGAAATTGCAATGTCAGGGATAAAGGCAACAAAATATAAAAGTGAGTCAATCATCAGCATTAACGAAAAGGGAATTTCAGAATTCGAATTTAAAAATGCTAAAACACATATAAAAGCAACATGCGTAAAATACTGATTATATTACTTATAGCATCGGCTACAGTGAATGCACAAACTGAACACGAAAAAGTGGACAGTATGAGTTACGCGCTGTTTCTGAATCAGGAATGGGACAAACTTATTCTTACTGCACAGGATGCATTTGCTAATAACATTGATTTCAAACATTTGCGTCAACGTGCAGGCTATGCATACTTTTCGAAAGGAGAATTTTACAAAGCCATTTATCATTACGAAAAATCTCTGTCATTCGATCCATACGACGAGATATCACATCTTTACCTTTATTATTCGGGACTGAATACAGGAAACAGAACATTTGCGCTTTTTCATGCTTCAAAACTGCCTACCGAAACACAAGCCAGTTTGGGGTTGAAATCATTCAGAATTGTTGATGCTGTTGATGCCGAATACAACAAAAAATTCAACAACAACATTTTACGATCCGATCCCGACTATATGAGAATTGGTCTCAATACGCAGTTGGCTTACAGATTGCAGCTTTATCAATCGGCTTCGCGTTACAGCCAGACTTTCAGCAATATATATTACTCGGTTCAAAATGAATACTTTGCGTTAGTGGGCATTTCACTAAGCGACAGAACAAATCTGAAAATCGGATATCATGCTGTGAATACAAGTATCGACAGTTCAGGTTCTGTTGTAAAAATTCCTGCCAATATGTTTTATGGAAAACTGAAGTTCGATATAAATCGTTTCGACCTTGGTATCAGCACATCGGTTTTCAGCAATAGTTTTGTTACATCAGTACAAAGCGGCATCGAAGCAGGGGTTACACTTCCGGGCAGACATTTTCCTTATTTGAAAACATCGCTTTACAACATGAATGAATACGACGCAAACCGGATTATCTTTTCTCAATCGGCAGGTATGCTTTTTGCTAAGAAGTTTTGGGCCGAAGCCAGTGTGACACTCGGAAATCTGAACAATTATGTGGATGCAGAGGGTTTATATCTCTATAATTCATTTGATCATACAACTTTCAGAACAGGTGCTTCATTGTTCTGGTATATAAATAAAAATCTTACTGTTTACAGCAATTACACATTCGATAAAAAATTAGTTATTTACGACTTAAGCACTTACAATCAAAATTCAGTTACAGGAGGAATAATATGGAAACTTTAAAAAAAATCATACTGGTGTGTCTGCTCATTGCTTCCGTTGGGTCTTTTGCTCAAACCAGTAAATATCAGTCGGCTATGCACAGAAGTTACGAATTTGAACAGGCAAAAAACTATACAAATGCAATCAGAGAAGTAAAATCAATTTACAAAACCGACGATTACTTTGCCAACTTAAGGTTGGGCTGGCTATACTATTTAGCCAAAAATTACAACGAATCAGTAAAACTTTACGAAAAGGCAATTACACTGAAACCTTATGCAATTGAAGCTCGTTTTGGTTGTATAAAACCCCTGAGTGCACAGGAAAACTGGGAAAAAGTCAAGCTACAATATCTATCTGTTCTGAAAATAGATCCGCAAAATACTGTCGCTAATTATTGGCTGGGAGTCATTTACTACAATCGAAAAGACTATAAAAATGCCAACAAGCTTTTCGAGAAAGTTGTGAATCTTTACCCTCTCGATTACGATTCGGTGATTATGCTTGCCTGGACCAAACTCCAGCTCGGAAAATCGAATGAGGCCAAAGTCCTGTTCAATCACGCATTAACCTTACGACCGAACGACAAATCTGCAATGGAGGGATTAAAACTGATTAAATAGAAACTCTGTCAATCCTTGCTTGTTTCGTACAATTTGTCGGTATAAAGTATGCCTCGCAAGTGGTCGAACTCATGCTGAAAAATTATACCTGTAAAATCAGTATCGCGCGAATATCCTTCGAGTCGCTCACGAACGGTTTCGCCTTTTGCGTTTAGATATTCAACTTCTATCCAGGCATATCGCACTGAATTACCTGAACGACCCGGCACAGACAAACAGCCATCACCTTCGAAACAAATAGTTTCGTTGGGCTTGTTCACAATGCGGGGATTTATGGCGACTTCCACCGGATTTCCGGGCTTATCAATTCTCATAAACAGAAATATATTTCGGGGAATACCAATTTGTGGCGCTGCTATTCCCACACCGTTTTCAGCTTTCATGGTTGTATCCATGCGTGCAATAAGTCTGGTAATCAGAGAACTGTCGGCTTCGTAATTTAAATCACTGCATTCGGTTCGCAAAAAAAGCGAATCGGTCGCATTATCAACTGTCAGCACTCTGAAAGGAGTATTTTCGTCTCCGCTAAGTATCAGGTTTCTTTCCTGTTCTGTCATAATTGTTTTGTTGTTACACGAAAAGCACAGCACTGCTGTACAAATCAAAAAAATAAATTTCGGCATAATATTATTGTTTACAGGCAGTTTAGAAAACCGCGGTAAGATAATAGTAAATCATAAAAACACCCACCACAAGTTTCGAAACTGTTCCGATAATAAAACCTACAAAAGCACCGAAAGCAGCTTTAAGCGCATCGTTCATATTCTTATTGGCCGAAAGTTCGCCAATAAGCGCACCCACAAACGGACCGAAAATAACTCCGAGTGGCCCCAGAAAAAGCCCGAAAATAAGCCCGATACTACTTCCCCACACACCACGCTTCGATCCTCCGAACTTTTTCGTTCCCCAAATGGGCACGTAATAATCGAAAACCTGAATAAGCACAACGACTACTGCCCAGAAAATCAGAAAAGATGCTGAAAATTCCACCTTTTCGGTAAAATGAAGCACAAGCAAACCCACATAACTTAGTGGCAATCCGGGCAACACCGGTAAAACCGATCCGGCAATGCCCACAAGTAACAGCACCGCCGCCAATATCATTAAGAATATATCCATACAATTATTTCTTTTTTTTATTTTGAATGCTTTTGCAAATATATATAATTTGCTTTCAAATCAGCTTTTATCAATTGAAAAAAGCCATCTGATACTAATCAAATGGCTTCTGTCAGGAAACGTGCAAAATAAAACATTATCCCAGAAAGTCTGCTGCCTGAGAAAACACAGTCTGAAAAGCATAGTTTATGGCATTGGTATTTTGTTGATTCACAGGAAATGGATTTTCGTGTGTGTAATTGAAGTCGAAATCGTACAAACCAATACGTTGATGCGCCAAATCAGTTCCTAAGGCCTGTTCCACACCTTTGTAAGGGATCACTTTATCATTTACAAGCGAAATACCACCAAGCCGTTGTCCCATTTCGCTAAAAAATGTAGTTCGTTTATTTTCATCGCGTTCTGGTGCGATCATACTGCAGAAAGCCATTAGCGCATCGTCGATATGATCTGCAGTTTCATTTTCGGGCATAAATTCAAAACGATAATAATTATACAACCGGTCAAAGGCCTTGCTATCCATAATCGTCCGCGATTGGCCGAACATTTCACTGAAAATACTACCGCCACAGAACATAAACAATCGTGAATCGCTGAAAAGTCCATCGGTATTTGTCAGAAAAGCTATTTGTGACAGGAAAGATCCGATAGAATATGAAAATACATCAATTTGAGCATTCTCGTTAAACAACTGATGTTCACCATTTTTTATACTGAAAACAAGATTTTCAATATCGCTCAGACTCTGACGTCCTGAGCTGTAAAAACGATAGGGATTTTCGCTGATACGTTCGCTCAGTGCCACATTCGCAAAACTAAGCATACGGTCATCGCCATTCCGTTTTCGTCGCAAGTCGTATACCGCTTGTAACATTCGCGGGTTCGACCAATGCTGTGGCGAACGGTTAATGTGAAAAGCAATCGGGAAAAGAATCACAGCCTTTCCGGTTTTCTGACAAAGGTATTCGGCCCAGGTCAGATATTTCGACCAGTTACGTTCATTAAGTCCGTGCAACAATAATATGGCTTTATCCGGATTGTGATTTTTCTTTGGTACAAATACAGGATACTGAAAAAAACTGTTTTCTGTTATTGCATCACATAGCACTGTATCGTCACTTATCACAGCATTTGCAGCACGCATACCTTTACTATCGAATCCGAAAAAATGAATGCGGCAATTACTGTCCGGTAAATCAGTGATTGTTCCCAACCGGAACAGCGAATTCAGCTCATAAAATCTTTTTGCGTAATCCATAAAATCATTGTATTTAAATAATTACGACACAAAGAAACAGTCATTTGAAAATCAGGGGAAATTATCGGGGAATATAAAATTCGCAGGGGACAAAACTTCCGATTATGGGACAAAATAACAAATACGGGGGTGAAATTTTTGCAGTTCGGGACAAACTACTTTGGTCATTTGGGTGGAATAGGTTACTTTTGTAGGTCATTTCTTAAATGTAACAAAAGCAACAAAATGAATTCAAAAGTTCCGGGCTATATGTACGAGAAAAGCAATATCATACGACTGATACTGCTTACTGCTGCTTTCGCTTTGTTATTTATCAATATTTTTCAACCATTTAATTCAAGAGGATGGTATCCTGATATTTCAGAATTTAAATACTTCTTCTTTTCGAGTCTGATTATTCTTACAGGTATGCTCGTGGTGGTTATCAGCAGAATGATAATGCTGACATACACTAAGAAACACGATTTATATTACTGGCAATATGCTTTGTACATTGTTGGCGAAGTGCTTGCAATGTCCTTATTTTACACGCTTTTTGCCAAGTTTGTGCCACGTTCGGGAGCCGAACGCGATGTAATTGAAATATTTTATCAATCGACAAAAAACACAGGTTGGGTTTTGTTGCTCCCCTACTCTATTTTGTGGCTTTATTTTTCGTGGCGCGAAAAAAACAATATGCTCAAAAAGCTTACACAAGAGGAATTTGCTGTGCCTGAAATCAAAAAGAAACCGATGATTGCTTTCCCCGACGAAAAGGGTGAAATAAAAATATCGGTAATGATCGAAAACCTGCTTTATGTGGATTCAGCTGATAATTATGCCACCATACATTATCTCAACAAATCAAAACTATCTCATTTTCTGATCCGCAACTCACTAAAATGGATTGAAGAGAATCTGACAAAAGAAACGCCGCTTGTACGCTGTCATCGTTCGTATATTGTAAACCTCGACATGGTAAAAGTATTGCGAAAAACCAAAGACGGTATTTTTCTGGAAATGGATGCGCTGAACACACCCGATATTCCGGTCTCAAAAACCTATTACGACAGGGTAATGGATAAATTCTCAAAATATTCAGTATAATTTTTGCTTTCACATTTAATTCAGTCAGTAAATACAATTATTTTATGAATGTACTGAAAAAAGTTCCGGAAGGGCTTTATAAAACAGGCTTCGCACTAAGTGGAGGCGGCATAAAAGGTCTGTGTCATGCAGGTGTACTAAAAGCGCTCGAAGAGAAAGGAATCTTTCCGGATATTATTTCCGGAGTAAGTGCAGGAGCAATAGTGGGTGCTTTATATGCCGACGGATATAGTCCCGACGAGATTGCCAGACTTTTCGAGGACATAAGTTTTCGGAAAATGACTAAAATCCGTATTCCCGAGGGCGGACTTTTTCGGATTGATGCCTTCGAGGATTTTATGTACAAAAATCTGCGTGCAAAAACATTTGAAGAACTACGAATTCCGCTGCGCATTGTGGCCACCGACTTAGACAAAGGTCGCAGCGTGGTTTTCGACAAAGGCAATCTGATCGACCCCATAGTGGCTTCGTGCAGCGTTCCTTTGCTTTTCACACCCAAACGTATCAATGGCGTGCATTATGTGGATGGCGGCGTACTCAAAAATTTCCCTGTTTCCACCATTCGCGATAGTTGCCGCACTGTGATTGGTATCAACGCAAGTCCGCTCGTGGCCGACGAATATAAACTTTCTCTGCTCAATGTGGCTTCGCGCACCTATCACTTTATGTTCAAAGCCAACATTCTGGCCGATAAAGAGCTTTGCGATTTGCTCATAGAACCTGTGGATATGGGTAATTACGATACTTTTGATGTAGAGAAAGGTCGCGAAATATACGAACTTGGATATAAAAGTGCCAGCGATATACTGCAGCAACTTAGCAATGAATCGCAAAAATTACTAACTGAATAGATACCCCAATAAACTCCCGAATTGAAAATCTTGCGGGAGTTTTTTTATACCGTACTATTCACTTTTGTTTGTGGAATAATTTATAGAAAATCAGCAACTTTCAACTGTGTTTTTTTGTTTTAATGTTATATTACTTTGCTATTTTCGGTTAAACTGAGCCTGAATTTTCAGATTAACCGTTTCTCTGTAAACTCTGAGCTTTCATCAATTTCATATCAACTCTTAAAAATAATACCCAATGAAAAAGATGTTCATTCTGCTGTTTCCGGCATTGTTTTTTTGCAGCTGCGAATCGTTGTTTCAGGATATTGATTATCTGTTTATGGATAAAGTAGTACTGAAAGGAAAAGTTTCAAATGCTAAAGCCTCTTCGTCTCAACAAAAAGCACCTTCGGAAAATGAATTTACGCTGGCCGATGCAGCCAAAGTAATGGTTTTTTACGGCAATCAGTATCAAATCATCGAAATAAAGTCCGATGGTTCCTTCTCGGGCAAAGTGCCTTTGGGAAACTCCACCCTTGTTACATTTCTAACAAAAGACAATGAGTTTATCGGAAACCTTTATACAGGCGGCCTCAACTTTCTGCCACTACAGGGACTCGATGAAAAAATTGATCTGATTGACTTTTCTACACTTACACTCGACAGTAAGCGGGTAATTCCCGAAAACGACCCTGTTGGTAAAAGTATAAAGCTCACAGAAGCTGAGCTCAGTTTTATGAAAGAAGTGGGTAAATTTTATGAATCGATGGCCAAAAACATCGACATGAATAATAATAAGATTCCGGATCTGTACGAAGATATCACCATTTTTCTGAGCACCGAACGTGGTTTCGAAGGTGGAAAATATGGAATTAAAGGACAAAAAGAGGCTCAAATCACAGGCACTTATGATCTGGAAGGTACAAACAGCCTCAAAATTGAAGGTTACGTAGACTGGTTCT
This sequence comes from Bacteroidia bacterium, assembly GCA_009929375.1. Taxonomy (GTDB): domain Bacteria; phylum Bacteroidota; class Bacteroidia; order Bacteroidales; family Paludibacteraceae; genus Paludibacter. The sequence goes on from SAAO01000011.1 coordinate 80,247, forward strand.
CGGAAAAAATAAAAGGTATCAGCAAAAATGCAACCCTTTCAGGTCCGGCTTCAAACCCTTACAACGACATTATAAACAGCTCAAATCAGGAGTTCGATGACAACGAACCCGACAAAGAATCGTACTATGTTGATTTCAGACGTCAAAGCAACGACTTGTTTGAAACCGGTACTTATACGCTACATATAGACAAACAGAATTTCACTTTCGATTACTATTTTGATCTGAATATGAAGGATTTCTGGGTTTTTGCTGTTCCTGCTCTTGTGACTGACGCTAAAGGCTATGTAACTGAGGTTAATGTGGAATATCAGCTAAAAGATGGACGAAAAGTAAAACCTGAAAAAGTACTCTCGAGCAGTATCACTCTTATGTTTAACGTATACAGTTATGACAAAACTATGGATGTATATGATAGCTGGAGCATGAGTGGGAATGGAAAACCCGGAGAAAAAGCCAGTGTTGAGATAATAAGACGCAATGCGCTTAATGATCTGAAAAGCAACTTTAGTCACTATACAATTAAGCTACCGACTCCCATAAAACTAAGTAACATAGAATCAGTAGGAACCTCATATCTGGATATGTTTAATAACAGCGCAGGTAATAACTGGGCACCCTGAAAGAATCAATAATTATCAAAAATTAAGCACAACTTCACTTTTTAAGAAAAAAGTGATAGTTTTATTGGCCTGATTGCACTTTTTTGATTACTTTTGCATCGGAATAAAAACAAAACTAAAAACAACAAAAAGCAAATGAAGTTTCCAGTATCAGACCGTCTGGCAGCATTGTCACCATCCGAAACGCTTGCCATGTCGCAAAAAAGCAACGAGCTGAAAGCTCAGGGTATTGATGTGATTAACCTCAGTGTGGGTGAACCCGATTTCTTTACACCCGACCACATTAAAGAAGCTGCAAAACAGGCTGTGGATAACAACTTCTCATTTTATTCACCGGTTCCGGGTTATCCTGCGCTTCGCAATGCCATTTGTGCAAAACTGAAAAACGAAAACGGACTCGAATACAAACCCGAAGAAATTGTTTGTTCAAACGGAGCCAAGCAATCGGTTTGTAACGTAATTCTGGCTGTAATCAGCAAAGGCGACGAAGTGATTATCCCTGCTCCTTTCTGGGTAAGTTATCCCGAAATGGTTACGCTGGCCGATGGTAAATCAGTTATCGTATCGGCCGGTATCGATCAGGATTTCAAAATGACACCTGCTCAACTCGAAGCTGCCATTACTCCTAAAACAAAAGCTTTGATTCTTTGCTCGCCATCAAATCCTACAGGAAGCGTTTACAGCAAAGAAGAACTCGAAGGACTTGCGAATGTACTTGCAAAATATCCAAACATAATTATTATTTCTGACGAAATTTACGAACACATTAACTATCTGGGAAAACACGAAAGTATTGCTCAGTTCGAAAGTGTACGTGACCGCGTAGTGATTGTAAACGGTGTGTCGAAAGCATATGCCATGACTGGATGGCGTTTGGGTTGGATTGCCGGTCCAAAATGGATTGCATCGGCCTGCAATACGCTTCAGGGACAATATACTTCAGGACCATGCTCGGTAACACAGAAAGCTGCCGAAGCTGCTTACACCGGCGATCAAAGCTGTCTGGCTACCATGCGTGCTGCTTTTGAACGTCGCAAAAACCTGGTGGTAAGCATGGCCCGCGAAATTCCGGGACTCAAGGTAAACGATCCTCAGGGCGCATTTTATGTTTTCCCTGATGCAAGTTACTATATCGGAAAATCATACAACGGCAAGAAAATTGAAAACTCAGGCGATTTGGCACTCTTCCTGCTCGAAGTAGGTCACGTAGCCTGTGTGGGTGGTGGTGCTTTCGGTGCTCCCGATTGTATCCGTATGTCGTATGCAACTTCCGAAGACAACCTCACAAAAGCCTTTACACGCATCAAAGAAGCGTTGGCTAAACTAGCGTAACTTTGTAAAGCTTATCAAATAAATCGACCCGCAGTTTCTCAATAAAACTGCGGGTCGTTATTTTTTTACAGTGAACTCGTCTTGACTTTTTATAATGTCGCTCCTACGGAGCTATTATGCAAAAAGGACTAATAATAGCTACCATAATTATGCTCCTAAGGGAGCAATTTTTTAGCTTCGGAGAAGCGATATTATGGTAGAGATGTTGATTGTAGAGTGTTTTTAAGAGCTCCGTTAGGAGCGAAATTATATTGTTTATAAAAAGTCAAGACGATTTAAGTATCAAAACAATAATTATTATTTCTGATACACTCTTACATAATCCACTTCGTAACGTGTTGGGAATTTTGTATTCGAAGGATCGCCACCATTCTGTCCGCCAATAGCAAGATTTAGTAAAATATAATGTGGTTGGTGAAAAGGTTGAAAACCATCAGGATTCACTGTGGTGCTCAAATCGGTTTCGTTGAGCAATTCATCGTCGAGATACAGGCGAATCGATTTTTCGTCCCAGTCCATTCGCCAGATGTGAAACTTTGCAGGCCAATCGGCATCTTTTTTCAAAAAATGGTCGAGAGGATATTTTGCGCTGTCCCATTTTGCATTGTACCGACGAGTTGTCCCCGAGGCCACATTGGCTAAAATACAATGCACACCATCAATCGGATATGACTCCATAATGTCAATTTCTCCGTTCGAAGGCCATTCACCTTTTACACCAAGTGTCCAGATAGCTGGCCAAAGCCCCATTGCAGTATCGATACGGGCACGAATCTCGAAACGTCCGTATTGAAATTCCTTTTTTCCCAAGGAATTAATACTCGCTGCAGTATATTCTGCAAATTCACGATTTTTACGCCATTCCACCGACCCGGCCACAAAATTCGGATTTTTCAGCTTTTCGCGACGACCTTCAATCACCAGTACGCCTTTATCGCAAAAAGCATTGTCTTCCTGATACCACTGAAATTCTTCATTACGCACAAAACCATATTCGTGATTCCAGATTGCAGCATCGGGCTTTCCCGCATAATTAAACTCTTCAGCCCAAACCAGTTTCATTCCCTGTTTTTCTTTCGGAGCCTTCGTTTTGTCAGGTTTATAAGGATTGGCAGCTTCAAGTTGTATTCCTGCCAGTAACAGTAGCACAATTGCGAACAGAACTTTTTGTGATTTCATTGTGTGTAGTGTAAATAGTGTTGTAGTGTAATTAATCTATTGAATCAAAATCAGTTGAATAAAATCAAAGATAACATATTGTAGCGAAACAACAGAATGTATCAGTAAATTTTAGCAGATTTAGCCGTTTTAAGGTAAAAAAGGCTGCACTTTCAAAAAAGTACAGCCCCTTTTTTATCAGATTTTACGCCCTATGTAAAATACATATCCATAATACTTTTTATACATATGATACATTTCTTCTTCGTGAGATAAGTTTGCCATTAGCTCTTTTGCCATCTGATTATCAGGATATTTTTCCATAAAAACCTTTTTAGCTTCCACCTGCGGTTCGAAAAATATTTTTGTCCAGCAGTATTCCGGCAGACAAAAAACAGCCTCAGGAATATAGCCGGCCTTTTGCAACTGAGCTATTTTCACAGGAATAGTATCAATTTCGGGATAAGCTTCGTTCCAGAAATCGTTTATTTCGGCAGGACGTTCGTCGGTAAACCACGAAGCTTCGGAAACAGTAATATATCCTCCGTCTTTCAGATATTTGTGCCATTCATTAACTCCACGTTCGAAACCGATGTTATAAATAGCTCCTTCGCACCAGATAAGGTCCAATTCTCCTGGTTGAAACGGCAACTCATCCATCGAACCAACTATGCCTTTCACCCTGTGCTGAAGATTCAAATCTGTTGCATTTCGGTTGAAACGATCAATAAAGCCCTTAAATAAGTCGAGTCCCAGAATGCTTCCTGAAGTATTTTGAGCCAGCGTCATTGTCTGACCACCCGTACCGCAACCCAAATCGGCAATCCGTGATTTTTCGTTGAGATTATCGATAAAACTCAACGCTTTCAGAGTCATTTCGGGACTTCCCGGACCCTGACGTTCGATAAGTGAAAAATATTCGCAAATCAGATTAAAATCGAATTCGTGTATGTTTTGATATTCGTTACTCATAATTGTAAAGTATTATTAGTCTGAATTTTGCCAAACGACAAAATTCGACTTTGTTAGAATTTATTTATAGAATATGAAAATAGTCCGAACAAGAATATGCCCGGTAAACTGAGGGGATAATCAAATTTGCAACTGCAAAATGATTATTTACTTCACCAAATCCGAAATTGATTTATACATCCAATGATTTTAGTTCTGCAAAGCTAATTTATTTGATTTGTTCTGCCAACAGAATTCGCAAAAATCAGCTATTCAATGCGAATTAAAGTATTTATTAATGTATAAATCTTAATTACAAGCATTTATATAGTCGAAAATTATGCTAAAGAACATATTCTGCATAATTTTTCGTATATTTACAAAGCGTAAACAATTGGGTTCATTTTGTCCTGTATCCACATCATCTTATTTTAAATAAATAAGCCTTCCTATTGTCGAAACCGACCTCATATCAATCCCTTGTTTATTATTCAAAAATTAATCTCTCAAAAAAACTTTTCATTCTGCATCCGCAGAAATTCAACACACATGACATTTAACGATTTAGATATTATCGAGCCGATATTGAAGGCTCTGAATGATAAAGGTTACAAAACACCAACCCTTATACAGGAAAAAGCAATTCCTATGGTTTTGCAACACAAAGATTTACTTGGACTTGCACAAACAGGAACGGGAAAAACGGCTGCATTTGCAATTCCAATAATTCAACACATTTACAACAAGCCCAAAGCAGTTAGCAGAAAACCTCCTATAAAAGCCCTGATCCTCACTCCCACCCGCGAACTTGCATTGCAAATCGACGAATGTATCGAAGAATATAGTACATACACCGGAGTTAGTCATTGCGTAATTTTTGGCGGAGTGAAACAAAACACACAGGTAAGCGCCTTGAAAAATGGCGTGGATATTCTGACAGCTACGCCGGGCAGACTACTTGACCTTATGAATCAGGGATATGTACACTTAAACGATATCAGTTTTTTCGTACTCGACGAAGCCGATCGTATGCTGGATATGGGTTTCATTCACGACATAAAACGAATTTTGCCTAAACTTCCTGAGAAGAAACAAACACTTTTGTTCTCTGCCACAATGCCGCAAGCCATTGCTACCTTATCGGGTACGATACTGAAAAATCCGGTTCGAGTGGAAGTTACCCCCACTTCTTCCGTGGTAGATACGGTGACTCAACTGCTTTATTATGTGGAGAAAACCGACAAAAAAGACTTACTTATCGAATTGCTTTCGAAAGATAAAAAACAATCGACACTGATTTTTTCGCGTACAAAACACGGAGCAGATAAAATTGCCCGCTTGCTTTGTAAGGCAGGTATTGGCAGTGAAGCTATTCATGGAAACAAATCGCAAACTGCACGTCAACGGGCACTGAGCAATTTCAAATCGAACAGAACAAGAGTACTGATAGCCACAGACATAGCTGCTCGTGGCATCGATATCGACAAACTCGAAATGGTGATTAATTACGATTTACCCGAAGTGGCCGAAACTTATGTACACCGTATCGGACGAACCGGACGTGCAGGAAATACAGGCGTTGCATTGTCGTTTTGCGCAGAAGAAGAGAAATCATATCTGAAAGATATTCAGCGACTAACAGGTAAAAAACTTGAAGTCGCTAATAGTCAGCCAAAAGTCAGGAATTTATCATTAAAAATAAAATAATAACATCATGATTGCCAAACAAAATTCATTCGGACAAAAGAAAGAGGGTGGAATTAGTCATTCAGACAAAGCAACCGCAACTCAGCAAGTTACTTCAATTTTGAAAAACATGAAGGATAAAGCAGGTGAAACTATCCGAATCAGTATCAACAAACGAACTACGATTGAATTACCTGCCTGTTTGACTCAGGCCGAGCAGGATGCGCGGGTGGCAAACTATATAAAGTTACACAACATTTAGAAAAAACGTCTTCAAAACAGCAATGTGAGAATCAGTCAGCGACCTGCTTTCTGATTCTTACTGCATTATAGCCCTTCTTTCCACGCTCAAGTTCGAAAACAACGTTATCGCCCACCTGAATAGCTTCGAGCAGCCCACTTACGTGAAAGAAAAACTTATCGGTTTTTGCAGCTTCCTTAATAAAACCGTAGCCCTTTTCAGCGTTTACATGCTCTACACGTCCTTTTCGTTCATTAGTATTACTTTCTGAATGTCCTGTTTCAACATTATCAGAAGTTACGACAGAAGTTTGCTCTGAAGCAGATTTTGGTTTTCTATCGTTAGCAGAAACCTCCGGCGGTGTACTTGTTATTCTTCCGTTTTCGTCCACATAAGCAATCATATCATCAAAACCGGCAGGTTTATCGTTCAGTTTGCGGTTTTCTTTTTTCTTTTGTTTTTCTACACGTTTTTCCTGCTTTTTCTTTTCGTTGTCGCGTTTGCTGTATGTGGTTGGTTTTGCCATAAAAATAAATTAGTTTGTTTTTTAAATAAGTAAATAGGATGGAACTGTATCAACAGCATCTGAAATTAAAGAAAACTGTGATACAACTATGTATGAAAAATGCCTTTACTTATCATAAAGGCATTTTTGCGGGGAAATATTGTATTAATATCTTTTTGAACCTCCTCCAAAACCACCCTGACGATTGTTAGAGTAAGTTTTTTCTTCACGAGGACGGGCTTCAGTTACCGCGATTACACGTTTATCGAATTCGCTTTCGTTCAATGCACTGATTGCCTTTTTGGCGGCTTCATCATCTGACATTTCAACAAAGCCGTATCCTTTCGAACGTCCTGATAATTTGTCGGTTACTACGCGTGCAGAACTTACTTCACCATATTCTGCAAAAAGTTGTCTGAGGCCTTCGTCTTTTGTATCGAAGCTCAATTTAGCTACAAAAATGTTCATTTTGAAATAGGATTAAAAAGTTGAATTTTTATTGAATAGAAAGGCTGAGAGTAGATTCTATTTTTAATCCCTTTATTTTGAGAGAGTTGGATTGAATAGGAAATGACCCGGACTTGTTTTTTCAATTGTTTAGACAAAGATACTCAAAATAGCTGTAATTCAATTATTTTAATACAATTATTATCGTTTACGGTTATCAATGTCGCAACATACTCACATAAATCGCAAGTTATCATGTCGTTTTTTTGCATATAACATAAGTCAGTGAATAAAATTGTAACAGATATGCAGACGAATTAAAATCCGAATGTACCCCGCTATATTAAGCTATCATAATCAACATATTAATTCTGTATGTATTTTTATTAAAACAAAATCAAACGCACACAACATTAACAGAAATCTATGATTTTCAATTGTGAAATTCACAATTTTCTGTATCTTTGTAAAATTAAAATGAATAAATATGAGATTTATACATACATGTTTCTTTCTTTCTGCAATTAACTTCTTCATAACCGCCGCATTACCAACCGATAGTTGTAAAAAATTCAATTCAGAAATACAGGAATACTTTCAAACTACAGGTGCTCTATCAATAATATATCAGGGCATTGAGCAGGAAAAATACCCTGTAAACTATTTAAACAACCCGTACTTTGCAGATCCCGATTATACTCAGGGACAAGTATGGTTCAACGGAATTTTATATCCGAATGTAAATATGCGCTTCGATATGTACCGTCAGCAACTGATAGTGCAGGCGGAAAATCAGCCTTACAATATCCTCATTCCATACGAAAAGTTAGATTCAGCCATTATACATGGATTCAAACTGAAGTATTATCCTGAAATTATCAGAAAAAATAATAGTTCCGGAGTTTGCAGATTGATATTATTTGATGAAAAAGTGAAGCTTTACATTCAGCCCGAAGCCTATTTAGTCAAGCAATCACAGAATCAAAATGTAAAATATAAATTCGTACAAAAGAATAGTTTTTTTATCGAAAAATCAGGAACACTTTATCCTGTAAAAAATTTACGTTCGCTACAGCATATTTTTCCGGTACAGAAGACTCAGATAGCGGAAATCTCAAAAACGCACAAATTAAATTACAAAAAAGATCCGGTTGGGAGTTTGCTGCTGGTACTTAAAAATCTCTCATTTGAATGAAAAAAATATCCATCATTATATATCTTCTGATATTTATTTGCGTCTCTTCATTTGGTCAGCGTAGTGTCACTCTCGATGTCCAGTCGCAGCCGGCTACTAAATTACTCGAAGAAATACGTTTGCAAAGCGGTTTAAACATTTACTATATCACAGAAGAAACCGATTCTGTACTTGTGACAGCAAAATGTAAGAATGCAGAGCCCTTGTCATTGCTGCAAAGCACACTTGTGAATAGTCCGCTTGTGCTAACAATTTTCGAACAGAATATTTTTGTACTGCGTAACAACAGGCTGATCACCGATTTCCCTGCACTCACTGCAAGCATTCTATACAATCGACAGAAAGATGCATCGGAAATGGCTTCGGAACTTCCCACGGGAAAAGTGCTGACAGCATCATCTGAATACAAACTGTATGAAATTGGTAAACCCGGATCGAATAAAAAGGCAAATATCAGTGGAAAAGTCCGGCACTTTAAGACAGGAGAAACTGTAGCCGGAGCTACAATTATGATTGACAAGATAAATCTGGGAACTTCGAGCGATCAGCATGGAAAATACAACCTACAACTCGAACCTGGTTTTTACGAACTCAGAATTGCCGGTATAGGTATAAAGGAAACCAAAAGACAAATAAGAGTGAACGCTTCAGGACAGCTCGATATTGAAACTGAAGAAGAAGTTTTCTTAATGGACGAACTCACTATTCTGTCGAGCAAACTGAACAGAGTACGTGAAACCAGCATGGGAGTTGAACGGTTTAAGATTAAAGAAATCAAAAATATTCCCTCTGCTTTTGGCGAAGTTGATGTTCTGAAAGCTGTTATGGCACTTCCTGGTGTAAAATCATCGGGCGAAGTATCGTCGGGTTTTAATGTACGCGGAAGTTCATCAGATCAGAATCTGATTTTGCTCAATCAAAGTACCATTTTCAATCCCACACATTTATTTGGTCTGCTCTCGGTCTTTAACCCCGATATGGTTGAAGATATGGAATTGTATATGAGCAATATTCCTGCAAAACATGGAGGAAGAATTGCGTCTGTACTCGATGTAAACGGTCGTTCAGGTAACGATAAAAAAATCGGAGGTTCGGCAAGTTTGGGATTACTCACAAGCCGTCTGAATATGGAAGGTCCGTTGAGCAAAAAAACAACATTCAATGCAGGAGCAAGAATCAGTTACTCCGATTGGTTGCTGGGTTTTGTCCCCGATGACAGTGGATACAAAGATGGTAAAGCAGGATTCTATGATCTGAATGCAAACGTCAGACACAAGGTAAATGAAAACAACACACTTACTGTAAATGGCTATTACAGTCACGATAACTATAGTTTTGTGCCTACCGAACTGTTTTCGTACAATAACATGAATATTTCGGCCGAATGGCGACAGGTCATCAGGCCCGATCTAAATGTAAGTTATATTGCAGGTTACGACAAATACAGTAATAAGATTACAGACAGTACAAGCGAATATGATGCTTTCGATCTGGAAACTGCCATAAAACTGATACATGCTAAAGCCGACTTCAACTGGTATGCCAACCCAAATCATTCGCTCAATTTCGGCGTTAGTTCAAACCTGACAACCCTGCAACGGGGAAGTTTATCGCCGAATGGTGATTTATCGCTTATAAACCCTGAAAAAATTGAAAACGAACGTGCACTTGAATCGGCCATATACATAAGCGACGAATGGACTATTAACTCTAAACTGGCCATAAATGCAGGTTTGCGATACAGTTTATACAATTTTCTCGGCCCGCGTACATATTATCAGTACAACGAAAGTTTTTTGCCATCAGTAGGTACACTTACTGACACAGTTGACTTCAAAGGCCTTTTTCTGAAAAGTTATCATGGCCCTGAGTTTCGTTTTTCCGCACGATATCAGTTTAACAACAGTCTTTCGGTAAAAGCAGGTTTCAACACCATGCGACAGAACATTCACAAAATTTCGAATGCGACTGTCATGTCGCCTACCGATACATGGAAACTATCCGACATGCACATCAAACCACAAAACGGAATTCAGATTGCTGCCGGAATATATAAGAACTTTGCGAAAAATGCATTCAATATTTCAACCGAAGTGTACTATAAAACCACTGCTAATTATCTTGATTACCGGAGTGGCGCACAGCTTATGATGAACGATCATATAGAAACTGAAGTTGTTGATACTGAAGGACAGGCTTACGGGATTGAACTTTCGATCAAAAAAAACACAGGAAAACTAAACGGCTGGATTAGTTATGCTTACGCGCGCACTTTGTTACGTCAAAACAATCCTCTCATTACGAATCCTGTAAACAAAGGCAACTGGTATCCTGCCGATTACGACAAACCCCATGATTTCAAGTTTGTGGGTAATTACAAATTTACACACCGTTACAGCCTGTCTTGCAATGTATTTTACAACACAGGTCGTCCAATAACTTTACCAATTGCGAAATACCAGTTCTCAGGTGGTGAATATATTTATTATTCCGATAGAAATCAGCATCGCATTCCCGATTATTTCAGGGTAGATGCAGCTTTCAATATTGAACCAAGCCATCATCTTGTTTTGCTCACTCACAGTACTTTGTCGTTTGGCGTATATAACCTTACAGGCCGGGACAATGTATATTCAGTATATTACAAACTAAAATACGGTAAACTTCAGGGTTATCAGCTCTCAATATTCGGTGCTGCCATCCCTTATGTTTCTTACAATATCAAATTTTAAACGCATGCGATTAAAAATTAAACATATCATTTTATTTTTCGTCATTTACAGCCTGCAATCCTGTATCTCGGAATATAATCCTACCGAATTAGCCGGTAATCCTGACATTATTGTTGTGGATGGCATTATTACGAATGGTGAAACAGTGGTCAGATTATCGAAAAGTATCGGAATAAATGAAAAATTCAGTTCCGCTAAGCATCTCTACAACGCTAAAGTATATGTGGAAACCGGCAATGGCGAACTATCCGAACAGGCCAAAATGACTGAAGCCGGAAAATATGTGATCGCAAATGTGGATTTAAAAGCGGACAGGGAATATCGCTTAAAGATTATTTACAACGAAGACACTCTGGTATCTGAATTCCTGTCTCCCTTGCACACACCCGAGATTGACAGCATAACATGGAAAAAACCAGCTCCGGGGGCTGCTGTGGAATTATTCGTTCACGCTAAAGACACCAGCAATCTGCAACGCTTTTATCGCTGGACATACGAAGAAATCTGGGAATATACAGCAAAACTTTATGCTAATGTAGGTATCAATCCTATCGACTCAAGCAGAGTGCTTTACGATGAAGTGAACGGACCACGAAACGAAAGATATTATTGCTGGAATTACAAAAAATCAAGCAGTTTTATACTTGAATCCTCTGCAAACCTGTCAGATAATATAATTCGCTACAAAAAAATTCACGAAATACCTGCAACCAACAATCGGCTGTCGGTGCTCTATTATATTATTGTAAATCAGTACCACGTAAGAAAAAGTGCATACGATTATTTTGAAAATCAACAAAAGAATATTGAATCAATGGGAAGCATTTTTGCCCCCATCCCGTCTGAAATGAAAGGTAATATAAAATGTATCAACAGGGAAATTCCGGTTATCGGATTCGTTGATGTAGCCTTTAACACCAGTAATTATTTGTATATCTCCGGCGATGAAAACCTCTACGAATCACCCTATACATTTTGTGAAGTTTCTAAAGAAATGGAACCCGGATATTTACCCTACACTTTCGACCCAATGTCGGGAGATATGGATTACGCACCTGCTCATTGTATCGATTGTCTGAAAATGGGCGGAACAAAAAACAAACCCGATTTCTGGCCAAACAGTCATTTATAAATCATTTAGCAAAGTAAAAAAAATACTGCGGCAACATCATTAAAACTCGGAAAAAATGAGAAATAAATTCATTATATATATTCTGTTTTGCCTTCTTTTGCCTGTTCAGAGCAAAGCTGAATGGAAAGAAAGAATAGTGCTCGAAACCGACAAAGATATTTATCTTGCTGGTGAAAAAATCCTGTTTTCAGTCACGACAACTGACACACTGAACCGTATTGCAGATTTTAGTAAAGTAGCATATGCCGAACTTTTGAGCGATGCAAAATCTGAATCACAGGTCACAATAAGCATTTCAGAATCGTTGGGCAATGGATATATTGAAATTCCCGAAAATCTTAAAACAGGGTATTACAGACTGGTGGCTTACACCAGATATATGCGCAACGAAGGCTCCGGAGCTTTTTCACGTAAGCTCATTGCCGTGGTTAATCCAATGACATTTGACACTGAAAATCTGACACCAACCGTTGTCAGAAACAGTGCCCCGAAGCAAAGTGCAGGTTCAGGTTTTCAGATCGGCACAGACAAACAAAAATATTCAAAGCGATCAACAGGCAATCTTCAGATAAGCAATATTCCACAGGACGCTCAGATGGTTTCAGCCAGCATAAGCAGGTATGATGAAATAACCAATCCGGCTGATTCTGTTTTTCAGGAGGATACCTTTAAAAACGATTATGTATTTCTGCCTGAATATGAGGGACAAATAATCAATGCCCGACTCATCGACAATAATAACAATCCAATTTCGGGAAAAGGAAAAACTGATATCTATCTTTCGAGTCCGGGCGAAGGTCCTATGATTTACAAAGGAAAAACTGACAATCACGGAAATGTTTTTTTTGTGACTGAAAAGTTCTCTTTAAAGTCTGAAATCGCCACTGTCATCAATACAGGAAAGGCTGAAAACATAAAAATCGACATTTTATCGCCCTATGCCTCTGAACCGGTTGGCAAACTTCCTGAATTATTAATCGACTCAGTGACATTAAAGAGTTTATTGCAATCAAGCGTGGGAATGCAGGCAAAAAAGCTTTTCAGAATACCGTCTTTGAAATCTGACACCCTGAATTTAAGTTCGCTTTACAAGCCCTATAAAACTTACAAGCTCGATGAATATACCAGATTCAACACGCTTGAAGAAGTAATTGTGGAGTTTGTGACCAATGTAAAATTTCAGAAAATTGAAAATGCAAGGAAATTATCTGTAATTTCTCACGAAACCGGAACGTACACATTTGGAAATACTCTTGTTTTGCTCGATAACATACCTGTATTCGACCATGAACTGCTACTTAATTTCAACCCTTTGTATATTGATGAAATTAAAATATTCTTAGGAAAATATGTGTTTGGTGGAACTTATTTCGATGGTATTGTGTCATTCAATACATACAAACGTAACTACAATGGCTTCAAGCTCGACGCTTCCACATCAATTGTAAATTATCCGGTTTTACAATCCGGTTCTACAACCATTGAAACTCTGACAGAGTCAACCACAATGCCTGAAAAAAACACACCGGACTTCAGACACACACTACTTTGGCAACCTTCTTTACAAACAAGCGGACAGAAGCTGATTTCAATTCCTTTCAACACAAGCGACTATACCGGGAAATTCAGAATAAAAGTAAATGTACTTACTAAAAAAGGAGAGCTTATCAACAGAGTTGACTTTATAGAAGTAGAATAACTTTAGCGGACTACAAACAAAAAAAACTGTAAGCAATATGCTTACAGTTTTTTTTTTGCGGAGAGAGAGGCTCCCACCACCCATAATCACTGCATTTCACCACATATCAAAATGTGCTAATAATCAATTAGTTATATTTTGTTTAAGCAAACAAAATATCATTGAAAATCATTGCATATCTCGAAAATAGTCCCTATATTTGTATTGTAGGGACTAAAAATTTAGACTATGCAAATCAAAAGAAGATACTTATTCTTTCCCGACAAAGAAGGAACAGAAAAGACAGGTTACAAACCTGATGGAAAATTGCGCTTTCGTATTCGATACGGTCATGGCTCTATAGTGGCGTTTAATGTTGGCTATCGGGTAAAACTCGATATGTGGATAACCGAAGCCCAAAGATGTAAATCAGGAAGTACACACGGTGAAAAGAAAATATCTGCAACCGAAATCAATAATGAGATACAACGCCTGGAAAACTTAGCCACAGAAGTTTTCAAAATGTTCGAGGTAAACAACAACCTTCCAACTGAAAGTGAGTTTCGCGAAGCTTTTAATGAAGCTAATGATAAATATCTCGGCAAACCTGCTGCAGGTAAGTCACCAAAGACTTTCTTTGAAATCTTTGATGAGTTTACCAACACCATGGGTGTTCAAAACCAATGGACCAAAGCTACCTACACTAAATTCGCAGCTATCAGGAAGCACCTGTATACCTTTAATTCAAAGTTAAGTTTCGATACATTATCTGACAATGATATGCTCAAATATGTCGCATATCTACATAGTTTAGACTTCAGAAATACAACCATTGACAAAAATGTTGATTTTGTCAAATGGTTTATCAAATGGGCATATGGTCAAAACTATTATCAGGGCAATGTTCACCTTACTTTCAGACCCAAATTTAAAGGTACAGACGGGAATCAAAAAGAAGTCATTCACCTTACCTGGGATGAATTGAATCACCTCTATGAGTTTGATTTTTCAAAAGCCAGGAAAGAAATAAAACCAAACGAATTTCAACCCCTTGATCCTGAAAATGCTAAAGCATTGGAAAGAATAAGAGATGTATTCTGTTTTACCTGTTTCACTGGTTTAAGATATTCCGATGTGGCGAAATTAAGCAAGGCTGATGTGAAATCAACTTACATATCCATTGTAACACAAAAGACTTCAGACGGCATTAGAGTCGAATTAAATGATTTTAGCAAGGAAATACTTGATAAGTATAAAAATGCTCAATTCAAAAATGACAAAGTTCTACCTGTCATTTCAAATCAAAAAATGAACGAACAACTTAAAGATATGGGAGAGATTGCCGGAATAAATGAACCTCAACGTATTGTTTATTTTAAGGGCAACCAACGTGTCGAAGAAGTTCACCCAAAATACTCACTTCTTACTACTCATTGCGGTCGACGTACTTTTATTGTAAATGCGTTGTATTTGAACATACCGGCAGAAGTAATTATGAGATGGACTGGACACAGCGATTACAAAGCAATGAAACCCTATGTAAAGATCGTTGACGAATTAAAAGTACAGGAAATGAATAAGTTTAACCGAAAATAATATGGAGCAAGTATATAAAATTATCGATATCATTGATGATGAATTATTGAAATTGCACCACGCTTCTACTGAAGGTGGGGCTTATTCACATTTCAATTTTAAACAAGCACTAAAAATGCTCAATGATGAATTTCTCAAACATGGCATGAATGATTATGCAAAAATTAAAGCAAGTCAATACGTGAACGTTTTCTATGATTTATGCAACACTGAAGCTGAGTGCTGTTTTGTACGTAGTCGACCCTTAAAAAGTCCATAAACATAAGATTATCAGTAAAATAAATCTTAAAAGTATTGTGTACATCTGCAAGTTTTAGTATATTTGATGCATAA
>SAAO01000067.1 GCA_009929375.1 Bacteroidia bacterium
CATAATATATTTGCAAGATTTATGCATCAAATATACTAAAACTTGCAGATGTACACAATACTTTTAAGATTTATTTTACTGATAATCTTATGTTTATGGGCTTTTTAAGGGTCGACTAATTAAATTTGGAGCACGTTTTACGGATTAAGAAATCCTGTAGAACGTGCTCCAGATTTTAGCATTATATTTATGAGTTCCCTCGCGGCACCCGGGATGACAATTATTTATTTCACCCCTTACGGTCAAAAACTAATCTATTTCTTCTTTTCATCGATTTTAGCCAGCATTTGTGATGCGCTCTTTCTTATTTCATTATCCTTATCGAATTTGGCCAAATGTTCAATATCCGAACGGGAAGCTAATTTGTAAAGCGCCACCTTTCGCACATCGGCATCCACATCTGAGTAAACAATATGCTTGAGGTTGTTCTGATTCTTCAACATACTTACCGCCAGCTTTTGAATGTAAGTTTCCGATTCGGAGAAAGCCACATGCATTATATTATTTTCGTCCTTTAGCATTGTTACGGCTAATTTCCGTACTTCCGGTTCTTCATCCGACATGGCAACCTGAATAATACTATTCTCATCTTTAAGCAAAGTAACTGCATGCAACCGACTGCTCACATCATCATCCGACATAGCTGTAAGTAATAATTGAGAATCATCCGTACTCTTTGAAGTTTGAGGTGAAACAAAAATTGTTGATGAATCGGAAGAAGAAATATTTATACTGCGTCTTATAATTTCAAAATCAGAAAAAGATGATTCTTTTTCTGATTCAACTGACCGTCCGGTTCTGGCATAACGCCCATCTGTCGTTCTTTTATATATTTCTCTTCTGACAGTTGCGACGCCATTTTTGGTTTCTTCTGTAATGATTAACAACGAATCGTTCTTTACCAAATCGGGTAATGTAATAATACTGTCGGAAGTGAATACACTTAAATATTCACCCAAAAGATGCGCTTTATCTAAGTTGCAGGAAGACATAAGTGCTGCGAAAAATAAAATCGTGATTTTTTTCATAACATTATCATTTTTAAGATTTATGTATTGCTTTTACATTTATACTTTCTTCATATATTGATGTTCTGTACCAAATCAGTTTTGTATCACTATTTCCCTGTCAATTTTCCTGTAATAATCCGGATATTCGATTGGATTTAACACATTGTTTTTTGTCTCGTCCGGTGACCTGATAATTTGTCGTGTAGGAGTTGCATCTGTAAAAAACCAGGTAGTAGCACTTGATGTCATAAGTTTTGTTGTAACTTTAGAATCTTCATATTGCGTATGCACAGGCGATACAGTGCACTTGGTATATTCGTATTTATAGGAAATAATGTCATTTGCATGTTGACCTGCTGATTTCGCAATTGAATCTAATAAATAAACAGTTCTTTCGTAATACTGTTTTTTACTCTCGATTTCTGTTAGCCGGATGCTATCAGCAATCTGACTTTTTCTGTAGTCAATATTCTGTTTCAAAGTAAAAGAGTCAACCAACAGAAGATTCGCAGTAACCTGATTGATAGTATCTGCATCCATTCCTATATAATAAATTTTCTCATATTCACTCAATACCATTTTGTGTATGTCTAAGGTATCGGTCAATTCACTTTTTCCGTCAATCAGTCCGGGACGATTGAACGAATAGAAAAACATTGTGATAGCCAAAATGCTCAATAAAAGAAGGGTTCCTTTTGTTTTCATAAAGTATAATTGGGGGTTAAATTTAGTATATCCTTTTTACTACTCCGGAGTACTTAATTTCTACTCCGACGATCCTTTTTTGTACTCCAACGATCCTTTTTTGTACTCCCGAGTACCTATTTTGTACTCTGACGATCCTTTTTACTACTCCGGAGTACTTAAGTTGTACTCTGACGATCCTTTTTTGGTCTCCGGAGTACCTTTTTTGTACTCCAACGATCTTTTTTACTACTCCGTTGACTAAAATTAGTCATTCAACAATTTTTCTATCTCGGTTTTAATCCATGCATTATCTCTGATTCCTGCTTCGGAATAGCGAACTGTGCCTTTTTTATCAATCAGCAAAAAGTGAGGAATTCCGTTTACTTTGTATTGGTTAGTGAGCTTATTCCATTCATCAATGTGCAGCCGAAAATGCTCTCCTTTGATATCTTTGGTCAGATTTGTCCATATATCAAGCGGAGAAGTTTCGTTGGCCACATACACAAACACCACACGCTGCGCTTTCAATTCTTCTTTCAGTGGTTTTATTTGCTGCATGGCTCCGCGACACGGACTGCACCATGTAGCCCAAAAATCGACATAAACTACCTGCCCTTCATATTTTTTGAAGAAGTCCTGAGAATAAGTATTCAAGCTGAATAAAATGCCCAAAACAAACGTAAGCAGAAATTTCATGTATAAACAATGATTGAATTTACATTGAGTATTTACGCGTATAAACCACTCCGTCATGCTCAACCGTAATCACATAAACGCCACTGCTTAACAGGACTGACAGTTCGGATTGATTGGTTGCCCCGGCTCTGAGAACTCCGAACATATCAAACACTTTCACGTGGCTACCCTGAGGAATTTGAGAAATATAAAGTGTGTTGGCTGAATTCCGGACAAGAATGTTCAGATCGTTGAATGGTTGCTGTAAATGCGTAGCGCCCGGAATATAATTCACTTTTTTGTCGAGCCAGTCGATACGGCTTCTGATATAGTTCCTTACATTGCTGACCTCGGCAGCATAACTGCCATGAATTACAGGGTTTTCGTGTACTTTCGTGTTCATTATCGGCCAGCGTTTAAAGTTTAGTTCCTGCGATGTAGCCAGCAGGTTTGCAAAGCTATCGACCACTGCCGTCAGTACATCTTTCGAAATTTTATTTTTATCTCTGTAAACCGAATAAACCCTGCGAAGTTGCTCCTGCACACCTTTATCGGACAACACTCTTGAGACCAGACTCTTGGTGTTTCCGGCAGCACTGGTAGAAGTCCACATACTAATCCACTCATTGGATTGATTTGAACGTTCGGTAATGGAGTAAGTACGCCAATCGTTTTCGAAACCCAGGTCGAAATCCCAAACCGGACTAAAATAAAACTTATCATCATTAACCCGTTTACTCAAATACACACTCCAATAGGTATCGGTATTACCCGAAAATTCGCCAACCAGAAAATGGCGGAGAAAACTCTCGAGATCGGTGTATTTGCGGAATCCATTCACCGGATCGGTATAGTTTGGCGCATTGACCGAGGCAGCAAAGTTTTCGAAATGTGCGGCAATTTCAGCTTCGTGCAAAGGCAGAATTTCGTCCTCGTCGGGATATTTAATGGTTACGGGAATGTTGTAGGTTTTTGAAGTGAAACGTTTGGGCTCGGTATACGAATATGCATCAATCTCAATCAGATAACCCGTGTAGCCTGAATTCATGTCCAGTTCATCAATATCCACGCGGTTTTTACGCACATCAATCTGGTCGCACAACTGATAAGTGCCTTTGTAATCGCCATTCAGCACCACATCCACCGCTTCGGCAGGCGAAGTATAAGGCATTTCGAGCCGGCGGCTGAAATCGAAAGCCAGCATATTTCGCATCAATGTTTTGTCGCCGTAGCTATTGATAAGTGTCCAGTTTTTGGCTTTGGCAGGCAAACCGAGCAAATGAGTAGAGTTAGCGAGTTTCAGACGATAAGGCTTTTTGGGATGCGTCCAACTATTGTTTCCGCGTCCGCGAATATCGAGACTGTCAGTGTAAGTTTTCGTTCCGTTGTCGTACACCACCGTAATGATACCTTTTATGTATTCCTCCTTACTCACAATATCCTGCGCATTGACAGTGTGAATGTTGACAGTGGGCAAATTGGTGATTTGTGGCAACAAAGTATCGTCGCCTTCCGACTCGTAACCATAAAACTTCAGTTCGCTTATATAACTGCTTTTGCCACTTTGCTGTGGTGTGGGAAACACAAAACGCACATAGCGGAAAGCTTTTGAGCTGAAAATAGGTTGTTTATTAAGCGTTCTCTCAGTCAGTCCGGGAATAATGTACAAGGCCACAGCATCTCCGAAATCGGGCTGATTGGCACCTTCGAAAATGCCAAGTTGCAGACGGTCGCGATAATCGGCATCCATTCGCGGACCGAAAACTATTTCGGTAAGCACATGTTTCTTACCCAAATCCAATCCTATCCAGTTACCGGTTTGAGCACAAGCACGAAAATAGGTATTGTTGTTATTGTCGAAAGCATTTGCCACAGGAAACTGCGTTTCATTGCAAATATCATTTTTCAGAATCTGTCCCGAAAGTTCTTTGGGCGTTGTAGTCTGCGCAAACGCATGGTTCAGCGACAACAAAATCATCAATGAAACAAGCTTAATTATGATGTGGGAAGAAGTATTTGACACTTTGTAGTATTATTTTATAGGGTGAGAACGATTTAAACACTCATTTCCACCAATCGAAAAATGTGAATAGTATTAGTTAAGTGCATAATTCCGCAGAGTATAAAAATCTAAATCTGACAGAATTATGCCCTTGCAAAGTTAAGAAATTTATTTAGTCATAGAGAATGGTTTGTCATCTCTTTTATAAATCCTTTTTTTATTGGGTTTACTGCCCATGCTGAATACAAGTTCGCCACCATTCAGAATATCGGCACTTGTGATAAAAGCTTTGTTGTAAGGCTTTCCGTTGAGTGTAACCGACTGCACATATTTGTTTTTGGCCGACACCTTTGGCGCTTTTACCACAAAGGCTTTTCCGTTTTCCAGATTCAGTTTCATTTCTTCGAAATAAGGTGCGCCCAGCACATACTCGTCCACTCCGGGACACACAGGATAAAAACCAAGCGCCGAAAGAATGTACCAGGCCGACATTTGTCCGCAATCGTCGTTTCCGCAAAGTCCGTCCACTTTGTTCAGATATTTGGTGTCCATAATCAGGCGAATGCGCTCCTGCGTTTTCCATGGCTGCGAAGTCCAGGCATACAAATAAGGCACATGATGGCTCGGTTCGTTGCCATGCACATAATTTCCGATAATGCCTTCTTTGGTCACATCTTCGGTATGCTCAAAATACTTATCGGGCAAATGCATGGTGAATAATGAATCCAGACGTTGCACAAAACGTTTATCACCACCCATTTGCGCCATTAGTCCGTTTACATCATGTGGCACGTAAAACGAATAATTCCACGAATTACCTTCGATAAAACCCTGTCCGTGCGTATCGAGCACATCAAATTTTTCTTTCCACTTGCCATCTTTGTGTTTCGGACGAACAAAACCCAGACTACTATCGAAAAGATTTTTGTAATTCTGAGCACGTTTAAAATACTCTTCGGCCACTTTTTGGTTTCCGATTGATTTGGCAAACATGGCAATGGCGAAATCGTCGTAAGCATATTCGAGCGTAATGGAGGCGCCGCTGCCACTGGTTTCCAACGGGACATAACCCAGTTTCAGGTAATCGGCAATTCCGTCGTAATACTTGAGGTTCGAACTGCTAATCATGGCTTCGAGCGCTTTTTGCTTGTCGAATGCAAGGCCTTTGGCAGCTGCATCCGCCAGTACCGACACCGAGTGATAACCTATCATGCACCAGTTTTCGTTGCCCATGTGCGACCAAACCGGCAAAGCGCCGTGCACACTTTGTTGCTGATGCGCCATCATCGATTTTACAAAATCGGTATTTCGCTGGCGATTGATCAGGTTTTGAAGCGGGTGAAGCGCCCTATACGTATCCCAAACCGAGAAAACGGTATAATTTGTAAAATCCTTAGCCTCATGAATATTATGATCGATACCGCGATAACGGCCGTCCACATCAGTATAAACCGAAGGATTGATCATGGTGTGGTACAGCGAAGTATAAAGCGACACGAGCGCATCCTCATCGCCTTTTGCCTGCATCACAGAGAGTTCTTTTTCCCATTTTGCATGCGTTTCAGCGTTGATTTTGTCGAACGATTTTCCGGCTGTTTCAGCTTTCAGATTGGCCAGCGCACCCAGACAATCCACCGGCGAAAGTGCCACTTTTACTTCCAGTTGTTCGCCTTCGGCAAAGTCGAAATCGAAAAAGGCCGTAATTTTAGTTCCACCCATTTCAGGAAAGTTGTTTTCCATTTTGAATTTTCGCCAGAAACCATTGTAAAGGACTTTTTCTGCATTGCGGTGACCGTAGTTTTTAAACGGTTTGGAAAATGAAATGGCAAAATGCGTGTAGTTGGTGCGCGCCCAGCCACGCGTGATACGGTAACCGGTAAGCAAAGTATCGTTTTCGACACGCAGATTGGCCCAAAGCACTTTTCCGTCGTAATTGTAAATGCCCTGCACCAGATCGATAATCACGTGCGCTTCGCCTTTTGGAAAAGTATAGCGATGCACTCCGGTGCGTTCGGTAGCTGTAAGCTCGGCTTTGATACCGTAATCGTCGAGCATAACCGAGTAAATGATTATCCGTTGTATTACCTAAATTGATTTTTATATGTAACCGAGGCTATCATAAGCCTGTCGAATAAATTTTCTCCAAAATATCTTCTATTGAA
>SAAO01000012.1 GCA_009929375.1 Bacteroidia bacterium
GACCGTTGAAAGTAATAATAGCCATGTAAACACAAAATTTCGCACGTTTAATAGTATATGGGAATAAATGGTCGGTTACATTGTATCAAAATTACACAAGAGCGAATCAAAATTGATACATTCAAAAAGACTTTTACTCTATTTTTGCCACATGTTTAATTAACCCCAAATTCAATATCAAAAATGAAAACAACAACAAATCTGCTTATTCTCTTCCTATCGCTTTTGATGTCAGCCTGTTCGCAGAACAAAACCCCGGACGCTCAAAAGGCTTCAGCTGTTTTCAGTATTAATAGCAATTATCTTTTGCTACCCATTGAAGACAATGCTCCTGAAATAAGAATGCAGGTAAAATATAACGATGAACAGCCTGTGGAAGTCATAAACCTTCGTCTTGCTCATGTAAAAGCCGACTATTGGGTAAAGCTGGATGTGACAAACTATAAAGGAAGTAAAATCACTATTGATTTTGAGAATACAGAAAAAAACTCATGGGGCGTAAAAAACATAAAACAATCGGATAAATTTGAATTCGATTACAACGAAACCTATCGTCCGCAGTTTCACTTCTCGCCCGAATACGGTTGGATGAACGACCCCAACGGCATGGTGTATCTCGATGGCGAATATCATTTGTTTTATCAGTATAATCCTTACGGCACCAAATGGCAAAATATGCATTGGGGACATGCGGTAAGTACCGACCTTAACTCGTGGACTTACCTTCCTACAGCTATTGCACCCGATTCACTCGGAGCAATATTTTCGGGAAGCGCTGTAATCGATGTAAACAATACTGCCGGATTTGGCAAAAATGCCATGGTAGCCATTTATACAAGTGCCGGCCGGGTACAATCGCAATCCATTGCTTACAGCACCGACAAAGGACGCACTTTTACCAAATACGAAGGCAATCCGGTGATACCCAATCCCGGCATTCCCGACTTCCGCGACCCGAAAGTGTTTTGGCACAACGAATCGAACCAATGGATAATGTCATTGGCCACCAAACAAACCATTACTTTTTACGGATCGGCTAACCTGAAAAGCTGGACACGCCTGAGCGAATTTGGCGATGGCATCGGATCGCACGGTGGCGTATGGGAATGTCCGGATCTGATTCCTTTGGATTATAATGGAAAAACAAAATGGGTGCTCATCGTAAGCATTAATCCCGGCGGACCCAATGGAGGTTCGGCTACACAGTATTTTATTGGCGATTTTGATGGAAAAAACTTCAGGGCCGATGCGCTTCCCTATCCGCTTTGGATGGATTACGGGCGCGATAATTATGCAGGCGTTACCTGGAGCAATATTCCCGAAAATGATGGACGTAAAATTTTTATGGGCTGGATGAGCAACTGGGATTATGCCAACAATGTGCCAACCCACAACTTCCGAAGTGCCATGACTGTAGCCCGTGAACTGAAAATAGCGAACAATGGCAAACATTGGGTTGTGAGTAGCTATCCGGTGAGTGAAACCAAAACATTGCGTGCATTGGAATCGGCAAAAAAAGATGTTGTTGTCGAAAAAGAAGTTGTTCTTTCAAATCTCCTCGATAAAAATAAAGGAACTTATGAAATAGAGATGACGCTAAAACCACAAAATGCCGGCATCTTTGGATTTATGCTTCAGAACAGCAAAAACGAAGAACTCGAATTCCGCTTCGATATGACTACCGGATTTTTCAGCATACATCGCCACAAAAGTGGACTGGTTGATTTCGAGGGACGATTTGCAGCTGGCATGAATGCTCCGCTTGTAAAAAAAGACGCGTACAAAGTGAGAGTTCTTGTGGATAAGGCTTCAGCCGAGATATTTATAAATGAAGGAGAGTTGGCTCTTACCACAATATTTTTCCCAACCGAGGTGATGAATAAGCTGAAATTCTATACAAACGAAGGAAAATTCAGTGCAGAGCATATCAAAATATATCAGATAAAATAATCAAATTAATCAACTTCCAAAAATCTTCCGAAAGGGAGATTCAGGAGATTTTTACTACTATGCAAAACAACAAGTATCTTTACTGGATTACCTTTGTAGCCATCAATGGTGGTTTACTTTTCGGGTTGAACATGGCGGGCATTTCGGGCGCTGTGGATATGATAAAAGGCGAATTCTCGCTTACCGACAGCGGTTTGGGAACCGTGGCTGCACTACTTACCATTGGGTGTTTGGTGGGTGCACTTTTCACCGGAAATTTCACCGAGAAATTTGGTCGTAAGAAAGTGATGATTTTCACATCCATTCTTTATATCGTTTCGGCATTGGGTTGTGCGTTGGCCGAATCATCAACTGTATTGATTATTTTCCGCGTTTTGTCCGGACTGGCAGTTGGAGCTACTTCGGTTGTCGGCCCCATGTATATTTCCGAAATTTCGCCGGCTAAGAACAGGGGGAAATTGGTTTCATTCAATCAGTTTGCCATTACTATCGGTATTGTGCTGGCATATGTTTTCGATTATCTGTTAATTGGATTGGGCGAACAAAGCTGGCGTTATATGCTGGCCGTACCTGCCGTTTTCGGAGCTGTTTATTTTCTGTTTCTGATACTGAAATTTCCCGAAAGTCCCCGTTGGTTAATAGCGAACGGACGAAGAGATGACGCAATTCAGGTGCTGAACAGCATTGGAGGCAAGTTGTTGGTTGAACAAGAGTTACCCGAGATGGAGAGCGTACTGAAAGCAGAACAAAAAAAGGAAAAAATTTCTTTTGGCGAACTCTTCAGGGGCAAAACCGGAAAGATTGTGTTGATAGGAACGCTCATTGCAGCATTTCAGCAAATCACCGGTATCAATGCGGTGATTATGTTTGCGCCTGATATTTTTCAGGCAGCCGGCTCAGCCAAAGGCGATTCGATGATGCAGGCCATGATTGTGGGTCTGGTTAACTTCCTGATGACAATTGTGGCGCTTGGGTTGGTGGACAAAAAAGGTCGTAAAACGCTGTTGCTCTGGGGAGCAGTGGGCATGATTGTTTCGTTGGCTTACCTCACCTTCGAGTTTGCCCGTCCGGTACAAAATGGCGTTGGTGTGTTGGTGGCGCTGTTGGTTTATATTTCATTCTTTGCAGCATCATTTGCTCCCGTAATGTGGGTTATTATTTCCGAAATTTATCCGAACAGAATAAAAGGTTTGGCTATGTCGTTTTCCACCGCAGTAAGCTGGCTGTGTACATTCCTAACCGTTTACTTTGCTCCTGTTATTCAGGGATCGCTTGGCCTGCATTATCTGTTTGCAATCTTTGGTGTTTTCAGTATCATTGCTTTTGTTTTTGTAAAGATATGGATTCCCGAAACCAAAGGTAAATCGCTGGAACAAATAGAGCGGGAGTTAGGGGTGTAAATAAGCCCCCTATCCCCCTAAAGGGGAGAAATAAATATTACTGTTGATAATTTTAAAATATTATATATGAAAAATACACAAGAGAATACACAAGATAAAACTAACTCAGTTCCCCTTAAGGGGCTGGGGGGCAGTAATATCATAGTAGGAATTGGTGAAATTTTATGGGATGTATTCCCCAGTGGAAAAGTGTTGGGAGGAGCTCCGGCTAATTTTGCTTATCACGTATCTCAATTCGGATTCGATGGGCGCGCTGTAAGTGCAATTGGAAACGATGACCTTGGAGATGAAATTATTGACTGCCTGAGTAAAAAGGATTTTCGTTATATTATTGAAAAAACGCCTTTCCCTACCGGAACAGTTCAGGTTACACTCGACGAAAAAGGTGTTCCGCAGTACGAAATCTGTCAGAAAGTGGCGTGGGATAATATCCCTTTCACCACCGAAATGGAAGAACTGGCACGAAACACCAAAACGGTTTGCTTTGGTTCGCTGGCGCAACGCAATGAGGCTTCGCGCCTTACCATCAACCGGTTTATGGATTTGGTTCCTGAAAATGCCCTGAAAATATTTGATATTAACCTGCGTCAGCATTTTTATTCGCAGGAGTTGATTGACCACTCGCTCTCACGTTGCAACATACTGAAAATAAACGATGATGAGGTGATTCTCGTGGCTAAGCTTTTTGGCTGGGAAAACTGCTCCGAAATGGAAATCTGCCAAAAATTGTTGTCTGATTATTCGCTCCGTATGTTGGTTCTTACCAAGGGAACGCAGGGTAGCTATGTGATTACTCCCGACGAAACATCGTTTAAACCCACACCGTTGGTGGAAGTGGCAGATACGGTTGGCGCCGGCGATTCGTTTACTGCCGGTTTTGTGGCTTCGTTACTGCAAGGTAAGTCTATTTCCGAAGCACACGCCACAGCAGTAGAAGTTTCGGCTTATGTTTGCACCCAAAAAGGAGCTATGCCCGTGTTGCCGGAGTCAATCACAGGGAAAAGATGAGATGTCAAAAGCATCAAACAACTAAACCAAACACAATAAACCGATTGAACTGAATGTTTTATCGGTTTATTGTGTTTAAGTATAAACCTTAATTTCTATATTTGTGTGTCAATTGAAATTCCGAAAAAGTGACATTCCATGAAAAAAATTGCAATCTTCATTTTACTGTTAGCCGTTTTATGCACTTCATGCTCGTTCAAACAAGATGAGAAAAGCCTGAAAATTGGTGTTTCGCAATGCAGCGATGATGCCTGGCGACGAACCATGAATGAAGAGATTCTGCGCGAAGCTTCTTTCAATACGGGCGTGGAAGTTACTATAAAAACCGCCTACGACAGCAATCAAAAACAAATACGCGACATTGAAAGCTTCATTGCCGAAAAAGTAGATTTGATTATTGTATCGCCCAACGAAGCGGTTCCGCTAACACCGGTCATCGAAAAAGCCATGCAGGAAGGCATTCCGGTGGTTTTGGTCGATCGGAAAACAAGTACAAGTAAATACACTGCCTTTGTGGGCGCCGATAATTTCCAGATAGGAAAAGAAGTGGGTGTTTACACTGCCAATTTGCTGAACGGTAAAGGTAATGTGGTGGAAATTCGCGGACTGAAAGGCTCTACTCCCGACATGGAACGCCACGAAGGTTTTATAAGCGTAATCAAAAATTATCCCGACATTAAAATAGTATACGAGAATGATGGTGGCTGGCTTCGTTCGCAGGCCAGGGAGAAAATGACCGAGGCTTTACAGAAAAATCCAACCATCGATTTGGTGTTTGCACACAACGACGAAATGGCTACAGGTGCCCATGAAGCTATAAGTGTGGCAAGCGGAATTAAAAAACCTGTCATCCTGGGTATTGATGCTTTGCCCGGTACCGAAGGTGGTATTCAGAAAGTAATCAAAGGCACAATTGATGCCACTTTTATTTACCCTACCGGAGGCGAAAAAGCCGTTCAAACAGCCATCCGTATTCTGAAAAAAGAACCTTACGACAGAGAGAATATCCTATTCACTGCGGTTGTGGATAATACCAATGCGCGGGTTTTGAAACTTCAGACCGACCAGATTATTCAGCATCAGAACCGAATCGGACAGCTCAATACCGTACTCGACCAGAATCTGGCTCAATACAGCGCACAGCGAATTCTGCTTTATTTCTCGTTGGTTGTGCTTTTTGTTATTCTTATGTTGTTAATACTGCTTTTCCGCTCGTACCGACATATGAACAAAGTAAATCGCGAATTAGAGTTTACCAATATTGCCATCAACAAACAAAAAGAAGAAATATCGGAACAACGCGATCAATTGCTTGCCCTTTCGAAAAACCTGGAAGATGCCACGCAAGCTAAACTTGTATTTTTCACTAATATATCGCATGAGTTCCGCACACCACTGACCTTGCTGCACGGGCCGCTTGAAAGCATTATGCAAAACGAACAACTGAGTGCCGATGGAAGCAGGCTCATTCAGCTGATGCGCAAAAATGTGCAGGTGTTGATGAAACTTATCGACCAGATTATCGAATTCCGACGTTACGAAAATGGTAAAATGCAAATGTATTTCACGCTTGGCAACCTCAAATCATTTATAAGCGATATTTGCGACTCATTTGTTGAACTCAGCAAAAGGAAACACATTCAACTGAAATTCTCGGCAAGCAACGATGATTTTACCGTTTGGTTCGATTCCGACAAGATGGAGAAAATATGTTACAATCTGATTTCCAATGCGCTGAAGTTTACGCCTGAAAACGGCCATATCAAAGTGCATTTGTCCAAAGAAATACAAAACAATGAGCACTTTGCCCGATTCACTATCAGCGATTCGGGTCCGGGCATATCCGAACAACATATTCATCAAATTTTCGACCGTTTCTACAAAGCCGACCGTCATGCAGCAGGCTCGGGAATCGGATTGGCACTCACAAAAGTATTGGTTGAGCTGCACAACGGCACAATTGATGTGACGAGCACCGAAGGAAAGGGCACTGTTTTTAATTTTCTGATTCCATACAAACAAAAAGATATTTCGATAAGCGAAGAATATCCGGTGTTTAGCAATAATTTTAACCGGGGCGAAGAGATCGGGTTGATTGACAAAGAAAATACCGCTGTTGAACAAGTAGAAATCGGTTTGAACGCAACAGAAAAACCTACAATTTTAGTCGTGGAGGACAATGCCGATGTGCGGATTTACATTAAAACATTGCTTAAGAACGATTTTGAAATAATTGAAGCCGTAAATGGTCAGGAAGGATTTCTGAAAGCTATGAAACTGGTCCCTGAACTGATAATAAGTGATGTGATGATGGATTTAATGGATGGGTTTGAGCTGTGCAAAAACATCAAGGAGAACATAAGCACAAGTCACATCCCGGTTATGCTGCTCACTGCCTGTGCTATGGATGAACAAAGAGCCATGGGTTTCGAAAGCGGTGCTGATGCCTATATTCCCAAGCCCTTCAACGAAAACATACTAAAGATACGCGTCAGAAAAATTATTGAAAACCGCGAAAAGGTAAAGGGGTATTTTCAGAGAAATCTCACCTTTGGCGAACGGAAAGAAACTGTGGCCGAAATTGATAAATCATTTATCGCCAAATTCAGAAAGGTTATTGAAAATAACTTGATTGATAGTGATTTGAATGTAGATGAAATAGGTAAAAGTTTGGGCTTGTCGCGCGTACAACTTTACCGCAAAATTAAGTCGCTCACCAACTATGCCCCTAACGAGCTTGTGCGTATTATTCGCCTCAAAGCAGCCGAACAACTCTTTATTCATTCTGATAAAACAATTTCTGAAGTGGCATACGAAACCGGTTTTACATCTCCATCTTATTTTAGCAAATGTTTTAAAGAGTACTTTAACGAAAATCCGACTGAATATATTAGCCGATTGAAAAAGTAGGGTGATAAAAGTCGATTGAACAAAGACAAAGGAGTAAAGACAGTCAAAATGTGCCAATGTGATAATATGCCAATATGCCAATGAAGAAATTAAAGCAAAGGCAAAGGTGAAGAAAGTCAAAAGTCAAAGGTCAAAAGTCTTCGTACCCAAGTTTCCTGTCAATTATTAACTCACTTTCAATCCCGAAAGCTTTCGGGACAAATCTTCAATCTCTCAGAACCCGAAACGGGAAACCCGTAACGCGAACCAACGGTCATCGACCGAAGGGAGATAAACGCGAAACGCGAAACAACGTAGCAGTTTGAGAAATCAGGCTGCTTTTTTTATGTCGGTATATGTTGCTAAGGCGATATACACTTCCTCAGAATATCTTCAAACTATCCTCAAAAGAAGAAGAAAAAGTGTCCGGTTCTTCATATCTCCCTCATGTCTGCTTCAAAATCAGGGAAAAAGGCTGTTGGCAAACTTATTGAAAAAACAAAGGCGTGGGGCACCACAGGTGTCAGGTGTGAAGCGGTTAATCTGATCAGTTACCGGCCACACAGCTGATATAACGATTCGGAAAACAAAGGGTCTGATCAAACTCTGTGGGGACTGAATCTGATTGCAAAACACAAATTTTTATTGATGTTTTAAATTTACGAAAATGGGAAAATTGACGATGGGTATTCTGGGGGGATTCTCGGGTGCCGTTGGAACCGTGGTGGGTAGCACCAATAAGAGAGGCGATGATATTATCAGAGCCAGAAGTAAGAAACCGCGCACAGTAAACAGCGCAGGACAGCTGAAACAGCAGTCGAAGTTTGGTCTGGTCATAGGGTTTATGCAGGGCGTAAATCCGGTTGTAAAGACAGGACTGAAACGAGTGGCTGCTGCCGAAAAACTATCGCCGTATAACTTTGCCTGCCGCTATGCACTGAACAATGCTGTGACAGGCACCGATGCACAACCGGTGATCGACTATGGCAAAGTGCTGCTCAGCGATGGTAATCTGAGTCGCGATATGCAGGCAAAAGCGGTATACGGGGCTGAAGGTGTGCTGTTCAGCTGGAGTGAATATGTACCGACTATGGTTGGGAGTGCAAACGATACAGTGTCGATGCTGGTTTACAATATCAGCAACGGGGAGCTCAGTTTCTCCGACGAAACAGTGCTTCGTTCGGCACTTACTTCGACGCTTGCTCTGCCGTATCACGAAAGCGGTGACACGCTGCTGTTTTATCTGTTCTTTCGCTCGGCTACCGATTCGTTGGTGCTATCGACAAGTCAGTTTCTGGGTAGTGTGGTAGTGGATTGATGTACGGGGTCAGGGGAATTGCATAAGCTCACAGGGCCCGGCAGTTCCCGGATGACTTAATCTGAATGAAAAAGAGATATTCCGCAAAAGACGGAATATCTCTTTTTTTAGTGAGGGTGTCACTCAAAGTGACGCCCTCACTGGTATAATAAAGCAGATTATTCCACCAGCGCCTTCAGGGCAGGTATGCGGAATGTGCGCGGAGCACCCGCAGGAGCGCTTCCATAGCGATAAGTGAAGTTATAGGTTTTTTCTCCCATGTCGAATTCTTTGGTGTGCACTACAATGCTCAGTGTGTCGGCATTCTGTGTTTCGAGCGATTTCAGGTCGAAAGACACAATTCCCCAACGGTTGTAATCAGGATAATCGTTGTTGGCATTGTGGCGGAATTCGAGGTGAACCTTTCCGTCGGTGTAAACTTTCGAAGTGTCAGAAACCAGATTGATAAAGTGCATTTTGTAACTTCCCGGGTATACAAATTCCACGTTCAGAAAATGACTGCCAATCCACATGTCTTCAATATATACATTATCGTTTCCGATACTGTCCTGAGTGGCTGCCGTCACATTGAAAATACCTTTTGTCAGTACTTCATACAGGTCGTTCAGTTTTACATCGTGATCGTAAGTGGCACTTTCAGGTTTGTCGGACAACAATGTGTAGTTTGCAATCACACGTTGTCCATCTTTCGGACGATAGTATTTGAGATTGGTTGCAATCGTCCACAGTCGTGTGCTGTCGTCGGTATGCATAAAGAAAGTGGTCGCCTGGTCGGGATTTTCGATGGTTACCAGGTCAGTTACAAACTTATCCAGCGAATAGTCGGGATCGTTGTCGTTACATGCTGTAAACAGTGGAATCAGCATGAAGAAAAATAGAACTCGTTTCATAATAAAGCATGTTTTAAGTGATAGAATGATTGATTTCATTGAATAGATGTCGTCAGAAGAGGTTTTGTTGCATGTTTTAGTGTGAAAATAATTAAAAAACATTGTGCACACATCTTATTGTCAGTATAAGCGGCTGAAGCGTATTGGTTTTGCATGTAGTTTCAAAGGCTATAGTTGAAAATTTTGTCAGGATGACGATTCATTCAAATAAAGTATGTCTTTTGGATGCGTAACAAACTGGTACATCCGGAAATAGTCCGCTGATTATACTTTGGTTATTATCAAACGCTTTATCCTGCAATTGGGGATAAAGCGTTTTTTTTATGATTTATGCAGCTTGCTTTCTCTTCGGTTTACCAAATAAAATAAGTAGCTTTGTAATCGGAAAAATTTAAGCGATATCGTTTATTACTGAGATTTTTTTGTTGAAATTATGCTCGACCAGTCAACCATAGATAAAATTACCGATGCCGCCCAGATTCAGGATGTGGTGTCCGATTATGTAACCCTTAAAAAGCGCGGTGTCAACCTCCTTGGCTTGTGTCCTTTTCATGGCGAAAAGACACCTTCTTTTATTGTGTCGCCGGCCAAAGGTATTTTCAAATGTTTTGGTTGCGGAAAAGGTGGAAACTCGGTGCATTTCATCATGGAGCATGAGCAGATTTCGTATTACGAAGCATTGAAATTCCTGGCTAAAAAGTATCACATTGAATATCAGGAGCGTGAGTTGTCGCCCGAAGAAATGGCCGCCCGCAACGACCGTGAGTCGATGTTTCTGGTGAACGAATATGCGCAAAAATATTTCAGCAATACGCTTCACAATCATATCGATGGCAAATCCATAGGGCTGGCTTACTTCCGCGAGCGTGGTTTTCGCGACGATATTATCCGTAAGTTTCAGCTTGGTTACAGTCTTGAGCAGCGCGACGCCTTTACACAGGAAGCCATCAAGGCTGGTTACAATAAATCATATCTTGTAAAAACAGGTCTTACCCTCGAAGGTGAGAACAATTATCTGGCCGATCGTTTTCGTGGTCGTGTCATGTTTCCTGTGCATACACTTTCGGGAAAAGTAGTGGCATTTGGTGGTCGTATACTGAAAAAGGACGACAAAATGGCCAAGTACGTGAACTCGCCCGAGTCCGAAATTTATCATAAAAGTACTGAGCTTTACGGAATTTATTTTGCCAAGCAGGCCATAGTACGTCAGGATCGCTGTTTCCTTGTGGAGGGTTATACCGATGTAATTTCGATGCATCAAAGTGGTATCGAAAATGTGGTGGCTTCGTCGGGAACTTCGCTTACTCCTGGGCAAATCCGCATGATTCACCGCTTTACCGAAAATGTGACTGTGATTTACGATGGCGATGCGGCCGGTATCAAAGCATCCATACGTGGTATCGATTTATTGCTTGAGGAAGGCTTGAATATCAAAGTGTTGCTCTTGCCCGATGGTGACGATCCCGACTCCTTTGCCCGAAAACACAATGCGTCCGACTTTATTGAGTTTGTGGAGAAAAATTCAGCAGACTTTATCCGCTTTAAAACGAATCTGCTTTTAAAAGATGCCGGAAACGATCCTGTGAAGCGTGCCGGGCTTGTCAGTGACATTGTGCGAAGTATTTCCATTATCCCAAATCAGGTAATCAGAGCCGAATATGTAAAGGAATGCTCGGGTTTGCTGAATGTGGATGAGGCTATGCTCTATCACGAAATCAATAAGATAAAAACGGCAGATAAGGAAAAAGTGGCTACACGTCAGCCCAATCAGCCTGATGATTTTCCTCCGCCTCCCGGCGTGGATATTGATGAAGAAATTCCTGCCATTCCGGTTACGAAATTCGACAACGAAGAACGAAACATTCTGCAACAACTCATTCGTTACGGACAAACGGTAATGTTCTACAACGACGATGAAAAAACACAGCCAGTCACTGTAGCTGCCTATATTTTCGATGAACTTGAACAGGATGAGCTTCGTTTCTTTAATCCTGCACATCAGCGTATGCTCGACGAGTACAGAGAACATATGCACGACAGCAGTTTTGTTCCTGAAAAATTTTTTGTGTATCATCCCGAAGCTTCCATTAGTAAACTGGCCGCTGATCTTGTGACCGAGAAGTATGTGCTCAGCAAAGTGCACTCGAAAGTGAAAAGCGTGGAAACCGACCTCGATCGCCTGATTGACCTCGTTCCCCGTGTGATTTTTGAGTTTAAAAACAGTCTGATTCTCGACCTTATTCGTCAGAAATTACTTGAAATGAAACAGGCTTCGGAGGTCAGAGATATGCAAAGAGTCAACGAAATAATGTACGAAATGGCCAATCTGGAAGCTGTAAAGAAACAACTCTCGAAGAATCTTGGCGAAAGGATTATTATTAAGATTTAGTTGTTTTGCGTTTCGTGTTTATCTCCCTTCGGTCGATGACCGTTGGCTCGCATTCTGAGTCAGAAGAATTATTTTGATTTGCTGATTGTCTGTCGTTAAGCCAGACTTGAATAAGCAATCGTAAACCTGTAAATTGTATATTGTAAATAATAAGGTGTTATACACAGAATTGATAGATAATCCCCGCTATAAATTGCTCGATGAACTCAGTCACGATGAAATGAAAAGTTTTATATTGGCTGAAATGGTTCGTAAACCGCTTTATGCCCGTATTATCTCCTGGTATCAGACTGCCGGTGTGCTGACCTTTTTGGCGGGTAGTTTTCTGGCCTTTCTTCCTGTATTTACTAAACGCGAAAGAGTTTACCTCTGGTGGCTGCTTGCCGGAATTGTGTTTTCGTTTACTGTCCTTGTTTTGTTGCACGAACTTATTCACGCGGCGGCTTATCGTTATGTAGGTGCTAAAAATATTTCTTTTGGTATGTATCTGCGAAAATTTATGTTCTATGTGCAGGCCGATCGTCAGGTGCTGAATTATAAACAATTCCGGATTGTAGCTCTGGCGCCTGCTGTCGTTGTTTTCGTGGCTTCAGTTATTGGAATGGCTGTTTTTAGCTTGCAGCCGGCACTTTATTTCTTTATTCCGGTATTTGGTTTACACAGTATTTTTTGTGGTGGCGATTTCGGGTTGCTTTGTTATTTTCAGAACCGAAATGATAAAAATATTCTGACTTATGATGTGAAATCCGAAACAAAGACTTACTTTTACGAACAAATTTCATAATATAATTTGATTTTATAGCCCTATCCTATTTTTTTTCAGATACATTGCAGCTTTTGCTGATGTTTGTAAATAGAGATTTACAGTAGTTTTCATTTTTTACGGGATTCCTTTTTATTGATATATAATCTAAATGTTTAATTAAAAAAATCTCAATCATGAAAAATTATTTTAATTGTTTTGTTTTTGTAATGGTGTTTTTTAACCTGGTTTTCCAAATCGGTTTGTTTGCACAGGAACCTGCTTTCAACGACTCTGCAAAAACGAATTTGTCAACAAACGTAGTTCAGAATAATGGAACTACTACTCCGCAATTGTATCAGATTGTAAAATCTGATAAGTCTGAATATGTTGGTTATATCCTTAGTGATGATGGTCGCGAAATTCTAATCGAAACCCAGAATATCGGGAAAATTTACATTCAAAAGTCAGAAGTGGTATCTATTAATCTGATTGAGGATACAAGGTTGATTGTACGCGGCGAAGTATACGATGCCGGACCATTCACCACCCGATATATGTTTACCACTAACGGCTTACCTCTGAAAAAGGGTGCAAACTATGCTATTTTAAATCTTCACGGACCCGAAGTGCACTTTGCACTGTCGAATAACTTCAGCATTGGTATTATGACCAGCTGGATTGCCAGTCCGTATGTGGTTGTATTTAAGAAGACCTTTCCCAATAAACAGGTTGACAAAGATTTGCATTTCTCGTTGGCAACAATGTTTGGTACTTCGGGTTACCTTTTCAATGGAAGAGGATTCGGTGGATTGCATTTCGCAAGTTTAACCAAAGGAAATGCTCGTAATAATATCAATCTTTCGGCGGGATATACCTATTTTAACGTCGGAGACATTAAAACTAATGCACACCCTTACCGGCATGGTCCTTTGGCATCGCTTGCAGGAATTGTGAAAGTGGGAGCAAAGGCCAGTTTTGTTTTTGATAGTATGATAGGTTATTTAAATTTTTATAAGTTGCAAAGCGTTTATGGATCAGGTTATTCCGGAAATACAGGTCCGGCTGATTATACTGATGAGAACTGGACTTATACAAAGTCAGGTGCTTTCTTTGTATTGCTGATGCCTGCAATGCGTTTCCAGACTCAGCCAAACTCGGCTTTCCAGATTTCGATTGCCGGAGTGTCAGTGACGCCTAAGGGCTATGCTTCTCTCGATTCTGATAAAACAGTTACTATACCTATTCCAATGCTTAGTTGGATGTACAAATTTTAAATTTCAATTTTTTTTCAATGATACTTTTCGATCAGGTAATTTTTGGGCCAATACGTAGTCGTCGTTTGGGTTTGTCGCTGGGAGTAAATTTGCTGCCCATTGATGCGAAAATATGTTCGTTCAATTGTCTCTACTGTGAATGTGGTTTCAATACCACTATGAAAGAATTTCCTT
Source organism: Bacteroidia bacterium (assembly GCA_009929375.1). Classification (GTDB taxonomy): domain Bacteria; phylum Bacteroidota; class Bacteroidia; order Bacteroidales; family Paludibacteraceae; genus Paludibacter. The sequence goes on from SAAO01000012.1 coordinate 14,038, forward strand.
TTCCCACACGTGAGCAGGTGGCCGGAATCCTCGAAACCAAACTTTCGCAAATGGTGGCCGATGGTGAAATTCCCAATGTAATTACCTTTGCCGGAAATGGAGAACCTACGCTGCATCCGCAGTTTGAAGATATTATTGACGATACCATTGCGTTGCGAAACCGCTTTTGTCCTTCGGCAAAAGTAAGTGTGTTGTCTAATTCAACAAGAGTACACAAGCCGCATATTTTCAGTGCGCTGAGCAAAGTTGATAATAATATTCTGAAGTTCGATTCGGCTATTGATCGTACTATGAAACTGATTGATCAGCCAGTGGGAAAACATATCAATGTGGAATGGCTGATTGATCAGCTTCGTCGTTTCGAAGGCAAACTTATTATTCAAACCATGTTTATTCGTGGCGTGTACAATAACGAAGCTTTCGATAATACCACGGATGTGGAAGTGGAAGCCTGGCTGAATGCAATGGAGCAGATTAAACCACAGCAGATTATGATATACTCGCTGGATCGGGAAGCTCCCGTGAAAAATCTGCAAAAAGTGAATGTGGATGAGCTCAATCTGATTGCCGAAAAAGCGCGTAATCGAGGTTTTTTAGTGTCGGTTGCTGGTTGAACTTAGCATATATTTGTGAGTTAACTGTTTTTAAAACTTTATAATTACAAACAGTGAAAGTTCTTGTATGTCCGCTTAACTGGGGTCTTGGTCATGCTACCCGCTGCATTCCCATTATCCGTCAACTTCTGGTCGAAGGTCATGAGCCGGTCATTGTATCCGATGGCTTTCCGATGGCCTGCATCCGTATGCAGTTCCCCGACCTGCGTTATATCGAATATTCATCTTATCCTGTACGGTATTCATCCGGAATATCTCAGGTTCTGGCTATGCTCTGGAATATGCCTGCCATTGTGTATGGCATATTTGCCGAGCATCGCTGGCTGAAACAACTACTCCGTAAAGAACATTTCGATCAGGTTATTTCCGACAACCGTTTTGGTATGTGGAGCAGACAAACGCACAGCATTTATATGACGCATCAGCTGATGATAAAAATGCCACGTGGTCTTAAAATACTTGAACGGGGCATGTGGCTTCTGCACCGCTGGGTAATCAATCATTATGATGAATGCTGGATTCCTGATTATGAAGGAGCTGAAAATCTTTCGGGTGATCTTTCGCACAAATACCGTTTACCGCACAATGCGAAATTTATCGGACCGCTTTCACGTTTCGATATATGGAGTGACAAAAGTGAGGACAGCAGCTACGAGATTGTGGCTGTACTCTCAGGTGTAGAGCCTCAGCGTTCGATTTTTGAACATCAGATTATAAAAAAATACCGTCGATCGGGAAAGAAAGTACTGATTGTATGTGGTCAGCCTGCCGAAAACAAACGCACCTATCATGTGGGCGATGTCACCTTGGTGTCGCACCTTACCGACGATGAGCTTGTACCGTTGCTCCGTGGTGCAGAAAAAATCATTGCCCGTTCAGGATATTCCACCATAATGGATTTATATACGCTTGGTTGCCTGCACAAAGCCGAAATGAGTCCCATTCCGGGCCAAACCGAACAGGAATATCTGAAAAGTAAAATGGATGGAGAGTGAGATAGTTTTCCTCACTAATCTGAGTTTTTAAGTGTCCTCAAAAACTCTTCAGGGCTGAATACCGATAAGCTACTCACCTTGTAGTCTTTTGTGTTTCGCGTGACGATTACATTAATTTTATTAGAAGACTCGGCCGAGAAATTCTGTATAGCATCCTCGAAATCACCGAATCCTGAGTTTAATGCATTTATTATTATGCTTTTATCTGTTGTTAATACATCGGTGAAGCTTAGAAGTTGTTTGAGTTTATTAACAACCTTTTCGTGGCTTGCTGTTTTTCTTAAAAGGTAATATGTGTTGCTAATAATTACGGAAGTCACATATCCGGTAATTTTTCCGGTATGGCATAAAGTTAGTATTCTGGCTGAATTTTCCGAGAATGGTTTTCTGTCGAAAAAGAAGTCCAGTATTACATCGGTGTCAATCAGAATCCTTTTCATTCTTAAGATATTTTTCTGTCAGACTACTTTCTAATTCCTTCTTATAATCAAAACTCTCAGGAGCCTTAAATGATCCTTTAAGAGAATTTACGATATCCGTTATTTCCGGATAATCATTCTTTTGCTCTTTCGTGAGCGCTTTCAGATAATTTTCAATTATATCTGAAAGGCTGCGACCTTTACTTTTTGCATATATTTTTGCTTTCTCAATGGTCGTTTGCTCTATTGTAAGCGTTAATTTTGTGTTCATGATTATGTGAAATTTGCATGATAATACGTGCAAATATAAATACAATGATACGTATATGCAATAGTTGAAAGAAAATTTGACTCTTTTAGTAATAATTTAAACAGCTTATTTATCATTTTCCAATTCTATTTCTCCCACAAAAGCCGTCAACCTTCTGTCTAATTCAGGAATTTGTTCGGGGCGTACAAACGATACACAGGCGCGTAGTCCGTTAGGGTTTTCACTGCCCGTAATAGCCAGCGAAATAGCACTAATGCCATAATACAGAAATGCTTTCATCAGTTCAGCACTTGTCATGCCAGGATATGCAATTGTAAAATAAAATCCATCCGCTAAATCGCCATCCTCATCATTATAAACGATATAAAAACCGTGTTTCAGGAATATTTCCTTCATGGCGCGGGCTTTTTCGCCGTAAGCATGCAGGCTTTCGGTGAAATTGATTTCCCCATCGTTAGCAGCTTTCAGCATGGCTGCAAGTGCATATTGTGCCGAATGCGAAGTGCCCGCAGTTGTGGCATAAAGCACACCGTAAGGAATAAAATGTCCCAATACATCGCTGCTGAAATATTTTTTCAGCGCCGGATAATGTTTTGTGCGCAGTTTTTCCGAAATTATCATCATGCCGATACGCTGTCCGGCATAACTGAAAATTTTTGAAGCAGAGAGCAATAAGATATAGTTTTCGGTATAGCGGGCCACTGTGGGCTGATAAGGTGCAACGCCGGGATGTCCGTAATTGTGACGGAAATCCATACCGAAATAGGCGAGGTCTTCTACCACCACCGCGTCATAACGGTCGGCCAGTTCGGCAATTATCTGCAATTCTTTTTCGCTCAGACTAATCCACGAAGGATTGTTGGGAGAAGAATATGTGATAGTGCAGATATTTCCTTCCTGAAGGTACGATTCCAGTTTTGCACGAAGTTTTTCACCCCTGTAGCTCAGTATGTCGAAAGATTTAAAGGGAAGTCCGCACAGATTCAGTTGCGATTTGTTCACCGGAAACCCCGGATCGATAAACAAGGTGTAGGGTTTTTCCGGGTTGGAGCGTCCCATGGCCAGCAAGGCAGCAAAACTTCCCTGCATGCCACCTACAGTTGGAATACAACAGGCCGGCGATACGTCGATATCCATAAAAAGTTTGGCAAAGCGCGAAATCTCGGTTTTGGCAAACGGAATTCCTTCTATGTTTGGATAAATGCGTGCCAGACCCATATCCAGCGCTTCGTGTTCGGCTTTTACGCCGATTCTGGAAGGTTCCAGACCGGGAACACCCATTTCCATGTGGATAAATTCCTCGCCACTTTCCTGTTCGATCTGCGCCACCAGTTTGCCTACTTCGCGAATGGAAAGACGGGTAATGTCACTTTCGCCAAACTGAGCAAATAAACTATCTACTATTTCTTTTGTAATCATTGTTTTAGCTGTTTTAGAATCATTTTTTTTAATGTTTCTAAATTATAAAATTTTATCTCCGATGTAATCAGATTGGGGCCTGCATAATACCTCAGATATACATCGCTTGCATCCGCTATCCGTTCAATAATTTCATTGTCCAGTATGCGCGTCATTTTGTAAGTTTTCAGATGTTGTTCAGTGTATCCGGTCACTACATCAACCTTCGACGAGTCGGCTTTCATAATACTTGAAGTTGTTTCATTCAGTTTTGTGAAAACGCCATTTTCAAACTTTGTATTTTTCAGTTCAATTACCTTTTTGTCGATCACAATATACATTTTATCCGACAAATCGAAGCTGCCATAGGGCATGGTGATTATATCGTACATTGTATAAATGATCTCGCCATCACTGTTTCTTTCTTTTACAATGCTGACATTTTGAGAATACTCCTGTTCTAATCTTTCATTCCGGCTGAATACAGCATCGTAACGATGGCGTTCCACATTCATTACATCATCGTACTGACTTGAAATAGTTGTGGGCAAACTGCAACGAACAACGATTAATGCGATTGCTCCTAAAATCAATATTCTCAAAGTGCTTCTCATAGTAATTAGAATTTAAATGTGTGTTTTATTTGGTTAAATGTATGTTGCTTCTTGAGAAGTTTTGACAGGTTTTAAAACCTGTCAAAGATGGAAAAACAAATAAGTTTACTGTTTATTTTTTCTCTTGTCAATCACTCTCACTGCTTTTCCTTCGCTTCGTGCTATGGTTTTGGGCTCTACAAGAGTCACCTTTACGCTGAGGCCAATTGCGCTGTTGAGGGCGTGTTCTATTTTGCGCGAAAGCATTTGCAATTCCCTGATGGTGTCCACCATTTTTGTTTCGTCGAGTTCAACCTGAAGTTCCAGCGTGTCCAGATTATTTACTTTGTCCACATAAAGCATATAGTGTGCGCTGGTTTCGCAGAGTTCGAGCAACACATGTTCAATTTGCGATGGGAATAGATTGACTCCGCGAATGATAAGCATGTCGTCGCTGCGGCCTGTGATTTTTTTCATGCGTACAGTGGTTCTGCCACATGCACATTTTTCGCGGTTCAGCGTCGAAAGGTCGCGGGTATTGTAACGCAAAAGCGGAATGCCTTCTTTGGTAAGGGTCGTAAACACAAGTTCGCCTTCCTGTCCATCGGGTAGGGGAAGTTTAGTTTCCGAATCTACAATTTCCGGATAGAAATGATCTTCGTGAATATGTAATCCTGCATGATGAATGCAATCATTAGCCACGCCGGGGCCCATAACTTCGCTTAGTCCGTAAATATCAAAGGCGTTAATTCCCCATTTTCGTTCCAGTTCCAGACGCATATTTTCTGTCCATGGCTCAGCACCGAATACGCCGGCTTTCAGTTTCAGATCTTTCAGTGAATAGCCATTTTCAGTCAGAGCATCGGCTAAATGCAATGCATATGATGGTGTGCAGGCCAGTACTGTTGAGCCGTAATCGGACATTAACTGCAACTGACGGCGGGTATTGCCTCCCGATACGGGAATTACCGTACAACCCACTGTTTCGGCACCGTAATGTACTCCCAGTCCGCCAGTGAAAAGTCCGTAACCATAGGATACCTGCATAATGTCGTTGTGCGATATTCCGGCCATAGTGAGACAACGGGCCAATACTTCGCGCCAGGTTTCGATATCGTTTTTGGTGTAACCTACAGTGGTTGCTTTTCCGGTGGTTCCGCTTGAAGCATGTACACGCACAATGTCGTGCATTGGTACAGCAAACAGTCCGAAAGGATAATGATCGCGAAGATCGTTTTTATATGTGAACGGAAGTTTTACAATGTCGTCGATGGATTGGATATCTTCGGGTTTCACGCCCATTTCGTCCATTCTACGACGATAAAAGGCTACATTATTATAAACCCGTTCCACCAGATTTCGGAGTCGTGCCGATTGCAGTTCGCGCATTTGTTCGCGCTCCATGCACTCAATTTCTTTGTTCCAGATCATGTCAAATGTTTAATTTGAAAATTGATACAGTATTCTTCAGCCTGACTTGGTGAGGAATATGATTTTTTTTTGAATGTATTTTGTGGCTGTAAATTCGTTTTTACAGCAGGTCTTTTTCCCTGATGGATTTTAAATTGTTCTTTTCAATTACCTCGAGGGCTTTTTCTTTGTTGTCGGTACGGAAAACAAGCATCGATTTGCTTCCGAAACTGAAAGCATATACATATTCGATACAAATATCGGCTGAAGTAAAAAGATCGAGTATGTGCGACATTGAACCCGGGGCAGCATCCATTTCGAGACCCAGAATCTCATGAACACGCACTGTGAATTGTTCGGCCCGAAGTGCCTCAAGAGCTTTCTCGGGATTTGACACTATTGCACGCATAATGCCGTAGTCGCTTGTGTCAGCAACTGTGAGTGCTACAATATTAATCTGGTTGCGGGCTAATACATTGAGTACCTGATTGAGGTAGCCGGTTTTGTTTTCGAGGAAAACGGAGAGTTGGCGTATGGTCATAAATATCAGATTGTAAGATGTGTTGATATTTCAGAACTGTCGGTTTGTTAGTTCCGGAATGCAAATTTAGTAAAATTAATGGATTTACGTGTGTCTGAAATGCAAATTATAAGGAATAATCTTCTCAGTATAAATTTGCAATCGAAACATTGGAAGTGAGCTTTTTATCGGGCAGGTTGCAATTTTCCCAAATGATTGCATTAATGCTGTTTCCGGGTCTGATTTCATTGTTGAAATTGCACAGAAGTGCGGGCATATAGCATGTGGCAGCAATAATATCGGCGACGTTTATGTCTGATAATGAGTTGGATGCCTTGTGTAGGTGCAAGCTAAACTCAGTTGGGTTTTCGGTGTGGGCATCGAGTATCAGAATCCGGTTTTGTAAGTCAATTTTTTCAGGGATACAGTTTGTGATATCTATGTACAAAAACTGATCAGGCATTTGTTGAAAGTCGTAAGCTCTGAGTTTTAGCGAAACAATCCCTGCGCTGATAATGCCGTCGCGAAAGATGGTTGCGGCTGTTTCGCTTTTCATGTCATTCAGTGAAATAAGCTGCGAAACACGCCCGTTTTCCGATATCTCAAGCACCGTATGTCGCAATAACTGATCGGGAGCAGTCAGCATGAGTTGACTTACAACTCTATTCATTGATTAGTTTTGGTTTCTCGGCACGTGGATTTATTTTCTGAATTTTAGCAGGTGTTGGTCTACGGGTTTCAACCGCAGGTTTTGCTTTTTCAATGGTTGGTTTAATGGAATCCGATGCTGGCTTTTTGTTATTCTTCAACGCATTTATCGAATCTTTCTCAAACTGGATTTTTTCAATCAGCGTTTTTATACTGTCCTGTGCGAGTTGATCGTAGTGACGTGTAAAACTAATGCTATCGATTTTAGCAAAGTATTTTCTGGTTGTGGACGTGTCGTTCAATAATTCACCCGTGATTTTTTCAACAGGAAGCTGACGTTTAGCGCGTAGCATTAGTGTGTAACGTCGTAAAATACTGTCGGCCTTTACGCTGGTCGTAATGCTATCGGTAATTCCTCCTGCATAATGAATGCGGAAAACAATACGTTTGTGCAGTAAACTGTCTTTGCCCGGCGATAATCTTTGAAGTAAACGCAAGGTATAACGGTCGTTCCAGCGTAATTGTGAATCGGTAATACTGAAGCTGATATTGTTTGGCGTGGAATCGGTTGTAAAAGTAAAACTGGCTTTTTGAGGCCACATTTCCCTTATCGAGTTACGAAGCGCAGCTGAGTCAACCGGATGATATACACCTTTTTCCACATCGGCTTCAAGTTTATTCAGCCGATCGAGCACTTCAATGTAGATTTTCTCGTAAGTTTTTGGATGTGCAGTGTACCAAACCACCGAAGAGTCGAATTGTGCCTGCGTTATTCCGTGTTTTTTGAGCAGTGAATTATAATAATACACATTTTCCCTGTCTTCGGCCTGTCCGAAACCATTGGCCATTAAAGTGCCGTCGAGTTTGTGTAGGTCGTAAATGAAATCGGTCATTTCGCTGCGCGACAGTAATCCTTCGGGGCGTTTTTCGCAACCCGCAAACAATGTCAGCAATAAAATGCCTATCAAATACTTACGATATTTCTTAAGCTTCTGATTCATTCTTCTGATTTTTCTCCTTTTTTGTTTCCAGACTGTCATTCAGATCTTTGCGGAAGAAAATGAGGATAATAACCACTGAAATGGTAATGGCCGAATCGGCAATATTAAATACGGGGCTAAAGAACAGTACTTCACCTGCACTGTTTCGTATCAGTGGAAAGTAAAGCATGTCCACTACTTTTCCATAAAATACAGGAGCATATCCGCCTGTTTCAGGCAAAAATGTGGCAGCCATTCCATAGCTGTCGCTGAAAAGCACGCCATAAAATACCGAGTCGAAAATATTTCCTGCTGCTCCGGCAAGCAGGAGCGATACTGCCAGAATAAATCCGGTTCGTGCATTTTTCTTAATCAATGTGTAAATGAAATATGAAATTCCACCTACAGCTATAATTCTGAAAATGGTCAGGAACAATTTGCCGAAGATTTCCATTCCGAATGCCATTCCGTTGTTTTCGATAAAATATATCTGAAACCAGCTGAATACCTCGATATGTTCGCCCAGCGCAAAGTTGAGTTTTATGAATATTTTTGAAGCCTGGTCGATAATAAGAACCAGGAATATGAGTAAAAGAGATTTTTTTGTAACCGACATGTGTTGAGAGATTTGTGTTTTGTGTGATTTCAACTACAACTGTTATATTTATTAATGCAAAGGTAAATAAAAGAGGCGCATATTTCGACAAACATAAGCCCTAAAACAATGTTTTTTAAAACATATTGAGAAAAAGAATGTTTTGCTTTTGCATTCAGACAAAGAAACCGACAACAGATATGCCTCCATTGCCGGTTCAATTATTCTGGATAAATGTGTTTTATCTTTGTTCTTTTGTCTTTGCTCTGTTATCTTTTATCACTTTTTGCTTCAATGCTCAAAGTTGCGTGAGGCACTGCGCGAAGACGTTCCTTGGGTATCAGCTTGCCTGTTTCACGACAAATACCGTAGGTTTTATTTTCAATACGAATAAGTGCAGCCTGCAAATGCTGTATAAACTTCATTTGACGCTGAGCCAACCGACCAGATTCTTCTTTCGACAAAGTGGCAGCACCTTCTTCAAGAACTTTGAAAGTAGGCGAAGTGTCCATCACATCGTTTCCGTCAAGATTGGTGATACCATTGCGCAACAATTCATAATCCTTCTGGGCTTTTGCCAGTTTCTCGTTGATGATTTCACGAAACTCCTCGAGTTCGGCATCGCTGTATCTTGTTTTTTCACTCATAGCTTTAAATTTTTGCGTTTAAGGATTTTTCCTTTCAACAATGGTTTCTGCGTGCATTTTTATTGCATGCGAAAATAGCAAAATAGTTTTAGTTTTCAAACTTTTAATTACATTATTTTCAGACTGTGATTTTATAATAATTATACGTTTTCTGCTTATATTTTGCTATTTATATATTTGTCTGATAAACAGGTTTGTGTGTCTGTTTTTCTTGCGTTTTTTACTGATTCTTACTACTGCTTTAGCGCATTGTCATCGTGAACCTGATAATTTTTGAATGTTTTTGTTCCGCAAAGTTTATATTTATTCTTAAAATTGTTTTGCCGGATTTTTAAAACTAAAAAAATCAGACTTTTTCAACGCTTATTTTTACAATGTACTCCTCAAAATCGAGTTCAGTCGCATTGTCAATTACATTTTTCAGCGTTACAGTGTTTGCCAGAGTCTGAGCTGCAATATAGCTTCCGTATTCCTGAACGGCACCTTCAATTTCGGGGCGATTTTCAATCTCTACCACGATTTTGTCGGTGATTTCATATCCGCTAGATTTACGGATGTTCTGAATACGGTTTACCAGTTCACGGGCAATACCTTCGCGGAGCAATGCTTCGGTGACAGTAATGTCGAGTGCTACAGTCAGTTTACCTTCGTTGGCAACCATCCAGCCAGGCATATCTTCGGTAATGATTTCAGCATCTTCAGCTTCGATCAGTACATCGCCTGAGTCAAGTTTCAGAGTATATTGACCATTGCGTTCTATTTCACTGATTTCCTGTTTGGTCAATGTCCCAAAAGCTGCAGCAATTTCTTTCATCTGTTTGCCGTATTTCTTACCCAGCGTTTTGAAATTGGGTTTGATTTTCTTCACCAGATTATCCACATCTTTATCGGCCGAAATAATTTCCAGTTCCTTGATGTTTACTTCTGTTTTTACCAAATCGGCCACATAGCTCAGTTGCTCAAAAGTTTTATCGTCCGGTGCAGGAACCACAGCTTTGCTGAGTGGTTGACGCACTTTCTTTTCTGCTTTTTTACGCAATGCCAAAATCATCGAAGTGGTTTGCTGAGCCAGTTGCATGCATTCTTCCAGATTGGTGTCAATCAACGAAGCATCGTATGTTGGGAAATCAGCTAAGTGAACAGATTCATTACTGTCTTTTCCTGTTACAGCGTTCAGATCGAGGAAAAGCTGATCGGCAAAGAACGGAGCGATAGGAGCCATCAGGCGTGCTACCGTTTCCAGACAGGTGTAAAGTGTTTGATAAGCAGCAATTTTATCATCGTCATATTCACCACCCCAGTAACGCTTACGGTTGAGGCGAACGTACCAGTTACTCAGGTTTTCGCCCACGAAATCCGAAATTGCACGGCCTGCACGCGTTGGCTCGTAGTTTTCGTAGTGTTCCTGAACTTCTTTTACCAGCGTATTCAGTAGTGATAAAATCCAACGGTCGATTTCCGGACGTTTTTCCATCGGAATTTCGGCTTCTGCATAAGTGAATTTATCTACATTGGCATACAATGCAAAGAAGGAATATGTGTTGTAAAGAGTTCCGAAGAATTTGCGACGCACTTCTTCGATACCTTCAATGTCAAATTTCAGATTGTCCCACGGCGAAGCGTTAGTCATCATGTACCAGCGTAGCGGATCGGAACCGTATTTCTCTATGGTTGAGAACGGATCCACAGCATTGCCCAGACGTTTCGACATCTTGTTGCCGTTTTTGTCGAGTACCAGACCATTGGAAATTACGCTTTTGAAAGCCACTGAACCACGAACCATGGTACTGATAGCATGAAGCGTAAAGAACCAACCGCGGGTTTGATCCACACCTTCCGAAATAAAATCGGCAGGGAAGAACGAGCCACTTTCCACTAAATCTGCATTTTCGAACGGATAGTGCAGCTGAGCGTAAGGCATCGCACCTGAATCGAACCAAACGTCGATCAGGTCGAGTTCGCGTTTCATCGGTTTGCCCGAAGCCGAAACCAGTACAATGCCATCCACATACGGACGGTGCAGGTCGATATTTTTTACAGCGTAGTTTTCAGCTGTGTATTCACCTACTTTGAAGTTTTTGTAAGGATTCTCGGTCATGAATCCTGCTGCAATTGATTTCTCAATTTCGCCCATCAGCTCTTCCACCGAACCAATACAAATTTCCTCACTTCCATCTTCTGTACGCCAGATAGGAAGCGGAGTTCCCCAATAGCGACTGCGACTCAGGTTCCAGTCCTGAAGGTTTTCCAACCATTTTCCGAATCGACCTGTTCCGGTAGAAACAGGTTTCCAGTTGATGGTGTTATTCAGCGCAATCATTTCCTCGCGACAGGCCGTGGTGCGTATAAACCAGCTATCCAGCGGATAGTACAATACTGGTTTATCGGTACGCCAGCAGTGCGGATAATTGTGCGTATGTTTTTCTATTTTGTAAGCCAGACCCTGTTGTTTGAGCATGATGCTTATAGAAACGTCAAGCGTTTCGTCCTGATCGGTCAGATTTGGATCGTAAGCATTTTTCACAAACCTTCCGGCGAATTCTTTGTATATTTCAGTATTGACCTTGCTGTTTACAAAGTCAGCATCGAGATCTTCTATAGTGAAGAATTTTCCTGATTTATCCACCATCGGCTGACGGTTACCGTCTTTGTCGATCAGCAGCATGGGAGGAACGCCGTTTTGTTTGGCCACACGATCGTCATCCGCACCAAAAGTAGGAGCAATGTGAACGATACCTGTACCATCTTCGGTTGTTACAAATTCGCCTGTGATAACCTTAAAAGCTCCTTCGCCCGGATTTACCCACGGAATCAGTTGTTCGTATTCGATTCCTGCCAGTTCAGAGCCTTTGTGTTTTGCAACGACTTCATATTCGTTTTTAGCAAGCACAGCACCCAACAGATTTTCGGCCAGAATAAATTCAGCTTCAGCTTTGCTGTAAGGGTTGATCGATTTTACGCGAACATAGTCGATATTCGGACCCACGCAAAGAGCTGTATTCGAAGGCAAAGTCCATGGTGTAGTTGTCCATGCAAGGAAATATGCATTTTCTTCACCTTTAATTTTAAACTGAACAGTAGCAGTGGTGTCTTTTACATCACGATAACAACCGGGCTGGTTGAGTTCGTGTGTGGAAAGTCCTGTTCCGGCAGCCGGAGAATAAGGTTGGATTGTGTAACCTTTGTATAATAAGTTCTTGTTGTAAAGTTGTTTAAGCAACCACCAAAGCGTTTCGATATAACGATTGTCGTAAGTGATGTACGGATCGTTCATATCCACCCAATATCCCATTTTTGTAGTCAGGTCTTCCCATTCGCGGGTGTATTTCATTACATCATGGCGACAGGCTGCGTTATATTCGACTACGCTGATTTTTTTACCAATATCTTCTTTGGTAATGCCGAGCGATTTTTCCACACCAAGTTCTACGGGAAGTCCGTGTGTGTCCCAACCGGCTTTACGTTTTACCTGAAAGCCCTGCATGGTTTTGTATCGACAGAAAATATCCTTGATAGCGCGTGCCATTACGTGATGAATACCCGGCATGCCATTTGCCGAAGGCGGTCCTTCATAAAACACAAACGAGGGTTTTCCCTCGCGGGTTTCGATACTTTTATGGAAAACATCAAGCTGTTGCCAGCGTTCGAGTATTTCTTTGTTGATGTTCGACAGGTTAAGTCCGGAGTATTCTTTAAATTTTGCCATATCTGAATAGGAATTTTGCTGTTTTTTACAAGACTGCAAAAGTACAAAAAAAATATGAATTTGGGAGGGCTTAAATAAAAACTGCTATGCGGTTGAAACTGACTCTGATATTGTTGTGTCAGATGCTTTTTTATAAGGGTTTCAGCTCTTTTTGTTTTGTAACACTCCGAACAGGAATGGCTGATATTTTATAAAAAAAACCGCCACACATTTCTGTGTAGCGGTTTTGCATATTGAAAATAAGTGTTTGCATTAATAACTTGTACGCTTGCTTGCTGCATAAACGATTTTCAGTGCGTATGCTCTACGCAACGACTGTTTTACATCGTTTATAATACCCATTTTGGTGTCTTTGTCAGCTTTAATCGATACAGTCATCAGATTCTGATCGTTCTCGCTCATTGCACTTCTTTCAAGTACAATAAACTCTTCAAGTTCAGTTACATCAGCAAAGGCATCACCCAGCTGAATACGTGTTTCCGAACCAAAAGCTCTCTGATATTCCTCCATCGGTTTACCAATGTACACGTAACGTGTCAGAGATTTGTTTTCGAGTTTTTGAACCTCGGTAGCCATTGGAGATGAAACTCTAACCTTAAATGTAACCTCTTTCATGGTGGTAATGGCCATAAAGAAGAAGAGGAACATAAAGATAATATCGGGAAGCGACGATGTACTTAACGCCGGGGTTTCTCTTTCTTTGTCTTTTCTAATTTGTGCCATTATTTTACTCCTCCATAATTTTTAGGTTCTGCTTCCGAAATCTTCTGAGGATATACATCCTGAACTGCTTTCTTCTGATCTTCTTCGAGTTCGTCAAAAACTTTTCCGAATTTCTGAAGGGCCAGTTCATTTCTTAGTTCATTATAAGCAGCTACCAATTCGTTCTGTACATCGATATACGCCTGATATTGTGTGTCCACGTCATTCTGAAGTGAAATTACATGTTCTTTTGTAATTTCAATTTCACCGATTAACGGGATGTTTACCAACTCTTTTTTAGGCATGTTTGGATCGTTGTTCTCGTTTTTGATAAACTCTTTGGCTCTTGCGCGCAAATCCTTCAAATCCATCAACTCTCCCTGTACCTGTAATTCGTTCATACTGTTGATTTTAACCTGAAAAAGGTTACGTTTGTTTACATCAACAGGAGGGACTTTCTGGTTATCGGGCAGTGGTGGGGGAAGTCGACGCGACAACCCTGTACTTGTACTCATCGAAGTGGTTACAAGGAAGAATATCAGGAGCAAAAACGCGATGTCAGCCATTGAACTGGAATTGATCTCGCCAATTTTTCTTTTCTTTCCCATTTTGAAATATTCTATCTTGCGGACAAATTTTGTCCGGTTAGTTTTTTATTTAAGACTTGTGTAAACTCTTGCTCCGAAAATGGCAAGCACTACAGCTGCAAATAATGTGTAGCTTGCGTAGATAACCATGTCGGTAAACTGAGCCCAAAAACCTTCGTTTTCAGTTCCTTCGTAACCAATAATTGAGATTTTCTCAGCACTTCCGAGCGACCATGCCACAACGAAAATAAGTACGAAAATAATTAATGGAATAAGAGATTTAATTGCTGATAACGGATTTTCAACCAGACTTTTCACAAAACCTAATACGATTAGAAGTAATGTGATTACTACAATCAGTCCGATAAGGAAATATGACCAATATAGTAATGTGTCGGTATATTTTGGTACAGTAAGCAGTTCACCACCCACTTCGAGCGATTCAGCATTTCCACCCACATATATCATGGCAACAAAGATACCAGATAAAATAACGAGTAGATAAGCTAAAATTTTGGGGGCTTTTTCAATTATTTTTGACATATCTGAATTCTTTTATTGTTCAAATTATTTTTTTGAGTGTTTAACAATGATATCGAGCAATGAGATAGAAGAGTCTTCCATGTCATTTGTCATGCTTTCGATCAAAGTAAGGATGTAGTTGAAGAATACCTGAAGAATCATGGCTACGATAAGACCGAATACAGTTGTCAAAAGGGCTACTTTCATACCACCTGCTACTACAGTTGCCGAAATGTCACCTACCTGCTGAATTTTGTCGAAAGCCTGAATCATACCGATTACTGTTCCCAAGAATCCTAATGAAGGAGAAAGTGTGATGAACAGCGAAATCCATGTAAGGTTCTTTTCGAGAAGACCTAACTGAACACCTCCGTAAGAGGCTACTGATTTTTCAACTACGTCGATACCTTCGTCGTAACGCGAAAGACCCTGATAGAAGATAGAGGCTACCGGTCCACGAGTATTGCGGCAAACTTCCATTGCAGCTTTTACACCACCTTTGTCCCATGCTTCATCGATGTTGGTGAGAAGTTTTTTGGTGTTGGTAGAAGAAAGACTCAGATAAAGAATACGTTCGATAGACAATGCAAGACCCACGATCAAACAAAGAGCTACCGGAGTCATCCACACAGCACCCCCTTCGATGAATTTTTGTTTCAATGCTTTGTGCATACCTACTTCTTCTACCACTTCAGTTTCTTCTGTGGTTTCTGTAACAGTTGTAGCAGCTGAATCTGTTGCGGCTGAATCAGTTGCGGCTACCTGCTCTGTTGCGGGAGCGTCCTGTGCCACTACGTTCAAAGTGCTTCCAAAATTGAAAATCGCTACGATTGATAAGATTGCAAATACCTTTTTCATTTTACTTTTTTTTAAATGTTCTAATTGTTGTTGTTTTATTTTTTTTGTTTCAATTCATTCTGCCTGAATTTGTTGCGGAGAGGAAGAGATTCGAACTCTCGATACGATTCCACACCGTATATACGCTTTCCAGGCGTACCTCTTCAACCACTCGAGCACCTCTCCAAAACGGGGCGAAGTTAAGAAAAAATCACGAAAAACAATGTATTTATTGAAATTTGTATCCAATAAATTATTTTTTTCTCGTTTTTTTAGATGGTTTTATGATTTCGGCTCTGATTTTTCAAATAAATTGAAAGAATTATAGCTTGTTATTTCTATAATTTCCTCCTTTTTCATGTTGTAAACTTCGGATAGTTTGTTACAAATAAGGCTTGTATATGCACTTTCGTTACGCTTTCCCCTGAATGGTGTGGGTGTCAGATAAGGTGCATCGGTTTCGGTTAGCAGGTGCGTGGGTTTTATTTGTTTCAATGTTTCAGCAAGTCCTGAGTTCTTGAAAGTGACTATACCATTAATACCCAGTAAAAACCCTCCGAAATCTATAATTTCTTCAGCCTGTATCACATCGCCTGTAAAACTGTGAAATACGCCTCTGAGTCCCTTTCCTCTGAATGGTTCGAGTGCGTTCATGGTTTCGCGAAACGAATCGCGTACATGTATTATCACCGGTAAATGATAGTCGATGGCCCATTGCAGTTGCTGTGTGAACGCAATCAGCTGTTCGTTGTAAAAGCTTTTATCCCAATACAAATCTACACCAATTTCTCCAATTGCTATATATTTTCTACGTGATAATTCGTTTTTTATTATATCGAGTTCACTTTTATAGTTTTCTTTTACGCTTGTAGGGTGTAAACCTATGGCTGCAAAGCAATAATCCGGATATGATTTTTCGAGACTGAGCATTCGTGGCAGCGATTCACTGTCGACATTGGGTAGAATAATTTTTTTTACCCCGGCATCTTTTGCCCGTTGAATTACTTCGTCGCGATCGTTATCGAACTCCTCGGAATAAATATGTGAATGGGTGTCAATCAAAACATTTACAATTATTTCATTTACAATTTACCCTTGATGTTAGTGTGCTTCATTTCATTAAATGGGAAATGGGAAATGGTCAATTCTTTCTTATTCCCACTCAATGGTTGCAGGTGGTTTTGAACTGATGTCGTACACTACGCGGTTGACGCCTTTTACCTTGTTGATGATTTCGTTCGACATTTTTGCCAGAAATTCGTAAGGTAAGTGTGCCCAGTCGGCTGTCATTGCGTCGGTCGAAGTTACAGCGCGCAGAGCCACAGCATTTTCGTAAGTGCGTTCGTCGCCCATTACGCCCACCGATTGCACAGGAAGCAGAATAACGCCTGCCTGCCATACTTTGTCATAAAGGTTCCAGTCGCGCAGACCGTTGATGAAAATGTCATCGGCTTCCTGCAAAATATGTACTTTCTCAGGCGTAATGGCTCCCAGAATACGCACTGCAAGACCCGGTCCAGGGAATGGCTGACGTTTGATAAGGTGGTGCATCATGCCAAGTTCGGTACCCACACGGCGAACTTCGTCTTTGAACAGGAGTCGTAAAGGTTCGCACAGTTTCAGATTCATTTTTTCAGGAAGTCCGCCTACATTGTGGTGCGATTTAATGACAGTTCCTGTGATGGAGAGTGACTCGATAATGTCAGGGTAAATTGTGCCCTGCGCAAGCCATTTTACACCTTCAATTTTTTTAGCTTCGGCATCGAATACATCGATGAATCCTGCGCCAATAATTTTACGTTTTTTCTCCGGATCGGTTACTCCATCGAGCATTTTATAGAAATAATCTTTGGCATTAACTCCAATAACGTTGAGTCCGAGGTGTTCGTAATCTTTCATTACATTTTCGAACTCATTTTTACGGAGTAAACCATGATCCACAAATATACAGGTGAGGTTTTCGCCAATGGCTTTGTTGAGTAAAACGGCTGCTACAGAAGAATCAACACCTCCGGAAAGACCGAGTACAACCTTGTCGTTGCCAAGTTGAGCGCGCAGTTCGTTTACTGTGCTTTCCACAAACGAAGCCGGTGACCAGTTGCGCGAAGCACCGCAAATATTCAGGAAGTTTTCGAGCAGCGAAATGCCATCGAGCGTGTGGTATACTTCGGGGTGGAACTGTACAGCCCAGGTGGGTTCGTTCTCAATTTTGTAAGCAGCAAGCTCCACATCGGCTGTGCTGGCTATTTTGCGGAATCCTGCAGGGATTTTTGTGATGGAATCGCCGTGCGACATCCATATCTGCGATCCCGGGTTGATGTCCTTGAAAAGCGGATCGTTATTGTCAATGAAATCGAGGTTTGCACGGCCGTATTCGCGTGAACCGGCAGCTTCCACATTTCCTCCTGATGTGTAGGCAATGTATTGTGCGCCGTAACAAATTCCCAATACAGGAAATTTTCCGCGGATATTACTCAGATCGGTTTTGAAAGCAGTGGGATCGTACACTGAAAACGGACTTCCGGAAAGAATTACTCCTTTGATGTCGGTAGTATCTTCGGGAAATTTGTTGTAAGGCACTATTTCGCAATACTCGTTCAGATCGCGCAGACGTCGTCCGATAAGCTGTGTGGTTTGTGAACCGAAATCAAGAATAATGATCTTTTCCATTGAGAATATCGATTGATTGAAAAATTTGTGCAAAAATAGCAAAAAGTCAGGGCAACTGCAAATGATAATAAAGGCAGTTGGGGTCTGAATTTTAAGTCGGATAAGAAAATTGCAGGTTGGAAAATTAAAATCAGCCGGAACTTCAAATACTTTTTGCAATTTTATCATTGTTGTGACTGCCCATTTCATATATTTGCATTAAATTTTATTTTTGAATTAATCTGAAACGATATGTACGCATTTGATTTACGTACCCTTTATGCCAGTTTTGTAGTAATGCTGGTAGTATGTCTGGCTGTGGTGGCTCTTCTGTGGTGGCAGAATCGAAAACGTTTCAGAGGCCTGGAACTGATCGTGCTGTACATTGTGATGCAGTTTTTTGGCCTGGTTCTGATTGCACTTCGCGACAAAATACCCGATTTTCTTTCGATCATTATGGCTAATGGCTTTGTGGTGGGTGGCGCCTTTCTGGCTTTTGTGGGTCTCGAAAAATTCAGCGACAAAGAAACACCTCGTCTGAAACATTATTTGTTGTTTGTTTTCTTTCTAATACTACATTTTGTGTTTACTTATTTTTATCCTTCGCAGGAACTAAGAAATATAAATGTGAGTTTTGCACTTATGGTTGTGTCGTTGCAGAGTGCACATTTGATGCTTTACAGAAATACCGGAGTAATGCGTAAAATTGCAAAGCCAATGGGCTATGTGTTTGTTTTTCTTGTGTTTATTGGTGTTGTAAGGTTGTCGAAGTATTTTTTTGTGGGATTCTCTGACTTAAGTTATTTCAATTCCGGTGTATTCGAAGTATATGTGGCTTTAATGTATCAGGTGGCCTATTTCTTTTTGGTGTTTTTTCTTGCATTAATGGTTAACGAAAGACTTCTGAATGAGATTTCAGTGCAGGAAGAAAAATTTTCCAAAGCATTTCGTTATTCTCCGTTAGGTATAATGATTTCAACCTTAAACGAAGGACGTATTATTGAAATAAATGAGGGCTATGAACATATTACCGGCTATCTTGCATCTGAAATAGTTGGCAAAACTACTACTCAAAACAATATTTGGGTTGATGAGGCCGACCGTTTCGCTTTTATAACAGAGCTAAATGAAAAGGGGCGAGTTGTAAACCGTACGATGCAGTTTCGAAAAGCAAATGGGGAGCTTATAACTACCGAATTTTCAAGCGAAATTATTCATATTGATAACGAAAAGTGTTTGCTGTCGGTGGTAAATGATATAACAGAAAAGAAAAAGACAGAAGCAGAACTGCGAAAATCGCAAAGAATTCTGCGTAGTTTTGCTTCTCATTTACAAAATGCCGGCGAGGAAGAAAAAATTGTATTGGCTACTCAAATTGATAATGAGCTGAATCAGAGTCTGGCGGCGCTTAAAATGGATATTGGATTACTCAAACAAAAGTTCAGAAAGAACGACGAGACCGGGCAGTCGGACGAACTGATTCATAAACTCGATGAGGTGTATAAAACCCTGGGCAACTCGCTGGCCTTTTCGCTTAAATTAATGACAAGCCTCAGGAATGAGGTGCTTTATATGATGGGATTACCCGATGCTATCAGACTATATGTTGATGAAGTTAATCATAAATACCCTGCCACACAATGTTTTTTCGATTTGGGTAAAGTTGATAAAATGCCTCAGCAGAAGCAGTCCACTGTACTTTATCGTATTTTCGAAGATGCAATTTCCAATACACTTATTCACTCGCAGGCTTCCGAAATTATTGTTTCGTTGCACGGTCGTAATAATGCTCTTGAACTCGAAATTTCAGATAACGGGGTAGGTTTTGAGTACACTGAATTTATGGAGCATAGCTCGCACGGGCTTATGTTGATGCGCGAGCGCACGTCGCTACTCGATGGACAAATGTTTATTACATCGGCTCCCGGCGAGGGGACAACTGTGAAAATCGTGGTGCCGGTTTTGTGATTATCTGAGTAATAACGAACTGTCGCCATAACTCAGAAAACGGAAGTCGTGCGACATAGCATAGTCATAAATGTTTTTCCATTTGCCGTCCACAAAAGCCGAAACCAAAAGCAATAAGGTGCTTTTAGGTTGATGAAAATTGGTAATCATTCCGTTTATCACCCTGAATTTATATCCGGGACGAATCATAATCTGAGTGTCGGCATGTAGCGTGTCAGTTTGCATGCGGTCGAGATATTTCAGAATTTCGTTGAGCATTTCGCAGGTGTCGTATTTGTGTTGCACAACGTAAGGCGCCCATTGCGAAACCCGTAAGGCCTCTTCTCCTTTGCCTTCTTTCAACTGCACTCCTATATAATAAAGGCTTTCAAGTGTACGCACCGAAGTGGTTCCCACAGCTACAATCTGACCATAGTTAACATTAAGTTTTTCAATGGTTTTGCGCTGTACCGAAATCACTTCGGTGTGCATATGATGTTCGGCAATGTCTCGCGTTTTTACAGGCTGAAAGGTTCCTGCGCCCACATGAAGTGTCACTTCTTCCGGACGGATATTTTTCTGAGCCAGACTTTCAAATACTTCGTCGGTAAAATGCAGTCCTGCTGTGGGAGCTGCCACCGAACCTTTAATTTTTGAATATACGGTCTGATAATTTTTCAGATCGCTTTCCTCTGTTTTGCGATGCAGATAAGGTGGAATAGGCAATTCTCCGGCACTTTCCAATATGTCGGCAAAATGAATTTCGTTGTTATTCCACTCAAAATGAACTTTATGTGTATTCCCTTCTGTCGATACAAGTGTGGCTTTCAGTTCGCACTCTTCATTAGCTATACTTAAGTTTTTAATGAGCGCGCCTTCTTTCCATTTTTTCAGATTGCCAATCATACATTTCCATATGCAGGAATGAACAGAACCGAGCGATTGTGCATAATCGGCAGGACTGTCCGGTTCGAGACAGAAAATTTCAATCTGTGCACCGGTGATTTTCTGAAAAAGCATACGCGCCTGAATTACACGGGTGTTGTTATAAACCAATAATGTGTTTTCGGGCACAAAATCAGCGATATTCGAAAAAATACTTTCCTGAATTTTTCCCTGCTGATAAAAGAGCAGTTTCGAACTGTCGCGTTTGGTGAGTGGATATTTTGCAATACGCTCATCGGGAAGCGCGTAATCGTATTCGCTTATAAAAATGGGAGTTGCCTCGTTATTTGTGCTCACGGTAAATGAAATATGTTTTGAGCCGCAAAAATACAGATAATGTGGCAATTTGACAACAAGCGTCTTTTCTTTATCTTGGTCGGATAACACTATATTCACAGCATGTGGTTGAATCCCCATGCTCACGTTCAATCGGACGTCGCTACGCGACTTAAAGAGTGGGTAGTGCGGCGTTTTACAACTGGTGCTTAGCCACGAGCGATTGCACTTACGTTAGGTTTTAACCCTATGCAATCTCAAATACATTTTTAGTTCCCTCGCTGCGGGATGACAAGGACAATAAGGAAGGAGAATTCCGTCGCCCAACTGGTAGTGGGTTTGCAGAGATTTAGCGTGGCGACGGTGCAAAAAACACCTTTACACTACTTCCACCTTCAACCCTAATCCCAACTTTTCGGAAATTTCCTCCAATTGCCGTTTCTTTTTATCAGTGGACGAATGGGTGAGAATAAGATAGTCGCCCGCAAGCTCGTGTTGATTGTAGAAATCATCGCGGGTTTTGCCGATAAAATCCAAGCCTACATGCTTTAACCCTAATGCTGCTACTTTTTGAATACCCACCGTTTCAACTACTTCAATCAGTGTTTCGTAAGCATATCGGTTATTGATAATTTTTCCATTAGGGAATGTGACTACCAAGCCAGTCCACGACGATTTTGGTGACGAAGTAATGGTTTTATCTGTCTTTTTTGTGCGCTCTTTGTTGGGTAGTGGAGCAAGCGAATATTGTTTGGTATCGCCTTCTTCGGTGATAACACGCTTGCGGGTTAAGCGCACACTAAGTGCTTCTCCCGGCACATAATCTACAACCAACACAATGGGGCGTTGTATTTGGGTGATTATGGGTTCGATGCTTTCGGATAATCGAGGAATGACTTCGTTTTTGATTAATTCTTCTTCAAGCTGGTCGGCTTTTTGAAGCATTTCTTCATTGAGAGATAAACCAACTTCTTTTGAATAATTGATTAGTTGATAGAGTTTTTCAAGTTTTGTCACAGCGATAAATTGATTATTTGTTCAAATTCTTCTTTTTTTAAAGGCATTACAGCCAATCGAGGTTGTTTTATCAATCCAATGTTCTCCAATTCTTTTGTTGTTTTTATCTGACTTAATGAAATTGGGCTTTTAAATGTATTAACAGGTTCGAAAGTAACCGAAACCCAACGTGTATCTGCTGTTGTTGGGTCTTGGTGGGCTTCACGAATTACAATCATTTTGCCCATTATGCAATTCCCTTCCTGACTGTGATAAAACAGCACTTCATCGCCCAATCGCATTGCTTTTAGGTTATTCCGTGCTTGTGGGTTTCGGACAGAATAAATCTCGAAACTACCATTTCTCAATATTTCCTGCCAACTATAACGGAATGGGGCAAATTTTACTAACCAATGTTTCATAGTATCAATCATCAAAAAGATATTTCTCATCGAATTCAATGCCGTTTTCTATAAGCAATGTACGAAGCTCATCTTCAAAAGTTACTTTTTTGTGATGTTCTTTCTGAGATTTTATATAGTTTATTATCATATCTTTATCTTTCAAATTATATGAAATGCTGCAATATCCTTCTGCCCACGAGTCGAATTTTGGAAATTGCCCGGATGCTTTTATCCATTTATTTGTTGCTGTTTTTATTTCCTTTACAAAATCGCCAACACCAATACTTGAATGTAAATCACAAAAAATGTGGATATGGTTTTCAATACCATTTATTCTGTACAACACTGTTTTTCTGTTCTTTATAACACCAAAAATGTATTTATATAATTCTTCGTGATGGACTTCTGGGAGTGTGTTTTTTCGGCTTTTAGTGCAAAATACAATGTGATGTAAGGACTGACGATAACTATTCATACGATTAAATGTTTGATTTGAAATTGTTAGTTTATGATTGCAAATGCAAATATAATAAAAACTCTGTAAGAGTTTGCTGTGCGTAACCCCCAGTGAAACTGGGGGATGTGCAAAAAACCAACATATAGAACTCCGTAGGAGTTCACTACCACTATCATAGTAATTTGCTGCTCGAGGGTGTTGGTAAACTCCTACGGAGTTTTTAGGTGTCTTTATTCTCTTTTTCCCCCAGATAAATCTGGGGGTTATGCAACGTAAACACCTACGGTGTTCTATTTACCGCAAACCATACAATTCCAAGTAATCATCGCTCTTACCCAATGCCCGCAAGTTGGCTTTTTGGGCGGCCGATAGCTTGGGGTAACGCCTTGCATACCAGTTTTCTACTTCTTCCACATCTTCGGCATTTAATCCGTACGCTTCGTACACCAATTTGTCTATTTCGATTTGTTCGTGACTGGCGTAATCATATCGCGGGTTTGACTGTTGCTTTGAAATTATTATTTCAACTAATTTGTTTAATTTAGTGAGTCTAATAGTTATAGATAATTCCTTTTGGCAATCAACATGACTACTTACAGTATGATTAATTATTGTTCTCATAAAGAATTTACAAAGTTTTGAGGATAATATTCCTAATAAAATTTCACTTTCTATCTTCGATATTATGGTCGAACCTTTTTGGTCAAATACAGAACTAAAATTCAATCTATAAGTTGGTGAATACTCTCCTGTATCAGAAAATGAAATGCCTTTCAAAAAATAATATGGTTTATTTCTTGGATAAGGTTTTGTTGAATTTTCAAAAAGAAGTTTTTCGTTTATTAAAGCATCTGCACATTTTTCAGACCAATCAAGAAAATACTGTGCTTCAACATAGTAGTTAGGTAACCAACCTGCATTAGAGTCACTTTCTCCTCCTTTATCATAAGGAATGATATATCTTCCTTCAAAATAACGATTTGATTTTTTATTGGTTCTGCTTATTCCTTTATTAATAATCTCATTACGTAATTTTTCATCATCACGTATTGTAATTAAATCATCTTGTGTCATAAGAAATTCAGAATAATCATCAATGCTTCGATAATTACCACGCATTTCTGGGTTTTGAAATAAATATGAATCGTTGTCTCCAGTTTGTAATCCAACTTTTACATCCGCTATATCCCCCAATTTTACCACTTCAATTTCTTTCCCATTCAATGTTATTGTTCGCACATCTACTTGTTTTCCACCAATTTCTTTAATTTCTTTCATTGGTTTGTTAGTTGGGTCATTGCCATCATTCATTAGGGCAAACAATTTGGGTGACGCTACAAAAAACGGCAAATTACTATTGGTACGAATTAATGATTGTGGATAGCGGTAAATGGCATATTCAGCATTTGAAATATCGGGTGCATTTTCCGCTATTTTTGTTTGGTTCAGTATTTCCACAAAGCGGTCGTAATTATCGTGTATGCTAATGTTGGTCATATCTGCCATTAGGCAAATGTGATTATCGTCCATTTCCCGTTGCGTATTCCGCTCTGCAATCATTATCACCGTATTTACCGTTGCACGGAAAGTGTCGGGGTGTACACGAATCATTTTGTGTACGTAGTTTTGCATCAGCAGTTTGCGGAGTGGCAAGTGACTTTTAATAGTCATAAACGTATCGCTTACAATAAATGCCAATATACCACCAGGTTTCAGAGGCGTTGGCGTTTCAAAATTGCTCAAAAATCGGGCAATAAATGCACCGTAAGGGTCTTTGCTTTGAACCATTAAAGATGTGCATACATCGTCCGAAATTTTCATACCACCATAAGGGGGATTGCCCATTACACAATCGAAACCGCCATGCTCTTTGAGTTCGGGAAAAAAGAAATCTACATTAAAAAATGGTGCAGCCAAGGTGCTGTGTGTAAACCAATGACGGAGTAATTCTTTGTTTTGTCCGCTTACACGCTTGCCTGTTATCTGAAATGAGAAGTTTGGAAATGCCGCATCTAAAATTTCTATAATCTCGTTAGCAATGGTTTCGCGTTCTTCGTGACTAATATCAGGTTGGTAATACTTTGCCCGAGCTTCAGTCAATTGCTCTATATATGCATCGCTAAACATGTCTGGTTTGGTGCTTTTCAAACTATCGGCACAAATAATTTTGGTTTCGATATTTGGCATGGGTGTAATGCCATTCTCCGTTTTCTGGTCGATAAGCAACGAAATGAAGAAACGTAATTTGGTAATCTGAACTGCCATGGGTTGAATATCTATGCCGTAAATGCTGTCGCGGATGATTCCAAGTTTACGTCCATAGTCGTCGAGATGCGTACTGAGCACTTTCTTAAATTCAGTTCGTTGGGCCACATCTACATTATTCAATTTCAATTCTATCCACAACTCATTATGTGGGTCAACCATTTTCAGAATATCTACCATGCGATGCAACATACCCATTGGAAATGCTCCCGACCCGCACGCAGGGTCTAACATTTTGAATTTATCCAAACCATTCACTATCGCTTTGCAAAACAACTTGTTATCTGTATGTAGAATATTAAAATAGACTAAATCGCTTACTTGTTTGCGTATATTGGTCAGTGTGGGGTATTTATCGGTAATGTATTTTACAAGGTACAAAAACAAACTATCGTTTACCATTTCGAAAATATTTTTTCGTGGCGTATAATAACTTCCGGTTAGTTTTCGAATGCTTTTGATAGTACTTTCATCGAGGTTTGGGTCTAACTCAGCCAATAGGTTTTCGAATACCAATCCTAACATTTCGGGGTCGAGTGCAATATCTTCCTCGAATGGAGTGTTTTCGTCTAAAGTAAATTTGTACGATTTCAGAATACCATTTAACCCTTTGTGTTCCACTGACTGGACTTCTGTTTTGGCTCTTGCTCCTCTACCTGTAGTTACTACTTCATCTATCTCGATACCATAAAACAGAAAGTTAGGTATATTAATGACGGCATCTTCTATGCTTTCTTTCGCATTATCTTCATCTAATTTATCAAAAATACCACCATTGAGATAAGGTATTTGAGTGAACCATTCAATATCTAATTCGGGATGTAAATACTTTTTCCATCCAAAGTCTTTCATCGATTTCTTATCTTTTTGATTCAGAGCATTGAAAAAGATATTTTGCAATACTCCCCGATAATACGAATTACTTTTCAGAAAATTCGCTTCGTCAATGTCAATGGTCAGTTTGTATTTATTTCCTTCCCAGTTCGTTAATTCAAGTAGCTGTGGTTTAATCAGTCCTTTTTCTTTTACAAACCAACAAAACAGAGTACGTGCTAATAGCCTGACTAAAAAGTTTTTAGTGTTTTCATTTGCGTCAATATAATTCGGTTTTATGGGTAGCTTAATATTCTGAATGGCATAATAAAACCAATCTTGTAAATCGCCATAAAACTGGTCGTTCAATGCTTGAACTGAGAATTTTGTTTGCCAAAATTTGTGTAGTTTATTATAAGAATCTACGTTTTGCCCTGTAATTTTTAAATCTGAAAGAATTTTCAGATGAGCAGCATGTGTCTTTTCAACTACTATATCTTTCAGCATGGTGATTTTTCCAATTTTCTCACCATTACGCCATGTTTGCACATAATCTTTGCGTTCGGTTGTTGCAAAGGCAATTTCATTTCCATATTTAAAAACCACAGCCACAGGCATTTTCTTACTTATTCGGTTGAATGCGCGTGTGAGCTCGGACAGTTCGCTTCGGGTGGGTTGTTTGCTAAGTTCCAAGGCAAAAACCATCAAACCTTCGTAGCTTTTATCGCTTTCTTTGATGGCTTCGGTATAAGTGTACGACGAACTATTTTCGGTCTGAAAAACGGCATTATCTACTAAACCAACAAAATAGGTTTTGGTTACGGAGTTGAAAATCAGATTCTCTTTGTAATATTCCCGAAGGACATCTTTTGCAGGAAGCGATTCGGAAGTATTGGAGTTTAAACGAATACCTAATTGTTCGAAAAAATTAGTTGTAGCTTCAAAAAGTGTAGCCGTTGAGAACAGAGATAAATTCATAAGTTTTACTTGTTAGAGATTACAAACCAATTGATTAAATCGAAATTATCTTTTTTGTATTTATCTTCGAGTTTTTTCTGTGTAGGCGAAATTTTTTGAGGAGGCAATGTTCCTGAGAATAAATCCTGTATTTGATTTACCGAAACGGGTGCAGCCTGATTTTCGACCCATTGACTTACTGAGTTGGCTATTTTGCTTAAAATAACCGAGTCGCCTTGTTCAATATTTCGAGGCACAAAGCGTGTTTCGGCTTTGTGCCATTTAAGAAAAGCAAGAATTTCCTGATTGTTGTTCAGCACCAATTCCTTTTTGCAGGAATCGTTATAGCAGTTATGTATCAAATGAATTTCATCATACACATGATTTTTAGCTTCGTCGGGGCGACGAGGATAACCCAAAACAGCGATGACACTTTCGGGCATTTCGCGCCATTTTTTATTCGGGCGGAACTTAAAACCAGAATAAACGCCATTAGGTATTTTCTGAAAGAATTCTTCGTTCTTTTTGAAAAACTCAAATAATTCCTGTCGGAATTGCTCTAACGATAAATCATTAAGCCCTAGTGTTTCGTCGCTGGTTTCTAAATCGTCCCACGTAATTTGCAGTTGTTGCAGCATCTTTTGAGCTTGTTTGGGCAGTAATGGATTTTCTTCCACCATGCGTTCAAATTCGGGCGTTAGTTTATCGTCCAACTCCGTACCAACCACACTCATCAACGCCATTCGGTTTTCTACTCTCGATTTTAAGCGCAGGTAATCTTCGTAGTTTTTCCCCGGCCAAAAGTTAATGCCTTTTATTATTTTGTTGGGTGAACCCAAGCGGTCGATACGCCCCATGCGCTGAATAAGTCGAACCGGATTCCAATGTATGTCGTAATTTACTACCGTGTCGCAATCCTGCAAGTTTTGACCCTCGCTCAAACAATCGGTAGCAATCAGAATATCAATAGGTTGGTCAATCTTTTTGAAAGTGGTTTTGTCGTATTTTTGTACAAGTTCCAACCATTTTTCATACGACACTTTCCAACGTTCTCCATTTTTGTACTCGTTGCCCAAATTGGCTTGCGTGTACATCCAACTCCAATCTTTTTCGTTGTAGAGTTTAGTGAAAGGTGCAAATCGCTCCAATATCGGTTCAAACTTATTGCCAATATAGCCATCGTTCGTTTGGCTTATCGAACCCGAAACAAAAGCCACATTCCGGAATCCTTTGTTATTTAATTCGTCGTAAAGAAACTGGGCAGTGTCTTTAAATACGGTGAAAACCAATATCTTTTTGTTCTTTGATTTTTGCTTGGCTTGAATATGTTCTATCAGTTTATCTAACTTTTCATCGGTTGCATTTCCGGCTCTGTATGCTGTTTCGTATTGTTCCAGATTTACTTGTAGCTTTTTCAGTTTTACTACATCAGCTTCCAAGTGTTTACGAAATACATCAATATTGGTAATGGCAGAAAGTGATATTGGATTCTTTTTGCCCAATGTAATAGGTTGTATTTCTGCTTCGTTGTTTTCGGCAGCAGTTTCTTCTAATTCGTCCTGTTCATCTTCGGTAAACTCTTCTTCAAGTTCGGCATCTTCTTTCAATCGAATAAAAGTATCTACTTTGTTAAGTGCATTAATATGATGATTCAAGATGTTTTCTACTGTTACTTTAAACGAAAACCAACTGGATTCCAATCGTTTCATCAACAGCATATACATCATTTTTACCAAAAACTTTTCGCGTTGTTTGGGGTTTTCCAATACACTTTCTACTTTTAGGTCTTTAATGTATTCCGATGGGCGATAGGCAGTTAAGTTTACACGCAAGGCATTTAAAATATCATCGAACGATTTTAAATCTCCAAAATTTTCGGGTGCTACATATTCGTTTATTGGGTCGGCTTTTCGGGGGAAGTTCATTTCGCCAAATTCGCCTTCAATCAGCTTTCGGGTTCGAGCAACTATTAATGCATCAGTTAGTTTCTCAAATTTTGCAGGGAGTTTATTTATAAAGTCTGCAATTTTACGGTCGCTGGTAGCCGACCATTCACCAAAGTCCTTTTGTGCAGTTCGAAATACATTTTCGAGACTCTCAATTTCTAATTCCGAATCTTTAAAACCATCATCCAAACCCTTTGTCATCAATTTAAACTGATTACGAATGTCCATCAGTTTGTTATTGATAGGCGTAGCCGATAATTGCAATACTTTTATGTCACGGTTTTTTCGCTCGGGCAACAACACTTTTTCCACCAAAAACTTGTATCGCGACGATTTGTCGTTGCGTAAGTTATGGCTTTCGTCAATTACAATCAGTAGTTTTTGTTTGCGTTGTATTCGGCCCAAACTAAAGTCCGGATAATTTGAAGTGAGCCTTTCGTCCTGTAAATCGGTGTGATTGCGTACAAAATATTCCAATTCATCATTGTCGAAACGGGAACCGCTATGTGCACGGTATTGCTCCCAGTTATTGCGAAGTTTTTTAGGACAAAACAGGATTACGGTATATCCTTTTATTTCGAAATACTTCATTACAGCCAATGCAGTCCATGTTTTACCCAAACCTACAGCATCGGCAAGTATCGCTCCATTAAACTTTTGAAGCATCTTAATCAGACTGATTGCTCCTTTTTGTTGATAAGGAAAAAGCGTTTTGTAAATATCAGTTTCTTCTAAGTGAGCAATTTCACGCTTGAACTCGGCATCGGTCGAGAGCGAAAGTAAATCATCTTTGAAAAGTTCGTACAAAACCTTGTAATACAAATCGATAGGTTCCCAAGGCTTCCATAAGTTGGTAATGAGTTCAATTAAATGCTGTTTTACATCAACTCTTGTTTTGTCGGGCAATTCAATTTTATCTTCGGCAACTTTATCCCATTGATTTTTGAACCACTTTTTTAGCTCTTTAAACTCATTGTCGTTGCCGGTTGTGGCGGTATTTAATTCAATATTACTACTTTCTTTTAAACCTAAACCAGCATCAGTGAGATTGGAACTTCCAATAATTTCGTAATTTTTACGTGCATCCTTATCGGTATAAATATAGGCTTTGGCATGACAAAAATTTCGTTGCGTTGATTTCACAGCAACTTTTTCTTGTTGTAAAAATTCTACTGCTTTGAGAGCTGAATTACTTAACGATAGCGTACTTTCAATACCCGCATCGCCATTTAGTAAATCAACTACACGGTTCAATTGATTTTCATCCTGCATTAAATTTCCCAAAATCATACGGAATTTCTCAGCCTGATTCATTTCTTCGTGCATTAACGCAAGCGCATGCACCGAGAAAAATCCGGTAACTAAATCTAATTCACCCTTTTCGGTGTAATTTTTCAGAAAATCGAATACTTTGTAGTATTCACTGTCTTCCGTTTTGGTTTTGTTGTCAAGCAGCATAAATTCTTAGTATTAATGATTTCTTTTAATTCCCCCCATTTCTCACACCCCTTGCCAGCAGATATTCTTCGTGGTAGGGCAGTTGTAGTTGCATAAGTACTTCGGGTAAGGCTATAGCAAAGCTCACGTAGTAGTAGGCAAGTATTTGGTAGCCGCTGAATGTTTTGTTGGGTATCGTTTTTAGTTTGTAGCCTGTGAATTCAGGGTCGTAGCCTTTGGTGCCTTGTTGTGCTATGTCGAAAGCTATTTTTTTGATTTCCTCAGTTGGCATTCCTTCAAAATACTCTAAGGCTTCGACCATAAATACTACTACTTCGGGGTTTGTGCCTTTTTCTTTTTGATTTTTCAGGAATATTTTTGTTTCGGCTTCCGGGTCAATAGTTTCATCGTTTGTTATTCCCAAAAACTTTTCGAACACATTCAGTAACTCCTGTTGTTTGCTGTCTTTTGAGCGATGTGCATTTTCGTCAACAAGTTCAAAATAATCGCTCAACTGCAAATCATCTGCCCAATGTTGCACCAACTCATATTCTTCAGCCGGTTCTTTATCATCTTTGTATTGGAGATATTCTTCGAAAAAAGAGGTGGCTTGTTTTAACTCTGCGGTTGTGGGTTTAAATTCGCTCACTAAGTCAATTCCAAACAATTCCCGGAACTGCATGGCGTTAACCATGCTATATATTTTATTTTTTGATACAATTTCTTTTGGGGTAACTTCGGTTACTTTTTGGTCGGTTACCGACTGTATAGCTTCCATTAGTAAATTGTAAGCAGAAATAAACTGATAAGGTTGCAGTTCCTGAAAATCGGTGTACAACATGTTTTCAACAAATAAATCGATGGGCGTATTATACACTAATAAATTCACGCCATCGAAAAGTCCGTTAATGTAGTTTGTAATCTGATTTTCGGGCACTCCCATCCGCTTCAATTTCTGAACGGTGGGTTGCGTCCATTTGTCGAATGCATTTCTGTGCTTCGAATGCGAAACGAAAAGTTTGTTTACATCACTGTTTCGGGCATCAATAACCAATTTGAGATGCACCAATTCATGCATTATCAAATGTTCGATAGCCGGATAGTTTGGTTTAAATTTTACAGTGTGTTTTGTGGTATGGTAGTTTTCTGCAAATTCAAATTTTGCAGCAGTTAATATTTCTGCATCGGGTATTATTTCAATTTCCTTTCCGCACTCAATTTCAAGTTGTCGGCGATATTTCCTGTATGTTTTCTTTCCGGTATCGGTCGAAATAATATTTCGAGCAACAGAAAATGCCTGTCGAATGGAGTTATTGTATAGCTGATCTTTTACTTTGTTCAGTCTTATAGCTTGTACAGTACTGTAAAATGCCGATTGTAAATCATTTTCAATTTCAGCAATCATTCCCAATGCAAAATGTGTATTGGGGTAGTTGCTATTAATTTTCATTGCCTCCCCAAAGTATTTTTTTGCTTCAGCAATTTTCCCCTGCTGCATTAAGTTTGCGCCGATATTATTGAGTGATATATTATCGTTCGGGTTGTTTTTTTGCGCCTGGTCATAATACTTCATTGCTGTTGTAATATCATCCCTGAATTTTGCAAATATATTACCCATCATAAGCAGTGCCCACGCATTTTTGGGGTTCCAGCGCAAAGCATCAATCAGGCAATTTATAGCCTCATCCTGGTCGCCTTCATCCGATAGAATTTGCCCCATTATGCGATGATATTCCGAATTTGTAGGGTTTTCAGCTATAAGCTTCGTAAGGATAGGTTTCGCATCTTTGTAGTTGCCTTTCTCGCAAAGCGAAATGACACGTTGGTAATCTGTTTCGTGTCGTTGAATGGTGTTTATATCAATTTCAACAACTATCAGGTCGTTGTCAATTGTAACTTTAGGTTTGAATTGATTGTAGGTGTAATAATCAGATAATGTTTTGATTATGTGATTATCGTCGCTGTTGGTAAGCTCGGGGAATAAAGTATATAGGAAGTCTTCCTTCGGAAAAATGATTTTCATTGGCTTTAGCTTACGCTTTCAGCCATTGGTCAGATAAGATAAAACTTCACGGCATAAAAAAAGCGTGAGTCTTGTCTTATCCGCCACCAAGCCCCTCGCAAAGGCTACGCCAAAAGATAAGTCAAAATGACCCACGCCGTTTGGGGCGTGAGCATTTTGCTTAATCATTCTTTTTGGCGTTCGCTTTAAGAAATTTGCGAGGTTTCTGGTGGCGCGAACAATAGCAGAATGCTATTTATTTAATATGTTTTGAAAAATTCAGTTTGTAATCTATAATCTTTATTTTTTATTCGTTTTTTATGATAGAGACGCAATGTATTGCGTCAGTACGTTAATGTAATTTATTTTTGTTTTATATTCAGCCTTAGGTTCGCTGGCAAATTTGCTTTGAAACTTTGCCAATTCGTACAAATATTCAGGAGCAAAGTCGGCAGCATTTTTTCTGTTACTTATATACTATGTAAAAGTCTTTTAAAAAAAACTTTGCCTTTAAGTGGTACAGATATACTTCCATTCATTTATCAAATTATATTTATTCTTTAAGGTTTCTGTTAAGCGAACAATAGCAGAATGCTATTTAATTAATCTATTGAGAAATACTTGTCCGTTTTTAAGCAAAGAGGCATGTTCCTTGTGCGAATTTTTGAAGCTATTATATTCTCCACCCCTTACAGTTGCAATCGCAAATATACAAAAAATTAAGATGGGAAAATCGAAGCCTTGTGTTTTTTTTTACAAAAAAAAACATCAAGAGCTTTTTGGGAAAACGTCTTGACATTATAACTAAAACATCGGGAAGTTTTAGCCAAATCATCGGGAGGAATTTGAGCACACTAAACAAAAAAAGAGCACCTGTCGGTGCTAACTAAACAACTGACAGGTGCCTTAAAAAAACTAATACGGTATTTTTTTTTGCAGTGACCGAAAACTGCTGCGTCACTGTTTCGAAGCAACGCTGAACTTCAACTGCTTGAGACCCGACTGAATGCGTGGCCCCGGCCGAAAGAGTACACGGGTACGTCGTACCTGTGTGCGGGTTGCTTCGGCTTCTGTATCGACTCCTTCGCTGTTTATCGACAGCTGGAACGACCCGAAACTACCAAAACGAATGATTTTGCCGTCCATCAGGTGTGCCGTCATTTCGCGTGTCAGCGCACTTAACACAGCCAAAACATCCGTTTCGGTAAGTGTACACTTTTCCGAGATTAATTCTGACATAGTGTCAAGGGTAATCTCACCCGAGCTTTTTGTACTCACGTAGTATTTACGTGGCGCGTTCAAATCCTTAGGATTCGCACGCTGTACGATTGATAAATTAATCATAAAAAATTTGCAGTGAGGGATGGTTAGTCTCACCACACTGCAAATGTATAGAAATAATTTATATTATACAAGTTAATGATAGACAATATCTATATAGATTGTAGTTTTATCTGGTATTTAACGATATTTAACTGTTTGCTGGCGTTAAATTATATAGATAAGGATAATTGAAGGGATTCAGCGATAGCTTTCGGCTATAAAAAGACAGTGCAAATATAGATATATTTATTGTAAATAACAATTGATAGTGATAAAATGTATAAGTGTTTTGGTTGTTGTCTCGAACGAAGTGTGAGATTTCATTCGAATTATCAAAATAAATTTTAACGCACAACAATGTCTATGTTACAAATACTAATGACTATGACTGAATAAGTTACTTTATCTTTTTGCCTTAGATATTATAGAACTCGTCTTGACTTTTTTATGGACACAGTAGCAATACATAGGTTTTTAGATTAAAATCTGAATTTTCGACCACAGTAGCTAAAAATATCTTTGATATTTTTGAACTATGTGTACTTTTTTCTATTAAAATACAACTACTGTGAACTATGTGTCAAAAGTTGAGATAACTTCATAGTATTTTGTTGTATTTTTGTCGGTCAGTAGTGTAAATTCTTTCGATGAATGAGTCCGAAAGAAGTAAAAATAATAAGCAATGGAATGTCGCTGGAAATGTAAAACCCGCGTATGTCAATGCTCAAAATAATAATTAGTTATGATTAAAAAAGGTGATAATGTGCGTTTTCTCAACGCAGTAGGAGGAGGGACTGTGGTTCGTATTGATGCAGATAAAAAACTGATATATGTGGAAGATGCCGATGGTTTTGAAATTCCTGTGCTCGAGCGCGAATGTGTGGTGATTGGCGAAGTAAATGAAAAGACTAATTTTATAAAGAAAGATTTTTCTTCCAAAGGGAATACTCCGGCTGCAGAGCCTGTGTCGGTTGAATCTGAAAAACCTAAAGTCAGAATTCAGGAACCGGTTGTGGAAACACCCGAAGGCGATGTGCTGAAAGCTGTGCTTGCTTTCTTTCCGGTGGATATTAAACAGCTGCAAACTACGGCATACGATTGTTATCTGGTGAACGATAGCAATTATTTTCTGTATTATAACCTGATAAATGGCGAAGAAAATGTCCGCCGCACTGTAGCACACGGACTTATTGAGCCTAATATGCAGGAAGAACTTTGCTCGCTGACAAAAGAGCAACTCAACGACTGGGAAAATATCCGTGTTCAGATCATCCCATTCAAACAGGGGAAGTCGTACCCGACCCAGGATGTGATTAATGTGAAAATCAAAATGAATGTGGTACGATTCTATAAACTGCACAGCTTTACCGAAAACGATTATTTCGACGAGCCTGCCATGATTGTTGACATTGTGGCGGAAAAGGAAAACGCCCGACTTGCAGCCGTGTCGCCCGACGATATTAAAAAAGCGATGCTCAGCAAAGAAACGCCAGCTTTACCCCGCAAAATTGTGAGCAAGCCTAATCAACGTCCGGGTGTGACCGAAATTGATTTGCATATTACCGAATTGGTGGATACCACTGCCGGAATGAGCAATGCCGATATGCTGCAACTGCAAATGGATAAGTTTCACGCAGCTCTCAGCGAATACAAAAATCAGAAAGGTCACAAACTCGTGTTTATACATGGTAAGGGCGAGGGCGTTTTGCGCAAGGAAATTGAGAAACAACTCAAAACGCGCTACAAAACTTATTATTTTCAGGATGCCTCATTCCGTGAATACGGATTCGGCGCCACTATGGTGACGATAAAGTAACAACAAGTGAGGGCATCACTCCAAGTGACACCCTCACTACTTGTAAATTTCAAAAACACCCCGGTCTGTATTTTATCAGATTGGGGTGTTTGCATTTTGGCTGTTTGCTGACTTTGAATTGATGTTAAGGTTGTAGTATATTGTTCTTTTTTTGCGAATATGTTTGAGCGGCATCATTGGCTTCTTTTTATTTGCCAACGATAGACTATTGCTGTGATAATTAGATAAATACAGGTTTGTATCCAAAGGCTCAGGTATTCGAAACGAATGGTGTGTAACGTTCCGCCTAAGGTGTTTATTTTGATATAAGCCTGTATGCCATGTACTGCCGGAAACATCCAGCTAAAGGTTTTCCAAAAAACATTGATGTTTGATTGTGGCCATGAAAATCCACTCAAAAACAACAGAATAAGTGAGAAAAAAAGGAAAATGATCATAGAGGTTTCGCGATTTGGGAAAAACACCGAAATGGCCATCGAAAAAAAGATGGTAGCCAGCAAAAATGGTATAAGCATCTGAAATATATCCATACTCAAACCAATATGCGGTAAATTGAAAAGCTTTGGCACAAGTATCAATATATAATACGAAAATATTAAATACATACTTAAATAACATAAAGCTTTTCCTATAATAACACGAAAGGTGCCTCCTCTGTGTAATTTTGAACTTACCAGTACGTGAAATCTGTTTTCCTCACGCGAGGTGCCGGCAAGCATACTTATACCGAAAAAAAGTGTTTGATGTATAATAAGAATCAAAATAGCCGGCATTAGGAAACTGGCGAATCCCATACCGCCATTATACAAACCAATTCCTTTAAAAGGAACAGGCTCCAGCGTTGCTTCAGCGCTTTGTCCGGTAATTCCCTGTGCATTAAGACGCTTCAGTTGAATTTCTTTCCCCATGTCCAAAATACTGTAATTGCTCGCCTGCATCAAAGCCCTGTAATATAAAAAGCTGCTCATGTCGCAATATATCGAAACCGTTGCCTGTTCGTTTTTTTGTATTTTTTTGTCGAAGTCGGCAGGTATATTTACAATGCCATGCACTTTGCGATTGTCAAAGGCCTTATGTGCCTCGTCCATCGAAGTGCAACGCAAAGCTATCTGCACATCCGGACTGGCATCAATATATCTGAGTAATTTGCGCGATTGAGCTGTTGCACTATTATCCACCACTGCTATGGGTGTATTCACCAAAGTTTCGTTGCGATAAAGTCCACAATACAATGCCGGATAAACAAGCGATGCAATAATGAAAATGATAACTACACCACGATCGCTAAATACTACTTTAAATTCGTTTCTGTAAATCGAAATTATATCTTTTGCAATTGAAATCCACTTTGATAGTGGATTCATATTATGATTGGAAGTGCTCATTTTTTTAATTTACCGGGTAATTTTGATGAATTGCCGCATTTTTTAGTCGGTGATACACAAATAAGGGAAGAATATTGAAAGCCAATAGCGATATTAATGGAATAATCGACATTTGTATTGATGTTCCATGCAATGCCTGATTGACATAAATATTAAAATAATGCCTTATGGGGAATAAGTCGCTGAAAATGCGCGACATGTAAGGCAATTGCTCAATAGGAAATGTGAATCCTGCATAGGTAAAGCCTAACAAGCCATAAAAGGCTGTGAGCGTTACACTATCGCGCAAAACTGGTGTAATCCCCATGAATAGTATGGCAATTGCCTGATAAGCCATTACATAGAGAATTGTAGTGATAAACATCCAGCCGATTGAAGAATTCATCGGATATTGCATATATCTGTAAAGTAATATGTTGCTGATAATGCCCAATGTGCTAAAAATGATGGTGTATGGTAAAAGCTTTCCGGTTACAGCTGCAAATATCGAATTTTCGGCATTTTCGAGCCATTGATGGGCCGTTCGTTCTTTAAATTCGCTACCAATAGCAAAAACTGTCATAAGCAGAATCATAAGTTGCAATACCCCCGGAAGCAATACATTGAGCAGATAAATGCCATAATTTGCCCACGGATTGCCTATTTGATGGGTGTCGATAACAATGGGTTGAATAATGCCCATGATGCGACTCTCGTCCACTCCTCTTGCCCGCAATACTTGTCGCTGCACAGCACCCGATGTGAGTGCACTCATGTACGAAATGTCTTTCAATAAAAGCGAACCGGCAATGAGGTAACCATTGTTTACATATATTTTTAATGTTGGTCTTTGATTGGTCATTACTTTTTGTGCAAAGCCTTTATCTATTTCTACAAAAGCATAGATATTACCTTTTTGCATTTCCCGGCGTGCTTCGGTATGTGTGCCCAACTTCATCACAATTTCCGACTGTTGTGTACAGTCCAGATTTCGTGCAAACTGTCGGGATAGCGACGAGTTGTCTTTGTCCACAATGGCTATTGGCATTTTGTTGGGCTGTCCTTCGCTGAAAAACGTTAGAAAAAACACAAAGCAAAATGCCATAACCAATACAGTGCCAATTAAATATATTGGGCGGCTTACCATGCGCCTCAGCTCACGGCCAATTGTATTTGTAATTGCTGATATTAATGATTGAAACATAAGTCCGATCCTGTCAGGGATTTTAATTTAAAGAAATGATTTTTGAATGCGAAAAAAAACTGAATGGTAGTATAGGTGCATTTTCTACCTGTGTAAGTATCAGAACTTGATGTTTTCAATTAATGCAGTCATGCCGGGACGCAGATCATCGACTGTTTTTGTAGGTTCGGCACGAACTTCGAAAGTTTTCACATCAAATTGTCCGGTAGTTTTTGTTGCTTTCCATGTGGCATAAGAGGCCATTGCTTTTATGTAATTTACCTTGACGTCAATCACTTTATTGTTGAGTGCCGGAATTTTTACTTTTAATATAGTCCCCATTTTTATGTTTGCAAGTAAGTCTTCGCGTACATTAAAGTTAAAATGTATTTTACTTAAATCCACAATACTCATAATGGGTGCGCCGGTGCCCACAAGTTCGCCGCGGTTGGGATAAATCTCACTTATTTCGCCATCGGATGGTGCTATCAGTGTGGTCTCATTCATATACGATTTTACTTCGTTTACTGCTCCACGTGCTCTGTCGACCAATGCAAGTGCTGCCTCCTTGTCTTCCTGTTCAGCGCCATTTTTTGCCATTTCGTATTGGCTTTTAGCTGCATTTGCTGTCGCTACAGCAGCTTTATACATAGCTTCGGCTTCGTCGCGCTTCTGTGCCGGAACTACTCCTTTATCAAATAATTTCTGAACTCTATCGAACGATTTTTTGGTAATATCAACACCCACTAACGATTTTTGGTACATCTCGTAAGCTCCCATAATCAATTCCCTGCGTGCACCTTTTTTTGCCTTTTTGTTTTGTGCCTGAGCAGCCTGCTCGGCAGCAGTGGCCTGTTCCATCTTGGCATTGAGTTCAGGACTTTCAACAATTACAAGTGTATCACCGGCATGAACGTAATTTCCTTCGTCTACCAAAAACATACTAATTCGTCCCGGAATTTTACCGGACACACGTACTTCGGGTGCATCGGCCTCACCCTGAATGATGATTGGTTCTGGTTTGTTAAGTATTAATCCGATAATAAAAATGATAACTGTAACTGCTATCAGAGCAAATAGCCCCGTTCTTAAATCTTTATTTTTTGCTTTCATATTCTTCTAAATTGTCAATTATTAATTGTTAATTATTAATTACTTAAGTGTTCCTAATGATTTTGATAAGTATAAATTGCAGATTTTTAAATCGATGCAGGCATCAATATTTTCGGATTTGGCACTGAGCCAGGCTGTTTGCGCTCCCAGCAAATCGGTCGAAGTTATTACACCGGCATCGAAACCTTCCGTGGCATAGCGCAAATTTTCTTCGGCCTGTTCGATATTTTTTTCTGTAGCCGACTTTTTCTTCATGCTTTCAGCTACTTTATAGCTATTTTGCTTTATTTGCAACTGCATTTTCTCCTTCACTTCGTCCAGTTGCATACCGGCAATTTTTCGCTGTGATTTAGCCGCATTAAGCGTATGAAATTTATCGCCAAAATGAAACAAAGGCACATTAGCCACAATGCCCACGTTGAACATGCCGCCAAACTCATTTTTGTAACCGTTATATACATTCGGATTCGACACCAGATAATTTCCTGTAAGGCCAATATTGGGCATAAAGCGCGACAGCATAATGCGTTCGTTGGATTTGGCTATATTCTCAACCTGTGTTAATGCTTTGATTTCGGGGCGATTGCTAATGGCTTCATCCACAGGAATAAGTTGTACATTCTCTTCGGATTTCAGCGTGGCATCGCTGAGTGCATACTGCTCGTCGAGCGGAAAACCACACAACTGATTCAATGCCATTTTCGATAAATTCAGTCCATCTTCGGCTTTCGTAACCGTCATTTCAGCTTCGTTGAGTTTAACACGTACTTTCAACGCTTCAGCTTTTGTAGCCACACCTTCCTCAATCATTACCCGCACGTTCGAGTCGAGTTTTGCTATCAGATTGCGATATTCACGCGCCAGTTTCACCTTATTTTCGAGCGAGACAACACGCCAGTAAGCTTCATCCACTTCGAGTAAAAGCTCGGTAATTTTGTTTTCGTGCTGAGCTGCAGCCAGATTCTCGCCGTATTTTGCAACGCGGTATAGTTCCAGAATTTTTCCACCCATAAACACCGGCTGTACAAAACCAATTGTACCGGCAAACACATTGTGTATATCGAACTCCATAGCCTCTTTGGGCAACAAGGCGTAACCCTTCCACTGAATTTTTTCCGGATTAGTTTTGGGATTAAATGGGGTGTTGTTCGCATCGAGGGGAATGGGTTGTCCGTTTACCAGCGTCCAATTGTTCGAAATCTGATCAGGTGTAAATCCAAATGAGCCATCTGGCATTTTAGTCCCCACGGGCAGCATAGCGTCTTCGGCTAGCAGCGACAGATTTTTTTCGTTCCATGCATAGGTTGCATTTGCCGAAAAATTGGGCAAAAACTGTGTAAAAGCCGCTT
This sequence comes from Bacteroidia bacterium, assembly GCA_009929375.1. Classification (GTDB taxonomy): domain Bacteria; phylum Bacteroidota; class Bacteroidia; order Bacteroidales; family Paludibacteraceae; genus Paludibacter. Next base: position 54,724 of record SAAO01000012.1, read on the forward strand.
TTTTGAGTTCGCGGGCTGCATTTACACTCTCCTTCGACATTTGCAGCGTTTTGTTGTGTTCCAACGCTTTTTGCCGGCAATCTTCCAGTTTCAAAACCTTCTGCGCATGCAATTGTACTACACTGACGATTGTCAGCAACACGAATACCTTTTTCTTCATACCTGTAAATTGATTAAAAGGACAATAGTTGTGTATGCAACTATTGTTGTAAAAAAATTATTTTAAATTAGCCATTATTTTTTTTAGTACCGTTCTGGAAGTGTTGAGTTCTTCTTCTGATATTCCATTTAGTGTTCGGTTGGCCACCCGCATTACTATTTCTGTAGCTTTGGCTTGCAATGCCACACCAGCGCTTGTGAGATGAATGATATTTGTGCGGCGGTCGGTAGGATCGGATACCCGGGTTACCAGTCGGCTTTTTTCTAATTTGTCGATGAGCCTGGTCATGCTTGGTTTATCTTTTGCAGTAAGCTCGCAAAGTTTCTGTTGAGTTACCTTGTCTTCCTTCCAAAGGCAAGCCATAACCGACCATTGTTCAGTAGAAATGTCGATGCCTTCGGCCACAAACGAACGTAGGAACGTGCGATTGATAGCAGCGGAGATTTTCCCTACCAATATATCAAACAATTCATCGTTGTGTATCTGAGACATAATAATTGCTATTTGTAATAGTTGTGTAAACAACGGTGCAAAATTACTGAACTTTTCGATAATGTCGGCTATTGTTTAACATGTTTTATGATACTGTCGATTCTCCTGAGGGTATATATGTGTACTGTTAACTGTAAAGCGATTTTATGTGCTTCTGTAATGCCTGATTTGTTTGCAATGGTCAAATAATTTTTCCGGCAGAGTTCCTCCGTGGTTGTCGTTATCGAATCAATTTTTCAATAATGACAAAACGCCCCAACCTGAAATTTCAGATTGGGGCGTTTTCTTATCTTTTTCCCCTTTAGGGGTTAGAGATGTTTTTATTTTACTTCTTCAAAATCCACATCAGTTACATCACCCTGAGTGTTTCCGCTCTGGCTCTGTTGTTGCTGTCCGCCAAAGTCCTGAGGACCGGCTTGTCCGCCCTGAGCATTTTGAGCATTGTACATTTCCTGACTTGCAGCCTGGAAAACAGTGTTCAGTTCGTTGGTAGCAGCATCAATACCTGCAATATCCTGAGCTTTGTGAGCTTCTTTCAGTTTGGCAAGAGCAGCTTCTATCGGACCTTTTTTGTCGGCAGGAAGTTTGTCGCCAAATTCAGCAAGTTGTTTTTCTGTCTGGAAAATCAACGAATCGGCATGGTTCAGTTTGTCGATCTTTTCTTTTTCTTTGGCATCGGCTTCGGCGTTTGCAGCCGCTTCGTCCTTCATACGTTTGATTTCGGCATCGCTCAAGCCTGAAGAAGCTTCGATACGGATACTTTGCTGTTTTCCGGTTGCTTTATCTTTGGCCGATACATGCAGAATACCGTTTGCGTCGATATCGAAAGTTACTTCGATTTGTGGTTCGCCACGACGGGCAGGCATGATGCCATCTAAGTGGAAACGACCAAGCGATTTGTTCTGATTTGCCATTGGACGTTCGCCCTGCAATACATGTATTTCAACCGAAGGCTGATTATCGGCAGCAGTGGTGAAAGTTTCCGATTTTTTTGTCGGAATAGTAGTGTTGGCTTCAATCAGTTTGGTCATTACGCTACCCATGGTTTCGATACCAAGCGACAGCGGAGTTACGTCGAGCAACAATACATCTTTTACATCGCCACTCAATACGCCACCCTGAATTGCAGCACCCACAGCTACTACTTCGTCGGGGTTCACACCTTTCGAAGGCGCTTTTCCAAAGAATTTTTCAACAGCTGACTGAATAGCAGGAATACGTGTCGAACCACCTACAAGGATTACTTCGTCGATATCGTTTGTAGTAAGACCTGCATTTTTAAGCGCTGTACGGCAAGGTTCGATAGTGCGTTGAATCAAATCGTCAACGAGTTGTTCGAATTTTGCACGTGTAAGTGTGCGCACAAGGTGACGTGGAACACCATCTACCGGCATAATATATGGCAGGTTGATTTCCGAAGAAGTGGTATTCGAAAGTTCGATTTTTGCTTTTTCGGCAGCTTCTTTCAAGCGCTGCAATGCCATAGGGTCTTTGCTCAGGTCAACGCCACTGTTTTCGTTTTTGAATTCCTGAACCAGCCAGTCGATAATACGGTGGTCGAAGTCATCACCTCCGAGGTGAGTGTCACCATCAGTCGATTTTACTTCGAAAACGCCATCGCCAAGTTCGAGCACCGAAACGTCATGAGTACCACCACCGCAGTCGAACACCACAATTTTCATGTCTTTGTTGGTTTTGTCCAGACCGTAAGCCAGTGCCGCAGCAGTAGGTTCGTTGATAATACGACGTACATTCAGACCGGCAATTTCGCCGGCTTCTTTAGTAGCCTGACGCTGCGAGTCGTTGAAGTAAGCAGGTACAGTGATCACAGCTTCGGTAACTTCCTGTCCGAGATATTCTTCAGCAGTTTTTTTCATTTTCTGAAGAATGATGGCCGAAATTTCCTGTGGAGTGTAAAGGCGTCCATCAATGTCCACACGTGGAGTGTTGTTGTCGCCACGGGTTACTTTGTAAGGCACGCGTTCGATTTCTTTTGACAAACGGTCGTAGGTTTCGCCCATGAAACGTTTGATCGAGAATACAGTTTTAGTTGGGTTTGTAATGGCCTGACGTTTCGCAGGATCACCAATCTTACGTTCGCCGCCATCCACAAAACCGATTACAGAAGGAGTTGTACGTTTACCTTCGCTGTTGGTAATTACGATAGGTTCGTTACCTTCCATTACAGAAACACACGAGTTGGTGGTTCCTAAGTCAATTCCAATAATTTTTCCCATTTTGTGATATTATTTAAAATAAGTTTGAATTTTCTGTTTAATGATACGCTTTGCATTTTACAAACCATATGCCATTGAAAATTCAATGGGGAAATTTTGAATTTTGACAGAAAAAATGATGAAATTTCAGTTTTGAGTCAACGGTTGACTGACAAAAGGGCAGAATTTGAACTGCTCCGTGTCAGATGCTATTTCCTGTCCACGATCACAGCGCAGGCAGCATCGCCTGTGATGTTAAGCAGGGTGCGTAGCATGTCGAACACTCTGTCGAGGGCATAAAGCAACGGAAGTCCTTCGATGGGAATACCTGCCGAAACCAGTACAGCTACCACTAAAAGTGTGGGTCCCGGCACTCCGGCCTGACCAATGGAACCGACGGTAGCTGTAATGGCAATGGCCAGATACTGAGCTGTCGAGAGTTCGATGCCGTAAAGCTGTGCAAAAAACAATGCGACCAAAGTATAGTAAATCGCGCTTCCGGTCATATTGATAGTGGCTCCAAGTGGCACCACAAAGGAAGCTGTTTCTTTACTTACGCCGAGATCTTCTTCGCAGGTTTTGAGTGTAACGGGTAATGTGGCTAAAGACGAAGAGGTAGATAATGCCACAATTTGCGGACGAAGCATGGCTTTCCAAAAAGCCGGGATGTTTTGTTTGCTGAACAGTTTCAGAGTCACCGGGTAGAAAATCAGAATCATAAAAATGGCAGCCACAAGGTTTACAGTGAACAGGTTCCCTACTTTGAGTAGCAGATCGTAGCCAAAAGTTCCGGTTGCTTCGGCCATTAATCCGAAAACACCGAACGGAGCCACCAGCATTACTTTTCCGATACACCAGATCAATGCTTCGAGCAGATTGTTGAAGGCGTTCAGAAGCGGTTGTTTTTTGGCGGCAGGTAAAGCACTTATGCCAAAACCGAGAAACAAACCGAAGAAAATGAGTTGTAGTATATGTCCCTCGGCCATCGATTTGATAGGATTTGTTGGTATAATGTCGAGCAACATCGGCCAGAATTCCATTTTCTGTGCTTCGGCCTGATAGGTTTCTTCGGGCAGAAAGGCGCGAATGGTCTCGGGCGAAATGCCAGCACCCGGAGTAAAAATCCAACCGGCTACAAAAGCCACACCTACAGCCAGAAAAGTAGTGCCAAACACATAAGCAATGGTTGTAAAACCAATACGTCCGGCCGAGCGTGTAGTTCCGAGCGAAGCTGCCCCCGATACAATGGAAATAAAAACCAACGGAACCACCAGCATTTTAATCAGTTGGATGAAAAGTGTGCCGAGCGGAGCAAAAACTGCTGCCGGTTCGCCCATTACACGACCTACCACAATGCCAATAATCATTGCCAGGAATATCTGAAACCCTATGTCGCCAAATGCTTTTTTTATTTTTGCTGAGAAGTTCATCTGTTTGTATGTCGGTTGATTAGTTATTCGGTTGATTTGTTGAGTGTTTTATTGAGAAGCTATAAGTTTGAATTTCTGTCAGGCCAATTGCTAAATTGTAAATGTATTTATTCCACTACAGCTTCTGTCAGCGAAGTGCTCCACACTTTCAGAAAATCGAAATAGTCACCGGCTTTGGTAAAGGTATTGCTTTCCTCGCGTGCCCAGCTGGCAGTGAGATAGAAGCGTGCAGTTTCTCCTTTTTTTAAAGGGAAAAGCAAAAGATTATCCACACCGGCCACTACGTTTTCGGGTTTATATTCAATAGGCATGAAAACCCCGAGTCCGGCAGTTTCTTTCTGGTATTTTACGGTGTCGGGTTGCGGATAGTGGTTGCCCCACGAGCCTGTAAGTGTGGATGATTTAAAAAGTGCTCCGCCTCCGATTTGCTGTACTCCGGTGGCTAACTTTGCAATATCGTTTGAGGCTGTGACTTCGCAAATGGCATGACGTTGTCCGGCATAAAGCGTGTAACGAACCCGCAGGTCGGTTTTCTTTCCTTCGTATTCCCAACCTTTGACTTCGCTTTCCACAATGGCGCGTACATTGCCAAGGGTGACAATACGCTGCGTACGCTTGTCGAACTTTTCGATATGGATGGCTTTTTTGCCATTCCAGCCTTTCACTGTGCCAACGCCAACCCAGCCCGACACAAGCAGAATGTCGTCGCCAAATCCGGCTTTGAGTTGTTCGTCGGTAGGATACCAACCTGTTTGCGCAATTTCGAGTTGTGGTTTGCGCTTGCCGTAAATGTCAATTGTACTTTTGTTGTCAAAATAAATGCGGTAAGCCATCAGTTCCGACTCAAAAGCCACTCCGTGATGATGAAGCGCATTGTACATGTCGTTTTTGGTAGATGATGCTTCGGTCACAAAACGGTGCGAACCATCTTTCTCTTTTACAATAAGATCGGCATATACGCCCGGTTTAAAACTTTTTCTTTTTTTCTCGCTAACGGTTTTGATGCTAACCTTGCGGGTTTCGCCGGCTTTCAGATTTAGTTGAAAAACAAGTTCGTCAGGAATACGGTCACCGTTAAGATCGTCGAGCTGACTGCTGATTTGCCTGCCATTCACAAATACAGCAAGGCGCTCGCGTTGTGTGGGGTGTATTTTGCTGTAATTATCGAGTTTCAGAATCACAGGCAGGTGCGATTGGTCAAACTGTCCTGCATTACTCACTTTTACTTTGAAACCACCAGCCGAGACTGAAAGCGATAATGAAATGAGCGCGATGAGCACAATATTATGTTTCATAATTGATTAAATTAAAGTGTTTAAATAGGCAGTTTTATTTTGCGTTTGTCAATATCTTTTTGTTTTTAATGATGAATTATAACATTATAAAAAACAAAAACGCAAAGATACCAAAAAAGGTGACTTTGCGTTTTGTGTGATTAAAAAAAGTGCTTTTATTTGATAACTACATTTTTGTTTTCACCTGTCTGGATTATTTTTCCGGCTTTGCCCTTACGGTCGGTGAGGTTTTCGAGTGTGGCATTGTCCACATCCATAATGGTCATAAACTCACCATTGGCACTTTCTATTCTGATGTTTTTCATTATCAGTCCACTGGTGCGGTTTATCACGGCTCCCTGTTTCGACTTGAATACGGAATTTTCCAAATGTACGTTCTGTACTTTCATTTCGGGTAATCCGTTGAATAACATGGCTCTGTTTGAACCTGTGGAATTTATATTTTTGATAAAAATGTTTTTAAATGCAGGAGTTTCAATCGTTACAGGAGGAATAACCTTGCTTTCTACTGTTTGCTCGGTTTCATCTTCTTCGGCCGGACCTTTGCCACCGTAAAAGAGGTCGAACAAAAGCGGATCGGTAGGAATGTCGGTCATGTTGATGTTTTCGATATAAATATTTTCCACTACACCACCGCGTCCACGAGTACTTTTGAAACGCAATCCCACGTCGGTACCCAGAAAACTGCAGTTGCTTACCTTAATATTACGTACATCGCCCGACATTTCGCTGCCTACCACAAAGCCACCATGTCCATGATACACGACACAATTATCGACAATCACATTCTCAGTTGGAATGTTGCGGGCGCGGCCTTCTTCGTTTTTACCCGATTTCATACAAATAGCATCGTCGCCCACATCAAAACTGCTGTTTACAATCAGCGTATTTTTACAGGATTCGAGGTCGATACCGTCGCCGTTTTGCGAATACCAGGGGTTGCGCACTGTGAGGCGGTTCAGGATGATATTTTCGGACATGAGCGGATGCAGATTCCATGCCGGAGAATTCTGAAAAGTCACACCATCGAGCAGTATGTTTTTACATTGAACAAAATTCAGCATTACAGGACGAAGGAAGTCTCTGATTTCCTGCCATTCGGCATCAGTCTGAGGCCCTACGGGTACATTCTGGTCGACACACATTGCCTGTGCACGACGCGATGATTCGCTCGGGAACCATGTTTTTCCATCGGCGCTGAGTACACCTCCGCTTTTTAGCAGGTTTTTGAACTGGCGGTCGGTGAGTTTGTCTTTTTTTACCGGACGCCACGCATCGCCGGATCCATCGAAAATACCATATCCTGTAATGGCTATGTTTTCAGCATTTTTAGCTGTGATGGGTGACTGACAGCGTTTGGTGTTCAAGCCTTCGAAAATGGCATCGACTATGGGATACAAATCAAAGTCGGGCGAAAAAAGAACCAACGAGTTTTTTTCGGTGTACAAATTGATATTGCTAACCAATGTTATTGGCCCTGTAAGCCAAATGCCTTCGGGAATCACTACTGTGCCGCCACCTTTGGCTGCTACTGCTTTTATAGCTTTGTCGAAAGCTTCGGTGTTGAGTGTGATCCCATCACCCACAGCGCCAAAATCGACAATGTTTACACTGTGTTTTTTGAATTTTGGTGCTTTAAGTACCGGCATTTCGAAAGGCAGATCTTTGTAGAAGTCTTTGATCTCTTTGTTGGTGATTGTTTTATATCCGGTTGCCTGAACCATGCTCACAGTACACGCTATACATGCGATAAGCGCTACTTTGATTTTTGAAATTGCAGTCATAAATTTGCAGGTATAATTTTTATTTATGTTCTTAATTGTGCAGCGAAAACACTTCTTTGCAAATGAAATTTATTCCAATTTTTTATGTGTTTTCTGCAATTACAAAATTAGATGTTACAGTTTTGGCGCTTGTGTAATAATTGACACAATTCGAGATATTAATTGACGTATGAAAAAGTAGATTTTATTCTGCGTAAAAGTGTACATTGCAAGTGTGTCCGAATTGATTGGAAAATGGCACCTGATTGCCGTTGAGAGCTATTCCTTACTGATATAAAGTCTTGCAGATAGTTGTTGGGCTTTTCCGGTTTTTTTCGAATGATTAATTTATATATCTTTGTAAACAGATACAAAGTAATCTCCTCATGAATAACAACAAAGTTTGGTACGATAAAATGCTTGCCTGGCGCGATATGCACATAAAGCCACGGCACTTTATTTTGATGCTGAGCCTCGTGGTTGGCATTTTTGCGGCTTTTGCTGCATATTTATTAAAATCCACCATACATTTTATACAGCACTTTCTGGTCGAAAGTTTTAGTCGCGATACTGTGAATTACTGGTATCTTGTATTTCCGGTGGTAGGTATTTTTCTGACCTCGCTGTTTGTGCGCAAAATAGTAAAGGACGATATAAGTCATGGGGTGACGCGTATTTTATACGCTATTTCGCAGCGAAAAAGTATTTTGAAACTGCACAATGTGTGGACTTCGCTGGTAGGTAGCTCGGTGACAATTGGTTTTGGTGGATCGGTTGGAGCTGAAGCGCCAATTGTGCTGACAGGTTCGGCTATTGGTTCGAATCTTGGAAAATTTTTTAAACTCGACCAAAAAACGCTGATGTTGTTGGTAGGTTGCGGAGCGGCAGGCGCCGTTGGTGGTATATTTAAAGCGCCCATAGCCGGACTGGTGTTTACACTTGAGGTGTTGATGCTCGATATGACGCTTACTTCTATTGTGCCTCTGCTGATTTCTTCTGTTACAGCCACTTCGGTTTCGTATATTCTTTCCGGAAGTTCGTTTATGTTCCAGTTCAGTACTTATGAGCCCTTTGCAGTGGAACGTATTCCGTATCTGATTTTGCTGGGTATTGTGTGCGGACTCACATCGCTGTACTTTACCCGCGGAATGAACAGCATCGAGAAGTTTTTCCGGAGATATAAAAATCCATATACAAAATTTGCCATTGGTGGTGCTATTCTTAGTTTGCTGATTTTTATTTTTCCTCCGCTTTATGGCGAGGGTTACGATACTATTGAAAATCTGCTGAACGGACATTCATCTTCGGTTCTCGATCGGAGTTTCTTTCAAAATCTGGGCGATAGTCCCTGGGTACTCGTGGTTTATTTGGTTTTGATTGTCCTTTTTAAAATTTTTGCTTCTGCTGCAACCACGTCAGGTGGTGGTGTGGGAGGTATTTTTGCTCCTTCCCTGTTTATAGGTAGTTTGGTGGGTTTTGTTTTTGCTTCAGTATTCAGCATTTTTGGTATTCACTTACCCGAAGAAAATTTTGCACTGGCAGGTATGTCAGGTCTTATGTCGGGGGTTATGCATGCGCCGCTGACAGGGATTTTTCTGATTGCAGAACTTACGGGTGGATATAATTTGTTTATGACGCTGATGATTGTGTCGGTGGTGTCGTATCTTACCATTATCCTTTTCGAACCTCACAGTTTGTATGCCATGCGTTTGGCTCAAAAGGGCGAACTGCTTACACACCATAAAGACAAAGCGGTACTTACGCTCCTGAAAATGGAAAATGTGATTGAAACTGATCTGGCTGTGCTTTCGCCCGATATGAATCTTGGGGAAATTGTGAAGGTTATTTCACATTCGAAGCGTAATATTTTTCCTGTGGTTCATCCCGAAACAAATGTGTTGATGGGAGTAGTGTTGCTCGATGAAGTGCGTAATATTATGTTCCGTCCTGAACTTTACGGTCGTTTTACAGCCCGTCAGTTAATGATATCACCTCCGGCCACTATCAACGAAAACCTGCCGATGGAAAAGGTAATGACCATTTTTGAAGACAGTGGTGCGTGGAATTTGCCTGTGGTTGATAATCAGAAACGTTATGTGGGCTATGTGTCCAAGTCGAAGATTTTCAATTCGTACCGTCATGTGTTGGTGCATTTTTCGGATGAGTGAGTTTTGTGTTTCGCGTTTCGTGTTCCATGTTTCAAGTTTCATGAGTCGATACTAACAAGTGGTAAATTGTAAAACATGTCCGCCGTGGCGGATTATAAAATTGTAAATATACAAAGGTGAGTAAACAAAAAACAACATATACAGAAGCCGTTGCGGAGCTTGAACAGATTCTGGCAACGCTCGAAAACAGTCAGGAAATAAATATGGATGTAATTTCCGAAAAGGTGAAACGTGCTGCTGTACTGATAGAGCTTTGCAAAAAACAGCTGCACGAGCTGGATGCGGATATGGAAAAGATTATAAGTGATTTGAAAGAATAGTAGTTTGTATCTCTTTCGCGTCAGCATATTTTTCCAGTAACGCAACCGACAGGTCTATTGCATCCTGCAAACCTTCTTCACCGCTGTAACCATTGATTATGACGAGTAACTGCTGAGTGGTTGCAGTGATTTTTGTCCGTTCGTTGTCACTTGTGGGTGTGCCAATGCCTCCCACAGCATCTCGATACACAGGCAGGCCTTCGATGTTGAGCTGTCCACGACCAATGGCCTCAAAATCTTCTCCGGCTTTACCGACACCAAGTGTCAGTTTTTCCCCTTCAATTTTGCTCATATCAAAAGCACCGATCGAAAAGCCTGTTTTTACGGATACAATATTAATGATATCCACTAAAGTATCTACACGGTAAAGCGGAATTTCGCGCAGAATCCGTCTGCACAGCGCTTCGGCCGATGGACGGTAACGGCCTGGCTCTTTGCCAAGTGCTTTGTAAGCCAGCCTTGTGGCCAGAATGGCCGGACGTTTATTGAGTTGATCCAGTGTGTAATCCTGACGGAATCCGGTTTCGAGCGAAGCCATTTCGTCAGATAGCAATTGTGAGGTAGGGGAGTTTGTCACCATTGCCTGTACAATGCCCAAAGTAAGCAAAGGGCAGATTTTTTGTATTTCGTCGGAAATAATTATTTGCATAATCCTGATTATTTAACTCAAAGCCTGTTGATATTTTCTGTGAAATTTTTTATACTACCAACTAATAACTACCTACTAAAAACTCAGAACTTCTTCAAAACGATTCCACTATACATTCTTCCTGATTTTATACCGAGTCTGCGAGCAGAAAAGAAATTTTCATGCGATGAGAAAGTACAGATTCCCGAAATTCCGATTTGAGCATCGGGAATTCCGCTTTCGAACAATAAAAAACGGTTGGCTTCCCACAGATCGAGAAAGAGTTTGTCAGCACGTTCAGTAAAGATTTTATTCACAGGAAAGCCTGCCTCTGCAAAGTTTTTTGTCAACTCGCGGCCTACTTCGTACACTTCAGAAGAGATAGAAGGACCGATCAGTACAAATACATCCATTGGGTTTGTGCCAAAATTCAGCTGCATTTCATTGAGTGTTTTTTGAACCAATCGGGCACAGGTGCCACGCCATCCTGCATGTATAGCGGCTATTACTTTTTGTTTGTGGTCAAATAAAAGTAAAGGAACGCAATCGGCTGTGGTTACACCGATGCAGATATTCTGCTCCGCAGTAATGAGTGCATCAATTCCTTTCAGTGCATTGGCTTTTTCTTCGCTGCCGAGCATCAGAAATTCACTGTCGATAATCAGTGTTTTATCAGCGTGGGTTTGAAGTGGGAAAATAAAGCTATCGGTAGGAATTTCTGTTTTTTGAGAAAGAATCTGTAAATTGCGGTTGAAATTTTCAGTGCTGTCACCCGAAAACGGACTGACATTAAACGAAGAAAAACTGCCCATACTTACACCTCCGTCGCGGGTGGTGCAAAAATGGGCAATTTCTTTAAATGAATTTAGTATGTCGAAAGTAAGTATTGTATTCATGCGTCAGAATCAGCATTTATCTACAAATCGTCCCAACCAATTCCTTTGTATTTGCTGATATCATCGTCGTCATCATCCTCGTCGTAGAACTCTTCTTCAAAATCCTCATCGTCATCCTCAAATGCTTCTTCGGGACTGACGATCTGCATGGGTTGATGCGAGATTTCAGTTATTTTGTTCGATTCTTTGTTTATTTCGGTCCAGATAAGATCTTTCAGTTCCGAAATGCCAAGTCCGCTTACCGACGAAATAAATACAGCCTGAATACCGGCAGGTAATTCTTTCCGCATCTCGCTGATCAGTTCGTCGTCGAGCATATCACATTTTGTAATAGCCAGAATACGTTGTTTTGATACAAGCTGGGGATTGTATTTTTTAAGTTCGTTGAGCAGAATATTGTATTCGCGGGCAATGTCGTCGCTATCGGCAGGCACCATGAAGAGTAAAATAGAGTTTCGCTCAATATGACGCAAAAAGCGCAATCCCAGCCCACGACCTTCCGAAGCTCCCTCGATAATTCCGGGAATGTCGGCCATCACAAATGATTTGTTGTCGCGATAGGATACAATGCCAAGGTTCGGAACCAGTGTTGTGAACGGATAATCGGCAATTTCGGGTTTTGCTGCCGAAACCACCGAGAGTAATGTCGATTTTCCTGCATTCGGAAATCCTACAAGACCCACATCGGCCAATACTTTAAGCTGAAGGATAACCGCTCTTTCCACGCGAGGTTCTCCGGGCTGTGCATATCGTGGAGTCTGATTAGTGGCAGTACGAAAATGCCAGTTCCCCTGACCTCCACGGCCTCCGGGTACAAGAATCATTTCCTGACCATCTTCGGTAATGTCGCCTATGAATTCTCCGGTTTCAGCATCGTAAAGTACAGTGCCACAAGGAACTTCAATGAGTTTGTCCTCGCCATCCTTTCCGAAACTACGGCTCGAACTGCCATCGCCACCATCGCCCGCAAAAATATGACGGGCATATTTCAGGTGAATCAATGTCCAGAGATTTTTGTTGGCACGCAAAATGATGTGACCGCCACGGCCACCATCGCCTCCATCAGGACCACCTTTAGCGGTAAGGTTGTCGCGGTGAAAGTGCATGGAGCCTGCGCCCCCTTTGCCCGAACGGCAATAAATTTTTACGTAATCTACAAAGTTTGAACCGGCCATAGTTTTTATTTAATTAAACGGGCTTTTGAGTAGGTTTCTTCGCCCGCCACCCGGGAAGTTATTTTTTAAAATCGAGAACGGTAACAATACGTTCGAAAATTTCTTCGACTGTACCCATGCCGTTGATGGATTGAAATTTTCCTGCTTGTTTGTAAAAGTCACTTACAGGAGCAGTTTTTACTTCGTAAACCTGTAGTCGTTTCTGTATTGTTTCAAGGTTGTCGTCGCTGCGGCCCGATGTTTCGCCACGTTTAAGCAGACGTGCAATCAACTCACGTTTTTCAACTTCAATATTCAGAAAAAAGTCTATCTGGCAATTACGTTCTGCCAGCATGGTTTCAAGTGCTTCTGCCTGTGCCACTGTGCGTGGAAATCCGTCGAGAATGATGCCTTTTCCTTCGGCTTCGGCATCGATGGCTTTTGTCAGGATGTCGATAATCATTGAGTCGGGAACCAGATTGCCTTTTGAGATGTAACTGTCGGCTTCTTTGCCGAGTTCACTATCCGATTGAATTTCGTTGCGCAATAAATCGCCTGTCGACAGGTGCTTTAAATTGTATTTTTCTACAATAAGAGCGCTTTGTGTCCCTTTGCCGCAGCCGGGTGCACCACAAATAATTACATTTAACATCCTGATTATACCTCTTTAAAAAATAATACTATATCGTTTCTTGTTCAGCGTCTGACTGAAAAAAGTGCCTCTCTCAGGCAACCACAGTATAAATATCTTTCAGATTGCGGCCGTATCCGTCGTAGTCGAGACCATAACCCACGATAAAATCGTTAGGGATTTTCATTGCTATATAGTCAATCTGAATATCGCGTTGCAAAGCGTCGGGTTTCTGGAGGAAAGTAGCTACGCGAATACTTTTTGCTCCTTTTGCGTTCAGTGAGCTCAGAATTCGTTCCATTGTAATACCGGTGTCCACAATATCTTCCACAACCACTACGTTGCGGTCGACCACGCTTTCATTCAGTCCGATAATTTCCTTTACAGCTCCTGTGGTGTATATTCCATCGTACGATGATAATTTTACAAATGTGATTTCGCAGGGAATGTTGACGGTTTTCATTAAATCGCCTGCAAACATAAACGCACCATTAAGGACGCAGATAAAAAGCGGATCCTTGTCCACCATATCTCTGTTGATTTCTTCTCCAACTCTTTTTACTGCTGCGAGAATGTCGCTTTCAGGAATTGATAACGCAAATTCCTTGTCTTTTATTTGTATATTATTCATACGATAATATTTATTTCTTTAAGCCGTATGCAACGCTTTGGTTAAATTCCTTCATGCCTTTACAGGATTTCTTTGAATGAATTTTATCACGATCGTTTCATTGCGAGTGGATAAAAAATATTAGGGGAAATTCTGAATTTTCGCGCAAAAGTACAAAAAAACATCTGTTCCTGAAAGTAATTTTCAATCCTTAAACAGAATCTTCATAACTCTAGCAATTCTTAAAATCAGGAAATGCTATAAAAGAACTGTGTGATGCAGGTGCACTTCAATGTGTTTTTTTTATGGCATTTTTATTGCAGTTGTACCTGAAAAATGGTATCTTGGACTGCAAATCTCTGACTTATACATTTGATTGGTATGAAACACACATTTATAATAATCTCTCTTTTATTCTCCGGCATTGTTTGTGCTCCGGCTCAACAATACGATTTCGATTTGTTGATTCAGCGGATTCAGTCCGATGCTTTTTCGGGAGTGAAAGATCCGGGACTGGTAGATTCCTGGGTTGCTTCACAAAATACTAACGGTAGCTGGAACGACTTTAAATACGGAGCTCTGACTTCTTCCACCGGAACAAACACCACCGACAATCATGTGTTGCGTCTCTGGAATATGGCTGCTCTGTGCTCGCGAACCGGTCATGCGAAATACGACAATGCTACCTATAAACAAGCCATTCTTAAAGGCCTTGAATTCTGGATCAGCTCAGGTACTTCTGATCCTAACTGGTGGTACAACAGAATTTATTTTCCAAAGAAACTGGGTGAGATTCTTATTTTTATGAGAAAATTCGATGGTTATATTCCTCGCACTTCTGTTTCAGGTATCGATGAACCTGAAATTCTGGCTTCCTTTCAGCCACAGGCTGTGAAAGATATTACAGTAAACGGGACGGGAGCCAATGCCATCGACATTGCGCTGCATTATATATATCGTGGGATACTTACTCAAAATACCAAATTACTCGAAGATACAAGAGATTTATTGGATTTGTCGGCAGCTGAAAAAATTCAGAACGACATGGTGTATCACGACCATGGTCCGCAAATTCAGATTTCAAGCTATGGTTGGGTACTTGCCGACGGAATGGTCAGACTTGCTTACTATCTGGGTGGAACACCTGCCGCTTTCGATGTAAACAGTCCGAATTTCAGCAAACTGGTAAGTTTTATTCGTGAAACACAGATTTCCTCAATCAGAGGTTCAGCATGGGATTTCAGTGTGATGGGCAGAGCTGTGAGCAGAGCTAATGGAACAAGTGCCGGTGTTGGTTATTTCGTCAAAATAGCGCAAATTATTGATCCTCAGAATGCTGAAATATACAACGATGCTATTGCGCGCATCAATGGCAGTCGTGCTGTCGATTATAATGTGCGTGAATTTAATAAGCATTATTGGGTGTCGGATTACACGCAGCATGCACGCAAATCCTATCTTTTTGCTGTTCGCAATGTGTCGACCCGTACCGTGGAGGCTGAAACCGGAAATGGTGAAAATCTGAAGGCCAATTATTTCTCACACGGTGCTACTTTTATTTCGGTGGATGGCAATGAATATAAGAATATTATGCCAATCTGGGACTGGAATATGATTCCCGGCACTACTTTTCCCTATTATACTACTTATCCTGCACGAACGACCTGGGGCACAAATTATGGCAGCACTCAATTCGTAGGCGGTGTGTCTGATGGAATGCATGGAGCATCTGTACTCGACTTTTCGCACAAGGCTACCCGTGCCAAAAAAAGCTGGTTCTTTTTCGACAGGGAAATTGTTTGTCTGGGTGCCGGCATTTCGGATAACAGCGGAAACAATGTGCGCACCACTGTAAATCAGACCAAAATGGAAGCACCTTCATATTATCTGGAGGAAAATTCGGATACAGAGAAAATGAGCAGCGTAAGTTCTTCCACCTATGCCAAAACAAATCTGAAATATCTCCGCAATGGAAAAACAGCTTATTTCTTTCCACAGCCCGCTGATTTGAAGTTTAGCATGAAGTCGCAAAGTGGAAGTTGGAAAGATATTAATCAGGATGGTTCGTCCACAGTGGAATCGGGTTACGTGTTTACACTTTGGTTCGATCATGCTGTGAATCCTGCAAATGCATCTTACAGCTATGTGGTTGTTCCGGGTGTCGATACAAAAGAAAAAGCGCAGGCTTACAACGTGTCTGATGTTGAAATTCTTGAAAACTCTGTTCAGAAACAGGCTGTGGCTCACAAAGGACTGAACATACTGCAGGTTATCTTCCATCAGGCGGGCAGTATTGTGTACAACGAAACGCAGATTTCGGTAAACAAACCCTGTGCGCTTATGATGAAAACCGGAGGTGTTGTATCTGTTTCCGATCCGGCTCAGCAGAATTCTGTAATTATTGTAACCCTGAAACACAAGGAAGTGGAATATAAGAAATATGTTTCGCTGAATACTGCCACAGGTATGGCAGGAACTTCGACCACTGTTGATTTTCAGGTACCGACAACTCTGCAATAACTTGATGTTCTTAAAATGCGAAGGTTATTCTCTGAATGTTCTGTCTAATTCATAAACTCCGTAATTGAACAATGCAAAATCATATTTAACGGGATCGATGGGGTCGAAGCTGCGGAGTACGTTTGTGATTTCTTCCACAGCTTTCCAATCGTTTTGTGTGCGGGTAAGTAATCCGAGTGCACGCGCCACATCGCCTGTGTGTACGTCGAGTGGCAGCATTAGGGCTGAGGCGGGAATGTTTTTCCACAGGCCAAAATCAACACCGGATTCGTCGCTGCGTACCATCCAGCGCAGGAACATATTCAGCCGTTTAGCCGAAGAGTTTCGGTTTACATCAGATAAATGTTTTTCGCTGCGGTTCTCGTGCATTGTTTCAAAAAATACTTTTCTGAACGATATAAGTGCAGCAGCAATACTTTGCTCATTCCGATAGGCTGTGCTGAAAACACCCTCAAGTCCACCATGCTGTGCATAGATTTTTTGCAGTGAGCGAATGAAAAATCTGCAGTCGACAGCATTGAATGTACGGTGCTTAAAGTCAGAGAATATCTCCAGATCGGCTTCTGTGGCGTTCGTGATAAAATCGTGTGGCGCATTGTCCATTTGTGACATCAGCTTTAGTGCATTTTTAATAATGGTGCTACGTTGTCCCCAGGCGATGGTAGCCGTGAGAAATCCCGAAATTTCGATATCTTCCTTTTTACCAAAAGTATGAGGAATCTGAATGGGGTCGGTTTCAATAAAGTCGAAATGATTGTAACGGCGATAACGGTCGTCGAGCAGATATTTTATTTCGCTTAATGCTTCGGTTGATAAATTGTGCATTTGGTGTATGTGCTGAAGCAAAAAAAAGAGAAGCCGGACAATGCCTGACTTCTCTTTTCTGCTTTTATAAAACTATAAAAAAATTACTTTGTAATCAGGCTTTTTCCTGTCATGTCGGCAGGGATATCAATGCCCAGGATTGTACAAATAGAAGGAGCCACATCGGCCAGAATTCCGTTTGCCACTTTTGCATTTTTATTCTCGGTTACATATACAAAAGGCACCGGATTGAGTGAGTGCGCTGTGTTTGGCGATCCGTCTTCATTTTCAGCATTGTCGGCATTTCCATGGTCGGCAATAATGATTACTTCGTAGTCGTTGGCACGTGCGGCTTCCACTACTTCGCCCATACATTTGTCCACAGTTTGTACTGCTTTTACAATAGCTTCGCGAACGCCTGTGTGGCCTACCATATCGCCATTGGCAAAGTTCAGTGCAATGAAATCAAATTTTTGTTTGTTGAGTTCAGCTACCAGGGCTTCAGCAATTTCAGGAGCACTCATTTCGGGTTTAAGATCGTATGTAGCTACCTTTGGCGAAGGAATCAGGATACGTTCTTCACCCGGGAATTCAGCTTCGCGTCCACCTGAGAAGAAAAAGGTCACGTGTGCAAATTTTTCTGTTTCAGCAATACGCAATTGTTTCAGTCCGAGTCCCGATACATATTCGCCCATTGTGTTTTGCACGTTGTCTTTGTCGAAAATAACGTTCAATCCTTCGAATGAAGAATCGTAAGGAGTCATACAGAAATATTCGAGTGGCAGCGTGTGCATGTCATATTCGTGCATATCCTGCTGAGTAAGTACAATGGTAAGTTCTTTTGCACGGTCGTTGCGGTAGTTGAAGAAGATAACCACATCACCTGCTTCAATTTTAGCAGTCGGATTGCCTTTTTCGTCCACAATTACGATTGGTTTTACAAACTCATCGGTCACACCTGCATCGTACGAAGCCTGCATAGCTTCCACAGGGTTTGTGGCAGGAGTTCCTTTGGCATTTACGAGCAAATCGTACGATTCTTTTACGCGTTCCCAGCGTTTGTCGCGGTCCATTGCGTAATAGCGGCCAATCACCGAAGCTATTTTGGTGGTAGTGCCTTTGCTGTAATTATCGAGTTGTTCGATAAATCCTTTTCCGCTTTTAGGGTCGGTATCGCGACCGTCCATGAAGCAGTGTACATAAGCTTCTGCATTGTAGTCTTTGGCTATGTCAATCAGTTTCAAAAGATGATCGAGTGAGCTGTGAACGCCACCGTCGGATACAAGTCCCAGAAAATGAATTTTCTTTTTATTATCGCGGGCATACGAATATGCTTTTACAATTGCAGGATTGTTCAGAATGCTGTTGTCGCGGCAGGCAATGTTGATTTTTACCAAATCCTGATAAACCACGCGACCGGCACCAATGTTAAGGTGACCTACTTCGGAGTTACCCATTTGACCATCGGGCAAACCAACGTTTTCACCCGAAGCCTGTAGCTGCGAGTTTGGATAGGTAGCCAACAGAGCATCCCAGTTGGGTGTGGGTGTGTTGTAAATAATATCGGCTTTCGAATGATTACCCATTCCCCAACCGTCAAGAATCATTAATAATGCTTTTTTGCTCATATATTCTTCGTTTTTTGTATATTTATTCTTAAACTAATACCTTTAGATTTTTGCGTTGCAAAAATACTCATTTTTTTGCACATTCAAAGAGCGAATGTATCAATAGCTTTATTGATAAACAAAATAATACTGTTGTCGGTAAGCATAAAAATCAATAGTCCCGTTTGAAAGTTTATCTTTGCAGAAAATATTACAGTACAGAATTTATGTTTGTCATTCTGCTTTTTATGTTTGCCGGTATTTTGTCGGGATATCTGTTCCGAAAAGTACGTATCCGGTTTATCAATGGAATTATTCTAACACTTATCTGGGCACTTTTGTTTTTATTGGGGCTGGAAGTGGGGCTCAACGAACAGGTGATTCGCAAATTCGGAACACTGGGACTTGAGGCAATACTCATTGCCGCTTTGGGAACGCTTGGAAGTATTGCAGGTGCGCGGTTACTGATGCCACCTGTACGCAATCAGGCTCAGGCAGGAAATGGGTCAGGCTGGAGCAAAAAATCGCTGACCGACGCTTTACACGGACTGAAAGGTAGCTTGGTAATACTTGCGTTTTTTGTGGCCGGATTACTTTTGGGAATTTTCCGGTTGCTGAGTGAAATTCCGTTTTCTGACGATCTGAGTTTTTATGTGCTCGAAGCCCTTATGTTTATGGTGGGTTTCAGTATTGGTCATCAGCCCGATACGGTAAAACAATTTCGAAAAATAAAATCGCGTGTGCTTCTTTTGCCGTTGATGACTGTGCTGGGAACCTGGTTCGGAGCTTTGGTAGCCGCTTTTCTGAGTCGTCATGCGTTGACCGATGTGCTTGCCGTGTCGTCAGGTTTTGGATATTATTCGTTGTCAGGCATAATGATTACCGAATACAGGGGAGCTGAACTCGGAACACTGGCGCTGCTGGCTAATATTGCCCGCGAGATTCTGGCTCTTTTGCTGGCTCCGCTTATGGTAAGATATTTCGGAAAACTGGCTCCCATTTCGGCCGGAGGAGCCACAACTATGGATACCACTTTTCCGATTATTATGCAAACTTCAGGGCGCGAATATGCCATTGTATCCATTTATCATGGATTTATTGTGGATTTTTCAGTACCCTTCCTGGTCAGTTTGTGGTGTCTGTTGTAAGCTGACTTGTTTTAGTTGTTTTCCACGTAACTTTTAAAATTGTTGAGTATCACCTGCCAGCCTTCACGCTGTAACTCCACAGGGTTTTCGGTTTCGGCATCGAAGCACACCGAAATATTGGTTTGTTGTTGATCGTCGGTCATGCTGACTGATACTTCGCGACCATCCGGCATTATATACACAAACTTTTCATTCTCTGTGATTTCGCTGTATGTGGCTTCAAAGTCAAATCCAAAACTGCCATCTTTTGCTTCCATTCGTGCGATATATTTTCCACCCACTTTCATATCGTTGCTTGCCGAAGGACAATGCCAGTCGGGTGAAGCAAAATTCCATTTTGTAATGTGAGAAGCCTGAGTGTAATAATCCCATACTTTCTGCCGGTTGGCTGAAATGCGGGCTTGTATGGTTATCTTAGTTGTTTCCATTCTGTTCTGATTTTATTTTAAATGACTGAAAATTAAAACAAAGAGTTTTGTGAAAATGTTCAGATTGACTTTTAGGTCAGGTCTTTGCCGGATTTTGGACTTATGTCACATGATGCAAAAATCCCCGTATAAATGAGTTCATTCATTTATACGGGGATTTTCTATTGTGGTTGATGAATGATTATTCCATGCTATCCATGTTCATTTCCTGCGATTCCTGACGGCGTTCGGTACGTTTTGGTTTCATGTTTCCAAAGTTGTAAGTGGCGGTAAGACCAATCATACGACCGTGAAAATATGAATTGTTTACCTGGTAGAATCCGTTTCCGTAAGTGATTGAATTACGGCTGCGGCTGTTCAGCAGGTCGCGAACCATTAGGTTCAGACTCAGATTACGGTTGAGGAAAGTCTGACGCACGCCAAGGTCGATAGAGTAGCTGGCTGTCTGTCGTCCCTGTGCCACAAGTCGTGGAGACGAATAATCGCCCGTGATCTGTGCTGAGGTGGTTTTACCCAACATAATGTTCGCCATTACGCGTCCGCTCCAGCTAAACATTTCCTGTGCAGGAATGACAGCTGTCAAAGCCGGATTGTAAATGCTTGTAATGGAATCTTCGTCCATGGTGCTGTAATAAAAGTTGAGCGACGAGGTGAGATTTACGATTTTGAATAATCGGTTTTTGGCTACCAGTTCAAGTCCGGTGCTGTTCGATTTTGATACGTTCATCCATGTGTTTTCGAGCGTTCCATTGTTTGCAAAGCGTACATTTTGCATCACATCGTCGGTGAAACGATAATAAGCCGATGCGGACACACTGTGATTGTCCCACGATTTCAGATAGTTGAATTCGAACGATGAAGTAAGCTCAGGCAACAAATCGGGGTAACCAAACGAAATGCTGGTGGAGTCGGAATAATCGCGGAAAGGATTTATTTCGCGACCACGCGGACGGTTGATTCTTCTTGTGTAGTTGAGCTGAAGTTCATTGTTTTTGGGCAGTGTATACGAAAGGTAAGCGCTTGGGAACAGTTGTAAAGCGGGTTTGTAATCACTTTTTCCGGTTGCCGGAGCTCCGTTCAGATTGTAGTATTTGTTTTCCCATTCTTTCAACTGATATTCACCGCGCAAACCAGCCTGTACACTCAGCTGATTGAAGCGACTTCCGTAAGTAACGTAAGCCGAATGAATCTGTTCGCTGTAGTCAAATTCGTTATAATAAGAATTGATGGCAGCGTTTGTTGTGTTGTCGATGGCAGAAGCAGGACTTGTGCGTACTTCGTCCTTGGTTTGCCAGCCGGCTTCGAGACGTGTGTTCTCACCGAATTTCTGTGTGTAATCAATTTTGAATAACCACTGACTGTTACCTCCCGTCATTAGCTGTGTAATGTTTGAGGTAGTGTTTCCTGTGGCATCTTTTTGCACATAAGTATTTTTTTCGTCGCGGGCATGCGATGAGTACGACAAACTTGTCATGATATTCGAACCTTTTTTGTCGATGTCGTATTTGTGATCCAGCGATACGTTATAACTTTTTCGACCTCCATCGTCCATATTTACACGGTCGAATTTACGAAGCGTATTATTTTGATTGTCAGTAAGTAAGTTTCCGATATTTGTTTCGCCGTAACCACCGCCCAACATACCAAAGCCCGAAAGGCTTATGGTGTTTTTGTCGTTGAAACGATAATCGATTCCAGCACGTGTGAACATACCATTGAATCCGCGTTTCATTTCAGTGTCCTGATTCAGTATAGTCGTGTCGTTTGCCGAATAGTTTTCGCGCATCACATCGCTTCCACCTACAAAATTCATTTTACGATATCCAATATTCAGATAAGCATCAATTTTACCGCTGCTGTAGTTAATGTTAGCACCAAGTGTTCCTCCCGGAGCAGCTCCCTGTGCCCACATTCCTCCTGCCGATACACTACCGTAGTATCCGGCTTTACGGTTCTTTTTCAATACAATATTGATAATACCTGAAGTGCCCTCGGGATTAAATCGAGCCGAAGGATTGGTCATCACTTCAATAGACTCTATGCTTTCGGCAGGCATTTGTTGCAGAATTTGAGCGCGGTTGTCGGCAGTCAGTCCCGACGGTTTTCCGTTGATCCAGACTTCCACACTTGAACTGTTGCGAAGTGAAATATTTCCCTCTGTATCCACATCCACCGACGGAATGTTTTGTAAAACCTCACTGGCCGAGCCTCCGCCTGCAGCAATATTCTGATCGACAGAGAAAACTTTTTTGTCGATATCGAAACGCATTTGAGTTCCCTGAGCAACCACTTCCACTTCTTTCAGCGCTTTACTGTTTTCCTGAAGTTTTATCACGCCCATATTCAGTTCCTTATTGGTAACACTCAAAGGTAGTTCAATAGGATTGTAGCCTACAAACGTGATTTTCAGAGTGTATTTCCCATTGGGAACGTTAGGCAGGAGGAAATTTCCCTTTTCGTCGGACACAACGCCCGCAGCCGGTGTTTCGCTGTTGGGCTTCACAAGTGCAATGTTTACATAGTCGAGTGGGGCTTGTGTAGTTGCATCCACAATTTTACCTCTGATGGTTTGCAGGGCAAAAGCCGAAACTGCAAATAGTGCCAGCAGCAATGTGCTGAGAATCTTTTTCATTGAAGTTGAAAATTTAAAATATGACTTACAATCTTTTTTATTTCGGAGCAGGAATTGTTGGTTTTTCTTTTGCACCGGCTCACGGATTACATAGACGAATCAATTTTTGATTCGTTTAAGATCCGATTGTGAATTATGGTTAAGCTGAAAGCTGTTTCCTGTTAAAGAAAACAAACCTGATGACTATTCCGAGCGACGCGCGATCAATAGAAATTGTGTATAGTCTGTCCAAACGCCCGGAACGCGTTCGCGTGTCAATACATTATAATCAGTTACTGAAATAATTTTGAAGCCGTTTTTTTCCAAAATAGCCGATAACTCATCAGTGTCAAAACCCTTGTGCGGAATGGGTTCGAAATGATGAAATGAACCATCCTCGCTGCGAATATCGCCAACGGCTACAATGGCTCCGGGTTTGGTAAGTGTATGTAGATGTGCCAGTGTGCTGTTTAAATCAGGAATATGATGAAATGCCATACACGAAAATACAAAGTCGAAGTTTCCGTTCTCAATATCAGTGACTTCTCCCTTGGCGATTGTGGCATTTTCGTCACCTTTCAGTTTCGATTTGAGCACTTCGAGCATGGCTTCCGAAGTGTCTTCGAAGGTTACACTGTTCAGCAATGGCAAAAACTGCAAACCTGCGAGGCCTGTTCCTGCTCCGATTTCAAGTGCCTGCCAGTGTTTTTCAGGTTTTATTTTGTGAAGCACGGCTTCCACAAATTTATTGGTCATGTCAATTTTCGACGGATTGTCCCAGCTTGCAGCTCTTTCGGCAAAATTATCTTTTTTAGCGTTCTGTGTCATTTTTGTTTTTTGAATGAAATTATCGGAATGCACAAACTCTGTTAGTAAAACTTCAAAGTTCTGCATCAACCGAAAATAAACAGTCCTTACCGTATATTTGTTTGATAGGTGAGTTAAATTTATTGTCTTTTAAAAAATACAATAAATACCGGTAATAAGTTGATTATGTGATTGCAGGGTTATAAATCGAGCAGTCCTTCGGGAAGGTCAACGGTGATAATTTTTTTATCGTGGTCGATGTCGCAGATATAATCTTCACCCACAGGGATAAGCAACTCATCATCGCCTTTAGGAATTACAAAAAGTGTGTTTTCGGTGGTTTCGTCAACCTCCGAGATAACCCCAATTTCGCCTGCATGTACATCAATCAGGGTGAAACCCGCGAAATAGGCAAGCTCAATTTCTTCGTTTTCCACTTTGTCGAGGTATTTCTTGAGTACATAAATGGTCAGTCCGTTGAGTTCGCGGGCTGCTTCTTCAGTATTGATATCCTGAAATCTGATGAGTCCGGTGCTGTTTGTCCTGAAGCGGTATTCTTCAATAAAAAAAGGTACATAAATACCTTCGATTTCCATAATCAGATACGGAATTTCTTCAGTGTCAAACACATCAGAGCTGAATGTGAACGACAATTCACCGTTTACACCATGAGGTTTATTTATTTGCCCGATAGGGAATATTTCGTCTAATGATATCATTTATTTTTTATTCTGTGTTTCGTGTTTATCTCCCTTCGGTCGATGACCGTTGGTTCGTGTTTTGTGTTTCGGAGTTTTGGGTTGATTCGTTAATCAGTTAATTAGTTGATCAGTTAAATGGTTTTATAGCCGATTCTATTAAATGGTAAATAGTAAATGAATAAATTGTAAATTTTTAATTCTCAACTATCAACTATCAACTATCAACTGTCAATTCCTTTAAACTCCTTTCCCTTTTATAATAATTTCAAGTGTCAGTATCAGTATTTTGATGTCGTTCAGAAGCGACATGTTTTCCATATAAATAATGTCGTAGTTGAGTCGTTCGACCATTTTTTCGATGGTGTCCGAATAGCCGATTTTAATTGGTCCCCATGAGGTAAGTCCCGGTCGGATTTTGTAAAGCAGACAATAATAGGGTGCTTCCTCAATAATCTGATTGATATAATATTTACGTTCGGGGCGGGGGCCCACCAGGCTCATTTCACCTTTCAGAACATTCCAGAATTGCGGCAGCTCGTCGATGCGATATTTGCGCAATATACGGCCAATCTTTGTAATACGTTCGTCGTCGGCACTGCTGAGTTTTGGTACACCGTTTTCGGCGCCTTGATACATTGTGCGGAATTTGAGAATGTCGAAAGGTTTGCCATGCCGGCCTATGCGTTCCTGTTTGTAGAAAACCGGACCCTTTGAGTCGCGCTTGATGGCTATGGCAAAATAAATGAACATTGGAATCATCAGTATCAGTGCCACAACAGAAATGACAATGTCAATAAAACGTTTCACACTTATTTCCCAGTCGGACATGTTGAGCTGCGTAATGTTTACAAGCGGATTGATGCCCATTGAGCCTATGCGTGCGCTACCGGTAAGTATTTCGTACACACGCGGGGTAAAGCGAATGTCAATGTTATAACGATAAAGGGCGTTGATGTAATTGAATAGCTTTTGCTCGTCGGCATTGTCGAGCGAAATAATGGCTTCTTCAACTTCATTTGCCTGAATAATATTTTCAAGTTGAGGCAGATGGCCAAGAATCTTTTCCTTGTCGACAGCTATAATGTTGTCGACAGCTACAAAGCCTACCACATGATTTTTCTTCGAATTTTTCTCTACTTCCTCAGCCATTTTGGCTGCCTTCTGACCTGTGCCAATAATGATGGTATTTATTTTCCAGCGTTTTGTGCGGTAGTTATTTCTTGTTTCTGTCCACACAAAAGTACGTGCCAGGTAAGTAAGCAGAAATTGCAGTCCGAAAAGTACAAGCAACGAATAGTAGTAATATTCGTATGAAACCACAATGTCGTCGAGCATCAGGGCAAAAAATATCGAAATGGAGATGATGGCTGAGGTGATAAGGGAGCTGAAAATGATTTTGACCTGTGTCTTTTTTTCCGGCTGAAGATAAAAACCTGAAAGATAATGTACGAACAGGCAGGTGAACGGATAGATAATCAGACTGCTGAAGTAATTGAAATTCGGAACAAAAATGTTTACACTGCCAAATACCTGCGCGTCGTTTACTGTTTTTCTGAAAACCATAAACAACATCCATACCACCATGGCTGTAAGCATGTCGTATGTCAGATATCTTATAAGTAGTTTCTTTTTGTTCATTTATCCTTATTGTTCGATAATACTGAAACGGTTTCGGCTGTCGATGCGTATTTTACTCAGTTTAGCCTTTTTTGCACAACTGTATTGGGTATGATATACTTCGGCGGCTGGTTCGGTGAAGGCGCAAACAAAAAGTGGTTTCCGGTATCGGGTACAGAGGTCGATGGCAAATTTGTCAGTTGCCATTCTGAAGCCTGTTTCCGATTGTTTTCCACTAATGGCGTTCGCCAGATTTCGTATGTCGGACAGATAAATAATCAGAGGTTTTTCGCTCATTTCCATTAAATCCCAGGCGGTATCGGGCAATTCGTTCACATAAGTGCTGAGTTTTCCCGGATGGTCAATCAGTACATGTGCATTCAGTCCTGAGGATAATTGAGCTACGGTTGTTTCGTTGCAGGCATCGCAGGCCAGCCATTTGCCACATTCGTCGCTGAAACTGATAATTTTTCCTGCACGAAGTTCTGCAATGGCTTCTGCCATATCTTCTTTTTGATATCTTGATTCTTCAGGTTTCATTTTCAGCAGGATATGATATAACTTATTTATAACGGAGCTAATCCTTTTTTATTTTAGTTCAGTCAACGTTTTTTGATTTTTACTTTTTCAATATTTTTTCAGTGTATGCAAAGATAGTCAGTAACGCCCGTATTTCAAAAAAAAATCAAACACTCATAGTCTTTGTTTGAATGTGTGTTGTCGGTAAATAGGGTATTTCAGAACTAAAAACCGGTGCAAGGTCCGCAAAAAGTATTTGTCTGAATTAAAAAGTTTTTTTACTTTTACGGGTTCGAAAAAATCAGGAACAGATATCCTGACAAAAATGTTGAAAGCCGGCCGTTGTGCAGTTTTGAGTGAAATATTGATGTTGAAAACGGTTAGTGGCAGTGTGGATGTTGAAGCAATGTGTGGTTGATTTATTTTGAAAAACAGAATGTAAACGTGATTTGAAGTGCAGAGGAGGAAACATTTTGTTTTTATGGCGGGAAAAAAATAATACATAATGATAAATAGATGGGTTTACCGACAACTTTCAGAAAATGAGATTGAAATACAAAACAAATTAGCCGAAGAATTAAGTATCAGCCCCGTACTGGCTCAGTTGCTCGTACAGCGCGATATTTTTACTTATGAGGATGCACGAAAATTCTTTCGTCCCGACTTGTCTGATTTGCATGATCCGTTTCTGATGGCCGACATGGATAAAGCTGTAGAAAGACTTTCAGCTGCCATGCACCGCAATGAGAAAATATTGATTTATGGCGATTACGATGTGGATGGAACCACTTCGGTGTCGCTGGTCTACAAATTTCTCAAACAGTTTTACAGCAATGTGGGCTTCTATATTCCTGACCGTTACAACGAAGGTTACGGTATTTCCATTCAGGG
The DNA here is from genome assembly GCA_009929375.1 of Bacteroidia bacterium. GTDB lineage: Bacteria > Bacteroidota > Bacteroidia > Bacteroidales > Paludibacteraceae > Paludibacter. The sequence goes on from SAAO01000012.1 coordinate 82,140, forward strand.
AATCGACTATGCTGCCAATAACGATTTTAAACTTGTGATTGCGCTCGACTGCGGTATCAAAGCAGTCGAAAAGGTGAAATACGCCAGTTCGCTGGGTGTCGATTTTATCATTTGTGATCACCACACGCCCGACGAAGTGCTTCCACCCGCAGTGGCTGTACTCGATCCGAAACGCGAAGATTGCAACTATCCGTACAAACATCTTTCGGGATGTGGAGTTGGGTTCAAATTCATGCAGGCCTTTTCGCAAATCAACAATATCGATCTTGGAAATCTGACTCCCTTACTTGATTTGATGGCGTTGAGTATTGCCTCCGATATTGTGCCTATAACAGGCGAAAACCGAATTCTTGCTTTTTACGGACTCAAACAAATCAACAGCCACCCGAGCGTGGGGCTTAAAAGTATTCTCGATGTGTGCGGACTTGGCGACAAGGAGATTACGATTAGTGATATTGTATTTAAAATTGGTCCGCGTATCAATGCTTCAGGCCGTATGAAACTGGCTTCGGAGGCTGTGGAGCTGCTCGTGTCGAGCAATCCGGCTTTTGCCCGTCAAAAGAGCGGAACTATTAATGAGTATAACAACGACCGTAAGGATCTGGACAAAAATATTACCGATGAGGCTATCAATCTGATTGCTTCTGATAAACGATATGCTTCGCGTCGTTCGATAGTGGTACACAAGCCCGACTGGCACAAAGGTGTGATCGGAATTGTGGCCTCTCGACTGTCCGAAGAGTATTACAAACCTTCGATTGTACTCACAAATTCAAACGGATTGGCTTCAGGTTCAGCCCGTTCGGTACCCGGATTCGATATTTACAAGGCAATTGACTCCTGTCGCGATTTGCTTGAAAATTTCGGGGGACATATGTATGCTGCCGGACTGTCGATGAAGGAAGAAAATATCCCGTTGTTCACCGAGCGTTTCGAACGTTTTGTGGCTGAGAATATCCTCGAGGAACAGACTTATCCTCAAATTGATATCGATGCAGTGTTGCAGTTTAAGGATATTACGCCCAAGTTTTTTCGTGTGCTCAAACAGTTCGGACCTTTCGGACCGGGCAATATGAAACCTGTTTTTGTGTCGAAGAAGGTTTTCGATTACGGTACAAGTCGTTTGGTAGGTAAAGAACAGGAACATTTAAAGCTTGAACTCATAGATTCTAGTTGTGAAAATGTGATGAATGGCATTGCATTTCGTATGTTCGAATACAACGATCATCTCAAAGCGTTGAATCCGCTCGATATATGCTACACCATCGAAGAAAATTATTTCAATGGCAATGTATCTATACAGTTGATGATCAGGGATATTAAAATAGACGAGGAAAAAATGACAGTTCACTGAGTCGGTGGGAACTACCGAACGAAAAATGTCAGCAAATCAGCGTAAAAAAAACAGAGATTTAGCTCACCCGGGCAGATGCGTAATTTGTTGTTTTATAATTACTTGATTTTGTGTAATTAAGAAAATGAAGAAATGCTGCCTGCATGTGCGTATTTTTTTGTATATTCGTGCCCTCAAATCAAAAACAGAAATATAATCTAAAAAATAAAACTTTCATTTAAAAAAAATGGCAATTTTAGGAAAAATCAGAAGCAAAGGTGTCCTGCTCTTAGTGATAGTGGGATTTGCATTATTCGCCTTTATTATTGGCGACTTCTTAACTCAGGGCTCTACCTATTTCAATAAATCGCGCGAAACGGTAGCTGAAATTGTAGGCGAGGAAGTGAATATACAGGATTATCAGGCCGCTATCGATCAAATGATTGAGGTTTACAAAATTGAAACCGGTCAGACCGATCTCAACGAAGAAATGACTGCTCAGTTACGTGCTTCGGTTTGGGAAAACCTGGTGACTGAAAAACTTTTGTATGCTGAAGCTGAAAAACTTGGTTTGGCTGTAAGTAAAGAAGAATTGTCAGATTATCTGATTGGTGACAAAATTCACCCGCTGATTATGCAGCGTCGTACATTTTTAGGCGAAAACGGTCAGTTTAGTCGTCCGATGCTTGTACAATTCCTGAATAGCCTCGACGTGGCTCCCGAAAACGAAGAAATGCGTCAGCAGATTGCTCAGGCAAAAAGCTACTGGTTGTTCTGGGAACGCAATGTAAAAATGGCTGTTTTGCAGGATAAATACAACGCTTTGATGTCAAAAACTGTGACAGCTAACAGCCTTGAAGCCAAAGCCGGTTACGAAGCTTCGAAAATTACCACTGATGTAAACTACGTTGTACAGCCTTATTTTGCCATTTCTGATTCTACTGTTTCTGTATCGAAAAATGAAATCAAAGATCGCTACAATAAAAACAAAGAACTTTACAAACAGGATGCTAACCGTACATTGAATTATGTGGCTTTCGAAATTCGTCCGCTTAAAGAAGACTCTGTAGAGGCTCAGGAATGGATGAATAAGATCAGCGAGGAATTCAAAACTACCAACGACGTGGTTGGTTTGGTAAATTCGAACTCTGATGTAATGTACGATGGTCGCAACTATTCTTATAACAGCCTTCCTGTAAATCTTCGTGATTTTGCATTTTCGGGAAAAGCCGGTGATGTGTTCGGTCCGTTGTTCGAAAATAATACACACACCATGGCACGTATTATGGAATCGGGCATTATGAAATCCGACTCTGTTAAACTTCGCCATATTTACCTTGCTGCTGCCGACGAAGCTAAAACTGATAGTATCGTAGCTGCTATCAATGGTGGTGCTTCATTTGCCGATCTTGCAAAAAAATACTCAGCAGTACAGCAGACAGCTGCCAACGGTGGTGAAATTGGCTGGATTATGGAAGGTGTGCAGGGAATGGACAAAGAAATGACCGATAAAGCGTTTGCTTCAGCTCCGAATCAGGTATTTACCATTAAAAATGCTCAGGGCGTGCAAATCATGCAGGTAATGGAAAAAACTCCTGCACGTCCAAAAGTGAAACTGGCTATCCTCGAACGTAAATTAGTTCCAAGCAGCCGCTCTTATGGTCGTATCTATAACGATGCAAAACAGTTTGCAGCCGAACTCAAAAGTTCTGAATTTGCTTCACGTGCCAACGAAAAAGGTCTGCCTGTTCGTACGGCTTCTGAACTGTTCGAATCTACAGAACGTATTGCCGATATTCCTCAGTCACGTCAGGTGATTCGCTGGGCTTTCGAAAACGATAAAGACGAAGTGTCGGATGTATTCGATTGCAACAATCAGTTTGTAATTGCTACTGTAACCGAAGTAAATGCAAAAGGATACCGTTCACTCGAAAAAGTATCAGATCAGATCAAAGCTGAACTCGTTCGTGAGAAAAAAGCTGATATCATGATTAAAAACATTGCTGAGCAAATGAAAAAAGCTCCTTCTATCGAAGCGCTTGCTCAGGCATTGTCAACCGACGTGAAAGTGGCTAACGGAGTGAACTTCGCCAACAATCAGTTTGGTGTGGCTGGTTTCGAGCCTGCTCTGATTGGTAAAGTATCAGTTTTACCTGCAAACAAACTGTCGGCTCCTGTGAAAGGAAATGCCGGTGTATATGTGCTTCTTCCTGTAAATCCACAGGTAAGTCAGAATCCTTTCAATGCGAAAGCTCAGATTATGCAAATGAATATGAATTATGCATATTCACTGCCTTATATGATTCTTCAGGATATCCGCGACAATGCTGATATTGAAGATAACCGTCTGAGATTCTTCTGATTTTAGTCGTTACATACAAAATATTTCGAAACGGGATGAACAATTTCATTCCGTTTCGTTTTTATAGATAGTTTACTTACCTTTGTCTCACAATTATATCTTCCTGAAAGTCTTATTCTAATGTTGACTTTTGTGGATTATTATTTTCATAATTGTCTTTTTTAAAATGAACAAAACTCCCTTATTAGGCAAAAATATTGATGAGCTTCGCAATCTGGTGACAGAGTTGGGAATGCCTGCTTTTACTGCCAAACAAATCGCCGACTGGCTTTACAGTAAACGTGCAGTCAGTATTGACGAAATGTCCAATATCTCGGTTAAAAACCGTGAATTGCTGAAAGAATCCTACACTGTAGGACGCGAATTGCCTTCCACCGTAACCGAATCGGTCGATGGTACCAAAAAGTATCTCTTCCGTACCGAAAGCAACAATTTTATTGAAACTGTTTATATTCCCGAGGACGACCGTCATACGCTTTGTGTGTCGTCGCAGGTGGGCTGTAAAATGAACTGTCTGTTTTGTATGACAGGCAAGCAGGGTTTTACGACCAATCTGACAGCTACCGAAATTCTGAACCAGATAATGTCGGTGGATGAGGCTGATAAACTTACTAATCTTGTGTTTATGGGCATGGGTGAACCAATGGATAACCTGGCAAATCTGTTGCGCGCACTCGAAATTCTGACTGCCGAATATGGCTATGGCTGGAGCCCGAAACGCATTACGGTTTCCACCATTGGCGTGATTCCTAAAATGAAAATCTTCCTTGAGCAATCGAATTGCCATTTGGCATTGAGCATGCATTCTCCTTTCCCCGAGGAACGATTAAAACTAATGCCTGTGGAAAAACCTTATCCGCTTTACGAAGTACTGAAAGAACTTAAAAAACATGATTTCAGTCATCAGCGTCGCGTGTCTTTCGAGTATATTATGTTCGATGGACTAAACGATACGATGCGTCATGCGGTGGAAATTGTGAAGTTGCTGAAAGACCTGGATTGTCGCGTGAATCTGATTCGTTTTCATGCCATTCCCGGTATCGATCTGAAAACATCGAATGAGCAGAAAATGATTTTCTTCCGTGATTATCTCACTTCTAATGGTATTATGACAACCATACGGAAATCGCGTGGCGAGGATATTTTTGCTGCCTGTGGTATGCTTTCCACAATGGAAAAACAGAAAGAAAAAGCTGAGGAGTAGTTTCTCTGCGCTGAAGGAAATATAAGAATGCAAATTGCGCAAATTTTCACGAATCATATTGTTTTGCAGTATGACTGTTTGTGAAAATTTACGCAATTTATGTTTAGTAAGTTGTTGTTATTCCTGCAACAGTTTTTTGAAATCGTCCCAGAAAGTGGGATATGATTTGCTTACCACTTCGGGATGCTCAATGCTGAGTGCTGTTTTCAGAGCTGCCGGTGCAAATGACATAGCCATGCGATGATCTTCGTAAGTGGCAATGCTGATGTCTGAGTCGGCTGCACATTTTTCGACCGACCAGGCCAGTTCGCTATCGACAGGTTCATGCAGTTTAAAGCCCAGCTTGCCGAGTTCAGTCATTAATGCGGCCACACGATCGGTTTCCTTTATTTTAAGGCTCTGAACGCCTTTAAAATGGAAAGGAATGCCTAGCATACAACATGTGACTGCAAAAGTCTGAGCCAAATCCGGCTCGTTTACAAAGTCATATTCAAATTTTGTACAGTATTGACCGGAACTGCTAAGTCTTACGCCTTCGGCTTCGTAGCTGGTGTTTACGCCCAGTTGCTGAAAAAGTGCTGCCACTTTACTATCGCCCTGTGTACTGTTGGCTCTCAAACCTTTCAGGAAGATTTCACCTTCGCCTGCCAGCGAAAGTATTTCGTACCAGTAAGAAGCACCCGACCAGTCCGATTCAACTTTATAGCGTACAGGGCTATAACTTTGCGGACGAATATCAATGATATTATTCTCAAAAGTCACTTTTACTCCGTATTCGGCCATCATTTGCATGGTCATGCGAATATAAGGGACAGAAATTACATTTCCTTCCATTTTGATTTTCAGTCCGTTGATCATGTAAGGAGCAATCATCATCAATGCCGAAATGTACTGACTGCTCACTCCGCCGTTCAGCGAAATTTCGCCTCCCATAAGTGCACAGCCCTGAATTTTCAATGGCGGAAAACCTTCCTTTTCAGTATATTCGATACGTGCTCCGAGAGAGTTAAGCGCATCTACCAGAATTTTGATAGGGCGGTTTTTCATTCGCTCGCTTCCGGTAATAATCCATTCGCCTGCTGTTTTGGCCAGAAAGGCAGTCAGAAACCGCATGGAAGTACCTGCTGCTCCAATGTCAAAAGTAGTGTTGTTTGAGTCCAGTGCTTTAAGCAATACATTGGTATCGTCGCAGTCCGCCAGGTTTTCAATGTCGTACGGACTGTATGACAAAGCATTCAGGATGAGAGCACGATTGCTGATACTTTTCGATGCAGGAAGATTGATTTCTAATTGAATCTTTTGTTTCTGAATATGTAAAATACCGGAAGTCATTGAGATTAAAAATGTTTTTTGATTAGCATTGTAAAAGAATACGACTGACTATACTGCCAGTTCGTATATTTTCCGGCAATCGTCTTCGGTCAGTTTTACGAAACTTCCCATTGTGTTGCTGCCCAATGCCAGTGTTTTTATAAGCACGGGAATGTCTTCGGCTTTAGCCCCGAGTTGAGAAAAACGAATTGGCATTCCAATCGAAGTCATAAACTGTTCGTACTTTTCGATGCCTTTACGGGCCGTGTTTTCAGGATTCTGGAAATCCATTTCGCAGCCCCAGACACGTACGGCAAACTGTGCAAAGCGGTTTACATCGTTGCTCATCACATATTTCATCCAGGCAGGGAACATAACTGCAAGTCCGGCTCCGTGAGCCACATCGTAAAGTCCCGAAAGTTCGTGTTCGAGATTGTGACTCGACCAGTCCTGCTCGCGACCCACACCGCAAATGTCGTTGTGAGCCACCATTCCTGCCCACATCAGGTTAGCACGTGCATCGTAATTGTTCGGGTCGGCCAATACTTTTGGAGTCTCGTTGATAATGGTGAGCAAAATTCCCTCGCACAGACGATCGGTAATTTCCACATTTTTGGTGTTGGTGAAATAACGTTCCATTACGTGAGCCATCATGTCGGTGGCTCCACAGGCTGTCTGATATGCCGGAAGTGAGCATGTGAGTTCGGGATTCAGAATGGAAAAAATAGGACGCAGTAAATCGCTGTTGGCTGCACGTTTCAGCATACCGTTTTCGTGCGTAATAACCGAACCGGTTGAACCTTCGCTTCCTGCTGCGGTAAGAGTCAGGATGGTAGCTACCGGAAGAGCTTTTTCCGCACGTTTGCCTGTGTAGAAATCCCAGAAATCGCCGTCGTACACAGCACCGAGCGCAATGGCTTTTGCCGAGTCGATTACGCTGCCGCCACCTACTGCAAGTATAAAGTCAACTTTTTCGTTTTTACAAATCTCCACGCCTTTGTAAACGAGTCCGCTACGTGGGTTTGGAACCACTCCACCGAGCTCACAAAACGAGATAGACGCTTCCTGAAGTGATTTTTTTACACGATCGAGCAGGCCACTGCGAACCACAGAACCGCTTCCGTAGTGTATCAGTACTTTTTTTCCGCCAAAACGGTTTACATATTTGCCTGTTTCGTTTTCACGTTCTTTTCCGAATACAAAGTATGTAGGACTGTAAAAATTAAAGTTGTTCATAATAAATTGTTTTTAAAAAGTGATTAAATGGTCAATGGCTTTTTGAGTCTTTCAATCAGTTCGTTACCGAGATCGGTTTTTTTCTTGATATGGTTCAAAACCTCGAGCACAAACGGATTATTTTCGAAACTACCGCGAACTGATTCAAAATCCTGATCTTTGCGGGCTTCATCTCCATCAACACCAAAACCTGTTTTGGAGTTCAGATTAAACTCTTTTTTAGCATCATCGTAAATCAGTTTGTCAAGTTTTACAACTGACTCTTTCCATGTTTCCACCATCGAAATAATGTCTTCGTAAGTCACCTCGTTGATACTTTTTCCCCAGCGTTCCTCCAGCTTTTCTTTTGCCCATGTCCATTCGTAGTTGTAATATTCCTTGTGAATGTTGTTGAGGCTTTTCTGAATTTCGTCCAGAGTCAGCGTATTCTGCTCAATGCTGTTAAGAAGCTCTTCGGTGGCATTTTTTGGGGCTATAAGTCCCGAAAGGTCAACCCATTCGCCACTGCCTTTTTGAGTTTGCGGCTTTAGTTGTGCACGCACTTCATCGATGCTTTTGAATTCTTTTTCGCGCAGACGACTAATGAGCGAGTTGCCCAGAAACTTATTGATGGCGATGTTATACAATTCGATGCCTTTACGAACCGATGAATTCCGGATGTGACAGTTCTGGAAAGTATAGACTTCGGTTGTTTCGCCTGCAATTTTCTGCAGGTTTTTGAGAACTTCCACGCCGCGAATCATTTTCTGGATAGTGTACGGGCTCAACAGATTGAAATTAATAGGATCAAGTTTCTGACTGTCCTTACGGTTGTCACGCTTGGGCCATTTTTGTGCATCACGAATGGTTCCCACACTACGCAGATTCACTCCGGGTACGAGATAGCTTTCGGTTGCATTTTCAATGAGATAAGAGAACGGCAGATCGGAAGTGTCGGAGTGTTTATAATGACGACCCATAACCAGCGTGAATGCACCGATTTTGGCCGGCCAGAGCAGATATGAATCACTGGTGGTTTTTGATCCGCGTTCGCATATTCCCTGGTGTATAGGACCAAGTTTATACATATGGTTGCTCTGGTTCGAACCGCTACCGGCATTGAGGAACGAGAACATTCCGGCAATCAGTAAAGTCGATTTGTGGTGCGATACAGTATAAGGACCAGCAAAAATTGCCGTGGCCTCGCCGTGCATCCCCTGGCAGTTTGAGAAAAACAATGAGTCGAGCGCCGAATAGTGCTTTCCCAAAATACAGCCCTGACCAATGAAACATTTCGAAATAAGGGTGGAGTCGGTGACAGATACTCCTGAACTCAGAATGAAATCGTTACATTTTACACCTGAACCAATAACTACAGGAGCTTCAGCGTTGCTGTTCACCGAACCATTTTCGAGAAGTGAAGCACCTTCAATCAGTGCGCAGTCGCCAATCCGGACATTTTTGATGCTTCCGCAATTTACAATTTTTACATTGACACCTATACTTCCTGTAGCCGATTGCTGTGCTGTGGCATAATTATCAATGCGTTTCTGAAGGTTTTGTATCAGTTGTGGGCGGTGACGATACAAAGTGAGAATATAGGCAAGTGGCGCTGATAGAAAATCGAAGATGGGAATTTCACGTCCGCCTCCTTCATTCATTACAGGTACTTTTACCCCGTTTCCGAATGATGAAACGCCATCCACCAGAATCAGATTTACATTCTCGATATAGCTGCCATCGCCAATGCTGTAATTGGCAATGTAATTGTCGATTTTATCAATGTACACATCATTCCCGATAATGCAGTTGTGAAGCATACAATTGTTCAGCCCTGCATGTTTCTTTAAGCCGCCGGGCAGATCGAAAATTTTTGAAAAGGTTCCCAGATGTACGTTACCCGAGAAATGCACATTCGTAATATAGGCCGGGGAAAAATCCTCAGCCACAAGCACATTTTGCCACGATTCAGCCGAACAGCCATAGACTGTCAGTGTAGCAATTTCTTTTTCGGTGAGTGAACGGTAATTTGTCATATTATTCTATTTGTCAGTTTCAGTCAGTTTTTATAATTCAGTCAGTTCCTGTTCGTCGTAGCGTTGGAATAGAAAATCGTTGTACGGATAGCGTTCCACATGAATAGCCTTGATTTTTTCGTACATAAGTTCTCTCAGCTGATCCACATTTTGCTTTTCTTTTGCTGAGATAAAAATACAATTGTCGTGAAGCTTCGACATCCATGTCTTTTTCAGTTCGTCGAGACTGATATTTTCACGTGTCGAAGGAGTAAGGTCATCTTCTTCCTTGGGAATATATGTAAAGGCATCTATTTTATTAAATACCAGAATGGTTGGTTTTACGCGCGGATCAATTTCCTTCAGGGTTTGATTCACCACTTCCAGTTGCTCGTTGAAATTCGGATGCGATACATCCACTACATGAATCAGCAGATCAGCTTCGCGTACTTCATCGAGTGTCGATTTAAATGATTCAATAAGGTTGGTGGGCAATTTTCTGATAAATCCTACGGTGTCGGAAAGCAAAAAAGGCAGATTGTCGATGATCACCTTGCGCACTGTAGTATCGAGGGTGGCAAAAAGCTTGTTTTCGGCAAACACATCCGACTTGCTGAGCATATTCATCATGGTCGATTTGCCCACATTGGTATAACCCACCAAAGCCACACGAACCATTTTCCCACGATTCTTACGCTGAGTGGACATTTGTTTGTCAATGTCTTTCAGATTTTGTTTCAGCAACGAAATTTTGGTGAGGATAATACGACGGTCGGTCTCAATCTGTGTTTCACCGGGACCACGCATACCAATACCTCCGCGCTGACGTTCAAGGTGTGTCCACAAGCGGGTCAGGCGAGGCAGCATGTATTGTAACTGTGCAAGTTCAACCTGTGTTTTGGCATTGGCAGTTTGCGCTCTTTTTGCAAAAATATCGAGAATCAGATTGGTTCTGTCCAGTATCAGTACTTTCAGTTCTGCTTCAATATTGCGTAACTGCTTGGGCGATAGTTCGTCATCGAAAATGACAAGGCCAATCTCATTTTCATCGACATAGGCTTTTATTTCCTGTAGCTTTCCGGGACCGACAAATGTTTTGGGATTGGGATAGTCTATTCTCTGAAAAAATAGTTTCTCCGGTTTTGCTCCGGCAGTATCGGCCAGAAAGGCAAGTTCATCGAGATACTCACGGGCTTTGTCTTCGGTCTGTGTTTGGGTAATAAGTCCTACCAGTACCGCTTTTTCTTCGTATATTTCAGTTTTCATATAATTTCGGGCTTGTAAAAAAGGTTTAGTAGCTAAGTATAATGATTAAAAAAACCGTTTGGAGCGAATCCAAACGGTTACTTTTATTCTGTTTTTACGACTGACCGTTGGGGCAATCGGTTGTTTAAATCGTATTACTGTAATCTGAAGTTTACCGGAAGCGTATATTTTACACGTACAGGTTTACCACGTTGCTGACCGGGGCTCCATTTAGGCATCGATTTGATTACGCGGATAGCTTCTTTGTCGAGACTTGGGTCTACACTACGTACAACTTCCACATCAACGATAGAACCGTCACGGTTTACCACAAACTGACAGATAACACGTCCCTGAACACCGTTTTCCTGTGCGATTACAGGGTATTTTACGTTTTCGTTGAGGAATTTGAACAAAGCAGCATCACCACCGGGGAACGAAGGCATTTTTTCTACAACCTGAAATACCACGTTGTCTTCTTCTTCCACAATCGGACCTGTTGAGGTAACAGGAGCACTGATTGTTACGACTTTGTCCTTGTCGTCTTCAGTGTTGATTTCAACTGATTCTGTCACCACATCATCTTCTACAATATTCAGCTCTTCTACGATTTCTGGTGCGGGAGGGGGAGGAGGGGGAGGTAATTCCTGCGCTGTTTGGATAATCTCAATTTCTTCTTCCGCCAACATGTCCGGGTCAATCACTTCGTATACGGTTACTTCCTTATCTGTCCATTCGAAAGCAATGTAAATCAGTGACAAACCAATGACAAGACCCATCAAAATATACAAGAATCTTTTGTCTTCCAGAGTGGCTTTTGGTGATTTCTTTACGTCCATAATTTATATATAATTTTTTGATATTTTCTGACGGGCAAATGTAATATTATTTTTTCAAAGTTCATTTGTCAGAACGCAAAATTTTTAATTTTATTTCCCTTTGTGGGTAAACTGTTGATTTCTTTAGTTTTTTTTGGCTGAAAATATAATTTTTCGCAAATCTGACGTTTTATTTGTGGTTTTTGAAACAAACGGTTTGGTTGTAAAGTTAGTAAAAACACACTATCTTTGGGCACCCAATCCGATAATACCGGTTTTTGCTGTATTATCAATCATAATTATTGTCCTGTTTTAATGCTTAAGAAAATACTTATTTCGTTTTTGGTTTGGCTTTCGGTAATAAATGTATTTCCGCAGGCCGGTTACGGGGTTTATCAGTTCCTTGATTTACCTGTTTCAGCACGTCAGGCAGCTTTGGGTGGATTCAATATCTCTGTAAGGGATAATGATCTTAATTTTGCATTTCAGAATCCTGCTTTGCTTACCGGCTCCACAGGTGAGATGATAAGTCTGAATGTGGCTAATTACCTGTCGGATATCAGATTCGGATCTGTTATGTATGGTTTTTCAAAAGGTAAGAATTATTTCGGAGTGGGAGTGCAATATGTGGATTTCGGCGATTTCCTGCGACATTCGGAACTGAACGTTCCCGAAGGGGAATTTACAGCGCAGGACATGGCTTTGAACATTGTGTATGCAAGACCTTTGAACGAAAAATTTACTGTCGGAGCAACTCTGAAGCCTGTATTTTCGGTTTATGAAGTATATACCAGTGTCGGGGTGGCTGTGGATGCCGGTGTGAGCTATTACGACCCCAAAAAGCTTTTCGGAGCCGGATTGGTACTGCGCAATGCAGGTACACAGATTAAAGGTTACTACAGCGACGAGGATGGGCAGCATTTTGAACCACTGCCATTCAATATACAACTGGGAGCAACCAAGAAGCTCGAACATGCACCATTCCGCTTTTCGATGACGCTGCACAATCTGCAACGCTGGAATTTAAGTTATACGTCCGAAAATCAACCTGTAAATTCGCTTACCGGTGTGGAGGAGGATGAAAAGATCAGCTTTGTGGATATGGCTTTCCGTCATACAGTCTTTGGTGTTGAGTTTCTGCCCGGCAAAAACTTTTACCTGGCTGGATCGTACAATCACCGTCGTCACAATGAATTGTCGATGAATGGATTCAAGAGCATGTCCGGATTCTCGTTCGGAGGTGGAATAAAACTCAGTAAATTTATGGTTGGTTTTGGTATGAGTCAGTTTCAGGTGGGCAACTGGGCTTATCAGTTCTCTATCAGTACCGATTTGAAGGAATTCAGACTTTGAGAATTGACAGTTGATAGTTGACAGTTGACAGTTGATAATTGATAGTTGATAATTTCAATTTATTTACCATTGAAAATTCAATTAGTAAATGCAACTTTGCAGACAAAATAGGAAAGTTTGTTTTTTTCAGAGCCAGGAGGACTAACTCCCCCTTGCCCTGATGGAAAA
>SAAO01000043.1 GCA_009929375.1 Bacteroidia bacterium
GAAAAATTGTTCTCTGAAAATGAAAAACTTACAAAATACTTAAATTTCAAAAACCTACCGCAAGCGGGTTAAATGAAGCTTGCGAAAGTTGAATTATAAAAGAATAAATTGTAAATGAATTTATTTACCTTCCACCACAAACTTCATTGGATTCTCTATGGCATCGATTATCCAGCGCAGGAAGCGGATTCCGTCGGCACCGTCGATCACTCTGTGGTCGTACGAAAGCGAGAGCGGAAGCATCATGCGGGGTTCGAATTTACCGTTGATATACACAGGTTCGATACTTCCGCGCGAAACGCCCAGAATGGCTACTTCGGGTGCATTTACAATAGGAGTAAAGGCTGTTCCGCCAATTCCGCCAAGGTTTGTAATGGTAAAGCAACCGCCCTGCATATCGGCAATCGAAGTTTTTTTGTTGCGGGCTTTTTCGGCCAGCGCATTCATTTCCTTCGATATTTCGATCACATTCAGTTGGTCGGCATTTTTAATTACCGGCACAATCAGTCCAAAGTCGGTATCTACCGCAATGCCTATATTGAAATAGTGCTTGTAAATAATTTCCTTCGTCATCATGTCCACGCTCGAATTGAACTGCGGGAACTTTTTCAGCGCCGAAGCAATAATTTTCACCAGAATGGCTGTCACAGTAAGTTTTACACCTTCTTTCTCAGCAGTTTTGGAGTAGCTCTTACGGAATTCCTCAAGCGCGGTAATATCGGCCTTGTCGAACTGTGTGACATGCGGAATGGTGTGCCATGCATGGCTCAGATGTTCGGCAGTTTTGAAGCGGATATTCGACATAGCCTGACGTTCCACCTCGCCAAACTTCGTAAAGTCGGGCAGAGGCTGCTGATGTTGTTCGGCACGAATGTGTTGTACTTCGTTTCGCTGCTGATGCAGCAATTTGCTGTAAGCTTTCACATCGTCGAGCAAAATTCGTCCGCCGGGGCCACTGCCTTTTACCTGATTTACATCCACGCCAATTTCGCGTGCCAGGCGGCGAACCGATGGCGCTGCTGGTGCTGCATTTTGCAGAATAGGTGGCTGATTTTCCACAGCTATCACTTTAGGTGCCTCGGCTGGTTTGGTTGCTTCCGGTACAAATTCGGTTTTAGCTTCGACCACCACAGGAGCAACCGTTTGCACAGCTACGGATTGTGCATCAGGAGCTGCTGCAGGTGCAGTCACATTTCCCGAAACGCGGAAAATTACCGCTCCGATAGGCGTTGCATTACCTTCGGCCACCAACACTTCAGTTACTTTACCGGCAATGGACGAAGGCACTTCGATGGTTGCTTTGTCGGTTTCCACTTCGAGCACAGCCTGGTCGTTTTCTACTGTATCGCCTACGGCAATAAGCACTTTTACAATGGTAGCTGTGCGAATGTTTTCACCCAGTTCGGGCAACGTAAACTCAAGCGTTCCGGTGCCGGCAGTTGCTACGGGAGCAGCTTGTGGCGCAGGTGCAGACTGAGGCGTAGCCAGAGGCTGAGCAGGTGCAGGTGCTTCTTCTTTTGCAGGCTCGGGCGTTGCAGCGCTTTCGCCGGCAAACACCAATACAAGCTGTCCGATGCTTACCTGTTCGCCCTCGTTTACCTTTATTTCGGCAACGGTCCCGGCAGCATCAGCAGGCACTTCTATGGTCGCTTTGTCTGTTTCAAGTTCCAGCAGCGGCTGATCGGCTTCCACCACATCGCCTGCCTTCACAAGCACTTTGACCACTGTGGCGCTGTTTATATTTTCCCCTAATTCGGGTATTACAAAATTTCTCATTATCTAATCTTATAAATGGTAAATAGTAAATGATTAAATGGTAAATACTAACTATGAAACCATTGGATTCAGTTTTTCAGGATCAATTCCCAGATCGTTCATGGCTTTTTTCAGTTCGGCCAGTTTGAATTTACCTTCTTTATAAAGGGCATAAAGTGTGGTAAATGCAATGTGTTTGGCATCCACTTCAAAGAAATCGCGCAACTCGTTTCGGCCTTCGCTGCGTCCGAAACCATCTGTTCCGAGTGAGTAAAGCTTTTTAGGCAACCATTTTGCAATGGAATCAGGCAATGTTTTTACATAATCCGAAGCAGCCACAATCACGCCATCGTTCTGAATAAGTGTCGATACATAAGCTGTTTTTTCCTTTTCGGGGTGCAACAGGTTATGACGTTCCACTTCAAGTGCATCGCGGTGAAGTTCCTTATAGCTTGTTACGCTGTACACATTTGCCGAAACACCATATTTTTCCTGAAGAATTTCAGCAGCTTTAAGTGTTTCGTTCATAATGGTTCCGCTACCCAACAGATTGGCTGTAAGCTCTTTTTTCGATGCTTTTCCCTGTTGATAAAGGTACATTCCTTTCAGAATACCTTCTTTTACATCGCCCGGCATTGGAGGCATCGGATAGTTTTCGTTCATAATAGTGATGTAGTAGAACACTTTTTCCTGCTCTTCGTACATACGACGAATACCATCGCGGATAATCACGGCCAGTTCGTAAGCAAAAGCGGGATCGTAAGTCACCAGATTAGGAACAGGATAAGCCAGTAGGTGACTGTTTCCATCCTGATGCTGAAGTCCTTCACCTGCGAGTGTGGTTCGTCCTGCAGTACCTCCTACAAGGAATCCTTTGGCAGCCATATCGGCAGCAGCCCACACAAGGTCGCCAATGCGCTGAAGTCCGAACATGGAGTAATACACAAAGAAAGGCATCATATTCATTCCATGTGTGGAATAAGCGGTACCTGCAGTGATAAACGACGACATGGCGCCGGCCTCGGTAATTCCCTCCTCGAGAATTTGTCCGTTTTTGGCTTCTTTGTAGTAAAGCAATAATTCTTTATCCACAGGTTCGTAAAGCTGTCCTACGTGAGAGTATATACCATTCTGACGGAAGAGCGATTCCATACCGAAAGTACGGGCTTCGTCGGGTACAATAGGTACAATCAGCTTGCCAATTTCTTTGTCTTTTAATAATTTGGTGAGAATACGCACAAAAGCCATAGTCGTGGAAAGTTCGCGACCATCCGAGCCTGCGTAAAACTCTTCGAATACCTCTTCGGGTGGTGTTTTAATCGGGCGTACATCCACACGGCGTTCAGGCACGGGACCTCCCAGTTCTTCACGGCGTTTTTTCAGGTATTGCATTTCTACCGAATCTTCGGGCAGTTTGTAGAAAGGTGCTTTTACCACTTCGTCGTCCGAAAGTGGAATGCCGAAACGTGTGCGGAATTCTTTCAGTTCGTCCTCGTTGAGTTTTTTCTGCGAGTGTGTAATGTTTTTACCTTCACCGCTTTCGCCAAGTCCGTAACCTTTAATCGTGTTTGCCAGAATCACAGTTGGCTGTCCTTTGTGATTTACAGCCGCATTGTAGGCTGCGAAAACCTTCTCAGGATCGTGACCACCACGACGCATTTTGCGAATCTGATCGCCTGTAAGGTGACTCACCATATCGAGCAGTTCGGGATCGGTTCCGAAGAATTGCTGACGCACGTATTCGCCATCGGCAATAGAGAATTTTTGCGATTCCCCATCCACAATTTCGCCCATACGTTTTACCAGTTTTCCTTTGCTGTCTTTTTCCAGAATAGGATCCCAGTCGCCACCCCAGAGTACTTTAATTACATTCCAGCCAGCACCACGGAATACAGCTTCGAGTTCCTGCACAATTTTTCCGTTACCACGCACAGGTCCGTCGAGACGTTGCAGGTTACAGTTAATCACAAAAATCAGATTATCCAGTTTCTCACGGGCAGCTAGTGTAATTGCTCCGAGCGCTTCCGGTTCATCGGTTTCGCCATCGCCCAGAAACGCCCATACTTTCTGACCATTGGTGGTTTTCAGTCCGCGATCCTCCATATAGCGGTTGAAACGTGCCTGATAGATGGCCATAATCGGACCAAGACCCATTGATACAGTCGGGAATTCCCAGAAGTTTGGCATAAGCCATGGGTGAGGATAGGAAGAAAGTCCGCCCTGAGGTTTCAGTTCGCGACGGAAGTTATTGAGTTGTTCGGTTGTAAGACGTCCTTCGAGGAAAGCACGGGCATAAACACCCGGAGCCGCATGTCCCTGAAAGAAAATCTGATCGCCTCCCACGGGATTATCTTTTCCTTTAAAGAAGTGATTGAAAGCGACCTCGAAAAGAGTGGCCACTGATGCATAAGTAGAAATATGACCTCCAATACCGTTTTCAATTTTGTTGGCTTTCACCACCATGGCCATAGCGTTCCAGCGTATAATGCTTTTTATATGGCGTTCAATTTCCCTGTTTCCGGGGTAGGGAGGTTGTTCGCTGCGGGCTATGGTGTTGATGTAGGGTGTGTTGGCAGTAAAGGGAAGTTTTACGCCCGCCTTGTGTGCGCGTATCTCCAACTGACGCAGCAATTCTACCACACGGTCGGGTCCCCATTGCTGTAAAACATAGTCGAGTGAGTAAAACCACTCCTCATTCTCAAGTTCTTCAATATCTTTTGGGATAATCTTATTTGTATTCATTATAAATAAAGTTTTGATTCGTACCATTATAAACAATCGGATTTCGTTTTAGTTTAATTGATGGCTTTTATATTGAAAGTTTTAAATACAATAAACATCTGTTCTGATTGTTTAAAATGAACATTTTCAAATATTTAATTCTATTGAAATATGATAGTATGCAGAATTGTTTTTTAAGTTTTTATACTGTTTTTTCAGCAAAATATTGTCTGTTTTGCTTTTGGCACAATGTGTATTTAGAACAAAATGCCCTAACTTTGCACAAAATCAGAATTTAATGAAACTCAAATATTTTACTGCGCTTTTATTTATCGTTTTGATATTTCAGAATTGTATTCCGAAGGAAGAAATACCTGATAACAAAGAGGAAGGAAATTATATTACCCGAATTTTTGAATATGTGTATGCTCCGGGGCAGCACGCATCGCTTGCTTTGCCCGCAGATACGGTTTACTTTAAGGGAAATCCTTCGCTGCACAGCAAATGGGTGTATCTGGGTGGTTTTGGAGGGTATATTACGGGCGCTTTCGAACGCAATGTGATAAACGGTGAAGGAGCCGATTTTGAAGTTTTTGCTTTACGCGGATCGTCACCCGAGCCTGCAATTGTTTATGTGATGCAGGACGAAAACGGCGATGGTTTTCCCAATGAAACATGGTACGAACTGAAGGGAAGTCAGAATGACAGCACTTTACGTAATTATTGGGTGCGTTACTACAAACCCGAAGCCGACAGTGCAAATGTGCGCTGGCGTGATAGTCTCGGCGAAACGGGAGAACTTCTTTCGGCGTATGGCGCAGGAAATTCGGCCAAATGGTGGTGGGCATCGATTACAACCGACAGTATTACTTTCAACGCTTCGCGGTTGCCGGATGCTTATATCAATCAATCCACTTCGCAG
The DNA here is from genome assembly GCA_009929375.1 of Bacteroidia bacterium. Lineage (GTDB taxonomy): Bacteria > Bacteroidota > Bacteroidia > Bacteroidales > Paludibacteraceae > Paludibacter. The sequence goes on from SAAO01000043.1 coordinate 5,399, forward strand.
GCACAATTCTGGACTGTTCCGCGTGACCGCTTTCAGTGGGGATATGCTGAGAATATCTACGGAACAGATTTCGACAATGTAAAAGGATCGAACCGACTGGATATTTCGAATGCTGTGGATTCGCTCGGAAATGCGGTTTCACTGCCTGAAATACGTTTTATAAAAGTGCTAACAGCAGTTTTTCAACGTGCAGGTTGGACCAATGAAGTATCGGCAGAAGTAAGAGGAGCGGGAGAGATTCAACCCCTGGCTCACTAAAGGGGGAGTTTTAAAAGATTTTTTAATTACTTTTGTATCAGAGAATTTCAAACCATAAGAGATACATAAGCTGATTTCCAGTATTTTTCCTTTTGTGTTCTTTTGTTCCCTTTTGTAGATAAAATATATTTGTAAAAATAATATCGCTTGTTTCTTATAAGGATTGGGCGATCAACAAACCAAACAATGATGGATTATTCAAAAATACCGTCGCCATGTTATGTGCTCGACGAAGTGGCTTTTCGCCGCAATCTGGAACTTATTAAATCGGTAAAGGACAGAGCCGGAGTTGAAATAATTCTGGCGTTTAAAGCTTTTGCCATGTGGAGTATTTTTCCCATTGTGCGTGAGTATATTCCGTATTCCACCGCCAGTTCGTTGGCCGAAGCGCGTTTGGCTTTCGAGGAAATGGGCAGTCCCGCACATACTTACGGACCGGCTTATACCGACCGCGAATTTCCTGAAATAGTGAAATGCAGCAGCCATATTACCTTCAACTCGCTCACACAGTTTGAGCGCCTGTATCCGCAAACACAGTTTTACAATGTGTCGTGCGGTTTGCGCATCAATCCTGAGTTTTCGGATGTGGAGACTGACCTTTACAATCCCTGTGCGCCCGGTTCGCGACTGGGTGTGGTAGCCGAATTGCTTGGCGACACTTTGCCTGCTGGTGTGGAAGGGCTACACTTTCATACGCTTTGCGAATCAAATTCTTACGATCTGGAGAAAACGCTGGCTGTTGTGGAGCAAAAGTTCGGACACTTATTCGGACAGATAAAATGGCTCAATATGGGTGGCGGACATTTGATGACGAAAGAAGGTTACGATGTGGAGCATCTGATTACTTTGTTACAGAATTTCAAAGCTAAATATCCGCATTTGCAGCTTATTCTGGAACCCGGAAGCGCTTTTGCATGGCGTACCGGAGTTTTGGTGTCGTCGGTTGTGGATGTAGTGGAAAACAAAGGCATTAAAACCGCCATGCTCGATGTATCGTTTTCGTGTCACATGCCCGATTGTCTGGAAATGCCATACAAACCGGCAATTGTGGGAGCTACCGATGTGGTAACCGGAAAACCCACTTACCGCATGGGTGGAAACAGTTGTTTATCGGGCGATTTTTACGGTTCGTGGTCGTTCGATGAAGAGCTGAAACCCGGCGACCGTATTGTGTTCGAAGATATGATTCATTACACAATGGTAAAAACCACTATGTTCAATGGCGTTTCGCATCCTTCCATTGGTATCTGGACCAAAGACAACGAATTTAAACTGATTCGCGAATTTGGTTATGAGGATTATAAAGGGAGAATGTCGTAAGAGGATATTTCGATCCTGAGATTCATTTTTTATTTTATGTATTATATTTGTAGCATAAAATTCTTATTATGAATACAGTTAATGTTCAAATAGATATTTCGGGCCCGGCAGGTAAAAAGCTTTTGCGCGAGATTGAAAAGAATCCGGATATTGCTAAAATTGAATATCCTTCGTCAATGGATATTTCAGCAAAGAAGACCTACACGGTGGAAGAAGTTTTTTCGAAAGTAGAGGAAAAGCTGAACAGTCATTATGGTTCAGATATTAAGTTGAAGTATTGATATGCAGATGTATGAAATCCCTTATTTTGTATAAAACACAGGCATAATTAAGGGTCTGGTAATCCATTTTCCTTTGAAGGCGTCGAATTCCCGTTCGGCGCCTGTCATTATGCCCCATTTGTCGGTAATTTTGAATTCGAAGGCTCCGCCATAGCTCGATTGTGAAAACATAGAATGATTGAGCGAACGAAGAATATTCGGGTTGAGTCCTGCTTGTGGTGCGTAACTCCCAAAAGCGTTGAAAAATACCCGATCGGAAAGTTCGAACCGTAGTTTCCCGTTGAAGCTAATTTCATTGCGGAAGTCGTTGTAGATATTAAATTTTGAGAAAGTAGCTCCACCCGAAAAAGTAATTTTGTCGGTAATAAAGTAATTCAGATTAGCCCCTGCCGACGACATGCCACCCAGTCCGATATAGTTCTGATTGATACGTGCAGTGCTGATAAACATATTGTCGTTCAGTGGAATAATGCCATAATGGTTTCGAGTGTAGTCGAAAGTTTGAGGCAGCGAAGGCATTTTTATTTCGGGCACTGAATGGGTGAAGTTACTCAGTGTATTCAGTTCGTACGACGACAGGCTCAGGTTGCTGAGCGAAGGTTTCCGGATAAGTCCGTTTGCAGTTTTACCAGATGTGCTATCCATGTTTATCAGCCAGTTGCGGTCGAAAGCAGGGCCGTCGGGGATTTCCTGACTGTAAGCTGTGTTCAGTGCAAAAAGCAGAAGCAGAAAAATGCAGTTTTTCATATTTGCGGGTATTTGAGTGAAACAACAGCGCAAATATAGAATTTTCAGAACAATAATCTGAGTTTTTGTTTTCCGGTTAATTTAATTTATGAATGCGCGTTGCTAATGTGCATTTCTGTTAATATAAACCTGGCGGCTTCCAGAATATTTTTGCACACAGGATATGTCGGATCAATTTCGGGCAAATGCTTTTCGCCGTGGCCTGTAAGAACATATACCGAACGAATTCCCGCATTTTTGCCACAGTCGAGGTCAGAAGCATGGTCGCCAATAATCCATGAGTTTTGCGTGTCGATATTATATTTTGCAATGGCTTGTTCGATAAACCAGGGTGAAGGTTTTTTGCATTGGCAATTGTCTTCGGTTTTGTGCGGGCACGAATATAATTCCCTGATAATAAAACCTTTCATGGCTAACTCATCAACTACAAACTGATTTACAGCTTCAACTTCTTCGGGCGTGCAAATACCTTTCCCAATGCCCGATTGATTGGTGATGATAAAGAAATCGAATTTGTCTTTCAGAAGTTCAAGCGCCACGAAAGTTTCGGGATAAAATTCAACCTGAGAAATTTGCGTGAGATAACCTTTATCGTCAATCAGCGTTCCGTCGCGGTCGAAAAATATAGCGGGTTTGTGCATTTTTATGATTGTTTTAATACAAATGACAAACGCCGGAACAGATCTGATTGTTAAACCCAGATTCCGCAATAGAAAAAAATCATTATTTTTATGCGCTAAATCCTAATGCGTAGCAATAGACAATACAAGCCTATGGAATTTGACATATCCTACACCAGCAAAGAGATTACGCCTTGGGGCGGAATGGTTTTTTTGAAGCAAATGTTGCAAAAAATTGGCTTCAGGGATCTGATAGAGAAGAATCCGGATTTACCAGTTTCGGGTTCAAACCGAGGTTATAAGACTTCTACGATAATCGAAGGTTTTATTACCAGTATTTGGTGTGGTGCCAACCGATTTTTACATACCGAAGTCACTCGTCACGATGCGGCATTGGGAAAGATCTTTGATTGGAATAATACCCCGGGTCAAGACACTTACAAACGTTTTTTCTCAAAGTTCACCCAAAGTACCAATCAAAAGGTAAGCGATTATTTTTATTCATGGATTTTCGATAATGTCAAGTTTGATAATTTCGTCTTAGATATTGATTCCTCCGTAATGACCCGTTATGGTGAGCAAGAAGGTGCAAAGAAAGGCTATAATCCAAGCAAAAAAGGGAGGGCTAGCCATCATCCACTTATTGCATTTATAGCTGACGTAAAATTGGTGGCCAACATGTGGCTACGAAGCGGAGATTGCTCATCGGCAAACAACTTTCTTGCTTTTCTGGAGGATACATTATCAAAGTTGAAGAACAAAACCATAGGATTAATCCGCTTGGACAGTGGCTTTTTCCAGACCAACATATTGGATTATTTGGAACAGAAAGTGATGGATTATATTGTCGCCGTGAAGTTTACTCATCCTATTCAGCGCGTAATACAGCAAAGCAATAATTGGATTGTATTGGATACGGGAATTGAAATTTGTGAACAAATGTACCAAAGTGATTCTTGGGATAAACCACGTAGAATCGTTATCGTTAGGCAAAAGATAAAAGACAGACCTAAGGCACCAGGCAAGCAACTAAGGCTTTTTGAGCAGGAGGAAGTTTGCCGAAACTATCGTTATTCAGCCTATGTGACAAACATGAAACTTCCAGCGGCAGAGATTTGGAGACTTTACAGAGGAAGGGGCGATGCCGAGAATAGAATCAAGGAATTAAAATATGATTTTGGCTTCGACAGCTTCAATCTAAAAGACTTTTTGCCACCGAGGCTGCATTGACTTTTGCAATGATAGCCTACAATCTAATGGCATTGTTCAGAATGTTTGTACTTCAAGAAAAAACGCAAAAAACATTATCAACACTTAGATACAGAACATTTGCTATTGGAGCCTATTTTGAAAAAGTCAACGATAAACTCGTTCTCAAAATAGCTTTGAATAAAAAAAGACGAGCATGGTTCTCGGGACTATGGAACTATTCAAGTGTATTTGATTTTCCGTTCAAATTATCTAATGCGTAATCTGGGTTAAATGATACTTTTCCGACGTTAAAATGACGTTATTGGGGCTAATACGGTTAAATTAGGATATATTATTATGATTTCCTGCTTTACAACATGTTTTTATAAATGTCGAATTTAGTATTTTTCCTGTTTGTTAAGTGATACTTTTCGGATAAAAAAAGCCGGACAATCAGAGACTGATCATCCGGCTTTTTAATGTGCGTTGAATATGAAATGTGTGTGTTTAGAGGTCTTTTATTTTAAGAGGATTGTACGAAATGTCATTGTCGTACACATCGACTCCTTCAATTTTTTTCACTCTTTTTACAATGACGTTGGTAAGTGGTAAAATAATAATTTCGTAAGCAGTTTTCATGGCTGTTTGTGTGGCCACCAATACCAACATATCTTTGGTTGGAATAATGGCATAAAAAGCCAGTGTGAAAAATACTATCGAGTCGGCACCTTCGCCAATAAGTGTCGAAACAACTGCACGAATGGAAAATCCACGACCGCGTTGCAGTATTTTCATTTTGCTCATAACATAGGCATTCAGAAACGAACCTACCAGAAAAGCTGCAAAGCTAGCCAGCGTAATACGCAGGGTATTGCCCAGCACAAGGTTGAAAGCATCGCCGTGCGTAAAATTTTCGGAGCCCGGCACCCAAATACTCAGTCGGAAAATAACTACAGCCAGAAAATTCATGGCAAATCCGTACCAGATAATCAGACGCGCCTTGCGGTAGCCCCAAACTTCGGCTATCAGGTCGTTTACTATGTACGATACAGGGAAGATCAATAATCCGGCAGTGGCTTCGATAGGGCCGATGCGGATTAATTTTTGTTCAATAATGTTGGCTACAATCAGGCAAACGGTAAAGAGTAAGCCTGCAGCCATAAAAGCGACAGAAACTTGTTTTTTCATTTTTTCTTGTTTTTTACGTGGTATTCAAGCACACGTTCCGGCATTTGGTACCGAAAACGGCCGCAAAGATAATGCAGTAATTTGGATTTGGCAAACCGGAGCATTTACCATTTATTCATTTACCATTTACTATTGGGGGTGGTTAAACATGAAACTTTGAACAAAGAGTAAAGAACCAAGAACCAATAACCAATAACCAAGAGCCAAGAACAAAGACAAAAGAATTTAGAATTACTTCCGTAGCCCGAAATTTTAAAATCCCAAATTTTCAAATCCCCAAACCCGAAACGCGAAACGCGAAACTCTGAATCTTGTTATTTCGGATACTGAAAATCAAAAAAATAATTATCTTCGCAAGTCGAAAAACTCACACACTTTGCGACGAATTCTTGCACTCGTCATCATTATCCTTCTGGCAGGAGAATTAGCCTTTGCTGTACGCAACAGGCCGGTGGCTTCTGTGCCTTTCGAAATGGTGGGTAGTTTTGTGGTGATCAATGTGTCGGTAAATGGCTCAGGGCGGTTGCGGTTTATTCTCGATACAGGCGTGCGCAATACTATTATTACCGAACTGCATGCCGAAGATTCCGTGGATCTGGAATACAGTCGCATGCGTGAATTGCAGGGGCTGGGTTCGGGAAATGTGATGAATGCTTATGTGAGCGATGGAAATACTTTCCAACTTAACCGTAAATTTAAACTCAGCAACCGAAGCGTATTTGTACTCACCGACGATATCTTTAATCTGAGTCGTCAAACAGGTTCCAAAATAAATGGCATAGCCGGAGCCGATTTCTTTGCCAATCATGTGGTGGCTATCGACTATTCGCGCCGGCAGTTGCGGTTTTACGATCCGGCTACTTTTGTAGCTCCCGACGATTTCGGTGTTATGCCCATGACGCTCGAAGGGCAGAAAATGTATTTGCATCTTTCGGTGCTCGAAACAGAGGAAGAATTACGCACCATAAAAATGCTTATCGACACTGGAGCTGAACTGACAGCCTGGTTTCAGACGCTGACCAACAATGCAGTGCGCATCCCTCAAAAATCGGTCAAAGGCAGGATAGGAGAGGGTTTGAGTGGCGAAGTAACGGGGATTTATGCCCGCGTACCTCAGATTTGTATTGCCAATTATTGCGTGAAAAATCCGGTGGTGGTGTTTCCCGATCCGCAGTCGATAGCTGGTATTATTCGCAATACCGACCGCGATGGCACCATTGGTGGGCAGCTCCTGCGACGGTTTAATGTGATTATTGATACACATCACCGTAACTTTTATTTCAAACCAAATGCATATTTCAAAAAGGAATTCAGATATAATGTGGCAGGCCTCGAAGTGGTGCAGCCTACCAGCGGAATTCCGCAGTTCGAAGTCATTCATGTGTGGGACGAATCGCCTGCTGCACGTGCCGGTTTGCGCATTGGCGACCTGATTACTGCTATCGACGACCAGAATGTGTTCAGCATGACACTGACCGAACTACGGGCTGTGTTCGAAAAACCTTCCCTGCGACCCCTGCGCATAAAAGTGCAGCGCGGGTCTGAAATGTTTGATTTTGAACTGGATATGAAATCCCGTATCTGATAAATATCAGCGCGGCGAAAAGAACTCAACTTTTCCGCACTTCGGGCAAATATAAAGATCGAAACTTTCGCGGTTGTTGAACATCTCCATTAAATTTCCGAAAACACCATAGTTGGTACCTTCGTGGAAATTGTACACTCCTGACGGAATCATCTGAACTTCCGGACAACGCAGACAGTTTATTTTGCGTTTGGCTTCCGAGTCTGATTCAAATTCAAGAATTTTGTTATCGCTGATGCTGAAATTGCAATTCCAGCAAACATCGAAGTTGTCTTCCATCTCTTCGTGGCAATTGGGGCAGTTTTTCACAGGACTATTTTTTATGGGTTGTAAAATGATTTGCAAATATATTAATCCCTTTTGTTTTAAGAATTATTTCTGTAAAGGTTTCAGAAGATTTTTATTTTGCTGATAAAAAAACAACTTCGCCAATCCATCTACATTAAAAACCAGTTTGTAGCACTTTCAAACATCCTGTATTCTATATATTTGCAAAACCGGAATCACGATATTCCACAATTTGTATAATCTTTCAAACATATCTGCTAAAATGAAAAAATTGCTACTCTCCTTTGTTATTCTGTCTTTAAACCTTGTGTGGCTCAATGCACAACAAATAACCGAAGCTGCCGGCTGGTTCGAAGCTGCTTATGTGAAATGGACGCCGGTGGATGGCGCTCAAACTTATAATGTGTATTATAGCGGCGAAGGAATTACCGACCGCAAAATCGATAATCAGCTTATTCGCAGCTACGGAACTTATTTTCGCGCTGACATTCCGGGACTAAAAGCCGGAAACTATACTCTGAAAGTGGCAGCAGTGACCGATGGTGTGGAAGCAACGCCTGTGGTTTCTGAATCTCTCGCTGTAAAAGCGCACGACCGCACAGGTTTTGCCTTTGCCAATGGTCGCGTGCCCGGTGCCTACAAAGCCGATGGCACTCCGAAAGACAATGCGGTGATTATTTACATTATCGAAAATACAAAAAACACTGTCAGTCTCGATGTGACCGGCGCCAATGCCAATCCCTGCGTGGGCTTACAGACCATTCTCGATGGTTTCAAAAAAGGCCGGGATGCCCGTCCGCTTATTGTGCGCATGATTGGCCAGATTACCGATCCATCTTATCTTTTGAATGGCGATGTGGTGATTGAAAATAATAACAATGCCGCAAGTTTTATCACGCTCGAAGGTATTGGCGACGATGCAGTAGCCGATGGCTGGGGTATTCGCATCAAAAATGCAACGAATATTGAAATCCGGAACATAGCCACCATGAACTGCAACAGTGGCGAAGGCGACAATATTGGCTTACAGCAGGATAATGATTATATTTGGGTACACCATAACGACTTTTTTTATGGCGATGCCGGCAGCGATTCCGATCAGGCGAAGGGCGATGGCGCACTCGATGCAAAACGTTCCACTTATGTAACTTTTGCGTACAACCATTTTTGGGACACCGGAAAATCGAATTTGCTCGGACTCAGCGAAAGTGGCACCGAAGGACTTTTTGTGACTTATCATCACAATTGGTACGACCATTCCGATTCACGTCATCCCCGTGTGCGTTATTATTCGGCACATGTGTACAACAATTATTACGATGGTATTTCGAAATATGGTGTAGGAGCTACCGAAGGTTCATCGGTTTTTGTGGAAGGAAATTATTTTCGTAATTGTAAATATCCTATGCTTATTTCCATGCAGGGTTCGGATGTGTTTAACGAAACAAAAAATGCCAACGACTACAGCGATATGCCCACCTTTTCGAAAGAAAACGGAGGAATTATCAAGGCTTTCAATAATTACATGACCGGTCAGCGTCGTTTTGTAGCTTATGGCGCAGGTGGTTTTCCCAACTCCACAGTCGATTTTGATGCATGGGTGGCTACATTGCGCAATGAAACTGTTCCTGCAACCGTAAAAACCTATCAGGGAGCTACTTCTTATAATAATTTCGATACCAATGCCTCGGTTATGTATGCCTATACAGCCCAAAGTCCCGAAGATGCGAAAGCAACTGTCATGCAATATGCTGGTCGTGTAAATGGGGGCGATTTCAAATGGACATTCAATAATGCAGTGGACGATACTTCGTACGATGTAAATACAGCGCTCAAAGCAGCTCTGATAAATTACAAAACCTCGCTTGTGGCTGTGCAGGGCGAATCCGGAAACAATGGTGGAGACAATGGAGGCGATGATGGAGGTGACGATGGTGGTGACAATGGCGAAGTAAATCCCGGCGACAAAGTACATAACTTTACGCTTTCGGGAAAAACAAGCACATTCTTTAATATCACCGGTAACCTTTCCGATTCCAAAGGAACCGTGAATTATGGCGGACTCACACTTACAATGTGTCTGAAAGTGGAATCGGCCACAGTTGTCAGATTCACAACTACCGAAGAATCGACACTGACGCTGGTATTCAACGACGGCTTCAACGGCAAAGTGAAAGTAAATGGCAATACACTCAATGCAGTGAATGGAGTGCTTACACTTACACTTACTGCCGGTACGCATGAAATTACCAAAGGCGACACAGCCAATCTGTTTTATATGAGCGTGGTTTATAAAACAACCTCGGTAAACGACCCGAATGCGGTTTCGCTGAAAATTTTCCCGAATCCGGTTGCCCACCGACTAAACATTTCATCGGCTGCCGAAATCAGAGCTGTGGAAGTTTATTCGCTTACCGGAACACTTATGATGCGCTCTGAAGGTAACTTACACACACTGGAAATGAGTGCTCTGAAAGCAGGATCGTACCTCGTGAAAGTAAGTACTGCAGCCGGCTCATATCAGCAAATGATTATCAAAAAATAATCGCTTATTGCTAGAATAAAACACGGGGAATTGTATTGAGTTTTCAATATAATTCCCCGTGTTTTTGTATAAATACTCAATATTCCGCCTGTGTTAGAAAGTGGATAAATTGAACGAATACACAACGAATGCACAACGAACCTACAGCGAAGATAAAATTGTAATATTATAGATTTAGAATAGTATAAATATTCAGAACTGTTGGAGTTGTGTTTGGTATAGTGTCTTCGTTATGTCAAAGATAAAGGAAAGTTTTACTTTCCAAATTGAAATGCTTTGGGATTTCGTTTAAAATGTGCCAGCCATAAGCAGGCTTTTTGCCACGGCACAGGCCGAAGCCTACGCCGGACGAATGGATGAATGTTTATCTGGCAGAGCAGTTAAACATCCACTGAACGCCAAACTTGTCCTTCAAACTACCGTAATAATCGCCCCAGAACATATCCTGCAAAGGTTGTTCGATTTCTGCACCGACCGACAAAGCGTCGAACAATTGCTTTGTTTCTTCACGCGTATCGGGTTGAAGCATGATATAGGTATTATTACCTTTGTTCAGTTTATGGCCCATTGATTCCGGCGCATCTGAGCCCATTAGATAGTAACCGCCTAAAATAGGAAGTTCGATATGCATTATCAGTTTTTTTACTTCTTCAGGCATTGGTGGCATTCCGGGTGAGGCTGGTACGTCTCCGAAACGCATAACACCATGTTCGAAATCAGTTCCAAATACTGATTTGTAAAAATTGAATGCTTCTTCGGTTTGGGAAGCAAAATTTAAATAGACACTTACTTTTGCCATAATTCTTATTTTTTAAATGAATACATTGCCCTGCCGGAATTCTCCTGATGAGTCTCTTTTAAGGCAAATTGATTGACGACGTTTAGAGAGACAATAACTTAGAAAATACATCCCGGTTATTGTGTCTTTGTTTTACATCAAATTTAAAACAACTATGGCTTTTGGATGTTCAGCATTGCTGAGTATAAGTGTGTTTATTTAACGAATATGAGATTTATTTCTTTGCAAACGAATGTGTTTCGCTTTGTCCGTTGTGTTGGCTGATTCTGATCAGATAGTTGCCTGTATTTAAAGCCGATGTATTTACTGTGCTGGTGTTCGAAGCGGTTATTAATTCCTGACCACTGATGCTGAAAACTTTTATTTCATCAGGTGTTGCGGGTCCTTCAATACGGAGTTCCTCATTGGCCGGAACAGGATAAATGCGGTATTGCTGGTTGTGCGAAAGGGCCGGAACGCTTGTTTTGCCTTTGCTGTATAATTCTTCACCAGCCACGCCTTTCTGATATACACGCACAAAATCGATGTACATTTTCGCCTGGTAGTTATTAGCTGCATTCAGTGCGGTGATTTTGTTGATGTCCCAGATTTGTGTAAAGTTACCGCCAATAGCCAGGTTCAGAATCACAAAGTTGGGTTTATGGAAATAGCGACGCGGATTACCTACCACATCTTCGCCATTGATAGTCATTTCGTAATAAGGCGCATTGTTGGGATATTTGTCCAGATCGAGGTACATGCGGATAGCTGTTTCGTCCCAAATGAGCGTGTAGAGATGAAAGTCGTCCTGCAGACTGTATGGATTTGTGGTAGCACGTGCATAATTGGGATAAGAACCATTGTTCCAGCTTTCGCCCCAGTGGCAGGCTCCGTTGAAATATTTTTCCTGAGTGCCGTTTTTGATACCGTTGGCATTTTTTTTTGTGACCGATTTCGATGGTATTTTCCTTTTCAACGGTGAAAAAGTGGAACGGTTCGAAACTTATTCCGATGATTTTCTGCGATCCAATCAGGTGTTTTGTGCAGCCATTTATAACGATCAGCTCGCAATCGGCACTGTGAGGAATGGTCTGTTGGTAAAAAACCTGACCGATGGTTCGGATATTTTCTGTAACACACAAACCGGATTGCAAAACAATACTATTCTCAGTATTTCATTCGATAAAACCGGAAATTTATGGCTCGGGCTTGACAAAGGTATTGATTATGTAATGATCAATTCGCCCATTTACGATTTGTTTGGCAATACAAACCTTTATGGAGCCGGTTATGCTTCGCTTCTTCGCGGAAACTCACTGTATCTCGGCACAAATCAGGGACTTTATGTGTCAGAATACAACGGAGGAAAATCTTTGTCGGAAATAAAACTTGTTCAGGGTATTCAGGGACAGGTTTGGAGTCTGGATCAAATTGATTCGCAGGTTTTTTGCAGCAGCGATAAGGGCGTTTTTGTGATTGCTACCAATGGAACTGCCCGGCAAATAGAAGGATTAGGCGGTGCGTGGGGTTTAAGGCTTCTCAAAAATCATCCTGATCGTATTCTGGGTAGTTCTTATCAGGGATTTTTTATTCTGAAAAAGGAGAACCAGAAATGGATTTTTAGTCATTTTATTAAAGGTTTCAATGAATCGGGAGGAATGTTTGGCGAAGACAATGAATCCGGAATATGGGTCAGTCATTGGATGAAAGGTGTGTTTCGGCTCAGGCTGAATGAGTCTCTCGACAGCGTTGAAAACGTGAGTTTTTATGGCTCGGATAAAGGTTTTCCGACAACTCACAACAATACACTATTCCCCTTGTCAAACGATATGATTTTTTCAACCGAAGGAGGCTTTTACCGTTATAACAAAGCACTCGACAGTATTGAAGAGTCTGCATTTTTCAACAGACTTTTTGGTATTCCTCCTTTTTCGGTAAAAATGTATGAATCTCCTTCTGCTGATTTTTGGTGTGTTTCGGGTGGAAAAATTATGGCTGCTTTCCGGACTGACAGTAATACATATAAAGTCGATTCAGTATCGTTTTTCTCATTACGAAACAGGTTGGTTCCGGGTTTTGAAAATCTGAGTTTTCTGCCCGGACAAAAAGTTTTGATCGGTACCGAAGATGGTTTTTCGCTGGTAGATGAAACCCGTTTAAAGCCTGAAAACAATACTTTCAGAATAGCCATACGGAATGTGTATATCACCAGTGCCCGCGATTCTTTGGTGCGGGGTTTTGTTCCTGTGAATCTTCAGAATGAAATTCCTGAATTTAAGTCGAATCAGAATTCAGTTCGTTTCGAATTTGTGGGAACCGAATTCCGAAGCGAAAAATCGATGTTATACAGTTATAAACTTGAAGGTTTCGAAAGTGAGTGGTCGCAATTTTCGCCTGTAAACAGTAAGGAGTTTACCAAGTTATCACACGGCACCTATACTTTCAGGGTTCGGGCAATGAATTTATACAATTCTCAGATTGCCGAAACGTCCTTTACGTTTAGTATTTCGCCTCCCTGGTACCTTACTATTGCTGCTTTTGTGGTTTATGGCGTTATATTGCTTGTTTGTTTGTATTTGCTGTTACGGTATATCCGCTACAAAACTGCAATGGGTGCACGCGAAATGGAAGCCCGCAAGGAAGCTGAAATGAAAGAGCAGGAAAAACGCTTTAAAGCCGATGCAAAGGAAAAAGAAAAGGAAATTATTGCCCTTAAGAACCAGAAACTTCAGTACGAACTCCGGCATAAATCGCAGGATTTGGCCAGTTCGACTATGAACCTTATCCGCAAAAACGAAATTTTGCTCGAAATCAATAAAAATCTCGACAAAATTTCGGACGAACTGACTGCGAATTCTACCGAAAAACCTTTGCTGATAAAAAGAATAAAACGAATGCAAGACGAAATCAGGGTGAATATTGAACACGACAATAACTGGAAAAAATTTCAGGAAAACTTCGATTTAGTCTACGAAAATTACCTGAAACGTTTGGGCGAACAGTTTCCTGCGCTTACCGTAAGCGACAAAAAACTTTGTGCTTATCTGAAGATGGATCTTTCGTCGAAGGACATAGCACCGCTGCTCAATATGTCGTACCGCAGTGTGGAAATGAGCCGCTATCGTCTGCGTAAAAAACTCAATCTCGATCGGGAAGTGAATTTGACTGAGTTTTTACAGAGTTTCTGAGGATAATTTTCAATCAATTTTGTACAAAAAACAACAATACTGTTTCCAAATAAACTTCATGATATCATTTTGTCAGAATTGTGTTCGTTGCAATATATTGCTCTAATTTACAGATTAATAGAAGATTGCTGGGTGATATTCGTTCTGTCGGTTTTAGAAAGCGGGTAATGTGAATGCTTACTTTTCTTAAATATGCTCTACAACATGCTTTCGGGAAACAGGAAAAGTCACATTTTTTGTTATTTTTGTGTGCATTTTTCTGTAAATAACACATAAATAATAATCATATGACAGTACAAGAATTAAAATCAGCATTCGTGTCGGCTTATGGAAAAGCCAGCGAAGCAGTGTATTTCTCGCCCGGACGTGTGAACCTGATTGGTGAACACACCGACTACAATGGTGGTGCAGTATTTCCATGCGCACTTAGTTTTGGAACTTATTTGTTGTTGGCCAAAAACGACAAAAGCGTAATGAACTTTAAGTCGCTGAACCAGCCTGAGATTATTTCGCTTGGCTTCGATCAGCTGACTACTCCGCTCGACAAATCGTGGGTTAACTATCCGCTGGGCGTAATTGCTCAGTTTGTAAAACGTGGCATTGCCATTACTCAGGGTTACGACATCCTTATCTGGGGTAATGTGCCTAATGGTGCAGGTCTTTCTTCGTCGGCTGCCCTCGAAGTGGTAACTGCTTATGCTTTCAACGATCAGCTCGCTACTGATTTCAACCGCACAGTGCTTGCACAGATTGGTCAGAAATCGGAACATGAGTTTGCTTTGGTAAATTGCGGTATCATGGATCAGTTTGCTTCTGCTAATGGTGCAAAAGATCACGCTATTCACCTGAATTGCGACACACTCGAGTTTGAACTGGTACCAGTAAAACTCGAAGGCGTAAAAATTCTTATTTCGAATACTCACAGTCCTCACAAACTTGATTCGGGTGCCTACAACCAACGTGTAGCCGAATGTAAAAAAGCTGTGGAACAACTGAATACAGTTCGTCCATTGAAATATCTGGCCGAACTTACCGAAGCTGAATTCAAATCAATCGAATCAGCAATTACAGATCCGGTAGCTCATAAACGTGCCCGCCACGTTGTTGGCGAAGTTCAGCGTACTTCTGATGCTGTAAAAGCTCTGAAAGCCGGTGATCTTACCTTGTTTGGTCAGTTGATGAATGCATCGCACGTTTCACTTCGCGACGATTACGAAGTGACCGGCCCTGAACTTGATTGCATGGCTGAAGAAGCATGGAAAATCGATGGTGTAATTGGTTCACGTATGACTGGTGGTGGTTTTGGTGGTTGCACTGTTTCGCTTGTAAAAGACGAAGCTATCGATACCTTTATCAAAGAAGTAGGCGCTGCCTACGAAGCTAAAATCGGTATTAAACCCGAATTCTATATTGCCGAAATCGGCGATGGCGCTCGCAGAGTAGAATAATATTAAATCAAATTAACCATAAAAGATACACAAAAGATACACAAAAGAAGAAATACCCTTTCTGCTTGTGATGTATCTTTTGTGTTTTTCAACAGGTACTATGATTACAAAAACATATCTGAAAGATTTGACTTATCAGGTTACCGGTGCAGCCATCGAGGTTCACAAAAGACTTGGTCCTGGTCTGTAGGAGAGTGTTTATCATAAATGCCTTGCCAAGGAATTGGAAATCAGAGGAATAAATTTTGTCTCTGAATATAAAATTCCATATTTCTATAAAGGCTTTGATGTAGATATTGATTTCAGATGTGATTTTTTAATTGAAGATATTTTAGTCCTGGAAATAAAATCATGTGATGAGGTTCACCCCATTCATATTGCAAAACTTATGAATTATATGAATCTGTTAGAATCCCCCAAAGGGTTAATGATAAATTTCAATGTAATCAATTTGTTTTTAGATGGTCAGAAAACCTACGTAAATGATCATTTCAGAAATATTCCGGATTAAATACTTACGAAATAAAAGTATCTTCGGTAATGTGATCTGAAGTAATTGCAATATTGATTTTGTGTCCTTTTGTTTTCTTTTGTGGTTCAAAAAAAGTTATTATGGAAAAAATAATTGATGGTAAGACTGTTTCGATGTTTACACTGAAAAACAGCAATGGCATGAGTGCCGATATTACCAATTTCGGAGCCAAAGTGGTTCGTCTTTTTGCGCCTGATCGCGATGGAAAATTCGACGATGTGGTGCTCGGATTCGATACACTCGACGAAGTGATTGAGAAAGAAGAGTACTTTGGTGCTGTGTGTGGTCGTTTTGCAAACCGCATCAAGGACGGTAAATTCAAAATTGATGGTGTGGAATATAATCTGGCTATCAACAATGGAACAAACGCACTGCATGGTGGCGTAGATGCTTTCAATACCAAAGTATGGGATGTGAAGGAAGTAACTCCCTCGAAACTGGTGCTTGGTTTGCTTTCGCCCGATGGTGAAGAAGGTTACCCCGGAAATCTGGATGTAACCTGTACTTACGAACTTACCGACGAAAACGAACTAAGCATTCATTACGAAGCTACAACTGATAAAACTACAGTTATTGGATTGACCAATCACTCGTATTTCAATCTGAAAGGTGCCGGAAATGGTACTGTCCGCGATCATTTGCTGCAAATCAATGCAGATTTTGTGACCATTCTCGACGACTCTTTTGCTCCTTCAGGCGAGATTCGTCCGGTTGATGGAACTGCGTTTGATTTCCGAAAACCTGTGGTTATCGACGAACGTGTAGATGCCGAAGTGTATGTGCCAGGACGTGGAATCGACAACAACTGGTGTCTCCGCAAAGAGCAGCAGGGCGATTGTGTGCTGGCAGGATATATTTATGCGCCTTCATGTGGTCGTAAAATGGAAGTTTTCACCACACAGCCCGGTATGCAGGTTTATACAGCCAACTGGGTGGATAAACAAGTGGCTAAAGACGGCAAAACATACGAAGAACAACATTCGGTTTGCCTCGAAACTCAGGGTTTCCCGAACTCACCAAATGTGGCGCACTTCCCAAGTTCATTGCTTCGCCCGGGTCAAAAGTACGACGAATGGTGCGTGTATAAATTCAGTGTGGAATAAGCATTGAGCTTTGACATAAAAAAGTAAACGGCGGTAGAAATTGTTTCTATCGCCGTTTTAGTTTGCAGCTTTTTTTGCAATTACTTTATCTCAAACTTATAAATACACAAGTGACTGTAAGTTTCACCGGGATTCAGAGTAGTTGTAGGAAAGCTTTTTTGGTTGGGACTGTCGGGGAAATGTTGCGTTTCCATGGCAAATGAAGTGCGGAAATTATACACTTCGCCGTATTTTCCTGTATCTTTTCCCTCGAAGAAGTTTCCACCATAAAACTGCATGGCCGGTTGATCGGTGATGACACGCATCTGAATGCCCGAAGCTGGTTCGTAAATCACAGCTGCTTCAGTTACTTTTTCACCGTTTTTATCCAGAATCCAGTTATGATCGTAACCTTTTCCGTTTTTCAGGTCAGCAAAATCAGCTTCCACTCTTTCGCCAATGGCTGTGAACTTTCTGAAATCCATCGGAGTGCCTTCTACATTGGCTAAAACACCAGTAGGGATAAGTCCGCCGTCTGTTGGATTGTATTTCGACGCATTTATTTGCAGCATATGAGTGTTGACTATTTCAGCTTTTCCACCCGAAAATCCGTGCAGATTAAAGAAAGAGTGATGTGTGATATTGGCCACTGTGGGTTGGTCGGTGGTGGCTGTGTACTCAATTTTAAGTTCATTATCTTTGGTCAGCGTATAAACCACTTTTACATTCAGGTTTCCGGGGTAACCTTCGTCGCCATCAACCGAAAGATAAGTAAGTTCAAGCGCATCTTCACCAGCCTCGTTTTTATATGGACGTGCATCCCAAACCACATTGTGAAAACCTTTGGGGCCTCCATGTAAGTGATTTTCACCATTGTTTACGGCAAGCTGATAATCTTTTCCGTTGAGTGTGAATTTTCCTTTGGCAATACGGTTTCCATAACGTCCGATAAGTGCTCCGAAAAACACCTCATTAGCCGACAGATATTCGTCGATGGATTTAAAACCGGTAACTACATCCCGGAATCCGTTGTCTTTGTCTTTCACCCAAAGGTTCACAACACGTCCGCCGAAATTGGTGATTTGTGTCGTCATGCCATTTTCGTTTTTCAGAGTGTAAAGGCTTACCTGTTTGCCATCAATGGTTTTTTCGAAGGCCGATGCATCGAAAAGGTGCACCTGCGATTTGTTTTCATTTTTTTTCTCACCGCATTTTGAGCTATTACAGCCTAATTTGCCAAATGCAAATAATAACAAAGCTGCGACCAGAATAATAGCCGCCACAATTAAAAGAGTACGTTTCATGCTGTTTGTATTTTTAAGATAAATATGTTTTCTGACTTAAAATCAGTCCGGATTTTTGTTTTGGATGATTTTGGTTTTAATTTACGAAAGCTAAAAATAGTCACTGTTTTTCATATCTTAATTGTATTTATTTTCATAAAATGTTTATTGGATTGATATTATTTAAAATTGGAACAATATTGATGTTTTACATAAGCTTTGCGGGCGTAGTAATTATCTGATGGATATTTATATTGACATAAATTAGTAAAAAAACGGCTTTGTGATGACGAATTTTACATAAAAAACTGCATTTGCATGATGAGATTATTATTTATCCGCATACTTTTGTCTTCAGAATAATTCAACCATAAATAATTAGCAAAAATGACCAATATTGATGCACTTAGCTGGAGTGATGTAAAATCCTCGCAGGTTGTTCGCATGGCGATATTGCCCTGGGGAGCCACCGAACCTCACAATCTTCATTTATCATACAGCACCGACAATCTTTTGTCGCGGGCTGTAAGTCTCGATGCTGCTACCAAAGCCGAAGCACAGGGTGTGCAGACAGTGGTTTTACCGGCCATTCCTTTTGGTTCACAAAACCCCGGACAAACTGATTTGCCCTTGTGTATTCATATGCGGGTTGAAACTCAAAAGGCTATCCTTTACGATGTTGTAAGCTCGCTGAAGCGTAGTGGAATTAATAAACTTCTGATTATGAATGGTCACGGAGGAAATACATTTAATGGTGTTGTGCGCGATTTAGCAGTGGATTTCCCTGATTTTCTGATCGCTATATCCGATTGGTACAAAGTAGTGGATTCGCGAAGTTTCTTTACAGAACCGGGTGATCATGCAGGTGAACTCGAAACTTCGATGATGCTGCATTATTACCCCGAATACGTGAAACCAAAAGAAGTTTACGGGACAGGGACGACACGTCAGTTTACAATTTCAGGTCTTAATAAACGTTTGTTTTGGCTGCCACGTAACTGGCAACGCGTGAGCGACGACACCGGTATCGGAAATCCGCAGCATGCAAATGCAGAAAAGGGAAAACTATTTGCCGATGCAGTGAGTACTGTGGTGGCTGAGTTTATTTGCGATTTCGCCAATGCCGATCCCGATAAATTATATTGTTGAAGATAAATTCAGTTTTTCCAGGGTTTTAAATACAATATCAGCACCTTCAGGTCAAAATGTGATTTGCAGGCGCTATTTGTGTGTTGCAGGTTCGTAATTGTCGTTTCTGAAATTTATTCTTAAATTTGTGACAAAACAAAGGAGGATTTGTTTTTTAAAATTGAATAATTTCTCCTGTTTTATGAAACAGAAAATCATTTATTTATGCAAGATAGAATTTCCACTGCGTTTGCTGACAGTAAACCTCATTATGCTCTTTTGGATGGATTGCGCGGAGTCGCAGCTTTATTGGTAGTGTGGTATCATATTTTTGAAGGTTATGCTTTTGCAGGTGGCACAATGATCACAACAGTAAATCATGGATATCTGGCTGTGGATTTTTTCTTCATGTTGTCGGGTTTTGTGGTGAGCTATGCATACGACGACCGTTTGGGTAAATCGCTTACCTTAAAAAACTTCTTCAAGCGTCGTCTTATTCGTTTACATCCCATGGTTGTAATGGGAGCAATTGTCGGACTTATCGCATATTGTATTCAGGGTTGTGTACAATGGGATGGCACACAGGTTTCGGTTACGAATATATTGATTTCGCTTTTGCTGGGTATGCTTTTGATTCCTGTTTTCCCGGGCGCAGCTCATGATGTACGTGGGAACGGCGAGATGTTTCCTCTCAATGGTCCCGGTTGGTCGTTGTTCTTCGAATATATCGGAAATATACTGTATGCACTGTTTATCCGCCGTTTTTCAAACAAGGTATTAATCTTCTGGACAATATTCACAGGTGTTGGGTTAGGTATGTTTTCTATCTTCGATGTGGCTGGTTACGGAAGTATTGGCATAGGCTGGACTATGGATGCTGTAAACTTTTTCGGAGGGCTTTTTCGTATGATATTTCCATTCTCAATGGGTATGTTGCTGGCTCGTAATTTCCGTCCTTTAAAAATAAAAGGAGCTTTCTGGATTTGCTCACTGATACTGGCAGTGCTTTTTCATGTGCCATATATCGAAGGAACCTCATTTCATTTCAATGGCTTGTTCGAGTTTATAACTATTGTTGGTATATTCCCTGTTGTGTTACTGTTGGGTGCTTCAGGAACTACCACAGACAAAATAACTGCAAAAATCAGCAAATTTTTGGGCGAAATTTCATTCCCGCTTTATATGGTTCATTATCCGGTAATGTATTTGTTTTACGCATGGCTTATCGATAAAAAACTTTATACTCTGGGCGAAACATGGCAGGTTGCACTGTTGGTAATCGCTGGAAGCGTGATGTTGGCCTATCTGTGTCTGAAGCTGTACGACGAACCGGTGAGAAAGTGGTTGGGAAAAAAGTTTATTTCCAAAAAGTAAAAACATTCATTGGTCCGATACTACCACTCGTACCAATGTGATAGTGTTGCTGCGACATTCTCAGTCATTTTTTCATCTAAAGAAAAAGCCACTATTATTATGAGACTGAATAAATATCTGATGTTGATTTTGGTACTTCTGCTTGCTGTATCGTGTGAGTATCAATCAGCTACTGATACAGAAGCGGAGAATGAAATAGGGACCGAAAAACCTGACATCAAAATAACGATAGGTACAATCTGTGGTTGGTGCGTTGGAAGTGATACCCTGTTTATTACAGAAAAGAAAATGAGTTATGTACACGCCGCTGTTTGTGAAGGAACTGAGTATCGAACTTCAAAACCCACGCCTGATAGTGTATGGAACAAAATCATTGATTTGTATAATCAGGACGATTTTGCGAAGATTGATATAAACACCTGTCGTGTGTGTGCCGATGGCTGCGACACATGGATAAAAGTGGAAAACGGAACATTTACGCACAAAATACGATTCGGTAGTATCCGGGATTCCGAAGCTCTAAAAACAATAGAAGATTTTATTGATCTGCTTGCTAACGAGAAAGATAAATTTGAAGTTCAATAGCCAAAATCCAGATATTGACATAACCTCAGAATCTTCTATCTGCATTACATGCTGATAAAAACATTTCAGCAGAAGAGCTCTTAATTACTAACAGCCTTAAGCCCCACTATAGAACCAATAAGCGTGAAAAGGAAAAACATGCGCCAGAATGTAACCGGTTCGCGAAACAGAAAAATTCCTGCCACTACAGTTCCTACCGCTCCTATGCCTGTCCAAACGGCATAAGCTGTGCCAATGGGCAACGTTTGAGTGGCTTTTACAAGCAATATCATGCTAATGAGCAATGCTACCACAAAGCCTGCGTACCACCAGTAAACGGCTGCACCAGTAGCTTCTTTGGCTTTTCCCAAACAAAGTGCAAAGGCAGTTTCGAAAAGTCCTGCCACAATGAGAATCATCCAGTTCATGTCTTTTTAAGCTGAGTTTTAGTTTTTATCAGCACAAAATTACGTATTTAATTTCACAAAAAAGCTTTTGTTGACTTGCAAAGTCTTTACCCGGATTTTGAACATCTCATTATGATTAGTTTAACAGCTAAAAACCTTATATTTGCCTTTTAAGCACTATCACAATGGCAATAATTGCTTTACAGGGAAATTATGCCTCAAAAACTGATTAAAATGAAAATCTTTCGTCACATAACTGTCATTGCTGCAATTGGTCTTTTCATTTCGTCCGGACTATTTGCAGGTGTTCCTTCGGGATATTATTATTTAGCCAAAAACAAATCAAAAGCAGAGCTCAAAACCACTCTTTCGGAAATATCGGCGCCCTTGAAGGTGTTGAATTATGGCTCGGGGCCGGGCTTTACATGGGAAGGTTTTTTCAGTACCGACCGCAATGCCGACTCTACAGTAATTGATATGTACTCGCCTGTGGTGCGTCGGTTCAATGGTTTTGGGTCGGTAAGCGGCATGCACATTGAACACTCGCTGCCAAAAAGCTGGTGGGGTGCGCACGAAAACAATGCGTATAAAGATCTTTTTCACCTTTATCCTGCCGATGGCGCAACCAATTCCCTCAAAAACAATTTACCACTCGGCGAGGTAGCAGGTACTCCAACCTTCGATAATACCGTGACAAAAATCGGGAAAAACGGATTCGGAAACATTTACACCGAAAGTTGTTTTGAGCCTGCCGACGAATACAAAGGTGATTTTGCACGTTCGTACTTTTATATTGCCACTATTTATCAGGATCTTTCCAACCTGTGGGATTCTCCAATGATGAGTAAAAACACTTATCCTGTGTGGACGCCATGGGCAAAGGATTTGTTGCTGAAATGGCACCGTCAGGATCCGGTGAGCGCAAAGGAACTGGCACGTATTGAGGCTGTTTACAATATTCAGGGCAATCGTAATCCGTTTATCGACTATCCCGAACTTGCTGAATATATCTGGGGAGCCGATACCACCAAAGTTTTTCCCTTTCCCGACGAAACTGAAGCTTTTCTGCTGCATCCGCGCAGGGGCGAAAAGGTGGATTTCGGAGTGATTCTGCAAACAGGAAGCCGTACGCAGCAATTACAACTGAAGGGAGTCAATATTACTTCGGACATTGTGCTTTCATTTAAAAATAATATACCCGGATTTTCGCTGACAAAAACAAATTTCAGTTTGTCCGAAGTTGTTTCAGGTACAAATGTGGCAATTACATTTACACCTCAAAATTCAGGGTCGCTTCGCGATACGTTGCTTATTTCGGGTGGCGGACTTACGCAAACGATACAAATTCCGCTGAAAGCATTTGCGTCGGAAGAGTTTCTGGCACTCGAACCTATCGATATTACTTCGGCTGGTGCGCAGTTGCAATGGATTTCCGATCCGGCAGCTACAGGCTACAATGTGCAGATTTACGAAGGCGATAAGCAGGCTGGTGATCTTATTATTTCGGCTTATGTGGAAGGAAGCAGCTGGAACAAAGCCATTGCACTGTATAACGGAACAGGTCGTACGCTCGATTTGTCGAAATACTACCTTCGCAAACAGTCGAATGGTGCGGGCTCGTTTGGTTCCACACTGCGTTTGAGTGGTCAGTTGCCCGACAAATCAACCTACCTGATTGCACATAAAAGCGCTACGCTTACCGGATTAACTTCAAAAGCCGCGCTACTAACCGACACACTGTTACAGATAAATGGCAACGACGCCATTGAACTTGTGCGGGCCGGCGTAACCATCGATATGGTGGGCGAAGCCAATGCCGGAGCAGACCTAATTTGGGGGCTCGACCTGTCGTTGCAGCGAAAGTCGTCGGTTACTCACCCGAATTCGGTTTTCAGAGCCAAAGAATGGAATGTGTATGCTACGGATGTGGTTGATTTTGCAGGAACGCATCAAATGAATCTGATCAGTGGCGAACCGCAAATGTTCGAGCAGAAAACGCTCGGGCCTGTGGCCGGCTATCATGTGGAAGGATTGAAACCGTCGGCAAATTATACTTACAGTGTGGAAGCTATTCGCCCGATGGGCAATGTAAAAGCTCAAAATACTGTACAAATTCACACTGCCGATCCTGAAATTCCGTTGATAATGGAAGCATACGACATTACAAACAACAGTTTTACAGCCAGTTGGGAGGAAAATCTTTATTCCAATTATTATTTACTGGATGTGTTTAAACTAAGTGGCAGCGGCAAAACAAGCGTGACCGAAGAGTTCAATGCTGTGGGAAGCACGGGAAAACCGCTTCCCGAAGGTTGGACAGGCACGGCGAGTGGTAATTATACCACTGCTACAAGCTCAGGTGCAAATCCTCCTTCAGTGTCGCTTAAAAACAATAACGAATGGTTGCAAACGCCCGAATATGTGGCTCCGGTCACAAAATTATCGTATATGTACCGTTACCCTTCGAGTGGTACAGGTTCGTATTTTTTAGTGCATGCCTACGACGGTACTGACTGGAATCGTATTGACAGCGTTGTGTACGTAAATACTTCGAAAACGAGTCCTGTGTACAACTTCACTGTCGGTCAGAATTATCGTTCGTTCCGTATTACCTACAAAAAGACATCAGGCAATCTGGCCATCGACGATGTGCTGGTGGAATACGGAAAGTTCGACAGCGTGTTTGTGCTCAGTAACAAAGAGCTACAAACTTCATTTTACGAAGTGGGAGGTTTGGAAGATAACACTCAGTATTTTTACCGTGTGCGTGGCGTGCAAAATGAAGTGGCTTCTGATTTCTCGGAAACTCTGGATGTGACGACGCTTGTAAACACATCTCAGAAGTCGGCCACAGCCTCAAAAATTAAATAGTCGACCCTTAAAAAGTCCATAAACATAAGATTATCAGTAAAATAAATCTTAAAAGTATTGTGTACATCTGCAAGTTTTAGTATATTTGATGC
>SAAO01000044.1 GCA_009929375.1 Bacteroidia bacterium
CGAGCTCAAAAAAGTTATCCTCGATTTTTTCGCCAAACATACTTAATGAACTAAAAAATTAAAAATAACTAAAGTTGCATTTACAACTTGAATTTAGCATTTATGCAATTTCTGAACATTTTTTATGTTTTTATGGTTGAGCATTCAGATCGCTGTGTTATATTTGCAAAAAGCATAATTTATGAATCTGAACGTAAAAAACGAAACTTCACGACTAAAAGCTGTGGTTCTGGGGCAGCCGGGCTCTATGGGTCAGCCTCTGTTACCCGGTCAGACATACGATGCTAAATCGTACGAATCCGTTTTGCGGGGAGTTTATCCTACCGAGGAAGCGGTTTACAAGGAAATGTCGGCGTTCGAGAAAGTGCTTTTGAAATACAATGTGCAGGTTTTTCGTCCCTGGACACTCGAGAATTGCAATCAGGTTTTTGCACGTGATGTGGGTTTTGTCATCGACGATAAAATTATTAATTCTAATATTATCCCTGATCGCGAGGACGAAAAAGAGGCGTATGAAGTGGTGTACGATCAGATTTCGTATAACAAAATTTACAACCTGCCCGAAAAGGCGCATGTGGAAGGTGGCGATGTGGTGCTTTACGATGATATTGTGTTTGTGGGGCTTTACACCGGCGCCGATTACCCACAACTGAAATCTGCACGCACCAACGAATATGCATTTCATTTTCTGAAAGAGATCTTTCCTAAAAAAAACTTTATACCACTCAGGCTGAAAAAGCACGATACCGATCCTCGTCAGGGTGTGCTGCATCTCGATTGTACTTTTATGCCTGTGGGAAAGGGGAAAGCTCTGATTTATAAAGATGGGTTTTTGCATCCGGAAGATTCTCAGATTGTTGTGGATGTTTTTGGCAAAGAGAATATTTCTGAAATTACACAGGAGGAAATGTATTACATGAATACCAATGTGTTTTCCATTTCGCCGGAAGTGGTGGTTTCGGAGGAGCATTTTACACGTCTAAATACACATTTGGAAAATGAATGGGGACTTACTGTCGAACGGGTGCCTTATCGCGAAATATCGAAAATGGGCGGTCTGCTGCGCTGCTCCACTTTGCCGTTGGTAAGAGAGGGGTGATGTGATGATGAGTTGATGTGGTGATGTGATGATATGAAAAAAGGTGCTATTGTTATTATTTATAAAATACCAGAATATGTACAACCAGATTACTGACACGATTTTGATGATTGAACCTGTAGCATTTGGGTTCAATGCCGAGACTGCTGTAAATAACTATTTCATGCAGAACGATAATATGCCGGAAGCTGAAATTCAGAAGGCTGCCTTGCGTGAATTCAGAAATATGGTGAATCTGCTTACGGGGAAGGGAATACGCGTGATTGTGATACCAGATACTGCAGAGCCTCACAAACCTGATTCGGTTTTTCCAAATAACTGGATATCGTTTCAGAAAGATAATCGTGTGGCTATGTATCCAATGTTCGCACCGAGCCGCCGTGCCGAAAGGCGTATTGATATTGTGGAGAAAGTAATCGGTCAAGGTTTTAATATTTCGCAAATGGTGGATTATTCAGTGTATGAAAAAGAAAACCGCTTTCTGGAAGGAACGGGAAGCATGATTTTCGATCGTACGAACCGTGTGGCTTATGCAGCACTTTCGGCCCGTACTGATGAAGGACTTTTTCAGTGGTTTTGTAACGATTTCGGATATCGTCCGGTTACATTTCATGCTACACAACTTTCTGACAAGGGGCGTTTACCCGTTTACCATACTAATGTAATGCTTTCGGTAGCCGAAAATTTTGCAGTGGTTTGCCTTGAAAGTATTGAAAATGAAACGGAAAGAAGTAATCTGATAAATCATCTTCAGGAAACAGGAAAGGAGCTTGTGGAAATCACTTTGGAACAGATGGAAAAATTTGCCGGTAATGTGCTGCAGTTGAAAAATGCAAAAGGAGAGCGTTTTCTGGCTATTTCCGAAAGTGGGTACAATGCACTCACCTATACTCAGC
This sequence comes from Bacteroidia bacterium, assembly GCA_009929375.1. Classification (GTDB taxonomy): domain Bacteria; phylum Bacteroidota; class Bacteroidia; order Bacteroidales; family Paludibacteraceae; genus Paludibacter. The sequence continues at coordinate 1,996 of SAAO01000044.1, forward strand.
GTCAAAAACTGGCATCGTTCAACGAACTGATTGTAATTCCTGTGCCAACCATTGAAAAGTACGGAGGTGGAAGTGTGAGATGCATGATAGCAGAAGTATTTTAGCATGAATTTCTTAATTGAACCAGTCAACCAATCACCAATCACCAATCACCTGATTAACCAATTAACTAATACACCAATCAACAAACAAAATGAACAACACAACAAATAAATCCGAAAAATTTATACAACTCGAAGACCGTTACGGAGCTCACAATTATCATCCGATACCTGTGGTGCTCGAACGTGGCGAAGGTGTGCATGTGTGGGATGTAAACGGCAAAAGGTATTACGATTTTCTGTCCGCTTATTCAGCCGTAAATCAGGGCCATTGTCACCCGAAAATTATTGACACGTTAATCAGGCAGTCACAAAAGCTTACGCTTACTTCCCGGGCCTTTTACAACGATAAACTTGGTCCTTACGAGCAATTTATCACTGAATATTTCGGTTACGAAAAAGTATTGCCTATGAATACCGGTGCCGAGGCAGTGGAGACAGCTATAAAACTTTGTCGAAAATGGGCTTACGAAAAAAAAGGACTTTTGGAAAATGAGGCTGTGATAGTGGTTTGTGAAAATAATTTTCATGGAAGAACAACCACCATTGTTTCTTTTTCGGTCGACCCGGATGCATATACGCACTACGGACCTTATACGCCCGGTTTTGTGGTGATACCCTACAACGACGCCGATGCACTTGCCAAAGTGCTTGCCGGTAATCCGAATGTGGCTGGTTTTCTGGTGGAACCAGTGCAGGGTGAAGCAGGAGCTTATGTGCCCGATGAAGGTTATCTGAAAAAATGTGCCGACATCTGTAATGCTCACAATGTACTTTTTATTGCCGACGAGGTGCAGACCGGCATTGCACGTACCGGAAATCTGCTTGCCTGCGATTATGAGAATGTACATCCCGATATTCTGATTTTAGGAAAAGCGCTTTCGGGTGGAACTTATCCTGTTTCAGCTGTATTGTCGTCGAACGAAATCATGGAAGTGATTCATCCCGGTCAACATGGCTCCACTTTTGGTGGAAATCCGGTGGCTGCTGCAGTGGCTATAACTGCACTTGAAGTGGTGCGTGACGAGCATCTGGCTGAAAAAGCTTATCAATTGGGCATTTATTTTCGGAAAGCGATGACAAAACTTTGTTCCGAATCGAAAGTCGCTTCGTTTGTAAGGGGCAAAGGCCTGCTCAATGCACTCGTTATCAATAATGAAGGTTCTAAAAACCTCGCATGGGATATTTGTCTGAAATTAGCTGAAAATGGTTTGCTGGCCAAACCTACACATACGAATATCATTCGTTTTGCTCCGCCCTTGGTGATTACCCGCGCTCAACTCGACGAATGTATTGAGATAATAAATACCACTGTGAAAAGCTTTGGATAAATGAGAGTTTCTTCTCAACTGTTTGATTATTTGTTTATAAAAGAAAAAGCTGCACTCTTTTCAGAATGCAGCTTTTTCACTTTATTACCCTTTAAGGATTATTTGTTTTCTTCTTTCGGAGGACGTGGCAAAAGAGCCTTGCGCGAAAGTTTGAATTTACCTGTTTTCTGATCGATGTCAAGCAGTTTTACTTCAATAGAATCACCTTCTTTAATTCCGGCTACATCCATTGTTTCAATGCGTTTCCAATCGATTTCTGAAATGTGAAGCAAACCTTCTTTGCCCGGCATAAATTCAACAAATGCACCATAAGGCATTACCGATTTTACTTTCGACATATAGGTTTCGCCCACTTCAGGAATAGCCACAATGCCACGGATTTTAGCCACAGCAGCATCAATGGCAGCTTTGTTGTTGGCAGCAATTTCTACACGTCCCTGATCACCAATTTCTTCGATAGTGATCACAGCACCTGTTTCAGCCTGCATGTTCTGAATAATTTTTCCACCAGGGCCGATAACCGCACCAATCATTTCTTTCGGAATGAACATTACCACAATGCGTGGAGCGTGAGGTTTGAGGTCTTCGCGTGGTTCAGCAAGTGTTTCCTGAATTTTACCAAGAATGTGCATACGACCTTCTTTGGCCTGACGCAAAGCAGTTTCCAGAATTTCGTACGAAAGTCCATCCACTTTAATGTCCATCTGAGTAGCAGTGATACCATCCTTGGTTCCTGTTACCTTAAAGTCCATATCGCCAAGGTGGTCTTCGTCACCAAGAATATCTGAAAGTACAGCAAAGTTTTTACCTTTATTTTCCGAGATAAGACCCATTGCAATACCCGAAACCGGTTTTTTAATCTGCACGCCGGCATCCATCAATGCAAGTGTTCCTGCACAAACAGTAGCCATCGACGACGATCCATTTGATTCTAGGATATCCGAAACCACACGTACCACGTAAGGATAATCGGCGGGAATCATTGGTTTCAATGCACGTAGAGCAAGGTTTCCGTGACCAACTTCGCGACGACCTGTACCACGTGAAGCACGGGCTTCACCAGTAGAGAATGGAGGGAAGTTGTAATGCAAAAGGAAACGTTCTTTGCCGCGGATAAGGGCTTCGTCCACAATTTTCTCGTCCATTTTGGTTCCGAGTGTTACTGTGGTAAGCGATTGTGTTTCACCACGTGTAAAAACAGCCGATCCGTGAGCTCCCGGCAGGTAATCCACTTCCGACCAGATAGGACGGATTTCAGTGGTTTTACGTCCATCGAGGCGTTTTCCTTCGTCAAGAATTGAACGACGCATCGCTTCTTTTTCCACATCGTGATAATATTTGTTGATCAAACCTTTTTTAGCTTCAGCCACTTCAGGTTCGAGTGAAGCCACATATTCAGCCTTCACAGCATCGAAGTTATCAGAACGTTCGTGTTTGTTAGGGTTGCAGGCAGTAGCTACAGCATAAGCTTTATCGTAAGTTTTTGCCCAAACATCTTTTTTCAGATCTTCGTCATTTTCTTCGTGGCAATACTCACGTTTTTTGGTTTTGCCTACAGCTTCCATGAGTTCGAGCTGAGCATTGCAATGCACTTTGATTGCTTCGTGAGCAACTTTCATAGCATTGAGCAGATCGTCTTCGCTCACTTCTTTCATTTCGCCTTCCACCATCATGATATTGTCGAGCGTGGCAGCTACAATAATGTCCATATCGGCACCTTCGAGCTGAGTGAAAGTAGGGTTAACCACAAATTCACCATTGATACGTGCCACACGAACTTCAGAAATAGGACCGTTGAAAGGAATATCGGAAACAGCCAGAGCTGCTGAGGCAGCCAAACCGGCAAGTGCATCAGGCATATCTTCGCCATCAGCCGAAACCAGCATCACGTTTACGAAAGTCTCAGCATGAAAATCATCAGGGAAAAGAGGGCGCAAGGCGCGGTCAACAAGGCGTGAGATCAGAATTTCGTAATCGGAAGCACGTCCTTCGCGACGAAGGAAACCGCCGGGAAAACGACCGAAAGCAGCAAATTTTTCTTTATAGTCCACCGAAAGCGGCATAAAATCCGTACCGGGAACTGCATCTTTGGCAGCGCAAACCGTTGCCAGTAACATGGTGTTACCCATGCGTACCATCACCGAACCATCAGCCTGTTTAGCTAATTTGCCGGTTTCGATGGTAATTTCACGTCCATCGCCGAGTGCGATGGTTTTTGTAACTACGTTCATAAAATTACATTTATCTTTTTAAACTATTAAATTTCGGTCGCAAAGATACGATTAAATTTGCAGAAAACATGCAATGGGTTGTATTTTAGTGTATTTTTGCTATTTTGGGAGATTGTGTAACGGGTAAGTAACTCACTGGTTTTTGTGAAAATAAATAAGTTTAGCAGCACATACTTATTTAGCTTTTTAAATTCCAAACGTCCTGATAAATTTAGTTCTCAACAATTCTTTCTGTATTTATCATTCAGTCCGCTACCGTTCAGAATCAGCGGAATGCATTTTTCAAGGCGCGAAATGCGCGTGGCTTCCTGTTTTGCTGAAGCAATATATTCGCAATATTCTTTTTGTTTTCCGGGGCTGAGTTTGCTGAAGGCATCTTTAAGACCGGTTTGAGTTCCGAAAGCCTTTTCCAGTTCTTCGGGAATCTCAATTGCCTTTGGCTTTTCAGGAGCCAGGCGCAGTCCCTGTTTTTCAATTTCAATGGCTTCGTTTACGTATTGCAGAATTTTGGCTTCGTCAATTTGCTCTAAAGCTGTAAAACGCCATTGGCGAAGCGATTTTGTTTTGCCTTCCGAAGCTGTTATTAAAACTTTGTAGGGATCGCTCATAAATACGCCATTGTGAAACCAAAGCGAGAAAAAATCCCTGAAGCCATGAAATGCTACAACGTTGGTTCCGTTGAAAGTGTAAGTGTCGGCCCCCCATTTTATGGTGTGTTCAAGCTCGGTTTTGGCAAGTATATCGGCCAGCAAAACAAGTGCTTCCGACCATTTGTCATTTTTACCCATAACGTTCTTTCAAAAAAGAGATGGTTGTTTTCATTATTTCTTTTAGTACCGGAAAGTTTATGTCTGAAAGTTTTTTTACATAAATACAGGCTGCTCCTTTTTTGAATTTACCTAAATTTTCAAGTAAGTATTCGTGTTCGGGCATTCCTGAAAAAACATAAAGCGAAATAGCTGCTTTGCGGGGCGAAAAACCCACAAGTGGCCAATCGCCTTCCTGACGGCTACGTTCCGATTTGTAGTGGTACTTCCCGAATCCTATCATGCTCGGGCCCCACATTTGAGGTTCACAGCCGGTTATTTCGCGCATAATTTCAATCAGTTCGAAACTGTCTTTTTGCTTTTGTTCGCTATCGGCAAAAGTGCGGATAAATTCCGCTACATCAATTTGAGTGGGCTGGGTTTTTAGTGCTGCCATTTTGGACTATTTTATGTTTTATGTGTCAAAAACTTTTCTTCTGGATTTTTTTGTGATATTTGTTGTGCAAAGGCAGCGCAGCCGAAGCGTACCACGAAAAATATTCAGCAGCCAGTAGACCCGATGTCACGGCGGGATCGGTTGAGACGAGTGTTTCGGCTTCTGCAATTGTTTTTACATCAAATATATAAATGCCCCGATACTGTCGTTCGTTTTTGGCAATTGGTCCGGCTGAAACCAGCAAGCCTGCATCGGCCATGCGTCCGATATTTTTCATGTGTCCTGCAAAAATACTATCACGTTGGTGTTTATCGGAAATTGTAGTTTTACCTGTTTTTAAAATGACTAACACATAGCTTTTCATTCCATATTCATCGGCTTCAAGTTCCTTTGCAAGTCGCTTGTCGAATTTTTGAGCAAAACAGCCGATTGTGACTATTGTCATAAGCAAAATAATGATGCTTTGTTTCATAATTCGCTGTGTTGTGTGTGCTTTTAAATAAACGCAGATTAAAACTTATTTCCTGTTCCTGAGCCTGATTGGTATAAAGCGTGGAAGCTTGTTTTTATATTCCTGATATGCAGGATATTTCTTCTTGCTGATGCTTTCGGTAAATTCCGAACTTCCTAAAAACAAAAGTATCAGTAATATCGGTCCGCTGATGGTCCAGTTAATCCATTGACCCGATGCGGCAACTCCAAAAAAATAGAATGATACCCAAATGGATTGTTCGGCCGCAAAATTCGGATGGCGCACGTATTTCCAAAGTCCTTCGGTCATAAAACCATTTTTCAGAGAGTCAGGGAAACGTCCATCGTGCGGAGCTCTTTGTTTTTTCTGTAAATGAAAGCTGAATAGTTGATTGTCGGCAAGCGTTTCGATCAGTATAAAGGCAAACATAAATATTGCTGCGAATATATCGGTAGTAGTTAGCGCAGTTTCGGCATGCTGAGCAGCCAAAAGTAACGGAGATGAAAAGAGCAGAATAAGTAATTGCTGATAAAACGAAATGAAAATCAGATTAAAAAGGGTAACTCTCCATTTGTCTTTCAGAACCGGTGTTTCGCGAAGTACAGCCCAACGATAATCCTCTTCCCCTTTCCATGGTATGATGTGGTAGCCACCTTTTCGGTAAAAATTATAACTGAGTCTTAAACCCCAAAAAGTAACCAGGCCAGACATAATCCACACCCTTGCCGATGTGGGAAAGGCTGCCAGCGTATACGCGCTGTACACAATGGGCATAATACTCCATACCTTGTCGACCTGACTAAGGTTGCGGGTTATTTCGCCCACAAAAAAACATAGTGCTACAGTGACTATAAATACCAATATCCAGTTTGTAGCGAGCGTGCTCAGGACTTCTGATGAGCCAAAAAAATGCTTGAATAGATCGTTCGAACTAAAGTCAATAAATAATATAATCATAATAATATGCAGATTTGTTTTTGCAAATATAATATTATTTCCATTTCAGACACTTCTCAACGTTTTTACGCTGAATTTTTATTCTGAATGATAATGATTTGAATTTAGCTTTACTTATGATTCAGGGTTTAGTTGACGAAATTCATGGAGCCAGTCGTTCAATTTTCCAGTTTTGATTCTGCTGTGTGTAATACAAGCGATCGTGCAGACGGTTGGGGCGTCCCTGCCAGAATTCAAAGGTCGTGGGTTTGACCACAAATCCTCCCCAGTGAGGTGGGCGAGGTATGTTTTCTCCAAACTGTTTTTTGAATGCTTCGAATCGTTGAGCAAGAATGTCGTACTTTTCAATGGGTTGGCTTTGCGGCGATGCCCATGCGCCAATACGACTCTCAACTGGGCGTGAGTAAAAGTAATCGTCGGAAGCTGCTGCGTCAATTTTCTCAGCTACGCCTGTGATGCGTACCTGACGCTCCTGTCCCTGCCAGAAAAATAGTAGCGACACTTTGGCATTTGAGGCTATTTGCTGACTTTTATTCCCTTCGTAATTTGTAAAAAACACGAACCCATTTTCAGTAAATTCTTTTAGCAGTACTACCCTGGAATGCGGCTGCATATCGGTATCGACTGTGGAAAGTACCATTGCAGTGGGTTCAGCTTCTTCGCTGTTTACAGCCTCTGATAGCCAGTTGCCAAACTGAGAAAATGGATTTTTGCTGGCGTGCTCTTCTGTAAGGGCAGCGTATTGATATTGTTTTCGTATATCCCGTAACATATTTATATCGCGTTTAGTTTTTTCTTATTCTAATGGGTAAACAATTAAATGAGATCATGGTTTAAATATTATTTGAATAATCTGACAGATAAAATACATTTTGAATTAAAATATGAACAAAAAATAGTGATAATATTACTTTTTAAAGCAAAACGAGAGAATTAACCTGCAAAATGAAATGAATTAAAAAATGACTTTATTTATTGAATTATTTTTGTAAATTGTTTTCGCTTTTACAAAAGAAAGAAGTACTTTTGGTTCACAACAATCTTTACTTACAATCGTTATCAAACGGGCACAGAAGGCATAATCCGGCATACGGAAAATGTTTATGTGCGGGTTCAGACTGAAAACTAAATGAAATTATATACAAATGAAAGACACATTAATGCCAAGGCACATTGGGATTTCTGAAGATGATCAAAAAGCTATGCTTCAGGAAATAGGGTTGGACAGTATCGATGCGCTTATCGATCAGACAATACCTGCCAATATCAGACTTGAAGAAAATCTGGAACTTCCGGAACCTATGTCCGAATATCAGTATGCAAAGCACATTGCTGCGCTTGCTTCAAAAAACAAACAATTTTCAACTTACATCGGTCAGGGATGGTACAATACTGTGCTTCCGGCTGTAATTCAGCGTAATATTTTCGAAAACCCTTCGTGGTACACTTCTTATACTCCTTATCAGGCAGAAATTTCGCAGGGCCGACTCGAAGCGTTGTTGAATTTTCAGACTGCTGTGTCTGATTTTACCGGCCTTCCGCTGGCGAATGCATCATTGCTTGACGAAGCTACTGCAGCTGCCGAAGCCATGACCATGATGTATAATCTTCGTAGTCGCGATCAGGTGAAGAACGGAGTGAATACACTTTTCGTTGACGAAAAAGTTTTTCCGCAAACACTTGCTGTATTGCACACCAGAGCTTCTGTACAGGGAATTGAAATTGAAACAGGTAACTACGCACTTTATAAATTCAGCGATAAAAACTTTGGCGCCATTGTGCAATATCCGAATGCTAATGGAAGTATCGAAAACTACAGCGATTTTGCCGCTCAGGTTCACAATGCAGGTGCAAAACTGGCTGTGGCTGCCGATATTCTGAGTCTGGCTTTGCTCACACCTCCGGGTGAATGGGGTGCTGATATTGTGTTTGGCTCCACGCAGCGTTGGGGAATTCCGATAAACTATGGTGGACCTTCGGCTGCCTATTTCGCTACCCGTGAAGAATTCAAGCGTGATATTCCCGGTCGTATTATCGGAATAAGCAAGGATGCCAACGGAAAACCTGCGCTACGAATGGCGCTGCAAACCCGCGAACAGCATATCAAACGCGAAAAAGCCACTTCGAATATCTGTACCGCACAGGCTTTGTTGGCTTCGATGGCCGGTATGTACACCGTATATCACGGGGCAGAAGGGATTAAAGATATTGCAGGACGCATTCATGCCATTGCTACTTATCTGAACGAAATTTTGCCTGTGTATGGCTATTCGCAGGAAAACGAAAACTTTTTCGATACGCTGAAAATTTCGCTTCCCGAAGAAATTTCTTTGGATAAATTCCGCGCTACAGCACTTGCAAACGAAGTAAACTTCCGCTATTTCGAAAATGGCGAAATTGGTTTGAGTATCGGCGAAACAACAGATATCGACGATTTGAACAAGCTGATTGAAATTTTTGCCGAAGCAGCCGAAAATAGTCCAGTGTTTGCCGAAGTGGAAGATGTGGAAGGCCTTCAGTCGTTCGACGAAAGCTTTGAACGTAAATCGGATTATCTGACTTTCGAAGTGTTCAAAAAATACCACAGCGAAACAGAAATGATGCGTTACATCAAAAAACTGGAACGTCGCGACATTTCGCTGACACATTCCATGATTTCGCTGGGTTCGTGTACGATGAAACTGAATGCTGCTTCGGAAATGCTTCCGCTGAGCCGCCCCGAATTCAACAGTATTCACCCACTGACTCCGGCCGACCAAACCGAAGGTTACAACGAACTTATCAGCGAACTTGAGTCGTATCTTTCCGTAATTACAGGCTTTGATGCCTGCAGTTTGCAACCAAACTCGGGCGCTTCGGGCGAATTTGCCGGACTTATCACCATTAAATCCTATCTCGAATCGAAGGGTGAAACACAGCGTAAAACTGTGCTAATTCCTGCTTCTGCGCACGGAACAAACCCTGCATCGGCAGCTCAGGCAGGTCTCGATATTGTGGTTGTAAAATGCGATGATGGTGGAAATACTGATTTGGCCGATTGGAAAGCCAAAGCTGAACAACACAAAGATACTTTGCTCGGCTGTATGATTACCTATCCTTCGACACACGGAATTTTCGAGGGAACAATTCGCGAAATGTGCGAAATTATTCATGCCAATGGCGGACAGGTTTATATGGATGGTGCCAATATGAATGCACAGGTGGGACTTACCAATCCCGGAACAATCGGTGCGGATGTGTGTCACCTGAATTTACACAAAACATTTGCAATTCCTCATGGTGGTGGCGGTCCGGGTGTAGGTCCGATTTGTGTGGCTGCGCATCTTACTCCGTTCCTGCCAAGTAAATCGTTTGGAAAAAATACTGTCTCAGCAGCTCCATACGGAAGTGCGGGCGTATTACCAATTACTTACGGTTATATCCGAATGCTGGGTGAAGAAGGACTTACTGCTTCGACCAAAGCTGCTATTCTGAATGCCAATTATCTGGCCGCAAAACTGAAAAACAGTTACGGAGTTCTTTATACAGGTGAAAATGGTCGTGTGGGTCACGAACTTATTTTGGAATGTCGTAATTTCAAAGCTACTTCCGGGGTTACTGAAACCGACATTGCCAAACGCCTTATGGATTATGGATTCCATGCACCGACACTTTCGTTCCCAGTGCACGGTACGCTTATGATTGAGCCTACCGAAAGTGAATCGAAAGCCGAACTCGACCGTTTTGCTCAGGCTATGCTTCAGATTTTCGACGAAATAAAAGAAGTGGAAAATGGAGTAGCTGACAAAACCGACAATGTGCTGATGAATTCACCTCACCCTGAATACAGCATTGTAGCCGATGAATGGAATCATAGCTACAGTCGTGTAAAAGCAGCTTATCCGACCGATTGGGTGGCTGAGAATAAATTCTGGGTAAATGTGGCACGTGTGGACAATGCGTTCGGTGATCGCAATCTGGTTTGTACCTGCCGTCCTACTACCGACTGGGAATAAGATCAGGTATTTATAATACAAAAATCCCCGTTTGAGTCATCAAACGGGGATTTTGCATTTAAAAAAATGATATCTGAAGTAAATTTACTGCTTATATTTTTAGAAATTTGGCAGCAGATATTTGTCTCTTGATTCAAGAATTTTATTTACCTGATTCACTTCGAGGAAAGTTGTTCCAAAACCTTCGCCGAAACTTCCGCTCAGGTAGCAAACCGAGTCTTCACGTTCTATCCAGCCTTTTGCAATCAGTTCCTGCAACGACTCAATAAAATACTGCTGTGTATTACCTTTTCCTTCTTTGTAAATCGGGTAAACGCCATACGAAAGCGCCAGTTCGCGGGTTGAGCGTTCGTGGTAGCAAATGGCGAGCACAGGATTTGTGCCACGATAAGCAGCCAGAAAACGAGCTGTACGTCCGCTGTAAGTGTCTGTAATGATGGCTTTTGTTCCGAGTTTTTTACCTGTTTCCACGGCTGCATTGCAAAGGAATGAAGTCAGGTCGTTGGTGCTGATGTCAATTGGAATGTCGTTTTCCGACATTTTGGTTTTTTCAGCTTCCTTGGCAATCGACGCCATTGTACGAACTGCCTCCACAGGATATTTACCATAAGCAGTTTCCCCGCTGAGCATCAAAGCATCGGTGCGGTAGTAAATAGCATTTGCAATATCGGTTACTTCGGCGCGTGTGGGACGTGGATTTTTAATCATGGTGTGAAGCATTTGAGTTGCCACAATCACCGGTTTTTTGGCTTTCACACATTTACGAATCAGACGACGCTGAATACCGGGAATTTTTTCCTGAGGCACTTCAATTCCAAGGTCACCACGGGCGATCATTACGCCGTAAGTGTGCTCCAGAATTTCGTCGATATTATCCACACCTTCCTGATTTTCAATTTTCGAAATAATTTTAATCGGACTGTTGTGCTCGTCGAGTATAGCCTGAATGTCCATAAGATCCTGTTTATTACGCACAAATGAGTGAGCAATAAAGTCGATATTCATTTCTATGGCAAAAAGTATATTCTCCTTGTCGCGCTCGGTAAGCGATGGCAGGTTGATGCGTACGCCCGGCACATTCACGCTTTTGCGACTACCAAGTACGCCTTCGTTTTGTGCTACGCAAAGCAGATAATCTTCGGTTTTCGACTGAACTTTCAGGTCGATTTCACCATCATCGAAGAGTACATCGTCGCCTACTTTGAGGTCGCGTACAAAAAACGGATAGTTTACGGCAATGCATTCATGGGTTGAAATCAGTTCAGGATTGCCCACGATTTTTACAATATCACCGGCTTTAATTTCAATGGCATCGTTTTCGGCCACTGTGGTGCGCACTTCCGGACCTTTGGTGTCCATCAAAATAGCAATGTGTTTGCTTACAGCGCGTACGTTTGAAATAATTTTTGTAAAACCATCTTTGTTCAGGTGAGCTGAGTTCATACGAACCACATTCATTCCTTCGATATAAAGTTCACGAACGAAGTCCACATCACAACGTTTGTCACTGATGGTAGCTACTATTTTAGTCGATTTTGTCATACAGGGATAATTAATTTTCTATTTCTTAAACACATAAATGTGTCGAAGGTTTATGATCGGATAATATAATTTTTGAGTTGTTGCTTGTTATGCATTCAGAATCGATTCGATGGCCAGACGGTACGAATCAAGTCCAAAGCCCACAATGCAGCCTTTACAGGCTTCACTCAGGAATGAGTGATGACGAAAAGCTTCGCGTTTGTGAATGTTTGAAATGTGAACTTCCACCACAGGAGTTGTCACTGCACGGATAGCATCGGCAATAGCCACCGAAGTATGCGTGTAAGCACCTGCATTAAGCACTATGCCATCGTAACTGAATCCCGTTTCGTGGATTTTATCAATCAGTGCACCTTCATGATTGGACTGAAAATATTCGAGTGTGGCTTCAGGATATTTATTTTTTAATACCTGAAAATAATCTTCGAACGATTGATTTCCATACACTCCCGGCTCTCTTTTTCCTAACAAATTCAGATTGGGACCATTGATAATCAGGATATGTTTCATAAAAGTGCTGTTTTAAGTTTTGAGTTTGGGGAATGAGTAAATCGATATCTGTTTGCTTTTTATAGACTGTCGATATGTGTTTTCAGCGGGGTTCTTGTCTTCAGAACAACTTTTATCTCAAATTTAGTGCAAAAGTAGCAAAAAATCCCATCGTAAAAAAGCTTTTCGGATTTGATTGTCGTTCTTCGTTCGAATTTGATTATTTTTGCCCCGCTAAATTTTTTCCAGAAGTGAAAGTAAAACAACTCGTTCCACATATATCAAAATCCTCGTTACTGCTATTAGCTGCTGTGGTTTGGGCCTTTGCGGGCTTTATGCTTTTCAGTAAAGGAGTTTCGGGCATTCCTGAATCAGGTCGGATATTCTGGATCAAGATTGTTGGAGGAATTGCCGGAGGAGCGTTGTTTTATTATTTTATGTTTATCCGCATTAGTGCAAAGCATATTCACCGCATTAAAAATCTTGAGAAAAAGCGGCAACCCTTCTATAGTTTTTTCAATCTGAGATCCTACATTATGATGGCTTCAATGATTACTTTGGGAGTCACATTGCGCACTACAGGTATAGTTCCAATGGTTTATATGTCCGTTTTTTATGTGGTAATGGGAACTCCGCTTTTGCTTTCGGCCCTTCGTTTTATGCTTCATTATTTTCCTTTTCGCAAAGACCAGAATATTCATTGAGTTTTTTGTCTGAAAAAATAACGGTAGTGTGTAATGTGTTGTTTCATAGCAATATAAATATTTATCAACATCCCTGTTTTTTAATACTTTTCTGAGCGTTTTTTTACATTAAATTCCTTTACTTTGCAGGTTGTGAAGGAAGAAGTAATTGACAAATTAAAGATTCTTGCGGAGTCGGCAAAGTACGATGTGTCCTGCTCGTCGAGTGGAACAACGCGCAGGAGTACGCCCGGTGGTATCGGAAATACTGCCGGTTGGGGCATTTGTCACAGCTTTACTGAAGATGGTCGGTGTGTGTCGTTGCTCAAAATAATGCTGACCAATCATTGCATTTATGATTGTGCTTACTGCATAAACCGACGCAGCAACGATTTGCCACGAGCCACTTTTTCTGTGTCGGAACTGGTTGAACTCACCATTGAATTTTACCGGAGAAATTATATCGAAGGACTTTTTCTCAGTTCGGGTGTGGTGCGTAATCCCGATTACACCATGGAACGCCTTGTGGCTGTGGTGCGCGATCTTCGTAACGTTCATCGCTTCAACGGTTATATTCATCTCAAAACCATTCCGGGCGCGAGCGAACATTTGGTGCAACAGGCGGGTATGTATGCCGATCGTATGAGTGTGAATATCGAAATTTCGAAGGAAGAAAATCTGAAAATGCTGGCTCCCGAAAAAGATCATGCAAGTGTGTTTAAGCCCATGCAGTTTATTCAGCAGGGTGTGCTGCAGAGTCGTGAGGAGCGGAATAAATATAAATATGCGCCACGGTTTGTGCCTGCCGGACAAAGTACGCAGATGATTGTGGGTGCAACCAACGAAACCGATAAGGAGATTTTGTTTACTTCGGCTTCGTTGTATGGCCGGCCAAGCATGAAGCGTGTGTATTATTCAGGCTATATTCCTGTAAACAGTTACGACAATCGGTTGCCTGCGCTGAAACAACCGCCTTTGGTGCGTGAAAACCGGCTTTATCAGGCCGATTGGTTGATGAGATTTTACGAGTTTGGTGTCGACGAAATTGTGGACGATAAGTATCCGATGCTCGATCAGGAAGTGGATCCGAAGCTTGCCTGGGCATTGCGTCATCCCGAGAAATTTCCTGTTGATATAAACAAGGCTGATTATCACGATATTCTTCGTGTGCCCGGAATTGGAGTAAAATCGGCAAAACTGATTGTGGTAAGCCGCAGATATGCCCGACTTAAAACAACGGATTTGAAAAAGATGGGTATTGTACTGAAAAAAGCACAATATTTTATTACTTGTAACGAACTCAGCGCAGCCGGTGTAAATGAAACAAGTCCTGAATATGTGCGTCGGTTACTCACGCAACCCAAAGTAAACAGCAAAAATCCGCATCCGGCTCAAACAGCTTTAATTTTCCCCGATTGATATGCAGGTGTTTCGTTACGATAAATCTTTCGATGGGCTGCTGACGGCTGTTTTCGATGCCTTTAACCGAAAAGTGTTTCCCGAAATACTTATCGCAGAAGGGGATATCGAACCGCTTTTTGCTACCGATATTTTCGATGTGGTGACTGATGCTGAAAAATCGAAAAGAGTCTGGACCGGACTCAAAAAAAAGCTAATGTCCGTATCGCGGAATATGCTCGGATATGTGTGGTTGTCGGAAGAGGAGGGGAGCGATATGGTGATTTTCAGATATATCAAAAAGGTTTTTGAAAGTCAGCATTCCATTGAAATGAATTTTGCCGATGATGATGTGCTGGCACTCAGAAATATTGCTAAAAGAGTGAATACCGAAAAGCACCGCATGGTGGAATTTGTACGTTTTCAGAAAGCAGCGGATAATCTGTACTTTGCAGCTATTGCGCCTGATACCAATTGTCTGCCACTGATAACCTCACATTTTAAAGAACGTTTTGCCGATCAGCAATGGATAATTTACGATAAGGGCCGGAATTATGGTTTTCATTACGATCTGAAAAATATTACTGAGGTGACTTTCGACAACGATTTGCTTTTCAGTGAAGGCAGGCTGGATGAGCAACTTATGGCCGAAGACGAAAAGCTGTTTCAGAAAATGTGGAAGGCTTATTTCAAATCGCTCACAATTAAAGAACGTATTAACCCGAAACTGCAACGTCAGCATTTGCCTCAACGCTACTGGAAATATCTGACCGAAATGCAGTCGTGAGCAATAAAAAAAACGTCGTGAGACAGATTCACGACGTTTTATATTTTTTTATACCGGCTGATTATTCTTCTTCTTCGCTGAAGTCCACATTGTTGTCGATTTCGAATACCGAAAGCTGACGGCGGAACATTTCATCGAGCGAAATCTGGAAAGTTTCGGTATGTGCAATGCCTTTAATCGGAGTCATGCGTTCCAGAATAATCTGAAGCAGATGACGGTTGTCTTTAGCGTAGATTTTTACGAACATTGAGTATTTTCCTGTGGCATAGTGACATTCCACAATTTCCGGAATTTTTTTCAGTTCTTCCACCACCGATGGAAAAAGCTTAACGTCGCTCAGTGTGATTCCGATATATGCACAAGTCTGAAATCCCACTTTATAGGTATCAATCACAAATTCAGATCCTTTGATAATACCTGTGTTTCTGAGTTTCTGAATACGCTGGTGAATGGCTGCCCCGGATACATTACATTCACGGGCTACTTCGAGGAATGGAATTCTCGCATCCTGCGAAATGAGCTGAAGAATTTTTTTGTCTAATCTGTCAATTTGATGGTGTCCCATGATATAATTATTTTACTCTGTTTTACGAACTTAAGTTGCTGTTAGTGTGATTTGTTGTGCAAATGTATTAATTATTTTCTGATTTAAAACAAAAAAAGCAACAAATTGTAAGTGAAAAAGGAAAAAATATGCAATTTATCGATATTTTCCACTTTCGAAATCACTTAACATGCTTAAATAGCTTTGATAACGCGACTGACTTATGAGTTTCTTTTCTAAAGCATGAAGCACTGCGCAGCCGGGTTCGGTGGTGTGTGTGCAATCGGAAAAACGACAGTCGCTGCTAACCTGAAAAATTTCCTTGAAATAGTGACTTATTTCACCCGCTTCCATATCCACCGATCCAAAACCTTTGATTCCCGGTGTGTCGATAATGCGGGCTCCGTTTGGTAATTCAAACATTTCCGAAAAGGTGGTTGTGTGCATTCCTTTGTTGTGATACGACGATATTTCGCCTGTTTTGGCAATAGGTCGCACAGCAATGGCATTGATCAGAGTGGATTTACCAACGCCTGAATTTCCTGAGAATAATACTGTTTTGCTTTTCAGAAAATCAGTGACTTCGCGTATGTCCTGCGGATTTTTGGCAGAAATGCAGAATACAGGGTAATTCAGATTTTCGTAAAGAAAACGGATGGCTTCCATGTATTCAATTTCTTCCTTGGTGTAAAGGTCCACTTTGTTGATTACAATGCAGGCCGGTACGCGGTAAGCTTCCGCCGAAGCCAGAAACCTGTCGATAAAAATTGTGGAAGTGATGGGGTGGTTGATAGTGGCAACAAGTACCACAAGGTCGAGATTGGCTGCCAGAATGTGCGATTGTTTGGATAGATTGGAGGAACGGCGCACAATATAATTTCTGCGATCGTCGATGTCCGAAATCATGCCCGTGCCATCGTCGGTAATCAGATATTGCACGAAATCGCCCACGGCAATAGGATTGGTGCTGCGAATGTCTTTCAGTCGCAGATTTCCCTTGATTTTACATTCGGTAATGTCGCCTGTTTCAGTGCTTTGTACCTGATACCAGCTGCCTGTGTTTTTAATTACTAATCCCCTCATGCCTGTATTTGCTTTGAGTTAAAATGCTTCGGTGGCGGTTATGTAAAACTGCAATTTGTCGCCATAATTATTTTTGGCAATATCCACGCGCAAATGTACGCGGGCATCGTTCAGACGACATCTCAGGCCTGCACCGTAGGCTACTTTCAGCTTGTCGATATGATAATTACTGCTGTTCATTACATCGCCTGCCGACATAAATACTGCAGCCTTAATACGTTTGTACACCGGTATGCGGTATTCGGTTTGCAGAAGCATCAGCACATTTTCACGATACATACCCTGACGAAATCCGCGCATCAAATCGCGACCACCAAGTGTCGGCAAAAGCTGAAAAGGTATTTCGTTTTTGCTGAATGCCGCTTCGTAGTAAAGTTGCCATGCAAACACATGCTCACGGTAAACAGGCAGATAGTTGCGAAAATCCACGCTCAGATCGGTGATCGAATGTGTACTCCCGAAGCCCGCTTTTGAAGTGGTAAGCATTGTTTTGGCAAAAATACCTTTGTACGGATAAAACTGATTGTCGCGGCCGTCGTACGAAAAAAGCAATCCGGCATTAATACTGTAAAACGGTTTTTCCCAACCTTCGGAGCCAAACTCGCTGAATATTCTGTCTTTTATCGGTGTGAAACTTTCGTCGGTTCGCACACTTTCGTATCGTCCGGCCAGAATTGCACCTGCATAAATCTCTTTTGTAAGTGCATATTGTGGTTGCAAACTTACATTAAATATATTGGATGTAAAAGTTTGCTTTATTCCGGTTGGCTTATTGCCAATGCCATAATAAAAGTCGGGATAGTTTCTGAAATTCAGGTTTGAATACAAATACCATTTGTTGTTATTCAGAAATATTTTGGGTGTAATATTGAAAATAAACTGATTCAGTAGCGTGTAGTCGGCACTTCCCGATATGGAACTAATGCGGCTAATGTCTTTACTTTTAAAATAATAGCCTCCGGCCACGCCCACCGACCAGCTTGTTTCCTGCTGATAGGCAGGATGCGGGATAATAAAGAGACTTTTGCGTACAGTCACTGAGTCGGAGGCGAAAGCCACGCACGACACAGAAAACAATAGAAGCAGCAAAAGATATCTGAATTTCATTGATTGAATAATGATAAAAAGTCAGTCATCCCACAGCGGAATGACTGACCGTTCTTTTAAATCTATGAATAATAACCGAAATTATACCGAAGTTTACATTAAACGGTCATAATTTCTTTTTCCTTATCGGCCAGCATATCGTCGATTTTTTTGATATACTTGTCGTGAATTTTTTGTACCGCAGCTTCGGCGTCTTTTTCCGCATCTTCGGGAAGTCCGTCCTTCTGCAATTTCTTTAGTTTGTCGATGGCTTCGCGGCGTGTGTTGCGCACCGAGATTTTAGCTTCTTCGCCTTCGTGACGTGCCTGTTTGGCCAGTTGTTTGCGTCGTTCTTCGGTAAGCGGCGGTATGCCAAGGCGAATCACTTCACCATTGTTCATAGGCGTAATGCCAACATCAGAATTCAGAATGGCTTTCTCAATGACGCTGATCAATGATTTTTCCCAGGGCTGAATCGAAATGGTTTTTGCATCGGGAGTTGTGATGGTTGCCACGTTCGAAATGGGAACGTGTGAGCCATAATAGTCCACTTTCACACCGTCGAGAATGCGTGAGTTAGCTTTACCTGCGCGGATATGAGCCAGTGCTTCGTCAAGAAAAAGCAGCGTAGCTTCCATGCTATCGTCTGCTTCAGTCAGTATGGGTTTTACGTCTTGCATGTGTTTACTTTTTTTATTTCGTGTTTTGCGTTTTGTATCTCAAGAGATTTGAAAATTTGAAATTTGAAGATTTGAAAATTTTCTGTCCCAAAAGTGGTTCTCATTTAATCTCGCATCTCTAAATTCTTAATTATCAACTGTCAATTGACTTTGTTCTTAGTTTCTCACCAGCGTGCCGATTTTTTCTCCCGACATTACTTTCTTCAGATTACCCGGTGTGTCCATGTCGAACACATAAATGGGCATATTGTTTTCTTTGCACATGGTAGTGGCTGTGAGGTCCATTACCTTGAGGTTGCGGTTGTAAATTTCGTCGTAGGTTATTTCGTCGAATTTAGTGGCTGTGGGATCTTTTTCAGGGTCGGCAGTATAAATGCCATCCACACGTGTTCCTTTCAGCATTACATCGGCTTCAATTTCGATAGCACGCAGCGACGAACCTGTGTCGGTCGTGAAAAACGGATTGCCTGTTCCGCCCGAAAGAATCACCACTTCGCCGTTTTCGAGACTCTGAATGGCTTTTTGTTTGGAATAAAACTCGCCGATTGGTTCCATACGAATGGCTGTAAGTACGCGCGATTTCACACCGGCTGCCTGTAGGGCCGAATTTAGCGCCAGGCTGTTGATCACAGTTGCCAGCATTCCCATTTGGTCGCCCTGTACGCGATCGAAGCCTTTGGAAGTGCCACTCAGTCCGCGAAAAATATTTCCACCGCCAATTACAATGCCTATTTGTACGCCCATGGCAGCAATTTCCGAAATCTGCTGTGCATATTCACTCAGACGTTTCTCATCGATTCCGTACTGTTTTTCGCCCATTAGCGACTCTCCACTCAGTTTTAGCAATATGCGTTTAAATGCAGCCATGAAATTGATTCTCCTTTAGCGTTTTACAGTTTTTGTTATTTCTGTAGCAAAAGTAAATAATTTGTGTGGGATTTGCAAATGAGAATAATTTATTCTGTTTTTGGAATAGAGCCTTCGCCGGGATCAGAATCTTTTTCTTCTTAATCAAAAACTTTTTCTTCCTGGTCGGAAAGATTTTCTCCGTGGTCGGAATCATTTTTCCCCTGGTCGGAAAGTTCGGGATAATTATTGCTTTATAAACTTAACATTTAAAACTCTTTCGTCGTTCGTTTTTATTTTCAGCAGGTAAATGCTAATAGATTAAGATTGACGCTCAAAGGTATGATATTTCTTCGGAGATTAACTAAAATATGATAAGTTTTTTTCTGCGAAGAAAAATTTTTTCCTGATGCAGAAATATCGTTGTATTTTTGCAGGAAAGATTAATATATGGCCGAACTGATTCACACCGGAATTTATACCGACAACCACACTGACAAGAAAATACTGCTAAGAACGCTTACTGAAAACCGTTTTAGTGATGCAGCCCTGAGTTTGCCGTCAGAACGAACAGTCGTATTTTCGAAACAGACCATCGAGAAACTGGTGGAAGAGGAGGTGCTTCACGATCGTTTTGTGATTCCCCCGCACAATGGAACCACGCTGCAATATATGTCGAGCGGGCAACAACGTAAGGCCTTGCTTACTTATCTGCTCACTCTGAATCCCGAATGTATTGTGCTCGACGATGTGTATGCCAATATCGACGTGGAAACACAGCAGTATATCACCCGTGAGCTACAGGCGCTTTCACAAAAGATTCAGATGATTCAGATTTTTAGTCGTAAACGCGATTTGCTTCCTTTTGTGGAGCGGATTCTGATAACTGATTCGTCAGGTGCAGGAGTAAAAGTTCAGCTAAACCGCCCTGAATTTCTGAATACGGAATCTGTCAGACCGGAGCCCAAAAGTTTTTCTCTTCCATTGGGCTACGAAACAGAGCATGAACTACCCCGTGAACTGATTGTAATGCAGAATGTGTCGGTGAATTATGCTGAAAAGGCTGTGCTCCGCAATGTGGACTGGACCATTTGCAAGTCTGAATTCTGGCAACTTGCAGGACCGAACGGGTCGGGCAAAAGTACGCTGGTGACTATGATAACCGGCGATAATCCCAAAGCTTATGGTCAGGATATTTATCTTTTCGGACGGCGCAAAGGTTCGGGGGAATCCATTTGGGATATCAAAAAACAGATTGGTTACTTTACTCCTTCTATGATTCAGAGATTTACGCGTGACGATTCTGTTGAAAATATGATTGTCTCCGGTTTCAACGATTCTGTGGGGCTCTATGTGGAGTCTACCGATCTGCAGCGCGACATAGCCCGTAGCTGGGTGGATATGCTCGGAAGTGATTTTCGTAAGCGATCGTTTCAAAATTTACACCCCGGACAACAACGTATGGTAATGACTGCCCGTGCAATGGTAAAACATCCGCCTCTGCTCATTCTGGATGAACCGACCATTGATCTCGACGACACCAACAGCGGACTTTTTATTGATATGGTAAATGTTATCGCAGCTGAAAAACGAATAGCAATCATTTATATTTCGCACCGTCACGAAGAGAATCTCCGACCCGAAAAAATCTTCGAACTTATTCCTGCTACAGAAGGCTTCACGGGTATAATCAGATAATAAAATTTTTCTTTCTGAGTTTTTTGTATAAATATTTAAATAGATTACATTTGTGAGAAAAAATCTGTATAAATGTTTTACCAAAGCAATTATCTCTGCCCCCAACCCCCTGAAGGGGGCTGTGAATTTTGTAAAATCAATATGGTTTGTATTGTTTGTATTAATGTTTCTGAATTGTATAAAACGCGCTATGATAAACAATTCTAAAAATATACCGGATATGTTTTATGGGTCAAGTCCTGAGATAATGAAACGTGCTGATTATCTCAGGAAAAATATGACCTTATTTGAAAAACGTGTTTGGTTTAGGCTTAGAAGCAATCAGTTGGGGGTAAGATTCAAAGCGCAACATCCAATTGATATTTTCGTTGTTGATTTTTATTGTCACGCATTTAAACTGGTTGTTGAAATAGATGGTGAAATTCATTTTTCCCAAAAAGATTATGATCAGGGGCGTACGGCTGAACTTAATAGATTGGGCTTGAAAGTTATCAGGTTTTCAAACAAAGAAATTGAAAATGATATTGACAGTGTAATAGAAAAAATAAAAGGGTATTTAATCTAAAGTTGATAATATAATTAAGATTTCTCATATACATAAGTATTATATGTACTTACATCACTTAATTGCACAATGTCATAGCCCCCTTCAGGGGGTTGGGGGCAGCACATTTTCAGTAGCGTTTGTACTAACAATAATAGAATTTTAAAACGAAAAAATATACTATCATAAAATCATACCATGCACAAAATACTGACAATCAATCCCGGATCCACATCTACAAAAATTGCGGTTTACGAAGACGAGAAACTGCTGTCACTTCACACCATACGTCATTCAGCCGATGAACTGAAAGGTTATAATTCAATTATGGATCAGTACGAATTTCGTAAAAATATTATTCTGAAAAAATTACAGGATGATGATATGAGTCTTCAGGATCTTTCGGCTGTTGTGGGTCGTGGTGGGCTTATGAAGCCTCTTGAGTCGGGTGTGTACGAGGTAAACGAACGTATGATTACCGATTTGAAGAATGCCATTGGCGGAGAGCATGCCAGTAATCTGGGTGCTGTGCTGGCACGTGAAATTGCGCAGAGTATTTCTGGCTGCAAAGCCTATATTACCGATCCGGTGGTGGTTGATGAATTGCGGGATGTGGCCCGTATCAGCGGATTGCCACAGTTCCCGCGACGTTCAACCTTTCATGCACTGAACCACAAAGCCATCGGACGAAAATATGCTATGTCGCTCGGAACAACTTACGAAAAGCTTAATCTGGTGATTGCTCACCTTGGTGGTGGTGTGTCGGTTGCGGCTCACAAAGCTGGGAAGGTGGTTGATACCAATCAGGCACTTGATGGTTTCGGACCTTTTTCACCTGAGCGTGCCGGTACTATGGATGCAGGAGCTTTGATTCGTGCCTGTTTTGCAGGGAAATATACTCAGGAAGAAATCCTGAAGTTGCTGGTCGGTCGTGGCGGGATGATTGCACACCTAGGCACTAACGATGTAAAAGCAGTAATGGAGCGCATTAATGCCGGCGATGCGCATGCACAACTCATACTCGAAGCGCTGGCTTATAATGTGGGGAAAGAAATTGGCGCTATGCTGGCTGCACTCGAGGGCAAAGCCGATGCGGTGATACTCACAGGAGGCATCGCCCACAATCAGTTTGTGGTGAATTACATCAAACGAATGGTTTCGCCATTGGCACATTTGGTGGTATATCCCGGCGAAGACGAAATGGAAGCGCTGGCCATGGCGGGATTACGTGCATTGCGCGGAGAGCCGACAAAAGAATATTGATGTGATGATGAGATGATGTGATGATGTGCTGATGAGAAGATGTGATGATTTGAAAATTTGAGATTTGAAGATTTACAACCATTCAGTTCTTCTATAAGCTGTTTCAATGCGAATGTCGGATACAATTGCACCCTGTTACAGCTCCCCTTTAGTGCCTGTCCGCCGTGGCGGAGGGTTGGGGGCGGACATTAATGATGAGATGATGTGATGATGTGCTGATATGATGATGAGAAGATGTGATGATCAGAAACTCTCCTTTTTCCAACCATCCTTTGTGAGTTGCATTAAATATTTGATACCGGCCTTGCTGAGTGCTTTGCATGTTATATCAAAGCCTGCTGTAATATTAGTCGGATAATGACAATCAGAATTAAGCATTAAGGGGATTTCCATTCGGGCAATGGTTTCGTAAAAAGCCTGATGCGGATAAGTAATGCCATGATCGGCCAGCGATTTGGTATTTATCTCCAGTACCAGCTTTTGTGCTTTTATTTGCTCCAGAAGTCTGAGCACCAGTTTCTGATATTCCGGTTTATTTATATCAAAACCTGAGTATTTGCGTCCATGATAGGTGATTTTATCCACATGCCCCACTACATCAAATCCTCCTTTTTCAATCATTAAGCCCGAGATTTCGAAAAAACGTCTTGTGCCTGCTTCAATGTCTCCATTATAAAGTGTGTTTAGTCCTTTCTCAAATTCATCGAATGGCCCGTCGATGCTCCAGTAATTATTCCCTCCCAGACAGTCGAGATAATGTATTGATCCGATGCTGTAATCGAGATTTATTTTCCTGAAAAAGTCACTTTTTATATCACTGCAGCCGTGAATATAATCCACTTCCAGTCCCAGATATAGCTCAATGCTCTCTTTATATTTTTCTTTTAAACGGAAAAATTCAGCTTCGTATTCCGGAAAATCGTCGGCCACCATTGTCCATGGTGTTTCGAATGGAATAGGTGCGTGCGAGGAAAATCCATAACGTTTTACGCCTTTGGCTATTGCAAATTTTACAAATTCTTCCATCGAACTGCGTCCGTCGCAGAAGGTGGAGTGGCTGTGATAATTAGATAATATCATGTCGGAGATTTTGCAAATTGTTGTGACTATACAAAATTAAGAAAATTTCCGACCTGAGCAAAGTGATTGGTCATTCACAGCTTTGTAATATGAATTACACGAAAGCATAATCTGTTCGGAATCTGTATGTAATACTGTGGCCATACTTTTGTATCGGTAATAGAAAATAAATTTCAAATTAAAATAAAAATCAGAAAATGAAAAAGTTGTTTTTTAAATTTGCTTTTGTCTTGCTGGCCGCTGCCACAGTATTCAGCGCTTGTGACCCCGAAACTGAAGTAGTCGATCCGGATGCAGCCGAAAAAGATGCACCGAACGAGGTGATTGTGAAAACCGATATTACCGGCACACGCAATTGGGTAAAAGACTCTGTATATATTATTAAAGGTCAGATCAATGTGTCGGGAGTGCTGAATATTGCTCCGGGTACAGTAATAAAAGGCGATAAACTTACAAAAGGCACATTGGTAATTCTTCCTGATGGAAAAATAAACGCTGTGGGAACTCCGGCCGAGCCTGTTGTATTTACTTCGCGCATGGCTGCCGGATTGCGTAGTGCAGGTGACTGGGGCGGACTTATTATTGTGGGTAAGGCACCAGTGAATCAGTCAAATCCTTCTATCGAAGGTCTTTCACGTGAAGTAAACTTTGGTGGAGGTACCGAGCCTGCACACAGTTCAGGAAAACTGCAATATGTGCGTATCGAATTCTCGGGTATTGCTTTGCAACCTGATAAGGAAACCAATGGTCTGACACTTTGTGCGGTAGGTAGCGGAACTACTATCGATCACGTGCAGGTTTCGTATTGTGGCGACGACTCGTTCGAATGGTTTGGCGGAACTGTAAATGCCAAATATCTGATTGCCTACCTTGGTCTTGATGATGAATTTGATACTGACTTTGGTTATTCGGGAAAAGTACAGTATGCACTCGGTGTGCGTAATCCCCGCGTGGCTGACGTGTCAACTTCTAATGGTTTTGAGTCGGACAACGATGCCTCGGGATCGGCTTCTACGCCTCAAACATCTGCTGTGTTCTCGAACATTACTTTGATTGGCCCTTATAAAACAACCGGAGATAAAAATGTAAACAGCATGTATGGAGCAGGAATGCATTTGCGTCGCAATACTTCACTTTCAGTTTTCAACTCGGTATTTGCCGGCTGGAATACCGGTCTGTTGCTCGATGCCACAACTACTTATGCCAATGCGCTGGCAGGTGATATGGCTATTCAGAATTGTGCCATTGTAGGTAGCAAAGTGAAAGCTGTAAATGGTGCCGGAAGTGTAACTGAAGCTCAGGCAACCTTGTTTTTCAGTACTCCTTCGTTCGAAAATCAGATAATTGCCGATAATGCAACGGCTAAAATTTCCAGCTCATTCTACGATGCTTCGAAAACCGGAACAGCAGCCAATCCAACTTCGTTTTTGCCTGAGGCTGGCTCGCCACTTCTTGGTGCAGGTGCATTTACACATGCAAAACTTCAGGATAGCTTCTTCGATAAAAATGCCACGCAGATTGGTGCTTTCGGAACAACCGACTGGACCAAGGAGGTATGGGTGAATCTCGACCCTCAAAATACAGTTTATTAATCGTTTGTCTGCTTAAATCTACAACTATAGCGCTGGCTATCCGCAAACAAAAATGCGGATAGCCTTTTGCTGTAGTAGCTTGTTTTGTAATACATATTAAATTTCAAATCAATTGCTTTTCGGCGGTTTGTTTGGACTTATATTTGTATTTGGCAATTGAAATCAGAAAGACAGGGTAATAATCATACAAATAACTATTTACACATGAAACGAATTAATTTACTTACAGGAATTTTTTTTATGGTATGGGGAGCACTTGCCGCTCAAAGCCAGGGTATCGTACAAAGCGACGGTTTGTTTTTTACGGATGCCACTCAGACCAAACTTTATACCGGCGAGTATAAAGAATTTTACGACAACGGAGCATTGAAGGTGGAAATGAATATCAGGGAAGGAAAGCCCGAAGGACCTTATATTATTTATTTTGCTAACGGGAAGCCTCAGGAAGTACGTGCTTATCGTAATGGTGAGTTCCACGGTGTCTGGCGTACTTACAACGAAGCCGGGTTGCTGGTGGCCGAAGCTGAGTATCGAAATGATAAAAAGCATGGTACCTGGCATGTGTGGGACGATTCTGGTATTATGCGCTACGAAATGCAATACAGTAACGGACGAAAATCCGGTACATGGTATATGTGGGACGAAAAAGGAAAACTTATTTCCGAGAAGAAGTATTAAACCTGAAAAAAACTGTATCAAACGTTTTTTCTTTAAATGTAAATTACGCAAATTTCCACAAGTCCGATAATTTCAGTATTGTGTTGAATAAAAACAATATGTAATTTGTGGAAATTTGCGCAATTTGCGTTCAGCTTTTTTTTTGAAACAGCCTCTTTTCTTGTTTACATTTGATCGGTATGTATAACGACAAAAAAGCCCTTTCCGTGAAGAAAAGGGCTTCTGTATTTTATATACGAAGCTTTATGCCAGTTTGTTTACGTAAACGCTAAGTTTCGATTTCAGATTCGAAGCTTTGTTTTTGTGAATTACATTGCGTTTAGCCAGTTTGTCGAGCATAGCACTAATTTTAGGCAGCATTTCAGTTGCTACTGCTTTGTCAGTTGTGCTGCGCAGTTTGCGAACAGCGTTACGTGCAGTTTTTGCATAATAACGGTTGTGCAGTTTGCGTTTGTCTGTCTGACGAATTCTTTTAATTGATGATTTGTGATTTGCCATCTCAAATATGCTTTTTTTTAATCTTTTACTACTTTTAGTAGCCCATAGGGGAGTCGAACCCCTCTTTCCAGAATGAAAATCTGGCGTCCTAACCGATAGACGAATGGGCCAAAATGTCTTTGTTTTGCTGAGGCATTGTAGCTCTCAATTGCGGGTGCAAATATACGGCACTTTTTTGAATTGGCAAATAGTTTGGAGTAAATAATGTGCAAAAATATTGTATTTTTTTTTCAACTGTCTGTTTGTCAGAATGTATCTTTCTGATAATATTTTGCTCTGTAATATACCCAACGGGTAATTTTAGTATTTTTGTTGTCAAAATAAATGGATTTATGCAGATAAAAACGCGCGGAATAGTCATTGGTTCGGTCAAATACTCCGATTCTTCGGTAATTGTAACGGTATATACGCAGGAGTTTGGACGAATTTCGTACATGGTTTATGGAGTAGCTAAGAAAAAATCGGCTTTTCGTTCTTCATTCCTGCAACCTCTTACATTAATTGATCTGGATGTATGGCATGTGCCCGGAAAAGAAATTCAGCGGATAAAAGATGTACGTGTAACTGTACCGCTTACCGGTATTCCTTTTCATCCTGTAAAAAACTCACTGGCTCTTTTCGTGGCCGAGTTATTACAGAAGGTGCTTCAGTTGTCGGAGCCCGATGAGTTTTTGTATGGCTTTTTAGAAAATGCAGTGCAGATTCTGGATTGTGCTGAACGGGGCCTTGCAAATTTTCATTTGGTGTTCATGATCAGATTCGCGCGATATCTGGGATTCGAGCCTGATACAAAAATTATGTCAGGGAAGTATTTCGATATGCTGAATGGTGTGTTTTGCGATATGCGCCCAGCTCACGTGCATTTTATGGCCGAAGCAGAGGCGGATGCTTTCAGTCGGCTTGCCCGTTGTAATTTTGATAATATGCACGAGGTAATATTAAATCGTGAATTAAGATTCCGCTTAATTGCTGATCTGGAACAATATTACCGCCTGCATATTCCTGATTTCCGTGGGTTAAACTCACTTTCTGTTTTTCATGAACTTTTCGACTGAGCTTTTTCCCGCTCCACATCTTCACGCGATTTACTGCGTGTAACCAGATATACGCCTGTAAAAACAAGAATGGCTGCGAATAATTGTTCAATTCCAAACGAATCGATGCCCATAAGCACCGCGGCAAGTGCAGCGACCACAGGCTGAAGGTAATTATACATGCTGAGTGTAGTGGGGCGCAGTGCTTTTTGACCTATTGCTAATAATATATAGTCGAGCCTTAAAAAGCCCATTTTCGTATTATATTATTGTTGATTTGGTAAAACATAGCTTTTATCAAGTCAACAATTTGTATTTTAAATTCG
>SAAO01000013.1 GCA_009929375.1 Bacteroidia bacterium
TTGACAAGTACGGAAGCTGAAGCTAAATTTGCTTGGGGTCAGAAAAAGAAAAATACACAAACGAGACTAACTTTTGTCTCAAACCTTTTAGTTAAAACTATCCAATAAATAGGGGGTCAAACCACTCCAAATGCAGTAATGTAAGAAATTAAGGTTTCAAAATTTGCTACGTTTTGTACACAGCCGGTTTCATAGGTACTTGCCATACTTTTAATGATTTAAGATTAATGAATTGATAATTTTTCGCAACAAATATAATAACAATTCACAGATTAACAATATAATTTATAGTGTTTATTGCAAAATTTTTACAAATCGGCTTGTAGTGTTTCTGTGGATAATTATTACGAAAAAATCAACACTTCACAGTGCATTGTTTTTTGTCTCAAAATGTAAAGAACTCCTATTGTCCGAAAAAAAACAATGGACTGTGACCGCTCTGCCCTATTGAAAAAAGCTATAAAAGCCACTGCAAGACTTTTTGAAAATGAACACGGACTTGCTGTGGCTTTTTTTCTTTTGGGGCGATTAGTATATAATTTAATTTTTCAAAGCATAATAATTGTTGAAATTTCGAGAGATTTAATTTAGATAACTATATATTTGCACTGTAAGTAGATAAAAAACTATTTTTTCAGACAACCATTTTGTAATAATACATACTTCTGTATCACATTCTGAATTAAACATTTTTTCGTTGTTATACGTTGTTACGTTTAAACACTAAATGAAAAAACTAATCTCCATATTATTTGCAACTTTGATACTGCTTTCGGGCATGCATCTTAGTATAGCTACGCATTGGTGTGGGGGTGAGATTTCGCAGGTTAAACTATCGTTTACCCATGAAAATGCCAATTGTGGTATGTGTGGCGAGGAAATACCAACAGCTTCAAACGGCATTTCCAACGTTGAATGTTGTAAAGATGAGATGTTGGCGTATGAAGTGGATAGCAATTTTAGCCCATCTTCGTTTCAAACATCTCAAACTACAAATCATATTTTGCATGTCTTTGATATTCCTAAAACAATTGGGATTCAATACATACATACAAATTCTGTCTTTAACACAAATGTCCAGCCCCCCGGCAGCTATATTGCCAGTGCTGTAAATCTCCCTGACATTTGTGTGTTCCGTATTTAATTACCGCTAAATCCCCATAGGGGGATTCAAAGATTCATGTACTTTATTGATTTTATAATCAATGAAGAGCTGTTTCATTTCTACAATCTAATTTTTCTAATTATTACAAAATATCCTCTGAAATTCCTACAGGGTTTGGGGCTATATTAATAACAAATCAGATTTTTAAGTCCCAACGTGGATTTATTAGTCTAAAAAAACTATATCAAAATGAAATCAATAAAATTTCTTATAGCCATTATGGCACTCACCATATCAACAGTTGCTTTTGCAGCCAACAAAACAGAAAACATCAAAGTATCGGGTAATTGCGAAAGTTGTAAAACCCGTATTGAAAAAGCTGCAAAAATAAATGGTGTTGTGAAAGCAGAATGGAGCGAAAAAACAAAAGTATTGACTTTAGTTTACGATCCTGCAAAAGTAAAAAGTGACGATGTGCAAAAGAAGATTGCTGCTGTTGGTCATGATACTCCAAAATTCAAAGCCACAAGTACAGCTTATAATGCACTGCCCGGATGCTGCAAGTACAGATAATAATTTGATAGTATGCTAGTGTACCTATCCAAGCGATGGGTGCATTAGCAAAAGTCATTCAATAAATGTGTTGCTTTAATTCTCAGCCACATTAATAGTATTCATCACTTAGCACATCAATATTATGTTCAATAAACTTGTTCATTATTTTCTTTATCACAGGCTGATAACGTTTATATTTCTGATTAGCGTGTTGGTATTGGGAATTTCGTTTGCCCCGTTTAACTGGAAAACGGGACTGATACCCCGGAATCCAATTCCGGTAGATGCTATACCCGACATTGGCGACAACCAACAAATTGTATCTACCGAGTGGATGGGGCGTTCACCCAAAGATATTCAGGATCAGATTAGTTATCCACTTACAACGGCACTTTTGGGTATACCGGGAGTAAAAACCATTCGGAGCACATCCATGTTTGGTATGTCGTTTATTTATATCATTTTCAAAGACAATGTGGAATTTTACTGGAGTCGTTCGCGCATCCTTGAAAAACTAAATTCATTGCCACAAGGTACTTTGCCCGAAGGTGTTCAACCGACATTAGGTCCCGATGCTACTGCATTGGGGCAAGTATTTTGGTACACGCTTGAGGGCCGCAACCCTGAAACAGGCAAGCCGAATGGTGGCTGGAATCCACAGGAATTACGTACTCTACAGGACTTTTATGTAAAATATAGTCTTTCGGCAGCCGAGGGTGTGTCGGAAGTTGCATCGGTTGGCGGATTCATTAAGGAATATCAGGTCGACGTACAACCTGAGGCTCTGAAAGCTTTTGGCGTTTCGGTAATGGATGTGATGAATGCTGTAAAAAAAAGCAACCTTGATATCGGAGCTGAAACTATAGAACTTAATGATGCGGAATATATTATTCGTGGATTGGGATATGTAAAAAGTCTGGATGATTTGGAAAACTCTGTGGTAGCTGTCCGAAACAATGTTCCGGTTCGAATTAAAGATGTGGCACAAGCTACATATGGACCTGCAACGCGTAGAGGAGGTCTTGACAAAGACGGAAGTGAAGCTGTAGGTGCAGTAGTTGTGGCCCGCTACGGAGCCAACCCAATGGAAGTGATTGCTAATGTAAAAGATAAAATCAGGGAAATTGAAGCTGGTTTACCTCAAAAAACATTACCCGATGGCTCTGTATCGAAAGTGACTGTTGTTCCGTTTTACGACCGGACAGGACTCATAAAAGAAACAATAGGAACATTAGAATCGGCACTCACACACGAAATCATCATTAGTATCATTGTTATCATTGTGCTTGTGCTCAATCTGAAATCGTCGATAATTGTTGCGGGTTTATTGCCATTGGGCGTATTAATGACATTTATTTTGATGCGTTTCTTTGGTGTGGATGCCAATATTGTAGCTCTGTCGGGTATTGCTATTGCTATCGGGGTAATGGTAGATATTGGCATTGTGGATGTGGAGAATATCCTTCGGCATTTAGAGATGCCTGAGAATAAAGGTGCGCGGGGCAAACAACTAATGAAAGTAATTTATGATGCTACAACTGAAGTCCGTGCAGCAGTGGTTACTTCCATTGCAACTACAATAGTGAGTTTTTTACCCGTTTTTGCCATGGAGGCTGCTGAGGGTAAACTGTTTCACCCACTTGCTTTTACTAAAACATTTGCACTTATTTCTGCCTTTGTGCTTGGTATTGTTGTGTTGCCTACATTGGTGCATATACTGTTCGACATACGGATTGATACAAAAAGAATCAGACGCATTTTTAATGGTGGCTTAATCGTTGCAGGTATTGCGGTGGTCATTGTCTGGCAGGTGTGGCCTGCACTGGCCCTTGTAGCCGTAGGGGTAAATAACTTACTGGATTACAAATGGTCGGACAAGCGGAAAGAATATCCCAATTATATCAACATTGGTATAGCGGTGCTGGTTGCATTATATTATTTGACTATCGAATGGTTGCCACTGGGAGCTCACAATGGCACGTTGATTAATTTCTTATTCGTTGCCGGTATCATTTCAGTTATATTACTGGCGTTAATGAGCATGGTTCATTTTTACGAACCGATACTTCGTTGGGCACTCGTTCATAAATTCATATTTCTGTTACTCCCATTATTTACTTTGGTATTCGGAGTTTTGGCCTGGAAAACCTTTGGCAAAGAGTTTATGCCATCGTTGAACGAAGGTTCTTTTTTACTCATGCCAACCAGTATGCCTCATTCAAGCATTGAGAAAAACCTTGAATACATAAAAACGCTCGACAGGCGGTTGGCTGCTATCCCCGAAGTAGAAGTGGCAGTAGGAAAATGGGGACGTGTAAACTCTTCGTTAGACCCCGCCCCTGTTCAAATGTTCGAAAATACAATTAATTACAGGTCGGAGTATTTGCTCGACGAAAACGGGCACCGTATGCGATTCAAAACGAATAGCGATGGCGCATATCTGTTGAAAAGCGGAAAAACCTATCAGCCTGATAAAGATGAATTCCGTGCAATTCCTGCTGATAGTTTGATACAAAGCGATAACGGAGAATATTTTCGCCAGTGGCGATCACATATTAAGAAACCAAATGATATATGGAGCGAAATAGTGAAAATAACAAATATTCCCGGACTTACTTCTGCACCTAAATTGCAACCTATCGAAACACGGTTGGTAATGCTTTCAACGGGAATGCGCGCACCCATGGGCTTAAAAGTGTACGGTCCGGATTTGGAATCAATTGAAAAAGCAGGAATGCAATTCGAAAAAGCGCTGAAAGATGTTCACTCAGTAAAGGCAAGCTCTGTATTTTACGACCGTGCTGTGGGAGCACCTTATCTGGAAATAAAACTGAACCGTGAAAATATGGCTCGTTATGGCATGACAGTGAGTGAGGTGCAGGAAGTATTGCAGGTAGCAATGGGCGGCATGTCGTTGAGTTCATCGGTGGAAGGTCGCGAACGATTCCCGATTCGGGTGCGTTATGCCCGCGAATTACGCGATAATCCCGAGGATATTAAACGCATCCTGATACCAGCCATGAATGGAAGCCAGATACCACTCAGCGAAGTTGCCGACATTGACTACACACGCGGTGCACAAATGATACGAAGCGAAAATACTTTTTTAGTGGGTTATGTGATTTTTGATAAAACAGAAGGTAAAGCCGAAGTAGATGTTGTAAATGAAGCAGCGGATGTATTGCAGAAAAAAATTGATACAGGTGAATTGAAATTACCAAAAGGTGTAACGTTTAAATTTGCAGGAAATTACGAAAATGAAGTTCGAGCTTCTGAACGCTTATCAATTGTAATTCCTATCAGTTTAATACTTATTTTACTGTTATTGTATTTTCAATTTAAAACCATCACAGCTTCGTTAATCCATTTTTCGGGAGTTTTTGTTGCTTTTGCTGGTGGATTTATCATGCTCTGGCTATATGGTCAGGACTGGTTTTTAAACTTCTCGATAGCAAATGTAAATTTACGGGATCTTTTTCAGATGCACCCGATTAATTTAAGCGTTGCTGTTTGGGTAGGGTTTATCGCACTTTTCGGAATTGCAACAGATGATGGGGTAATGATGGGAACTTATATTCATCAGGTTTTTGAGGACAGACAACCTTCAACAGTAACTGAAGTACGTGAAGCAGTAGTTGCTGCCGGAAAAAAACGCGTTCGACCTGCTATGATGACTACAGCAGTAGCGGTAATTGCATTATTACCTGTACTTACATCTACAGGTAAAGGAGCCGATATAATGGTGCCAATGTCTATTCCAACCTTTGGTGGTATGATTATTCAGGTGATGACAATTTTTGTAGTGCCTCTGTTCCAGGCTATGTGGCGCGAACATTCAGTGAAAAATTTAAAAAGGGGAAATGAAGTATGAAAAATCTGATTGTATATATTGGCTTACTAGCATTTAGCTTGCAGGCTTTTTCGCAGGATTCTATTTCTAATTATCTTGAACTTGCCGCAAAAAATAATCCTACTGTGATACAACGCTACAATCAATATCAGGCAGCACTTCAAAAAGTACCACAGGTTAGTTCATTACCCGACCCGCAATTGGAAATGGGGATTTTTTTAAGTCCGATGGAGTTGATGGAAGGAAATCAGGTGGCAGATATTAAATTGATGCAAATGTTACCGTGGTTTGGTGTTATCAAAAATGCAAAAGATGAAATGAGCCTGATGGCAAAAGCCAACTTTGCATCTTTTCGGGAAGCAAAATTGCAGGTTTACTACGATGTGCAGCGTGTTTGGTTCGATTTGTATAAAATCCGGCAGAACATCCGTATATCCCGTGAAAATGTTGAGTTGTTGAAAACCATCGAAAGGCTGACTTTAGTAAAGTATAAATCAGGCGCTTTGAGTGGCAGTTCTTCTTCAGGCGGCAGCATGTCAGTGGGAACATCAAATACAAATGCTGGCGGATCCGCGGGTATGAGCGGTATGGGAGGCAATGCTGTAGCAGTTTCTCGCCCTGAAGTTACTACAAGTCCGGCTTCTATGGGCTCATCTTCGGCAGCAACAAGTTTGACTGACCTGTATCAGATTCAAATTGAAATTGGTAATTTAGAGAATGATATTTCCACACTGATAAATAGAGAGGAAGTAATAGTTGCCCAATTCAACAGTCTGTTGAACAGTCAGCAAAAAACTGAGGTGTATGTGTCTGATTTATTAGATGCTTCACCGCTGGATATAGCTTTACTATCGGTTTCCGACTCACTTTTCATGCAAAATCCAATGTTGTCAATGTTGAAATATGAACAACAATCGCTCGAAGCCCGGGTAAAAATGCAAAAACAAATGGGGTTGCCTATGGTTGGGGTTGGCTTGAATTATTCAGTGATCTCAAAAAATCCAATGTCGACATCACCAATGAACGGACAAGACATGATTATGCCTATGCTGACCGTGACCTTGCCCATTTATCGAAAAAAATACAATGCGCAGCAAGCTGAAACAAAATTCGCGAAATCAGCTGTAGAACAAAACTACAAAGCTACTGCTAATGCCTTGCAGGTAGAATATTACGAAGCTTTGCAGTTGTATAACGATGCCCGGAGACGTATGGAATTGTACGATGATCAGCGACTCTTAGCAAAAAAAATGC
Source organism: Bacteroidia bacterium (assembly GCA_009929375.1). Taxonomy (GTDB): domain Bacteria; phylum Bacteroidota; class Bacteroidia; order Bacteroidales; family Paludibacteraceae; genus Paludibacter. Next base: position 6,765 of record SAAO01000013.1, read on the forward strand.
TCGACATTGCATTAAAAGCTTTCTCATCATCCAATTCGGGGCTAACGGATATTGTGCGTATTCAGAAACAACTACTTGATTATGAATTTAAACAAGTGGAAGCACTGGTTGATTTTAATACAGCCAAAGCAATGATTAAAAAACTAACAATCAACAATTAATAGTTTTTGTAACAGTTCAATATACGTTCAAAAAAACACATAAAAAACAGGTATAAATATATGAAAGCAATAATTTCAAACAAATATGTCCATTATGGACTTCTTATACTGGTCGGATTGGCTCTTGGCTGGTTCATATTTTACACACCAAAAGTGCATGATCATGAACACGACCATTCGTCTGAAAACTCAACAAGTGAAATCTGGACTTGCTCCATGCATCCTCAGATAAAAATGGATAAACCGGGTAAATGTCCGATATGCGCTATGGACCTGATACTTCTCAATCAAAATAGTAGTGCACAAATGGATGCAGATGCCATTCATTTCAGTGCCGATGCAGCAGCGCTGGCCAATGTAGCCACATCAATAGTAAGTCGTCAGCAACCATCAAAGGAAGTTCGTTTGTATGGTAAAGTGCAGGCCGACGAACGGTTGTTACAAAATCAGGTAGCACATATTTCGGGTAGGATTGAAAAACTGGTTGTCAATTTTACGGGCGAAACCGTAAACAAGGGTCAGTTACTGGCACTAATTTATTCGCCCGATTTAATAACCGCTCAACAGGAACTGCTTGAAGCAGCTAAAGAAAAAGACGCACAACCAACAATTTACGAGGCAGCAAAAGAGAAACTTAAGCTTTGGAAGCTTACAGAAAATCAACTGTCGCAAATTGAAAAATCGGGCAAAGTAAAAACGATTTTCGAAATTTACTCAAACACATCGGGTATTGTAACCGCTAAAAGAGTAAATGTTGGCGATTATGTATCGCAGGGAAGTGTATTATTCGACATTGCTAATCTTTCAAAAGTATGGATACAATTTGATGCTTACGAAAGTGATTTGCCCTTCCTGAATGTTGGGAATCAATTGAGTTATTCCTTACAGGCTTTGCCCGGCAAGAACTTTAGTGCAAGCATTCGCTTTATCGACCCGGTCATTGATCCCGTAAACCGTGTAGCCAAAGTAAGAATAGAAGTGGACAACTCTAATGCGAAGCTAAAACCTGAGATGTTTGCAACTGGAATTGTAAATGCTCATCTCAACGAATACAAAGATAAACTGGTGATACCCCGGTCGGCTGTATTATGGACGGGTAAACGTTCCATTGTTTATGTAAAACAACCTGACAGCGAAGAGTTTAATTTTAAAATGCGGGAAATAGAAATTGGGCCTATGCTTGGCAATAGTTATGTTGTTATTTCGGGTCTCGAGGAAGGTGAGGAAATAGTTACCGATGGTACTTTTAGTGTAGATGCCGCTGCCCAACTCGAAGGTAAACCAAGTATGATGAATCAGTAAACATTGTTCAAATAAGTGATTTTTGTTGTAATGACAGGGTTAGTTTTTATCTTTCAATTAAACGTAAGACTATGAACTTTCCCTGTCTTTTTCTTTTTTCTGGTTACAGGTGCAACAGGTAACGTCGGATTTGAGGTGATTCGTTTTTTGACAACGAATAATTCAATTCACCATCACTCAAACGATACATTAGTGTACTTTTTATAGTATGATTCCGGTAAAGTACCAAACAAACTTTATTGGCAAAGTATGTACCACCTATTAATAGATTTACCCTGTCTGAACTGCGGATTTTCCACACTGGATCCTCAGACAAATATCCTTCAAAATACCGTTCTAATGTGCGAACGCTATATCCACTCGACAAACTAATTTGTTCATACGTTTGCTTACCTACTATCCAATCACGAAACCAGACAAAACGATTCTGTTTACTAATCCATGGATTGGTTCGGGTGAATAGCAGGCCACAATTCTTACACTTGAAACGTTGTTTGTAGTCTCGTTGCCCCCAACGAATTACATCCAAACTTTGGCAACCCCAACACCTTGTTTTTCTTTTTTTTGACATATTAAAAAAGTTTATTGAAACGAATTTCAATAAACTTCTTATATCTCACAACTAATCAGCAAATTACATTAGGGTTCACCAACCATTTTTGTCTATTATACCTATTTTAATAAGTTTAGATTTCTTATCAGTAGAGGTCATAACGTAGAATAAATTGTGATAAAATATCTTCTAAGTTACTGATTTATAATGATATGTAAAAATGTTTTAGAGATTATTTTGCTGATAATCAGCATGTTCTTTTATTGGGTTCAACCCTTAATTCGCATTAAATATACAGGCTTACTTTTAATCCTGATAGAGTTACTTGTTAAATATCTACACCTACTTTAAAATTCTACACTTATACTCAGGCAAAAACAACACCTACTTTCGAAAAATCATCATTTCACTGAGTTATTTTCTTTGTGCTAATGATATAATACTTCTCGTCAAGCATTTTGCATGCAAAAATATAGTCGTCGCCACCATCTTTAATGCCGGTCTTTTTGCGAAGTATTTCTACACTGTCGGGGTAATTACGAACAGCGATATTGGCTTTTGGAGTTTCGGCTTTAATATTTTTCAGTTCCTGTTTCGAATGTCCTGATACTTTTACGATTTCAAAAACCCTACCCGGGAAATCCGTTATAATTTCATCCGAAGTATATAAATGCGTGTGTGGATGTAGTTTTTGGAGGTTGAAATATGCTGCCACAAGCCTGAAAGCCCCCGCTTTCATTATCGAGCTATTGGGTTCGTACAGATATTTTCCGGTGTGTGAGGCAAATAGAGGCATTGATGCGCTTTCGTCTTCGTTGCCGAAACTGAATGTTTGCCGGCTATCCTTTGCAAAATTCTGAGTAATGATTTGTGTGTTCCCCTCAAAGCCTCGTTCCATAATGGCCAGCAACTCTTTACACTCATTATCCACCGATAGTATATGAATTTCGCTGATGTGTGTAAGATCCTTCTGAAGTTGCGAAATATCGAGCATGGGCGACAGTTTGATCATTACTTTTGGCGCTTTAGTCAGCAATGTATTTTTCAGTGCCGATACATCCGGCTCACAATCGGCTAATCGGAAAACCTTTTGCCCGCCATGTCCGCGCCTTGCCGGATCGAGAAAAATCATGTCCACTCCGGGCATATCCTGCACGAAATCCACCGCATCGCCATTGAAAACAGTAATATGCGACAAACCCAGAATCCCGAAATTATGTGTGGCAATATCGCAAAGTTCGGTTTGTCGTTCCACATAAAATGCTTTTTCAAACTTTGCAGCTATAAATGCCATGTCGATTCCAAAACCACCCGTGAGGTCGGCAAAGCAATGTCCGCTGCAAAGTTCTGCTTTGTAACGGGCCGTAATTTCGGACGACGATTGTTCTAATGACAATTGCGCAGGATAATGTAAAAGCGGATTTTGATAAAAAGAAGGAATTTTATTCTTTACTTTTTGCCTCCCCGCAATTTGCCGCAAAGCAAAAGCCATATCCACTTCAGGATATCGCGCTGCCTGAAGTGCCAGTTTTTGCACATCATCGTCGCTGTGATCGGCTATAAATTGCTGAGTAGGGGACATAGAACAGAATTTTTTGTTTATTAGGAAAAGAAGTTACTTATGTGATATGAGAATCTGCTTTGCGTCCTCAAAATCTTCAAATCTTCAAATCTTCAAATAAAAGAATCAAACGAGCAGTTCTTTCAGCTTTTTCATATCAAGCACCTTGTACTCTTTTTTATTGACCTCAATCACCCCATCTTCAATCATTTCAGACAGACTTCGGGCAAGCGAAGGGCGTGCCACACCAAAAAATTCAGCCAGTTCAGTCTGGTTGCGGTTAATGCGGAAGGTATTACCCTCCACATCGGCCTGTTCGAGCAGAAAATGAGCAATTTTTCCTTTTATGGTTTTTATGGAAAGCAACTGCAGTCGGTTGGTCAGAAACTGTGTACGGTTGGCATTATGTTTCAGAAACTGCTGCATAAAATCGGGATGCGTGGTCATAAGGCGCATCACCTCATCTTTGGGTATGCGAAGAATTTCCACATCCTCTATGGCTGTTACATCTACCGGAAAGCGGTTGTTGCTCGAAAAAATAAAAGCCGGTGCCAGCGGACGTGGAGCGTTGATTATTTCTACGCCCAGTAAATTGCCGTTTTCGGTTATCATTTCGGTTTTTACCGAGCCTGTCATCAGTATGTAGAGGGCATCGCACAGATCACCTTGTCGGAAAATAACAGCATTTTTATTGTATGCTTTAATGCTGTATTTCAGATCCGAAGGGAATATATTGTCGCCTTCTTCTATATTGTTGAAATCGCTCCACTCGGGATCTATTTTGTTCATAATTAATTTAGTTGATAATGGACAATTGACAGTTGATAATTGAAAATTGTCAACTGTGCATTATCAATTGTCCATTGTTAACTGTTTTTACCGATAATATATTATTCTCCACACAAAATTTTATATCAAATCCGGCAAAAGGCATTCCGTACACTCTTTCAGGATCGTTCTGATACGATGGTCGCGGATCGTGAGCCAGAATTTCAAGTAAGGCTTGCCGGTGCTCAGTTGGAATTTGTTGCAAAAGATCTTCGGGAAAATCTACTTCAAGCGTATAATTTTCGCTTTCACGGGCAAAACCACCCGAAGCTTCGGGATGTGAGTCGGAATAAGTGATATAGGGCTTGATATCGAAAATCGGTGTGTTGTGCATAAGGTCGGCTCCGCGTACATGCAGCAATGGACCGAGCGTAGGATGCATTTCCACTGATTCGAGCACAACCGACGACAAACCCAGCGAATTAGGACGAAAGGGCGAACGTGTGGCAAAAACGCCCATTCGCTTATTGCCTCCCAAACGTGGCGGACGCACTGTAGCCGACCAGCCTTTGTTCACTGCTTCTGAAAATTGCCAGATAAGCCACAGATGCGAAAAACCTTCGATACCACGGATAGCTTCAGCCTTACGATATTCCGGTTCAAATACAATTGTTCCCCTGAGTGTTGCCACAATGCCACTCTGACGCGGTATGCCGAATTTTGTAGGAAAATCGGTGCGGATATGTGCTATGGGTTTAATCTCAAAGGTCATTTTTGAAAAATAATTTTTCAGTCAACGCTGAATAAATGCCCGACGGCTTCAGGATTCAGATCCTCAGGCGAAGCAAGTAATAAATCGGGCAGGAGCGAAGCGAGTTTTTCAGGAGCAGTAAGTCCCCAACTCACAGCAATTACAGGAATGTGCACTTTTTTCATGGCCAGCACATCGCGCGTTTCGTCGCCCACATAAATCACATCTTTTTTATGGATTTTTTCCTTTTTCAATAATGCTGTGATGGATATATCCTTTCCTAACAATTTCCGACCGCTGTACACAAAGCTGAATAATCCGCGTAAATGGTTATGATCCAGAAAATCTTCGACATTAGCTTTCGAGTTCGAAGTTAGAATCCCCAGTTTGTAACCATGATTTCGCAACGAGCGAAGCGCATTTTCCATACCTTTTACAGGCTCAATATGCGGAATATGTTTGCCCAACTCCCGACGAATACGGTACACAAGCAGAAAAAGTTTGAAAGGCGTAATGCCATAGGTCTTGAAAAACTTCTGTGGATTTCGCGAACTCAGTATTTCACGTGCTTCGTGCTGTACAGGTTTACAATTGTACTTTGGAGCAATTTTGTTGTAAATTTCCACTGCCAGATCGACACTGTCGACCAGTGTACCATCGAAATCGAAGATGATATATTTTTGAGTTGTCATTTATTTATTTTGTGTCCGGTGTCCGGTGTTCTGTCGTTTGGTTGATTGGTTAATTAGTTAATTAGTTAACTTGTTGATTAGTTGATCTGCAAATTATTAAATCAACATTTGATGTTCATCCCGGGTATCATCACATCAATACTGCCCCAAACCCCCTAAAGGGGAGCTGTAACTTTGTGCAAATGTATATTATTTGTACAATCTTCACATCCCCACATCATCACATCACCTCATCAATACATCACCATACTTTTCTGCAAATTTAAAAAAATACTTTCAACAATCTATCTTTTACTGTTTGCTGCAGAACATAAATTCACTGATTTAATGCATTTTTCATGTTTTAATCTATCTGAATACAAGTGCTTTTGCGATTTTACTAAATAGTCATTAATTGTTGTTAGCAATTCAGTAAAACATGATTTTGAATAAGAAATCGTTCTGACTTTTTATAGACAATATAATTTCGCTCCTAACGGAGCTCTCAAAAACACTGTACAATCAACATCTCTACCATAATGTCGCTTCTCCGAAGCTAAGAAATTGCTCCGTTAGGAGCATAATTATGGTAGTTATCATAGCCGTCTGCTAAACAATCTTATCATCGATCACAATATTATATTTGCTTAGCAAACCTGCCAGTCCATACATTGAGAAACGCGCTTTTTTGATTTTATTACTTTCCGGATCGATACAATAATGCATGGCTGTACTGAAGTCGGCCTGTATCAGATTTGTGTTTTCGAAGACTGCACCTGATAAATCACATTGTTCAAACACTGCATTCTGAAGGTCACATTCACTGAAATCGCATTCCTGAAGGTTTGAGTTTCTGAAAATGGTTTTCTTTATTTTGCAACCATAAAATACCGAGTGCTGTAGCTGACAGTTTTCGAACCTGAACGAAAGCCCCGCTTGATGACATTCATCGAAACGCAGGCCGAGCATTTTACAATTGTTGAAAATCACATCTCTCAAAGCTGTTTTTTGTAGCTTTGCCACACTCAGGTCGCAATCCACAAATCTGCAATCGATAAACATACATTCCGATAAGTCATTGCCCGATAAACTAAGACACCGGAATGTACAATTTTCATATTCTCCTTTCTTCAGTTCGTTCTCGCTATTATCTTTGCGTTCAAATGTTTGGTCGTAAAAATATGATTCAGTCATTTAAATAGTGTGGATAAGTTCAACTGTTTATTTATTGTTGCAAAAGTAGTTCATATTTTCAATTCTCATCATGCATTTTAAACATTAAACAGGATATTTGAGTGCCATTTCAGTTAGGAATATTTATATTTTTCGCCAAAACAATTATTTTCTGTAATTTTGTAACTCAATTTTCAATTATATCTCAATATGTTAAAACTGATATCGATTCCATTCTCAATACTGGCCTACTTTTTATTTTTCCTTTATATCACTATTCTTCACCCGATAAGTGTGTTTACTTTTCGTGTTTTTGGTTACGAAGCGCACAAAAAGACCATTGATGCACTGTACTTTCTCCTGTTAAGTGTGATATACTCTCTTTTTTCAACAGCCAGAATTGATTTTCGGACGCCAATTCCCGAAGGTAAACCCATTATTTTTGTGGCTAACCACCAGAGCCTGTTCGACATTATGACTATGGGTTGGTTTCTGCGCCGCTATCACCCCAAATATGTGAGCAAAATTGAATTGGGACGCAATATTCCCAGCATTTCGTACAACCTGCGTCATGGCGGTTCTGTTCTTATCGACCGCAAAGATCCCCGTCAGGCGCTTCCGGCGCTTAAACAGATGGGCGAATACATTCAGGAGCACTGTCGTTCGGTGATTATTTACCCCGAAGGTACACGTTCGCGCGATGGTAAACCCGGACATTTTTCGAACAATGGACTTAAAATTCTTTGCAAATATGCGCCTGATGCACTGGTAGTTCCTGTCACTATTAACAACTCCTGGCGTGTGTTTCGCTATGGTGGCTTTCCTTTTGGACTTGGATGCCGCATAAAGCTCATTGCCCATGCGCCAATGGCAGCCAAAGATTATCCTTTCAATACGCTTTTTGAAAATACAGTACAAGCGATTGTGGACGATATAAAATAATTTTTTCAAAACATAATCCGCAATAAAGAGTCTGATCAACTGGTCAGGCTCTTTTTTTTGTTTTATCACATCCCCACATCAAGCCTGCCCCAACCCCCTTAAGGGGATGTAAATTACTTTCGTCTCCTAAATTCCTGAAACCCGGAATAATTGCAAATCACTTTGCATACCACTCTTTAAGCCCCTTTAGAGCCTGTCCCGATTTATCGGGAGGTTTGGGGCTGAGAAGATGAAAAGTGTTTTTTATTCACATCATCACATCATCACATCACCACATCATCACCTCATCAACTTTTTTCGAAAGTGTAACAACTGTGACACTTTATCCATTTTGGGCTTTATATCTTTGCAGTATCAAAAAACAAAATAATTCTCAAATAAAAATTTCAATACATAAGAATATGAGCGATTTCAAATTTGCACCCAAACAGGAAAACAAAAATTTTCCAACAGGCGAAAAGTTTTCAATGACCGAAAAAGTACAATATGCGCAGGGTTCGGTAGTGAGCAAAATTATTATCCGCAATGAACGTGGTAATGTAACCCTTTTCGCATTCGACAAAGGTGAGTTCCTCAGCGAACACACAGCTCCTTACGATGCCATTGTACAGGTACTCGACGGTCGCGGACAAGTAGTTATCGATGGAAATCCTTTTGACCTCGAAACAGGCGAAAGCATTATTATGCCTGCCAATGTTCGTCATGCAGTTGTAGCAACCGAGCAGTTCAAAATGTTGCTAACAATGATTAAGTAATTGACCATTTATTCATTTACCATTTACTATTTGGTGTTAAACCGAATATTTAAGTGGTAAATGGTAAATGAAAAAACTGGTAAATGAATTTATGAAAAGAACAATAATTCGAATCGACGAAGAACTTTGCAATGGTTGCGAAGCTTGTGTGCAGGGTTGTCACGAAGGCGCGCTGCAAATGATTGATGGAAAAGCACGCATGGTGAGCGAACTGTTTTGCGATGGACTTGGTGCCTGTATAGGCGATTGTCCCGTAGGTGCTATTTCGCTCGAAGAACGCGAAGCCGAGCCTTACGACGAAATTGCAACACTGCAACGAATGATTCCAAAAGGCGAACGCACCATTATTGCGCATCTCAAACATCTGAAAGATCATGGCGAAACGGATTATTTGAAACAGGCTGTTACATTTCTGCGAGCCAATAATATAAATATCAACTTTGCCGAAGTGCACAATCATGGCGGAGCGGGATGTGCTTCGAAACCTGCTGCAAAACCCCAGGGCGGTGGTTGTCCGGGTAGTCAGGAAGTGAGTTTTGCTAATCAGAAGCCTGCTGCCAACTTCCGAATGGCTTCTGTCGTTTCAAAACCTGCCGAGAATACTTCACAACTTCGTCAGTGGCCGGTACAGCTGCATTTGCTGAATCCTGAAGCACAGTATTTCCGCAATGCCGATGTGGTACTTGCTGCCGATTGTGTTCCTTTCAGCTTTCCCGATTTTCACAACCGCTATCTGGCCGGAAAAATTCTCGCAATTGCTTGTCCTAAACTCGACACGAACAAAGAGTCGTATATTGAGAAAATGAAAGCCATGATTCTTTTGTCGAATATCAATACAATTACGGTAGTGAAAATGGAAGTGCCCTGCTGTGGCGGACTTCTACGACTTGCGCAACAAGCCGTGATTGAATCCGGAAAGCGAATTCCTGTAAAGGTAGCTACCATTAGTATCAGAGGTGAAGTGCTGGGAGAGGAGTGGATTTAGACCCCTCCCTGACCCTCCCCAAAAGGGAGGGAACATGCAAATAATAACATTACTGATTATTGAAACTCTGAAACTCTGAAACTCTGAAATACGAAACCCTGAAACGCAGAACCCAAAATAATAAACAACATGAGCGAATATATAAACAACTCCGAAGTCAGAAAAGCTAAGCTTAAAGAGCTGATTCTGAAATTACATCATGGCGGACAACAGGAAGATGTCCGTAACGAACTTTTACTCTCGCTGAGCCAGATTCCTTATGGCGAAGTGGTGGAAGTGGAGCAGGAACTTATTTCCGAAGGCTTACCCGAAGAAGAAGTGCTTGATCTTTGCGATGCACACTCAGCTGTGCTCGAAGGTCGTGTCGATTTATCGGCATTGAAACCTGTGGCTGCCGGTCATCCCGTGGATGTATTCCGTAAGGAAAATGAAGAAATCCGTAATGTGTGTAATGCTATTTTTGCAACTATATCTGAAATTGTACATTCTTCGGACATGCAAATTGGCGACAAGGTAATGCGTTTGCGCGGATTATTCAATAGTCTGTTCGATGTGGATAAACACTATCAGCGCAAGGAATATCTGCTTTTCCCTTATCTCGAAAAACAGGGAATCACCGGACCGCCAAAAGTAATGTGGGGCAAACACGATGAAATTCGCGATCTGATAAAAGGTGCCATCGAAGTGTTGCAAACGCCCGATATAACCAAAGAAGAATTCGAAGCTGTAGCTGAAATTGTACTTCGTCCTGCAGCCCGTGGCGCTCAGGAAATGATTACCAAAGAAGAAGAAATTCTTTTCCCAATGACACTCGATACGCTGACCGATCAGGATTGGTACGAAATCAGCCGTCAGTCCATTGAAATCGGATTTTGTCTCTACGATCCGCAGGAAGAATGGATTCCCGAAGGTGTGGATACAAGTACCGTAACAACGGGGCACCGCAATGGCGACTTTATGCAGCTATTTACCGGAAGCTTCAATGCTGAGGAATTAACAGCTGTACTGAATGCATTGCCTGTGGATATCACTTTTGTGGATAAGGACGATAAAGTAAAATACTTTTCGCAAACGCCCGATCGTGTTTTTCAGCGTAACCGCGCCATTCTGAACCGTGATGTACGCCACTGTCACCCGCCTGCAAGCGCTCACATTGTGGATAAAATCCTCGACGATTTCCGCAGTGGCCGCCAGAGTCGCGCTCCGTTCTGGATCAATATGAAGGGTAAAATGATTCATATCGAGTACTTTGCACTTCGCAACGATAAAGGCGAATACCTCGGCTGTCTCGAAGTTTCGCACGACGTAACTTACTACCGCGAACTCGAAGGCGAACAAAGAATTCTTTCGTATAAATAGTTTTAATCATTATCAAAAGTAAATTCAAATTATGTTCTTTCTCCCCCTTTAGGGGGTCGGGGGCCAAATATTCTATTATGGAACTAATAATAACACCCAAATCGAAAGTAATGGATATCATTAATGCATATCCTGAACTCGAAAACGAACTCGTGAACTATGTTCCCGCATTCGAAAAACTTAAAAATCCGCTTTTGCGCCATACTGTTGCTAAAGTAGCTACACTACAGCAGGCTGCCACCATTGGCAATACCGATGTCAGCAAACTTGTCAACCGTCTGCGCGAATTGGTTGGTCAGAGTTTAGAAACCATTCAGCATCAGGAAGGCGAATATAACTATCAGCAACCGGGTTGGTTCGATGTGAACGAAATTGAACAGGAGTTTGATGTGCGCGAAATGCTGGCTCGTGGCGAACATCCGGTAGCACAGGTTATCGAAGATCTCAAACATTTACCCGAAGCCAAAATCTACAAACTTGTAGCTTCATTTATGCCGGTTCCCCTTATCGACAAGGCCAGCGGTCTGGGTTTCACACACTGGATCAGTCCACAAGCCGACGACCTTTTCGTGATTTATTTCAGAAAGGCGTAATTGGTTGCTGGCTGGTTAATTAGTTGATTGATTGAGCTGATTATAAGTTATTAGTATAAAAATTATTATATATCACAAACTCTCTTTAAGATTTTTTCCCTCTCCTTTGGAGAGGGTTAGGGAGGGGTTATAAAATTAAATAAAATGAGCATGTTTTGTTATCAATGTCAGGAGGCAGCCCAGAATGTGGGATGCACGGTGAAGGGAGTTTGCGGAAAAACTCCCGAAGTTGCAGGTTTACAGGATTTATTAGTTTATCAGTTGAAGGGTCTTTCGGTGCTGACCAAAGCCCTCAGAACACAAGGCGTGGAAGTGTCGTATGCCAACCGTTTTATCGTGGACGGGCTGTTTATGACCATTACCAATGCCAATTTCGATTACGAACGCTTTGTTTCTACCGTACGCAAAGGTTTCGATTTGCGTGAAAAACTTGAAGCCCGCCTTGCACAACTCAACGTGGCTTTGCCTCAATCAAATACCGATATTCTGACTTGGACGGCTGCTACAGCCGAAGAAATGGAAGCCAAAGCTGCCGAAGTAAGTGTGCTGGCCACCGAAAACGAAGATGTACGCTCACTGCGCGAACTGGTAATTTACGGTCTGAAAGGTATGGCTGCTTATTGCGAGCATGCTTTCAATCTGAATTTCGAAGATGCGGGTGTGTATGCATTTATGCAGGATGCGTTGGTGGCTACTACCGACGATAGTCTAAACGCCGAACAACTCACTGCGCTTGTACTTGAAACCGGAAAATATGGTGTGCAGGTGATGGCGTTGCTCGACAAAGCCAATACCACTTCTTACGGCAATCCCGAAATTACCAAAGTAAACATTGGCGTGCGTAATAATCCGGGAATTCTGATCAGCGGTCACGACCTGAAAGACATGGAAGAGCTGCTGAAACAAACCGAAGGTACAGGAGTGGATGTATATACGCACAGCGAAATGCTCCCGGCCAATTATTATCCCGCATTCAAAAAATACGAACACTTTGTGGGTAACTATGGTGGTGCATGGTGGAGTCAGGTAACTGATTTTGAAACTTTCAACGGTGTAATCCTGTTTACAACCAACTGCATCGTTCCGCCACGCAAAACCGCTGGTTATGCAGGACGTGTGTATACCACAGGAGCGTCAGGTTTCCCCGGATTTAAGCATATCGAAGATCGTGTGGACGGACAGCCCAAGGACTTCTCAGCACTGATCGAACATGCAAAAACATGCAAAGCACCTACTGAGATTGAAACGGGTGAAATTGTGGGTGGATTTGCGCACGCTCAGGTTTTTGCTTTGGCCGATAAAGTGGTGGATGCCGTGAAAACAGGCGCTATCCGTAAATTCTTTGTCATGGCTGGTTGCGATGGACGTATGAAAGGTCGCAGCTACTATACCGAATTTGCTGAAAAACTACCACAGGATACTGTGATTCTGACAGCCGGTTGCGCCAAATATCGTTACAACAAATTGCCGCTCGGCGATATAAACGGTATTCCACGCGTACTCGATGCCGGACAATGTAATGACAGTTATTCATTAGTGGTAATTGCCATGAAGCTGGCTGAGATATTTAAACTCAACAGCGTAAACGAATTACCAATTGCTTACAACATTGCATGGTACGAGCAAAAAGCTGTGATCGTTTTGTTGGCATTGCTTTATCTGGGTGTGAAAAATATTCACCTCGGACCAACGCTGCCCGCTTTCCTCTCGCCTAATGTAGCCAAAGTGCTTGTCGAGAATTTTGGCATTGCAGGCATTGGTACTGTAGATGAAGATCTGGCTGCATTCCTGCCTGATATGGCCGAAGCAGTGTAAGGAGTAAAACTATTTTAAACAAAAACAGCATTTTCCGTTTTGGAAAATGCTGTTTTTTATTTTCAAAAAATCTTTCTGTAAATATGACAATAGGGCGTACCGTTTTTCTTGTCATAATATTCCTGATGATAATCCTCAGCCGACCAGAATTCAGGCGCAGGACGTAGTTCGGTAGCCGGTTTATATCCTTTGTCTTTCAGAATCTGAATGTATTTTTCCACCATTTGTTTCTGTTCGTCGTTTACATAAAACACAACCGATTGATATTGCGCACCTATATCGGGTCCCTGACCGCCTACCTGCTCAAAATCGTGCGTTTCGTAGTATAGCTTCAGCAGTTCTTCGAAAGTAGTTTCCGACGGATCGTACACTATTTCAGTGGTTTCCACATGTCCGGTGGTGCCTGTGCAAACTTCCTTGTATGTCGGACTTTGCGTATGACCGCCCATATAGCCTACAGTAGTTTCAATAACTCCTTTGGCTTTCATAAAGTGATATTCGGTGCCCCAAAAGCAGCCCGAAGCAAAATAAACTTTTTCCATTTTTTGTTTTTTATCGGGTATAAATTTCATTGATATTGAGTTGACACAATGTCGGGTATCTTTGGCCGTGAATCTTTCACCTTCGAATACATGGCCTAAATGTCCGCCACAGTTGGTACACACAATCTCCACACGGTAACCGTCGGCATCGGGTATACGTTTCACAGCACCGGCTATTTCATCGTCGAAACTTGGCCAGCCGCAATGCGATTCAAATTTATCTTCGGAACGATAAAGTGCAGCATCACATTGTCTGCATACATAAGTTCCTGTATCCTTGTTGTTAAGTAATTCGCCTGTAAAAGGACGTTCGGTGCCTTTGTGAAGAATCACAGCGGCTTCCTGAGTACTGAGTTTATTAAGTTTCATAGGTTTTTTGTTGTTTTCCTGAGCGTTACAGGCAGTGAATAATGTCACCGCCCAAATTAATAAAAGATATTTCTTCATATTTGAATGTTTGTAGCTAAGTAATTTATACCGGTTACTAATAAACATACAATCGAAAATCTTTGTTCAAAACCTTGTGAAACAAAAAAAACGCCTTCACGAATAAAGGCGCTTTTACATTCTCTTTTGGGGCTCGGGGTAATTTTTATCTGATTCTGTTCAGCGATTTTACCAAAGCCTCATCTTTTCCAATACCTCTGATAGCCAGAAGATTCAGAATGATATTAATCAAAGGAAAAGCAGTTACAATTTCAAGTGTCCAGTCGGCATTCAGATTGGCTTTTGCAAACCATATGTAAATAAACAACATTGCGTACCAACCTGCCATAAGTACTGTGTTGAAAAAAGTGAGTCTGAGTTGCAGCAATCTCTTTTTGAACAGAAATATTGTCACCAATGTAATCAGTGGGATAATGGCCGAAAGAACAGTCAAAGTCCATACATCGTTCTGAAACAGGTTTCCGGTTTCCAGTATCTGATAAACACCTTTATAATTCATTACATACGATAGGGCAGAGGCACTGTCGAAAAATTCCACCAATGGCGAAAATAAAGTGATGGCCGAAAGTACAACCACTGCGAGCAGATATAATGTTTGAATTCTTTGTATCATAATCCGGTTATTTTTCTTTTTTCCATTTTTCGTCGCGCACAGCATAAATGCGTTCGATAATTTCAACTACCTTCAGACCTTCGAGTACATTGGTCGTAATGCTTCCTTTGTCGCTTAGCTTCTCAATCACATTTTCAATCACATAATGATGATTCTGAGCCGAACCTTTGTAAAGTCCGTAATCGTTAGGCGGATTCGATGGAGCCAGTTCCGGCATTTCGTAATCTTTCACATGACAATAAGCCACTTCGTTCATATATTGTCCGGCTACTTTCACAGTTCCCTGCGAACCGATAATGGTAATACTGCTTTCGAGGTTTGTGTCCCAAACAGCTGTAGAGTAGTTCAGGCAACCCATTCCGCCATTGATAAAATTGAATGTCACCACGCCACTGTCTTCAAAATCAGTCAGGTCTTTGTGATTGAAATCGGCAAAGTTTCCGCTGATATTGGTAATATCGCCAAACAGCCAGTACATAATGTCGATAAAGTGCGAGAACTGTGTAAAGAGTGTGCCTCCATCGAGTTTTGCATCGCCGTGCCAGTTGCCTTTTTTATAATAACGCGAGTCACGATTCCAGTAACAATCGAGTTTTACCATGAAAATATCTCCCAGTGTTCCGTTGTCAACAAGCTCTTTCAACCACACTGAGGGTGGCGAATAGCGGTTTTGCATTACGCTGAATACGTGTTTCGACATTTGCAGCGATTTGAAAAGAATTTTTTCAGCATCTGTTTTTGTCAGCGCAATAGGTTTTTCGAGCACCACGTGTTTGCGCGCCGAGAGAGCTTTAATCGCATATTCAGCATGAAAACCATTTGGCGTACAAATATTTACCACATCCACTTCGGGGCATGCTTCGAGTAGTTCGTCAATATTACTGAAGAACTTTTCTTCAATATCCACAAGGCTGAGTTGTTCTTTACTCAATACATCGCACACGGCAACCAGCTCTGAATCAGGGTTGCGACGAATCATTTCAGCGTGGCGTTTTCCGATATGGCCCTGGCCGATAACTGCAAATTTGATCATTTTATTTCTGTATATTTTTCTGTTGATTACAAAATTCGTTTTACTCCTTCTTTCGAAATCTCATATTGTTGTCCTGTTTCGGGGCAAACTGCCAAACTATTTGTGTCGAAATGTAATTTGTGGCCATATTCGCTTACCCAGCCAGCCTGTCGGGCGGGATTGCCTATCACCAGTGCGTAGGCTTTTACGGGTTTTGTGACCACAGCACCAGCACCAATCAGTGCAAACTCGCCAATTTCATTTCCACAAACCACAGTGGCATTGGCCCCAATACTTGCACCACGACGAACCAGAGTAGGAGCGTACTCATTTTTCCGGTTTACATGGCTGCGTGGATTGATCACATTGGTAAAAACCATTGAAGGTCCCAGAAATACATCATCCTCACAAATCACGCCTGTGTAGACTGATACATTGTTTTGTATCTTTACATTTCTGCCCAGTTTAACAGCGGGCGAAATTACTACATTCTGACCGATATTGCAAGACTCACCAATCGTACAGCCACTCATAATATGCGAAAAATGCCATATTTTGGTTCCGTTTCCTATTTCGCAGCCTTCGTCGATTACGGCTGTTTCATGTGCGTAGTAGTTCATTGTTATTATTGTTTCAGAGTTTCAGAAACAGTACTTATAAATTGTAAATGAATTATTTATTTACAAACTTCAGCACAGCAGCCGTAATATATTCCAGTTGTTCATCGTCGAGTTCGGTATGCATGGGCAGCGAAAGTACGCAGGCCGAAAGTTGTTCAGCCACAGGAAAATCACCCTCCTTGTAGCGAGGATCCTGATAGGCTTTCTGCATGTGCAGACAAACCGGATAATACACCATTGCAGGAATACCTTTGTCGGATAAATGTTTCTGAAGCGCTGCGCGGTCAACATCCACAAGCTTCAGTGTGTATTGATGAAACACATGTGTGGAAGCTGTGTTACGGGCTGGAATAATAAGCTTGTCGTTGCCATTGAATTTCGCATCGTAATAGGCAGCTGCATGTTGACGGGCTGCAATATATTCATCGAGGTATTGAAGTTTTACTTCAAGTACTGCCGCCTGCATACTGTCCAGTCGCGAGTTTACGCCAACAAAATCGTGATAGTAACGAACTACCATTCCATGATTGGCTACGGCACGTATTTTAGCCGCCAGCTCGTCGTTGTTGGTGAAAATTGCACCACCATCGCCAAAGCAACCCAGATTCTTGGAAGGGAAAAACGAGGTGCAACCAATCTCGGCCATGCAACCCGACTGTACTTTACGGCCGTCCGAAAATGTGTATTCAGATCCAATCGACTGGCATGCATCTTCAATCACGTCCAGATTATGATCTTTTGCAATTTTCAGAATTTCTTCCATATCAGCATTTTGTCCGAACAAATGTACGGGTACAATGGCTTTTGTACGTGGCGTAATGGCTTTTTTTAGCGATTCGATAGAAATATTGAATGTGTCGAAATCCACATCCACTACCACAGGGGTGAGTCCCAGCAAAGCCACTACTTCAGCTGTGGCAATAAAGGTAAAAGTGGGTGTAATTACCTCGTCACCCGGTTTCAACCCCAAAGCCATCAGAGCAATCTGAAGTGCATCGGTTCCGTTTGCTACCGGAATTACATGTTTTACATTTAAATACTTCTCAAGTTGATGCTGAAATTCATTCACCTTACCACCTTTTATAAAAGTGGTGGTATCAATCACTTCCTGAATTCCTGCATTTACACTGTCTTTTATTTTCTCGTATTGACTTTTCAGGTCAACCATTTGTATTGGTTTCATGCTATTTTAGTAAAATATTTTTAATCCTTTTGGGGTGGTTTTTATGTGCAGGTTGTTTAATTATTGAGTTTAAATATATGTGTATAACTTTATGTAAAATAGATATTTGGTAAGCTTATTCTTGTTTTATAATTATCAATTATCAACTATCAACTGTAAATTACAAACCGTCAATTTATCTCAATCAGATATTCCACTTCTTCAGGAGAATGTCGCAGATTTGAAATATAACTGGCCTGATTCACAATTTTTATTTTTTGCTTGTTTGTACCTTTCGTAATTTCATTGAAATCGAAAACAGCTTTCAGATCATCAGGCTTTATTTGTCTGAAATGACTAAGCCCTACATTGAATCTTACATTTATAAATGCCGGGAAAGTCCGAATTGTGATATTTTCTGGCTGATTTATAATTGTCAGAGGTAATTGCATTTTTTTTTCAGTAAACATTTCCACAAAAATGCTCATCTGAGTAATGGGTGTCGAGAACCGAACATTTTTTATGGGCAGGATTTTTACCTGTTTAAAAATAGTATCATTTACGTTTCTGAGTTCTATGCGCTCAGTTTTTAGCGAACTGAGTTTATTTAATATACGAGCCGGTGCAAAAACCGTTATACTGTCAGGTGCAAGACTTATTTTTTCGCTGAAGATATATTGTTGCGCAGGTTTTATATCTGCGTCCAGTTTGATGGGAAGCACAGCTGTGCTGAGTCTTTCGTATTCGAGTACAAGTGAGTCGGGTTTGACTTCGAGCACAGTAGTGGTAGGGAGCAAATACAGACTTAGTTTGGCACGGATATGTTCGGGTGATATGGGGATGCGCCCTTTTTCGTAAAAATTACGTTTTACATCTAAAGTAATGGGAGTGATGCGGCGGCGTGAATATGAGAACAGGTTGATTCCCTGATCTCTCACTTTCAGCTTTATTTCCTGAGGAGCTGAATTGGTAATGGCTATTTGCTGAGGAATTCCTTCGTAGCGAACCGGAATACTTATTTCTGTATCGCGCTCCTTGTCGAGTGCATTTACAAACCAGAAGCCAGCTGAAAGTGCAAGAAAGGACACAAAGCTTAAAACATTTCTCGACAGAAGAAATGATTTAAGCTTTGTAAAAAGATAACCGATGAGTCTTATGAGTCTGCTTTCGGCCATTTTGCATTATTATTTTGCCGGAGTCTGAATATCTTCAGAAGATGCGAATACCGAATTTTTATCTACTTTAATGCGTACGTTGTCAGCGATTTCGATGGTTACAGTGTTTTCTTTGATATCGCGTACTTTGCCATAAATACCACCTGTTGTAACTACTGTATCGCCGGCTTTCATAGCTTCGCGTTGTTTTTTGATCTCTTTTTGACGTTTTGTCTGAGGACGAATCATAAAGAAATAGAATACTACAAAAATAAGTACCATCATAATGATACTTGTATAGCCACCACCGGCTGCACCTGTAGCCGGTGCCTGAAGTAAAATGTTCAGTAAATTCATATTGTCGAATTATTTAATGTTTTATGTTTGCAAATATAAGAATTTTATACGAAATGTGTGTTGAAGCGTAATCTAATAAGGAAAATAAATCAAAAAACTCCTTACACCTTACTTTCTTAGCTCTCACTTTCTCACCTCTAATCTTTACTAAACATCACCACTTTGATCAGCTTATTTTCTTTTTTCAACAGATTCACGATATTGTCGAGTACTCCGTTGATAAATGTGCCGCTTTTTTCGGTGCTGTAGTTTTTGGCTATCTCAATATATTCGTTGAAAGTTACGTTTACGGGGATAGTTGGGAAGTCCATAATCTCCGAAATGGCTACCTGCATAATCAGAATATCCATGTAGGCAATGCGGTCAATTTCCCAGTTACGGGTGTGCTGATCAATCAGTTCGCGATATTTGTCGCCGTTAGTGATTACGCCGCGAAGCAGTTTACGGGCAAATTCAGCATCTTCTTCATCTTTGAACATTGGAAGTAAAGGTTGCGAGATACCATTTGCCTGATCGAAACGTTTGATGGTCTTTATGATAAAGCTGATTACCAGTTCAATGTCGTCAACCCAGTAGATGCTCTGGTCTTCAATCGAGCTATCGAG
The DNA here is from genome assembly GCA_009929375.1 of Bacteroidia bacterium. Classification (GTDB taxonomy): domain Bacteria; phylum Bacteroidota; class Bacteroidia; order Bacteroidales; family Paludibacteraceae; genus Paludibacter. The sequence goes on from SAAO01000013.1 coordinate 26,666, forward strand.
GTCTTCGCTTTGCAGCAGAATTTTTTTGTAAATTTTACGCCAGATATCTTTGTCGGCAGCATAATCCACACTTTCGGCATTCATGTATTCGCTGTAAAAGTCGGATGTAATTACCTTTTCGTACAACGACTTCACTATTTCGGCATCGTTTACCCACGAAAGTTTCTGATTTGTCAGATATTCGTTAAACTGAATATTCGAAGCCAGCTGACGAATAAATGCATTGTCGATAAAACGGGTGTTGGGATTCAAATCTTCGGCGGTTGGACGTAGCTTGTTGCGGCGTGAGTCAATGCGCTGAGCGGCATAATTTGTAATTTCGACCGAAAGTTGCAACAAGTGAAAATAAAGATCATAAGTTCTTTCAATGCTGTGAAACAACTCTTTTTCGGCCAAAGGCATGGATTTTCCTTCGCCTTTGTAAAATGAATACAAGATCTGAATGATTTTGATTCGTAATAATACTCTGTTAATCATAAATGCTTTTTGAACGCTTTTCAAATTTTGCACAAAGGTACATATTTTCTTTTTTACAGTTGCACGCATTTTGAATAAAAAAATGGCTGTTTGGCTTAAAGAATAATAAATTGAAACGCAATTTGTTTTTCAAAAATCTATTGCGATAACTCTTACATAGCTAACTTTAATGATAAATTGTAAAAAAAATGCTGTATTATTTGATAGTCTCAAAAAAAATACTGAAATTTGACGACTCTTAACCGGAAATCGGAGCTGAAAATACAATGCTTTGTTTTTCAGTGTCCTGTAATTAAAAATGTTTTATGGAATCAGAGAAGCAAAATTTTTCAACAGGCAAAAAAGAACATGATATTATTTACTCACGGGCCATTAAAGCCGGTAAACGTATTTATTATCTTGATGTAAAGCTTAACCGCAGGGAAGAAATGTTTTTGTCTATTACCGAAAGTACCAAGAAAATTGTTGGTACACAGGATGATCCACAGGTAACTTTCGAAAAACATAAGATTTTTTTATACAATGAGGACTTCGATAAATTTATGGAGGGACTCAACGAAGTTATGGACTTTATCCGTAATGGTCGTGAACTGAATGCCGATACCACCGAAACCAATGAAGAGGTTTCCGACAATCAGGATTCGGTTTCAACTGACGAAGAGGTGCGTAAACCCAAAAGTTTTCTCGATAAATTCAGATTCTGATTGCCCACGGGCAATTTTTCCCATTCACAAAAAACAATCCCATCAATGAAAAGCTTTGCAAGCGACAATTATTCAGGAATTCATCCCGAAATTCTTGAAGCCATTCAGCATGCCAATCAGTTACACGAAATTTCGTATGCCGAAGATACTTATACTGAAAAAACAAATGCGCTTTTTCGCGAAATATTCGGAGCTGATACAGAAGTACTTTATGCTTTCAACGGCACCGGAGCCAATGTTATCGCACTGAAATGTGCTTTGTTGCCCTTTGAGGCAGTTCTTTGTGCCGAAACAGCACATATCAATGCCGACGAATGTGGCGCACCGACTCAGAGTACAGGCAGCAGTCTTATTACCATAAAAACAACAAACGGAAAACTTACTCCCGAACTTCTGAAACCATTCATGAGTCGTAAGGGAAATGTACATAACACTCAGCCACGCGTTGTTTCTATCAGTCAGAGTACCGAACTTGGTACAGTTTACAGTTTGAACGAACTGAAAGCACTTTGCCAATTTGCTCACGAAAACGATTTGTTTGTGCATCTCGATGGCGCACGTATTTCGAATGCGGTTGCTTCGCTCGGAGTAAGTCTCAAAGAAGCAACTGTGGATTGCGGTGTGGATATTATGAGTTTCGGAGGTACAAAAAACGGACTGATGATAGGCGAGGCTGTGTTGATTTTTAATGACGAACTGAAAAAGCATGCTGCTTTTTTCCAAAAACAGACAGCTCAGTTATTTTCGAAAAATCGTTTTATAGCCACACAGTTTTATGCCTTGCTTAAAAATGATTTATGGTTGCGAATGGCTACTCATTCTAATAAAATGGCTGCGTTCTTGGCCGAAGGTGTGGCTGATTTGCCCGGTGTAACCATTACCCAAAAAGTAGATGCTAACGCTGTTTTTGCCATTATTCCGGCGCATGCAGTTGAACCTCTCCGGGCAAAATATCGTTTCTATACATGGAGCGAAGATACAGGTGAGCTTCGCTGGATGTGTTCGTTCGATACTAGCCGCGAAGATGTGATTGATTTTATTGAAACATTAAAATCTTTGATAATCTGATTTTTAATAATCATGGTAATAGCAATCACAGGCGGAATCGGAAGTGGCAAAACTACTATTGCTAATTTGCTTCGCGAACGTAATTATCCGGTGTATGATACTGATGCTGCAGGGCGTAAACTTCAGGATGAAGATGCGCAGGTGCGTGAGAAAATCATTTCACTTTTAGGCGAAAAAGCTTACACCGGACATACGCTCGACCGTTCGTTTGTGGCTGCACAGGTTTTTGCTGATTCCGGGTTACTTTTGGCTCTGAATGCCATAGTGCATCCTGCTGTAGCGGCAGACTTTAATCGTTGGAAAGAAGGTTTCGGCAGTCAGCAACTTTTGTTTATGGAATGTGCGGTACTTTTCGAAGCCGGATTCGAATTTTTGGTTGATAAAATTATGGTGGTAACGGCTCCCGAGGAACTTCGTATCGAAAGAGTGATGCGCCGCGATGGACTTTCACGGGAACAGGTTCTGTTGCGAATGGCTCATCAGGTACCCGAAAAAGAAAAAATAAGCAAAGCCGACTTTGTTATCAACACCGATGGCTTCTCTCTGCCCGAAGAACAACTTCAAAACCTGCTTAATATTCTGGATAAAAACTTTTAAATTCAGAATTCTTCTAAAGAATAATACCCTCCCGCTGTTCAAAAGAACAAGAGGAGGGTATTTCACACGTAAAAACTACCTGCCAGACCTTCACGGCCTTACAGGAATATGATTAAAATTTCACTTCGTAGCTTGGTTCTTCTACAATTTCAGGTACAAGCTGATTGTAAACTACTTTTCCGTTTTCGTCGATAGCCACTACCGAGCGTGCCATCAATCCTGCCAAAGGACCATCGGTCATAAGCACTCCATAATCAGTTGCAAAGTTGTTGTAACGGAAATCAGAAGCTGTAATTACATTTTCGAGACCTTCGGCACCACAAAAACGTGAAGCTGCAAACGGAAGATCTTTTGAAACGCAAATCACCACAGCATTGTCGTTGCCTGAAGCCCATTTGTTGAAATTACGAACCGATGCTGCACAAACGCCTGTGTCGATGCTGGGGAAAATGTTCAAAACCACACGTTTGCCTTTGAAGTCGGCTAAACTTATTTCGTTAAGTCCTGCACCTACCAGTTTAAAATCAGGTGCCTGCGAACCTACTGCAGGTAAATTGCCGTTTGTATTTACGGCTGATCCTTTAAATGTTACTTGTCCCATTGTAATAATTGTTATTTTATAATATTTTTATTTGTTGCTTTCTACAATTGAATAACGCACTAAGTTGTTTTTTGTTTATTTTTGTAGGAAAATAATTATCGAAAAACAGCGTAATTCGTGTAATCTGTGTAATTTGTGGCTTAAATTATCAGAGTAAATTATTATTAGCAATTTATAGTGAAACAATTATTCAAACATATTACCCTTATTCTGCTTATTGCTCTTTCGGCCTGTAACGACCGGACTGAGTACAGAGTCGATCCGGAATTTGAGCCCTACGTCACGCTGTTCACTGCCGAAGCTGCTTTGCGGGGATATCATTTCAACTTTGAGCAAACAGGGCTTATCATTGAGTTTGCTGACCTGAAGGATAACAAAGCCGGACTTTGTCATTTCGAAAAACCCATTCGTATCGAAATTGATAAATCATACTGGAAAGCAATAGGCGAATATCCCGGTGGAAACTTACTGCGCGAACATCTTATTTTTCATGAAATGGGTCATGGTATACTCGATCGCGATCATTTGAATCAGCTTTTGCCAAATGGCGACTGGAAATCGTTGATGTGCGGTGGTGAGCGTGTGGATGGCAAATCCTGGAATATAAACTATGCTGACGAACGACGCACTTACTATCTTCAGGAACTTTTCGACAAAAATACTGCTATGCCCGATTTTGCCGATCCGGTTTTCAGCGCTGATAGTTCAGGCTTCGAAAATGTGTTTTTTCTGAGTTTCGACAGTGAAAGTAAAAGTGATGCAGGCTGGAGCATGACTGATGTGATATCGCACAAAATAAGTATCGAAAATAAACGTCTCAGGTTCGAGTCAAAATCTGAGGCTGCCTTTTTTGTGCTTGTACGCCCTGCTGTTGACGTTTTGACAGACTTCATATTCGAACTCGACATGGAATGTCATAGTAATGATATCAATGCGCAAAGTGGCATAGTTTTCGGGAGTAACGAAGCGGGTAACGAGTCACTCGAATATTTTAGTGTCAACAAACGAAATTCTGTTTTTACCGGGAATAAGAACATGTACAGTTTTCGGGTGGAACTTCGTCCGGAGAATGTGTCGAAGTCCGGTCGGCAGAAATTTAAAGTGCTGAATAATAACAGTAAAAACTATATGTTTCTGAACGACAAGTACATTTATAATTTGTCGTACACACACAATGGAAACGGAAACAGTTTCGGATTTTTAGTGCCTCCGGGTGCCACTATATGGCTCGATAATCTGAGGGTTGCAATTAAAAACTCCGGTCAGTCAATGCGCGTTTCAAAATCGGTTGAGCTGAATACATTCGAAGTCTTTGAAGAAAAAGTATTTTTCAGGGAAATATATTGACCTAACTAAAATCAGCTAACTCAGCTTTTTTAGCTGTTTATTGTGCGCGGTCGTTCAAAAATAAATAACTCATTATAAAAAATAAACTCACAATGTCGAAATTTGCTATTTATCAGGTTCTTCCACGCCTTTTTGGCAATTACAATACAACCCGCAAACCTCACGGAACAATTCAGGAAAACGGTTGCGGAAAATTTAACTCCTTCACAACCAAAGCGCTAAGCGAAATAAAATCGTTGGGGATTACTCATGTGTGGTACACTGGTGTGATTGAGCATGCAACCAAAACCGATTATTCTGCTTTTGGCATTCGTCCCGATCATCCTGCGGTGGTAAAAGGAAATGCAGGTTCGCCTTATGCTATTAAGGACTATTACGATGTAGATCCTGATCTGGCCGAAGATGTGCCCAATCGTATGAAAGAGTTTGAAGCGCTTGTGGAGCGTACGCATAAAGCCGGAATGAAAGTGCTGATTGACTTTGTACCCAATCATGTGTCGCGCCAGTATCATTCCGATGCCAAACCCGAAGTAGTGAAGGATTTGGGAGAAACCGATCATCCTGAATGGCATTTTTCGCCACTCAACAACTTTTACTATATTCCCGGTCAGGCTTTCAAACCACAATTTGATGTGCAGGATTACAGCGAATTTCCTGCCAAAGCTACCGGAAACGACCATTTTACAGCATCGCCCGGTATTAATGACTGGTACGAAACAGTGAAACTCAACTATGGTATCAACTATACCGAAGGTAGTCAGCGCCAGTTTTCGCCCACACCGGATACCTGGTTTAAAATGCGCGATATTCTGATGTTCTGGGCTGCCAAAAAGATCGATGGTTTCCGTTGCGATATGGCCGAAATGGTACCTGTGGAGTTTTGGGGCTGGGTTATTCCGCAGGTAAAAAAACAATTTCCGGAAGTAATATTTATTGCGGAAATTTATAATCCAACTGAATACCGTAATTATCTGGCCAATGGAAAATTCGATTATCTGTATGACAAGGTAGGTCTTTACGATAAATTACGCGATGTGACCAGCAAAAATCATCCGGTTCGTAATCTCTCATATTGCTGGCAACTTCTTGGAGGCATTGAGGATTATATGCTTAACTTTATGGAAAACCATGACGAACAGCGTATTGGTTCAGGATTCTTTTGTGGAAACGGAATGTATGCCAAACCCGGAATGATAGTGGCTGCAACCCTTACAAAAGCACCTGTAATGATTTATGCAGGGCAGGAGCTGGGCGAACTCGGAATGGATGCCGAAGGTTTCAGCGGTGTGGATGGGCGTACAACAATCTTTGATTATTGGGGTGTGAAAAGTCTTCAGGCGTGGGCTAACAATGGTAAATTTGATGGTGCCGGACTTAGTAAGGATCAAAAAGAACTGCGGGAATTTTATCGTAAACTGATTAATATAGCTGTAAACGAAAAAGCTATAACCGATGGTTTGATGTACGATCTGGAATACTTCAATTTTGAAAATCCGAAGTTCAACAGTCACGAGCAATTTGCTTATTTTCGTAAGCACAATGACGAATTGCTGCTGTTTGCTCTGAACTTCCACGATACACATCTGGATACTGAAATACGCATTCCGCGTGAAGCATTTCAGTATATGAATATCGAAGAAGGACTTGCTTACTCCTGGCAAAATTTACTCGACGAGAACGAAAAGTGCGATAATGTTGTTTTATCTTCAGATAAAGTTTTTGAAATTCAGCTTCCTGCCTGGACGGGTAAAATTCTGAAATTCAAACTAAATAAATGATTTTTTTTTACCACTAATGCACTAAGAGCACGGAGTTTCACAAAGAAATAAAGCGCAATATATTAGTGTTTCTTTGCGTTCTTAGAGCATAGAGTGGTTAGATATCAAGATAGTTTTCGTAATGATTTAGCTATATGCTTTTTCTATTCAACTTTGTGTCCTTAGTGCCTTAGTAGTAAATCTTAATCTTATTCTTAAAAAATTATGAAGACAAAGCTATTTATTCTGCTTGCAGGAATCATGTTTTCATCCTGCACTATGTTTAAAAACACCGAATTTAAATCGGAAGAAATACTTCAGAAGGTCGAAGCACGTAATCTCAAAGTGCTTTTCAATTTTGTATATCCATTCCGTATGCAGCCTGTTTCGCTTACATCTGAATACAGCCTTAAAATTTCCGGTGATTCGGCTTATGCTTTTTTACCCTATTACGGCGTAGCTCATACAGCGCCAATGAATCCGACCGATGGTGGAATCAAATTTGAAGCGCTTATGCAAGATTATTCAGTAAAATCTGTTCCCCGTAAGGAAGAAAGTGTGATTACATTTAAAGTCAGACATACAAACTCAGAGTACAAGCTCACACTAAGTATTTATAACAACGGAAAAGCTTCACTGCATGTAAGCGACTTCAACCGCGATCCTATTTCGTTTGCAGGTGAACTGGAACAATAACTATATAGCTAAAAAACGGATACTGAGACTATCTCAATATCCGTTTTTATTTATCTCCTTCAAACCTGACAGATTTTAGAAATCTGTCAGGTTTTTTATACTTATATACTTCTGAAAGAGTTGATAGAAATCAGATTACAGGTACTTCAGTAAAGCTTCCGTAACGGTGATACTCAAATGCCACACTTTGTTCTTTCAGGTAGTGCAGCAGTTCGAGACGACCTTCTAAAAGTGGCTCCTGCATGGCAATATAAAGTCCCAGTGTTGCTGCCTTTTTGTAAACCTCTAACGGAATGCGGGCACTGCATGTGCGGATACGTTCGAATTTCTCCATTCCGGAAATAAACTCATTATTGTTCTGCAACAAAATGGCTGCATCGCCAAACAGCGTTTTCATGGTAGCCAAATGCGCATTGTCGCGGTCGATACTAAATGTAAACGGAGTTTTGGCAATTTTCGAAGCTACAGCCGTCATAAGTATATCGCATAAGGAATCGTCTTTTTGAATACGTATCAGCATATTTTTCAGTGGCAGATAGCGGAAAATATTCTGTTCGCCCATCAGATTATGGATATCGCGTTCCACCGCAAATTCATCAGCATAAGCTTTTGTGTAGGAGCTTACTGCGCTTTCAAATTTTGTTTTATCCTCATTTCGAAGTACCGATGACATAGATTTGTATTCACCGGCATCTGCTTTGGCGTTGAGTTTTCCGCTGTTTTTTATTTCCATAAAGCATGACACGTAGTTTGGTCCTCCGGCTTTAATGCCACCTCCAAATGCCGAACGTTTCATTCCACCGAAAGGCTGACGACTTACAATTGCACCGGTAATGCCACGGTTGATATAAAGATTTCCCGCTTCAATGGCATTTTTCCAGCGGGTTTGTTCTCTTTCGTCGAGACTTTGTAATCCTGCTGTCAGTCCGTATTCCGAAGAATTTGCCAGTGCAATGGCATGTTCAAAATCGTCAGCACAAACTACTCCCAGCAACGGACCGAAGAGTTCGGTGGTGAAAGTGTAGCTTCCGGGTTTTACGCCCCATTTTACACAGGGTTTCAGCATGTATTTACGACTGTCGGCGAACTCAGGTTTCACAAGCCACCATTCACCGGCTTCCATATTCTCTACCGAATGCATCAACTTGTCGTTGTAGTTGGTAATCATGGGTCCCACGTAGTTGGCTCCATCCCAAACACTACCTGTGTGCAGACTTGTCACTGCATCAATCAGTTTTGTTTTGAAATCAGGATCGTTGTATACTTCTTTTTCAAGAATAAGCAATGAGCAAGCCGAGCATTTCTGACCTGCATTGCTGAAGGCTGAAGTTACAATATTCTGAATGGCATGGTCACGGTCGCCGGCAGCTGACACAATAATCGCATTTTTACCACCGGTTTCGGCCGAGAGCGGACAGGTCGGATTGCTTTCGAGTAAGCGGAAGGCTGTATCAGTTCCACCCGTAAGAATGGTATGTTTTATGGATGGATGTGTGGTAATGTAGCTCAACGGACCACGGCCATCGGTACAAACTACCTGAAGCGCATCCTTTGGTACTCCGGATTCCCAGAAACATTTGGCAAATTCCCATGCTACCGGAAATGCCACAGTGGCAGGTTTCAGTATCACAGTATTTCCTCCGGCTAATGCAGCAGCTACGCCACCCACAGGAATAGCCAATGGGAAGTTCCATGGTGGAATCACGAGCACAATCCCTTTGGGAGTCATTTCTACTGTTTCGAGTTTGGCAAACTGCATCATGCTGATTGGATAGTAACGACAGAAATCCACAGCTTCGGATACTTCCACATCGCCTTCGGCAAATGTTTTTCCTGTAATGGCCGACATGCAACCAATCAGATTGCCACGATTTTCATTCAGTAAATCAGCTGTTTTATGAAGAATTACATTTCGTTGTTCAACCGTAGTTTTTCTCCAGTTCGAAGCATTTTTTTTTGCAATTTCCACTATTTGTTCCACCATTTCCTGATTCGACAGAGAAACTTCGCAAACTACAATGTCCTCTACCTGACAATGGTCGGTATAAACCTGACGTTTTTCGGTTTCCACTTCTTTATTGCCAATCTGTACAGGAATAATGTAAGGCTTGTCCTCCTTGCTTTTCATCCAGTTTTTACGTATTCCATCAGCCCATTCGCGGTTCTGACGCAGGTCAAAATTAGTATCAGGCTCATTTTTAAATACTGTATTTTCGGGCAAAGGAAATTCGCGTTCGTTAGTCAGCCTGTTTTGAGTGCGTTTTGGCTTCGAAATCATCTGATCTTTCAGCTGGTATGCTTCTTCAAACTGTTTCTGGAGGAAATTCCACTGTTTGCTGTCTGCTTTCAGGTTGAATGAATAACTCAGGAAGTTATCCACACCGGTATTTTCGTCGAGGCGGCGTACCAGATAAGATACGGCATTCAGGAAATGTTCGTCTTTCACTACAGGAGTGTAAAGAATAATCTGTTTTCCGAGTTGCCGCATAACGCGTGGCAGGTGGTTGGCCATACCTTCGAGCATTTCGAAAGTTACAAATTCTTCCACACCATTGTGCAGACCAAGTAAATAAGCATATCCGATACTGAAGAAATTGTGCGAAGCCACACCAACTCTCAATGCTTTTGCATTTTCGGGCAACAAGGCGCGGTCGAGAATGTGCAAATAGTTGGCATCTACCTTTACTTTACTATCGAGCACAGGGTTTTGCCATCCTTTGAGCGACGACACAATGCTTTCCATTTGCAGGTTTGCACCTTTTACCAAACGCATCTTGAGGGGAGCACCACCTTCGGCTACACGTTTTTTAGCAAATTCCAGAAGTTCGGTCTGGAAATCCCATGCATCGGGCAGATAAGCCTGCACCACAATCCCGGCTGTGAGATTTTTGAATTCAGGATAACCGAGTACAGTTTTAAATACATCAAGCGTAAGTTCAGTATCCTTATATTCTTCCATATCGAGGTTAACAAACTTGTATTCTTTTTCGCCCTTTTCGTTTACATAAGGATAATCCATGGACTGTTTGTAAATACGGGCAAGCAGCGTGCAGAGTTCTGTTTTGTTTTTAGCATAGTTCAGGGCATTTATCTGTGCATAAATACCTGAAATTTTTATGGAAATGTAATTTATTTTGGGATCTTTAAGTGCTTCGAGGTAATGGAGGTAACGTTTTTCGGCTTCTCCATCGCCCAAAACCACTTCGCCGAGCAGGTTTACGTTCTGACCTATTTGCTGCGAACGGCGCGAATTAAGGTGTTGTGTAAGCAGTGAAGGCTTTTCGTTGATAATCACTTTGGAAGTATCGGAGCGAAGTCTTTTTTTGAAGATTGGCACTGATATAAAGTCGAACCAGTAACCAAATGCCGTAAACAGATGAAGCAACATGTTGTCGGTGGTACCAAAAAACTGGGGTACACCATATTTTTTGATCAACAACTTCATACGACGCGCGAGTTTTTTGTTGTCTCTGATTTGCGACGATTCGTCCAGCATTTTCGACAAAAGTACTTTGTCATTAGGGTTCTGAATCAGAATAGCATACTTTTTTTGCTCCTTCAGCTCATCGGCTGTAATTTCTTTTTCAGATTTTTCAAGGAATTGTTTTCCCCAGTCTATCACTTCCTGTGTGGTGATTTTTTCCATATTTCTACTATTTAGTTTTAAAAACAAGCGAAAGATAGTGGAAAAATTTTAAAATGTAATGTGGATGGTAATGAAAAAATGAGTGTTAAATGTAACTTTTTCGCTTTGTTATCAGAAATGTGATTATTGTGATAATTTGTGATTAAAACAGCGCAAAAAACAACAATAATATTATATAGTATTAATATGGATAAGACTGAAGTTTGAGTTCCGGTAATGAAACTTATCAGTCACAGATGAATAATAATAAAGACGCTAAAATACTTTATCATTGTATCTTAGCGTCTTTATTGAGTTTAAATTAATTGCTATATGCTTAGTTTACAGCAATGAAGAAATAGTTTTGAGAATCTCTGTTTAAGTCATGCAACTTTCACAAATACTACGAATTACTTTCCGAATAGCTTTTGCTGCAGGTCGGGGCGTTTCATTCGTTGTAAATCCTGAATAATTTGTTGACGGTATTCACTTTTATACCAGAAGAAAAATTTCCGTTGATCGAGCTTTTCGCTTTTGCTGCGGGCTGTAAACACAGGTTCAAGTGTGTAAGGATGATAACCTGAGTAATATATCTCGGTAGCCACAGTCATTGGAGTGGGAGTGAAGTCCTGCACCTGTTCCAGTTTAAAGTCGAATTTCTTGGTTTGTATGGCCAGATCAGCCATATCCTCTTTCTTCGAAGCCGGATGACTCGATATAAAGTACGGAATAAGCTGCTGATTCATACCGGTTTCGCGGTTGATACGATCGAAAATTGCCTTGAACTTACCAAAATATTCAAAAGAAGGTTTCCGCATTAGCTTTAATACATTGTCGGAAGTGTGTTCCGGAGCTACTTTCAGTCTGCCCGATACGTGGTTGGTAATCACCTCGCGCATATATTCCTCATGGCTGCGTTTTGTTTCTTCATCCTTGCTGTCACTCAGCAAAATATCGTAGCGTATTCCGCTGCCAATAAACGACTTTTTGATGCCGGGAATCTTATCAACCGCACGATATACATCGGTCAGGCGGTTGTGATTCGTGTCGAGGTTAAAACATACCTTGGGAAATATGCAGGAAGGTTTCTTACATTTCTTGCAAATTTCCATGTCTTTTCCCTTCATGCCATACATATTGGCCGAAGGACCACCCAAATCGCTTATGTAACCTTTAAAATCAGGCATTTCGGTCACTTTTTCCACTTCTTTCAGAATGGATGTTTTAGATCGGGAAACTATAAATTTTCCCTGGTGAGCCGAAATGGTACAAAAAGCACAACCTCCGAAGCAACCACGGTGCATGTTTACCGAAAACTTAATCATTTCGTAGGCGGGAATGTGTTTATCCTTATATTTGGGATGAGGAACACGCGTGTATGGCAAATCGAACGAAGCATCAAGTTCGGCTTCAGTAAGCGGTGCAAAAGGAGGATTTACAACAACCCAGCGGTTGCCTGTTTTCTGTAGCAGGCGGTTTGCTTCAATTCTGTTCGATTCTTCTTCGATGTGACGGAAGTTCGAAGCATATAATTTCTTGTCGCGCAAACAGGTTTCATGATCTACCAGCGTGATGTCTGTCCATTTCGAGGTCGGTACTTCTTTTTTTATAAATGAAGATTGCGGAATGTCAGTAAGCTCTGCGAATGTTTTTCCGGCATTAATCTTAGTGAGTAATTCGCGGAGTGGTTTCTCACCGTTACCATAAATCAACATATCAGCACCTGAATCAATCAATATGCTGGGCATCAGCTTGTCCGACCAGTAATCGTAATGTGTAAAGCGTCTCAGTGAAGCTTCAATTCCACCAATTAACAGAGGTACATCAGGATAAAGCTTTTTCAGTATATTGCAATATGTAATAGTGGCATAATCGGGACGTAAACCCTGTTTTCCATCAGGAGAATATGCATCGTTCGAACGTAATCTTTTGTTGGCTGTGTAGTGATTTACCATTGAGTCCATATTTCCGGCAGTCACCGCAAAAAATAATCTGGGACGACCCATTTTTTTGAAGTCGCGAAGGTCGTCGCGCCAGTTAGGCTGTGGTACAATCGCCACTTTCAGGCCTTCAGCTTCAATAATGCGTCCTATCACAGCAGCTCCGAATGCAGGATGGTCGATATAAGCATCGCCGGTGAACAAAACAATGTCCACTTCATTCCAGCCACGTATTTCAAGTTCTTTTTTTGTTGTTGGTAAAAAATCGGTAAGTAAATATGTCTTTTGAGGCATGGTTGAGTTGTTTATAAAATAGTAAAAATAGTCCGGAGTTATCAACATTTCATTTCAAGCCACTCCAAACGTATTTTAATCAACAAAGATACAAACAAATAAGTTCAAAAATTACATCGAAGCAATCAGCATTTCATAAATGTTGGTATTGTCACTGACTTTCAGCATATCAGCATGTTGTCACATTTGCACATCTTTTTCCGAACATTTCTTCAGTGCATACGTTTTCTTATATGTAATATAAATAGATAAAAAAGATGAGTGTGAAAGTAGCGTTTTTTGATACAAAGTCGTACGACGAGAGTTCGTTTAATAAGGTCAACCAAAAGTATGGTTATGATATTAAGTACTTTAAAGGGCATTTGAATATAAATAATGTGGCTTTGACCAAAGGAATGGATGTGGCTTGTATTTTTGTAAATGCAGTGGCAGATGCCCCTGTAATTGATGAACTGGTGGCCAATGGTGTTAAACTTATTGCACTGCGTTGTGCAGGTTACAACAATGTGGACCTGAATGCAACACGTGATAGAATAAAAGTAGTGCGTGTTCCCGCTTATTCACCCTATGCAGTGGCTGAACACACTCTGGCACTGATGCTTACACTTAACCGAAAAACGCATCGTGCCTATAACCGAACCCGCGAAGGGAACTTTGCGCTATCGGGATTAATGGGCTTCGATATGTATGGAAAGACTGCGGGGATTATCGGAACCGGAAAAATAGCTAAAATTCTGATTAAAACACTTCGCAGTATGGGCATGGAAATTTTGGCCTACGATTTATTCCCAGATAATGATTTTGCAGCGCGTGAAGGCATAAAATATGTATCGCTTGACGAACTTTATGCAAACTCAGATATAATTTCGCTGCACTGTCCGCTTACAAAAGAAACAGAATATATTATAAACGATGAAGCCATTGCCAAAATGAAGAACGGTGTCATGATGATTAATACCGGACGTGGAAAACTAATTGATACGCAGGCTTTGATCAAGGGACTGAAAAGCAAAAAGATTGGCTCTGCAGGGCTCGATGTGTACGAAGAGGAGAGTGAGTATTTTTTTGAGGATCGCTCGAACAGGGTTATGGACGACGATGTGCTTGCCCGTCTGCTCTCGTTCAATAATGTGGTGGTGACTTCGCACCAGGCTTTTTTTACTCAGGAAGCTCTAGAAAATATCGCCGAAACAACACTGAAAAACATTCAGGACTTTATTGAAGGGCGCGAATTGATCAATGAAGTGAAATTGTAGTGGTTTCTGATTTATTTTACCCAATCGTAAATAATATAGCAAAAAAGCCGGAGCAACTAAATGTAGTCTCCGGCTTTTTTTATATAGATAGATCAATTAAAGTGATTTATTATCAATTGCTTACTGATATTGGATGTAAATAGGTTGTGGTTTTAGTTTCATTAAATCCTCTGCTGTCAGCATTACATTCGGTGACTTTTTCAGGTCGTTTTTGTAGAACAGTTTGAATCCTGTAAACTGCACAGGTTCCTTGTGAATGTACAGTTTGTAAGTACTGCGCTTAAGTACAGGTTCGCCCCAACCATCCATATGCATTACAATTTGTACTTCGGGCTTCAACTTTATATTTTTGTGATTTTTTACCATTCCCTGTGTAAAACGGTGTACCACAAGTACTTTTGGTGGCAGATTGTTGTCTTTTACAAGTTTGGCCAGATAGTCAGAACAATAGTTTACATCCTCAGCATCGATCGAACCAATTTTTTTGCCCGGAATGCTGCCATCTTTCATCGAAAATTCAGGGTCGATACCCAAATGAACGTGTGGCATTTTTAAATATTTCTCAAGTCGTGGAACTTCGTTCTGATATGTGCTCTGACATACCTGAATGTCCAGAAAAACAATTGCATCCCGCATGGCAGCAATTTTAAGTGCTGAATCAATTTGTTCTTCGGGCATACGTTTACAATATGTGTTGTCGCTCATGGGAATTCCCTGCGCAACCACAGCAATATAATGTATTGCAGGCTGAACGGGTGTTTTTGGGTCGGCTTTTTCCCATGCCGCTTTTTCCACATCGAAACGTCTCCAAAGTTCGTCTGGCGCATATTCGCCCAGTATTCCCATTTTTTTTGAATACAGATTGCCGTAATAGGCTACAATGCGTTTAAATGGCAAAATAGCTCCATTAAGCGGAAGCGGTTGGTTTTTTACAGGCCATAAACCAGTAGTGTCGCCATTGATTATTTCATTTACTTTACTGAAATACTGAGCTGAGTCGACAGTTGCAGACTGAATAATTTCTTCGGTTTCTTCAGTATCTTTTTCGCCTTTGGCATGTTTTTCCGACCCGGTTTTTGGCTGACAGGCAGCTAGTGAGATTACAAATAGATAAAAAGCTATTTTCTTCATTTTATATTATTTAGAAGGTTATATTTAAAAGTTTCGTTTAATTGATTTCATAAGCGAATTTGTGCTGATATCGGGAATAATTACCCTTCGTACAGTTTGCAGCGGATAAACAGAATCGCGTTTTTGCGACAGGATGAACGACAGTTTGAAATGCTCCTGAAGTTTTGCTGCACTTTCGGTATTGAAAACGCCATTCGGATAAGCCCAGTAATCAACCTGTTTATGAGTTATCTGCGATAGTTTCTGTATGGGCTTGTTGACATTCGTTTCCCAGTCTGCATCAGTTTTATATTTTGTAGCCATTGTATGATCCATGCTGTGAAGACCAATTTCGTGGCCACGAGCAGCCAGAGTGGCTATTTGCGTGGTATCCATATAGTTTTTCTTATTCAGGGTAATGGTCATAATAAAGAAAACGCCCCTGAAGCCGTATTTTTCCATTACAGGAGCAGCAATTTCGAAGTGTTCGGTACGCGAATCGTCGAAAGTGATCATCACTGACTTGTCCGGGATCGCTTTGTTATAAACCAGATAATCGTACAATTGTGTAGGCTGAATACTTGTATATCCGCTATCAGAGAGCGCCTTCATGTGGGCTTCGAGAGTGGCAGGAGTAATGCTGTAATCTCCTTTTGTTTCATTGTCGATGCGATGATAGCAGAGTACAGGAACCTGTGGCTTTTCGAGAATCTGTTGCGCAGTGTTTTTTGTGACTACAGCAGTTTTATTTACAATCACCGTGTCGGTGAGAGCTTTGTCTGCGTTATGATTATCCTGCGATTTTTTACATGAAAACATACTGAAAAGAAGGATAAATGAAGTAAATAAAATTTGTTTTTTATTCATTGAAATATAGTATTTTATATTGTATAATCTGAATTTATTATTTATAGATATCAATGTTTAATTTTTCCGATAAATGACTGGTAAATCTGCTCATGAATGCGCGGACGAATCTTCATTCGTGCCAGCTTATTTACTGCATCAGAAGGATAGGTACGATTGCTGAGAAAAACAAAAATCATGTTGTTTTTGGGGTCAACCCAAACGCAGGTTCCGGTGTAACCGGTATGTCCCACCACAGCCATTGGGGCTGAAGTTCCGCAGGGATTCGTAGTTGGTTTGTTTGGTGTGGGTTTTGCAAATCCAAGTCCGTGCAATCTGTCGGGCGAAGTACTATCGATAAACAATCTGCAGGTTGCTTCACTCAGATATCTTTTTCCATCGAGTTCGCCACCGTTCAGCAGCATTTGATAAAGAGCAGCGATGTCACGGGCATTACCAAAAAGGCCGGCATTTCCCGAAACATTTCCCAAAAATGCAGCTGCAGGATCGTGTACATAGCCTTTGAGGGCATTGTTGCGAAACGAATCAAATCTTACTGTAGGAGCAATGCGGTCGGCATTATGGTTGCGAAGTGGTAGATATGTGAGATTTTGTAAACCCATTGGCTCATAAAACTCTTTTTTGAGAAACTGGTCCAATGACATACCACTGATCTGTTCGGCGATTTCTTTCAGTAATATGAAATTAATGCAGCTATATACATATTGAGGTGCTCCCAGAGTTGTTTCGGCTATCATTTGCATGGCCAGCGAATGGCTTGATTTATGCAGAAATAAACTGTCGCCGGCCTGATACGGAAAATCTTCAGAATATACTTTCGATGCCATTCCTGACTTGAATCTGATAGCTTTATTGCCCGGTACAGGTTCATCTCTTTCAGGAATATTCAGAGTCGCTATGTTTTTTGTAATTACTAACCGATTAAAATTCAGATAGGAGGGAAGTCCGCTGGAATGAAAAAGTAAGTCCTGAATTGTAATGTCTGATTTGTCGCTGAACTGCAAAAACTTAAGATATTCCGACGCTTTATCCTCAGGCTTTAGTTTGCCGGCATCGTATAGTTTCATTATGGCAAAAAGCGTAGCAGTAGTCTTGGTGAGCGAGGCTAAATCATAAAGGGTATTTGCATTTACCGGTTGTGGATTTTCGTAAGTCAGTCGGCCGAAAGCGCGATCGTACACAATTTGTCCATCCTTCATAACCAAAACCTGACAACCGGGATAGGCATGCGCATTGAGGCCTTCTTTTACGATATTGTCAATCAGTGATAGTTTGGCTGTGCTTAGTCCGGTCGTTTCTGGTCGTACAGTTTTGTAAGTGCGCACAAACAGAGAATCTCCGGCTATTGCAAGTGTAAATTGTAAACAAAACAGAATCAGGAGTATAATATGTTGTTTGCTCATTAAATGCTTTCAGTTGGCTTGAAAAAACAGATTGTCAGCTTAATTATTTTGAAAGTTCAAATTTAGGAAAAATTTCATAATTCAAACTATTAATCAGTTCAATTTTTTAAACAAAAAAACAGCATCAAAGCTGGTGTCTGATGCTGTTTTATATTATTTCAAAATGGAATAATGAAACAAGGGGATAATGAAACCTTAAACCCTGAATCCCGAACCTGAAACTCAGAGTTGTTAATATTGTTCCTTTTCGTTCGGGAAGTCACCTGATTTCACATCTTCCACATATTTTCCGATTGCGTCGTTCATAATGGCCTGTACGTTGGCGTAGCGACGCAGGAAACGTGGTGAAAAATCCTGATTCAGACCAATCATATCGTGTAAAACCAATACCTGACCGTCGACACCACCTCCGGCACCAATACCAATTACAGGAATGGTTAGTTCGGAAGCAATTTGAGCTGCAAGTTTTGCAGGCACTTTTTCGAGTACAATAGCAAAACAGCCTGCATCCTCAAGTAAATGCGCATCACGGATAAGTTTCTCAGCTTCTGCTTCTTCCTGAGCACGCACTGTGTACGATCCGTATTTGTTTATGGACTGTGGCATAAGTCCCAAATGTCCCATAACAGGAATACCGGCACTCAGAATGCGTTTTACTGAATCCAGAATTTCCTCTCCACCTTCGAGTTTAAGGCAGTCGCCGTGTGTTTCCTTCATAATACGAATGGCTGAAGCAATGGCTTCTTTCGAGTTTCCCTGATAAGAACCGAAAGGCATGTCAACCACCACCAAAGCACGTTTCACTCCGCGAACAACCGATTTTGCAAGGAAAATCATTTGATCGAGTGTGATAGGTAATGTAGTTGTGTTTCCACACATTACATTTGAAGCAGAATCTCCCACAAGAATCACATCGACACCTGCATTGTCAACAATAGTGCCCATTGTGAAGTCGTATGCAGTGAGCATGCTTATTTTTTCACCACGCCTTTTCATTTCGAGTAATCGTTGAGTGGTCACTCTGCGTGGATTTTCATTATGTACTGACATTTGTATTTTTATTTAAAAATTCAGTGTGCAAAGATATGGATTTAATTCTATAATACACAATATGAATACCTGTGTTTAAAATATATATGACAGAAAATCAGTATCTTATGTGATAAATTGTAACATAATTTAATATGGTAATCAGAATATAATCAATAGATTCGAATTTTTGTAATTTATTTGCCAGTCAAAACAGCTTTGAGAAGAATGAGAGTTTTCATATAAAATGCCGCTAATTTTAGAGATATATTATTTTTTTCGTATTTTAGAATTATCTTTGCAATCAGTTATAAAATCACTTCAGGCCCATGAAAGATATATTTGGCTTTATGAGAAGCAGTGATATGTTTTCGCATATCACGTCTCTGAAGTACCTTCCGCGCTGGATAGTTTTGGTTTTAGATGTATTACTCTGTGTGTTTTCGTATTATGCATCTTGTCTGCTTTCCTCGCAACTGATAAATGATATACCTGATGTCAGAATTCTGAATTTCGTTGAAAGGCTGATTACATTACTGATATTTCAGGTCTTTTTTTTCTGGCTTTTTCATACTTATTCCGGGGTATTAAGGTATTCGGGATATGTTGACGCTGTAAAGTTGCTTTTTGCGGTGTTTTCAAATGTCATTTTAATAGCTTTTATAACGTTTCTGGTCGAAAAAACGAACGATAACTTACTTTTCTTTTATTCCGGTTTACTCTTTTATGGTATAATAGCATTTCTGCTTTTGTTCTTTTTGCGCATGACAGTGAAGATTGGATTCGATTATTTTAATCAGAATTCAGGTCAGATAACGCCTGTAATGATTTATGGAACAAAAAATGCTGCCATAGGTATTGCCAAAATGTTACTTTCGGTGCAGGGTGAAGTGAAATATAAACTTGTAGGTTTTATTGATGATGATCAGACTGCTACTGAGCGATTAATCAGAGGTGTAAAAGTTTACCCCATGAATGCTGAAGTGGTGAAAAAAGTAGTGGCTAAAAAAGCAAAGTCTATCATTGTTTCTCCATTGAAAATGAAAGAAATAAATCCGGAAAAAGATCTGGATATTTTTCTGAATAATAATATTTCTATTCTGACGCTTCCACCGGTAAGTATCTGGAACAATGAAGTCCCCAGCATTCAGCAGATTAAATCGGTGCAGATTGAAGATTTGCTTGAAAGGCCGCAAATCAATATCTCCACTGAGAATATTGAGGCTTTGCATAAAGATAAAGTAATACTTGTGACCGGAGCAGCAGGTTCAATAGGTAGTGAAATTGTAAATCAGGTAATTAAGTACAAACCAAAGTTGGTTGTATTGCTCGATCAGGCTGAATCGCCAATGCATAATTTACGGCTTGAGCTCGAAGAGAAGTACGAAGACCAGCATTTTAGTGTCTTTCTGGCTGATGTGCGTAATTTACAGCGAATGGATTATATGATGGACATGTATCGTCCGGATATTATTTACCATGCAGCTGCTTACAAACATGTGCCACTAATGGAAGATAATCCTGTTGAGAGTATCCAGGTGAATGTGGCCGGAACAAAAAATATGGCCGATCTCGCCGTGAAATATAAAGTGGAGCGCTTTGTCATGGTTTCTACCGATAAGGCAGTGAATCCAACGAATGTGATGGGAGCATCGAAACGTATTGCCGAAATTTATGTACAGTCGCTTTACAGAAATCTGACGCAGCACAATGAGTTTTCACCGAAGTTTATTACCACCCGTTTTGGTAATGTATTAGGTTCGAATGGTTCTGTTATTCCGCTGTTTAAGAGTCAGATAGAAAAAGGCGGACCGGTTACAGTGACACATCCTGAAATTATCAGGTATTTTATGACCATACCCGAAGCCTGTACGCTTGTACTCGAAGCTGGTGTAATGGGACACGGAGGCGAAATCTT
Source organism: Bacteroidia bacterium (assembly GCA_009929375.1). Taxonomy (GTDB): domain Bacteria; phylum Bacteroidota; class Bacteroidia; order Bacteroidales; family Paludibacteraceae; genus Paludibacter. Next base: position 47,355 of record SAAO01000013.1, read on the forward strand.
TATATTCGACATGGGAAGCCCTGTTAAAATTGTAAATCTTGCCAAGAAAATGATCAGACTGGCAGGATTTGTACCTGAAGTGGATATAAAAATTGAGTTCACGGGCCTTCGTCCGGGCGAAAAGCTTTACGAAGAACTGCTGAACCATAAGGAAAAAACAACGGAAACGCACAATCCGAAAATTATGATTGCGAAAGTTCAGGAGTATGATTACGAAGTAGTTACTGCTCAGATTGATGAATTGATAGGATATAGCAGAAGTTGTAAAAATTTTCTCACAGTTTCGCAGATGAAGAAAATTGTACCAGAATTTAAAAGTAAAAACTCTCAATACGAACGTCTCGACGTTTAAGAATAAATATTTGTAATTGAAAATGAATTATATCAACCAGATAGTTACTCAAAACCCTTATTTAGTCATTATTGTTTCTTTTCTGATCGGACTGGCATTTATGCCTGTAGTATTGGATATTGCCCGAAAGCATAACTTTGTGGTGAAACCAAATAAACGTACGTCACATGAAGGAGCAATTCCCAATATTGGTGGAATCAATATTTTTGTTTCGTTTTTTATTACCGTCTTTCTTTTTTCTTTCGGAATTTTCAGTCAGTTACAATTTATTATTCTGGGCGTTTTTATCATTCTGATTGTTGGTTTTGTCGACGATTTAATAGACCTGAATGTGAGTTGGAAGCTTATTGGCGAGTTAGCATCAGCTTTTTTTCTTATTGTACTATCTGATATTCGTCTTACAAATCTTCACGGTTTTCTGGGTATTTACGAAATTGCTGACTGGCAGAGTTATCTTCTTTCATTTTTTGTATTTATTGTCATTATCAATGCTTTAAATCTGATTGATGGAATTGACGGGCTGGCTTCCGGTCTTGGTATTTTGTACAGCCTGTTCTTTGCTGTGTTTTTCATGCTTACAGGTAACGTAAACCTTGCAATATCAGCTTTTGCAATGGTTGGTTCTCTCGGAGTGTTTTTTATATATAATGTATTCGGAGGTAAAAGTAAAATATTCATGGGTGATTCCGGGTCGCTTTTACTCGGATATATGATTACACTGTATGTGTTCGAATTTTGTGAAATGAATGTTTATCAGCGTGTTCCGCTCGATTATTATATGGCAGCAGCCCCTGCAGTGGCAATATGTGTATTATCTGTACCGCTTTTCGATACGCTTCGTGTGATGTTAACCCGTATCAAAAAAGGAGTTTCACCGTTTCACCCCGATAAAAATCACATTCATCACCTTTTGCTTAAGACCGGACTGAAGCATCGTCAGGTTACTTTTGTGCTGATTGTGGTTTCGTTATTTTTTATTGCACTTGGATTAGTGGCTAAAAACTGGGAAATAGGCATTCTGGTGCTTACTGCTTTTGTGATTGCCTGTGTGCTGACCTATATTTTATGGCGTATTGTCGATAGAAAAAATTCTGCTAAATAACAGTACATCCATTTTTTCTATCCTGATAAATTCCCAATGATTTATTTAATTCTGAATTATTATCACCAATGATATCAGTTGAACAACTTACGGTTGAGTTTGGAGGCTCTCCGCTTTTCGATGAAATAAGTTTCTTGTTAAATCCCAAGGAACGAATTGCACTTGTGGGTAAGAACGGGGCAGGCAAAACTACCTTGTTGAAGATATTCGCAGGAAAACAATCGCCAACATCCGGTCGTATAACGATTCCTAAAGATCTTACAATCGGATATTTACCTCAGCACATGATTCACAATGAGGGAACGACCGTGATGCAGGAAGCCGAAAAAGCCTTTGAGCATATTACAACACTTCAAACTGAGATAGAAAGGCTTACACAGGAACTTTCGGATCGTACGGATTACGACAGTGAAGCCTACCATTTGCTGATTGAAAAACTAACACACGCCAATGAACATTTACAAATTATTGGAAACGGAAATTTCTATGGCGAGATAGAAAAAACACTGATGGGGCTTGGTTTTCTTCGTACTGATTTTGAACGTCAGTGTTCCGAATTCAGTGGTGGATGGCGTATGCGTATCGAACTTGCCAAAATTCTGTTGCAACGTCCCGATGTACTTTTGCTCGATGAGCCTACCAATCACCTCGATATTGAATCTATACAGTGGCTCGAAAACTTTTTGATTACTTCCGGCAGTGCTATTTTGCTTGTATCGCACGATAGGGCTTTTATCGATGCTGTGACGACCCGCACAATTGAAATTTCGCTTGGTAAAATATACGACTACAATGTAAATTATTCGAAATACATCGAATTGCGCCGCGAACGTCACGAGCAACAGGTACGTGCTTACGAAAATCAGCAAAAAATGATTCAGGATACTGAGGATTTTATCGAACGCTTCCGCTATAAAGCCACAAAAGCTGTTCAGGTACAATCGCGTATCAAACAACTCGATAAGCTCGAACGCCTCGAAGTGGATATGGAGGACAACTCCCGACTGAGTCTGAAATTTCCTCCTGCAGTGCATTCCGGAATAATTCCTGTGGAGATTGAACACCTGACAAAAGCATATGGCGATTATGTTGTACTCGATAATATTGGTCTGATTATCAACAGAGGCGAGAAAGTAGCTTTTGTAGGAAAGAACGGAGAAGGAAAATCGACACTCGTAAAATGCATTATGAGTGAAATTGAGTATTCAGGAAAACTGAAGCTCGGTCATAATGTGAAAATTGGATATTTTGCTCAGAATCAGGCTTCTTTGCTTGATGAAAACCGCACTGTTTTCGAAACAATCGATCAGGTGGCAGTAGGCGATATCCGCACCAAAATCCGTGATATTCTGGGTGCATTTATGTTTGGTGGCGAAGCTTCCGACAAAAAGGTAAAAGTACTTTCGGGTGGTGAACGAAGCCGATTGGCAATGATTCGTCTGCTGCTCGAACCGGTCAATCTGTTGATACTCGATGAGCCTACCAATCACCTCGATATGCGTTCGAAAGATGTGTTGAAAGAGGCTATTAAAGCTTTCGATGGAACAGTGATAGTGGTCTCGCACGACCGTGAATTTCTCGACGGGCTTGTCAATAAAGTTTACGAATTCGGCAACAAAAAAGTGCGTGAGCATTTGGGTGGCATTTACGACTTTTTGCAATACAAAAAGATGGATAGTTTGCGTGAGTTAGAAGCTGTGGCTGTCGAAAAAGCAGTTTCAATTGCAGAAAAGCAGGCTTCTGAAAATAAACTCAGCTACGAAGCACGAAAAGAATTAAACCGGAAAATCCGTAAGGCTGAAAAAGATGTGGAAGAAGCTGAAAAAGTAATTTCTGCATATGAGTCAGAACTTTCTGAAATGAATCAGAAACTTGAATTACCCGAGTTTGCTTCCGATTCTGATTTCATTATGCTGTATCAGAAAAAACAACGCGAACTGGAGCAAAAAATGTACGAATGGGAAATTTTAAGCGAAGAACTGGATACTCTAAAAGCTGAACTAAATTAGTTCAGGAATTCATTATTCCTCTTTACTGTATTTTGAAATCTTTCAACAATCTCCGCCATGATTTACAAAGCATATCTTTCACAATCGCTGACCCTCAAACTGCTCGAGCCTGCAATACTGTCGGTGCTCGACAACGAGGCTGATTTTGAGACAGTTTTTGCTTTGATGACCGATGATAATAACAAAGTGGCCTGGCGGTCGGCATGGCTTTGCGAAAAAATCAGCGAACGGCGTCCAACGCTTTTTCAATCAACGCATTTCTCAGCACTTATTGATCTGTCGCTCAGTACTAAAAATGGATCGGTACGTCGACTGGCTCTTTCGATGCTGACCAACCTCAAAATTTCCGAAATACCTGTAGATTTATTGAACGCCTGCTACGAATGGATGAGTTCCGATAAATATCCTGTAGCCGTACAGGCGCTTTCACTGGGTTTATTGTATCATTTTTGTACGCTGGAACCGGAGCTTAAGCCTGAATTAAGTGCGTATCTTGAAAATTTTGAAACCGAAAATCTCTCTCCGGGAATGAAAGCCATGCGACGTAATATTATGAAGCAGCTGAACATCAAATAATTATATTTTTGTGTTCAAAACTATATTTTCGATATTGCACAGTTTAACAATAAAAGTGTTATTTTTGCAGCCGATTAATTCTGGTTGGAAAACTTCCGACCCGATTCCCTTTAAGTTAAATCAATAATAAAGTTATGACTTTAAAGAAAAACATTCTGGCGCTCAGACAAAAGAAAGCCATTGTTCAAAAAGGAGGTGGCGATAAAGCCATCGAAAAACAGGTTGCAATGGGTAAAATGACAGCCCGCGATCGTATTCTGGCTTTGTTGGACGCAGATTCGTTTCACGAATATGACATGTTTGTGGAACATGAAGAAAGAAACTTCGGTATGGACTCTAAAGAACTTCCCGGCGATGGTGTAATTACCGGTACAGGAACTATTAATGGAGCTCCGATATGTATTTACGCTCAGGACTTTACCGTAATGGGAGGTTCGCTCGGGCTGAAACATGCCCGGAAAATTACCAAAATCATGGATCACGCTCTGAAAATGAAAGTGCCCTGTATTGGTATAAACGACTCGGGTGGTGCCCGTATTCAGGAAGGTATTGGCGCTTTGGCCGGTTATGGTGAAATTTTCTATCGTAACACAATGGCTTCAGGTGTTATTCCTCAAATTTCAGTAATTCTTGGCCCGTGTGCCGGTGGTGCTGTGTATTCGCCTGCACTTACCGACTTTGTATTCGTGGTTGAAAACATATCGAAAATGTTTATTACCGGCCCGAATGTAATTGAAACAGTACTTGGCGAAAAAATTTCGCAGGAAGATCTTGGTGGTGCACGCGTACATGCTGAGATTACCGGTAATGCACATTTCTATGCGCTTAGCGAAATGGAATGTCTGAACCAGATCAAGGAACTTGTTTCACTTATTCCACACAGCAATCAGCAAAAAGCTGAACGCATTGAACCGCGTAAACCAAAATTCAGAAAGAAAATTGAAAACATTATTCCTTCTGACCCAAAACAGCCTTATGATGTACGCGAAGTGATTTATGCGCTTACCGACGAATCAAAATTCCTCGAAGTACAGGAACTGTGGGCTCCGAACATTGTCATCGGTTTTGGACGTATGGATGGCGAAACTATCGGTTTCGTGGCCAATCAGCCAATGTATCTGGCCGGCGTGCTCGATTGCGATGCTTCTGACAAAGCTGCACGTTTTATTCGTTTCTGCGACGCATTTAATATTCCAATTATTACACTCGAAGATATGCCTGGTTATTTACCGGGAGTCGATCAGGAGCATGCTGGAGTAATTCGTCACGGAGCTAAAATGCTCTACGCTTACTCAGAAGCTACTGTACCTAAAATTACTGTAATTCTGCGCAAAGCATATGGTGGTGGTTATATTGCAATGAACTCGCGTCACCTTGGTGCCGACTTTATGTTTGCATGGCCGGGAGCTGAAATCGCGGTTATGGGACCTGAAGGAGCTGCTAATATCATTTTCCGTAAGGAAATTATGGAAGCAGAAGATGAAGATGCAATGCGTCAGCAAAAAGTACAGGAATATATCGAGAAATTTGCAAACCCCTTTGTGGCTGCTTCTAAAGGATATATTGATGCTGTAATTGAACCGGAAGAAACACGCGAACTTGTATTGCACGCACTCGAAGTGTCGAAAAACAAAGACGACCACCGTCCGGCTAAAAAACACGGAGTTCCTCCATTCTGATCTGGATATCCAAATTTTTATTGTAAACATGTGTATTAAACTATGCAGGTTTCAATCTTAATCAATTAAAAAATTCAGACATAATGAAAAATAAAAAAGAAACTCCGGAATATATCGATTTTGCGGTAACTGCCCGAAAATATAAAACATTGTTTACCCGTAAGTATCAGAACCGTAAGGTGTGGGTTGATCCTAATCCTTATGAAATTCAGTCGTTTATTCCGGGTACAATCTTGCAAATATCGGTACAGGAAGGCGAAGTGGTAAACGAAGGTGCACCTTTGTTGATTCTCGAAGCCATGAAAATGCAAAACCGGATTGAAATGCCATTTACAGCTAAAATTAAAAAAATCAATGTAAACGTAGGCGATAGAGTGCCTAAAGATACTTTGATGATTGAACTTGAAGCTGTTGAAGGTGAATAGTATTCGAATTAATATCTAAATTAAACTCCTGCAGAAAACATATTTTTTGCGGGAGTTTTTTTATACATAAAAAACAATTATCTTTGAATCTCTAACAAACAAAATTAATATTGCTTATGAAAACTCAGGAAGACGACTTACTGGTATATGACGAAGATGATGCCGTAAAATTTATTTTAAATTTTCTACCCGAAGACGCCAAAAAAAGCATCAACGATTCGAAAATTGAATATGTATTGGATGTGGTTTATGAGTTTTACGACGAAAATGGCCTGATCGAAGAAGATTCGACTGAAGAAGCCAGCATCGACGAAGAGGAAATGTTTAAATACATTCTCAAAGTATCCAAAAAAGACAAAATGGAACTTACCGAAGAAGAAGTACAACTGATTCTTGAGGGTGAGTTTGAATATGGTAAATCGATTGGTATTTACAGAGAAGAAGAATAATTAAAACGAATTTTATAAAGCATTGGCCTGATGATAATTATTTGAAGGCTAATGCTTTTTTGTGCTCATAACTGACAATAAATGAAAACTGCTGTAGTTATTCTTAACTGGAATGGTGAAATGTTTCTGAAGCAATTTCTGCCTTCAGTGGTTGCCAATACCGACCTCTCAGTGAACGAAATTGTAGTGGCCGATAATGGTTCGACTGATGGTTCGCTACAATTACTCAAAGAACAATTCCCTGAAGTTAAAACAATTTTACTTGATCAGAATTACGGTTTTGCGGGCGGTTACAATAAAGCGCTTGCTCAGATTGAAGCTGAATATTATTTGCTTCTGAACTCGGATGTGGAAGTTACGCCGGCCTGGCTCGATGTACTTACCGACTATATGGATCAGCATCCGAAAACAGCTGCCTGCCAACCTAAAATCCGGGCATTTCACAACAAAGATTATTTTGAACATGCCGGAGCTGCCGGTGGCTTTATCGATAAATATGGTTTTCCGTATTGTCGTGGCCGTATTTTCGGAACAACAGAGAAAGATTCCGGTCAATATGACGAAGTGAGTGAAGTATTCTGGGCTACTGGTGCATGTTTAATGATTCGATCGGAAATTTTCAGAAAAACAGGCGGTTTTGATGATGCGTTTTTTGCACATATGGAGGAAATTGACCTTTGCTGGCGTATCAACAGTCGTGGTTTTAAAATTGTATGTGTGCCGCAAAGTGTGGTTTATCACGTAGGAGGGGGGACGTTGAATACTGAACATCCACGAAAAACTTATTTGAATTTCCGGAACAATTTGCTGATGCTTTATAAAAATGTACCTCATGCTCAGTTGAATAAGGTGCTCAATGCCCGCCGTTTTTTTGATTATGTGGCAGCTGTTCAGTTGTTTGTAACAGGTAAACCAAAGAATGCTTCAGCAGTATTTAAAGCCCGTCGCGATTTTGCAAAAATGAAAGCGGATTTTGAGGAAAAAAGAAAGGAGAATATCCTGTTTTCGACCTGCACTGCTTGTGAGAATGTTTTGAAGAGAAGTGTTGTGCTTGATTATTATCTCAGAAATAAAAAAACATTTGACCGTTTGTAGTTACATCGGTTTTATACAAAAAGTAATGGCTGTCAGATAAATTCTGACAGCCATTACTTTTTATAGATTATGCTTAAAGATTTTCTTCTATCAGATTGATTTTCTGTTCAATCAGACGGCTTTCTTCTTTAAGGGTTTCAATTTTTCGTTCCATTTCCTTGATAATACCACCACCTTTTTTCGACGACGAACTCAGAAAGCCGATATTGTTTTCATACACAGCAATTTCGCTTTTTAAATGTTCGTAAGCTCTTACCAGTTTTTCGCGTTCGCGGTAAAGTTTGTTTTCGCCTTTGGTACTCATGTCCTTCAGGTTGTTTTTGAAGTTGTCGAGTCGGCGTTGCGAAGCGTCCACATTCAGTATTTCGAACTGTTTGTCGATAGCAGTTTTGTATTCTTTATAAATTTTGTCTTTTTCTTTGAAAGGAACATGTCCGATTTTGTTCCATTCAGCCATTAAATCACGAAGTTTCGCGAGGTTTTCGCCGGGATCAGTTCCTTTTTCAACAGCTTTAATCTGTTCTATAATCTGTTTTTTCTGTTCAAGATTTTCAGTTTCCTGATTTTTCAGTCCTGAAGTGTTTTTTCCTTTTTGCTCAAAGAAATAGTCGCATGCTGAAATAAAGCGTTTCCAGATTTCGTCGGAATGTTTTTTAGCTACCGGACCAATGGTTCTCCATTCTTTCTGAAGCTGAATGAGTTTGTTAGAAGTTTCTTTCCAGTCTGTGCTTTCTTTCAGGGCTTCAGCTTGTTCGCACAATGCTTTTTTCTTATCGAGATTCTGATTTAACTGGTTTTTCGATTCCTTGTAGAACTCAGCTTTTGCTGCAAAGAAGCTATCACAGGCTTTACGGTAACGTTCAAAAATTTTCTGGTTGGCTTTGCGCGGAGCAAAACCAATTGTACGCCATTCGTCCTGCCAGCCCAGAAGAGTCTGTGTGCCTTCGTCCCATTGTTTATAGGTTTTGAAGTCGGAATAATCAAACGCTTCAATTTTTTCGCAGAGTGCATTTTTCAACTCCAGATTTTTATCCTCGAGTTCGCGGATGCCTTCGAAATATGATTGATGTTTTTTGTTTACAATGCTGGATGCATTTTTGAATCGGGTCCATATTTCTTCACGTAAATCGCGGGCAACAGGGCCTAATTCGTGCCATTCTTCGTGCAGCTTTTGCAGGGTCTGAAAAGCCGAAACCACATCAGTTTCCCCGGCCAAACGTTCAGCAGCTTCACAAATAAGTGTTTTAGCTTCCAGATTTTTACGGAAGTCGTATTCGCGCAATTCATTGTTGATTTTTATCAAATCCCAGAATGCTTCCTGATAGGTATTATACTGTTTCCATAGTTCTGTAGCCGATTGTGCGGGTACATGACCAATCGATTTCCATTTTTGCTGAAGTGCCCTGAATTCATTGATATGAGCTGAAACATCGTCGTTGCTTTCCACAAGCGACTTCATTTGCTCAAGCACATGTTGTTTCTGAATCAGATTGTTTTCCTTTTCCTTTTCTTTTTGTGCAGTTGCAGCAGCTTTTTTGGTTCTGTAGTCGTTGAGCAGATTTCTAAGTTCGTCTTCGAGTTCGTCTTTCAACGGAAGGAAGTCGTGCTCCTCGCCACCATTTTCAAGAAAAGCAATTTTTTGCTCTTCATTTTCAGCTTTAAGTTTTTTGTAAAATGTCTGCTTGATGATTTCAACCTGCTCTTTAATGCCTTCAGGGTCATTCTGAATAAGTACCTTCAGTGCATCGATCAAACCTGATTTAGAAAAAACATTGTAATCGGGCAGAATCTGTGACTTTTCGTCTCCGTCGGGAGCCGTTTCGGGCACATTTTCTTCTTCAGCCTGTTCAGCTATAACAGGTTCATTACTAACCGTATTTGTAGTTTCAACAGATTCAGATACTTCTTCGGTTACTGTTTTTTCAATAATTGTTTCAGCATTTTCAGCCTTTTCAATTTCAGGGTCCTTGTTTACATCAAGTGAGTTCATTTTCAAAAAAGATTTTTTTGTGTTTTTGTATGGAGTATGTTTGATCTGTGCTAAAATGCACAGTTTTTATATACTGACTGACAAAAATAGGATATTTTTTTTAATTCTTTAAATTTTTTATGATATTTTCTCGCATTTTTAGTACAAAAAAAATCGAAAACAGTAAATTTTACTGTTTTCGATGTGAAATATATGTATTTGCCTGTTGTGCGGGGTTTATCTGAATATCATTTATCGATACATGCGCAGGTCGTGTAAGAATAAACTCAAGTGCATCGGCAATATCTTCGGCATTCAGCGGAACGAGTCCTTTATAAACTGCAGCAGCTTTTTCGGTGTCGCCATGGTAGCGAACAATCGAAAATTCGGTTTCAGCCATTCCCGGAGAAATAGAACTTACTTTGATACCATGTTTCACCAAATCAATTCTCAGTCCTTTTGTAATTGCATTTACAGCATGCTTTGATGCACAATAAACACTTCCGTTGGGGTAAACTTCGATACCCGCAATTGAAGATATATTTACGATATGTCCGCTTTGCTGTGCAATCATTTTCGGAACAATGAGTTTGGTTATGTAAAGCAAACCCTTAACGTTTGTGTCCAGCATTTGATCGAAGTCATCCACATCACTTTCGTCGAAAGGAGCTGCTCCGGCAGCCAGTCCGGCATTATTGATTAGCACATCAATGTGACCGTGAGTTTCTTCAATTGATTGAACAGCCCATTCGCAGGCTTGCCGGTCGCGAATATCGAAGCAAAGTGCCTCAACTTCACACTTATAGTCTTTTCGGATTTTTTCAGCAATTTCCTGAAGCAATTCCTTGCGTCTTCCGGTAATTATGAGTCGGTAACCACCCAGTTTAGCCAGACGAAAAGCGAAGGATTTTCCAAATCCGGAAGTTACACCGGTAATAAATGCTGTTTTCATGCCAGTTATTTTATTTTGAATATTTCAGATCGTGACCCATACGCAGTTTTTTTGTCTGCATATAAAATGCATTGTACTGATTAGGAGCTACTTCAATAGGAACGTTTTCAACAATGGATAGTCCGTAAGCTTCAAGTCCGATACGTTTTACAGGGTTGTTCGACATTAAGCGAATTTTCGTTACACCTACTTCGCGTAAAATCTGAGCACCCACACCATAATCGCGTTCATCGGCATTAAATCCGAGGTGCAGATTGGCATCCACAGTGTCGAGTCCTTCTTCCTGAAGTTTGTAAGCTTTGATTTTATTCATAAGACCAATGCCACGACCTTCCTGATTCATATATACAATCACGCCTTTGCCTTCTTTCTCAATCATTTCCATTGCTTTGTGAAGCTGTTCGCCACATTCGCAACGCATTGACCCAAAAATATCACCTGTCATGCACGACGAATGTACGCGAACCAAAACAGGCTCATCTTTTTCCCATTCACCTTTAATCAGGGCAATGTGTTCCATTCCGTTTGAAATCTGGCGAAACGGAATGAGTTTGAAAATTCCGTGAGCAGTTGGCATATTTACTTTTTCACCTTTTTCGACCAGCGATTCGGTTTTAAGACGGTAAGCAATCAAATCGGCAATCGAAATAAGTTTCAAATCGAATTTTTTTGCCATTTCGATCAATTGCGGAAGTCGTGCCATTGTACCGTCTTCGTTCATAATCTCGATCAAAGCTCCGGCAGGATAAAGCCCGGCCAGACGTGCTAAATCGACAGCTGCTTCGGTATGTCCTGCACGACGCAAAACTCCTTTGTTACGTGCACGAAGCGGGAAAATGTGACCGGGGCGACCAAAAGTTTCGGGTTTCGAAGCAGGGTCGGCGAGGGCCTGAAATGTGGCAGCACGATCGGCAGCTGAAACGCCTGTGGTACAACCTTCAAGTTTATCAACACTTACAGTGAAAGGCGTAGAGTGTATCGAAGTGTTTTTCTCAACCTGCATTTCAAGTTCGAGTTCGTCGCAGCGATCTTCAGTAAGTGGTGCACAAACCACTCCACGACCGTGTGTGATCATAAAATTCACCATTTCGGGTGTGATTTTTTCTGCAGCACAAATAAAATCACCTTCGTTTTCACGATCCTCATCGTCCACTACAATCACAAACTTACCGGCTTTGATATCGGCCAAAGCTTCTTCGATAGTGTTTAAAATATGTCCCATATATTATTTAAATTTCGTTTCTGAATTTATTGAGATTTTTGTTTTCTGAACAGCGATTTTGACTTTGTATAAAGCTGTTCAAGCAATTGTTTTGCTTGCTGTAAAAGTTTCATGTATTCTTCTTTATTGAAAAGTGTGGCATCGACAGCCGCTTTATAAGTCAGAAAAATACCAATTGGTAATAATACAGAAGAACTCAGCCACATACCTTCAGCAGCAGTCCAAAGGCCTTCACGGGCCATTTTGTAGCCGGTGTTGTCTATTATATAATAAATAATAAACATAATAACCGAAATTACCACAGGTGTTCCCAATCCACCTTTACGAATAATTGCTCCCAGAGGTGCTCCGATAAAGAAGAAAATCAGACAGGCAAATGAAAGTGTGAATTTTCGGTGCCATTCTATTTCATGACGGCTTACGTAGCGTTGAGGCTCGTTGAGCATTATTTTATTGTATTCGATCTGACTTTTCAGATCGTTGGCTCTTGAAATACTTTGCGAAACTGCCAGAGTCATTTTTGTTTTATCCTGTTTCAAAAACAACGAATCGGGATTATAGTTCTCGAGTTGAATATTTTCCGATACTTCCAATGAGCGTCCCCAACCCGATTCGCGGCCAAAATAACGTCTTTCAACCATTTCGTTTTGCTGATCTTTCACTCTTACCTTAACAATTTCATTTACCGAATCAATTGATTGTGTGAGCTGGTCAATATTTTTACTTACATGCTGATCTTCAAGTATTGATTCGTCGAGGCGGGTGAAGTCGGAATCGAAATCGAGCAATATTTCTTTCATGCTGAACGATTCACGGCGATAGGGGATACTGGCAGAATTTGAGTTTATACTCTGATTTTTAAGATTTTCGAAACTTTCGCCATCATATAGCGTAAGCAACAAATATTTTTTGTCCTCACTCAACGAAATGCGTCCCGAATCGGCGACCATTACTGTGGCACTGTTGAATCCTTCTGAAAAATCGTAAATCATCAGATGTTTTAGTAAGCCTTCTTCCTTTTCGCGTACATAAAGGTTTAACCCGTTGATGCCTGAATAAAATTCGCCGGAAGGAATGTCGAGCTCAGGAGATTTTTGGCGGAGCGAGAAAATAAGTGTCCAGAGTTTGGTTTGCGAAACCGGTAAAACGTGGTTCGAGAAGTAAAATGCACCCACCGAAATCATTGCAATAAAAATAATCAGCGGACGAATGATGCGAAAAAGCGAAATGCCTGCCGATTTCATGGCGGTGAGCTCAAAATTTTCACCCATATTCCCGAAAGTCATGAGTGATGCCAGCAAAATTGCCAGTGGCAAAGCCATGGGAACCAGTGTGAAAATGGAGTAAACAAAAAATTCGGCCAACACATCAAGGCCAATTCCTTTACCAATTAATTCGGCAAAATGTTTCCACAAAAACTGCATCAACAAAATGAAGATGCAGATAAGAAACGTCATCAGAAACAGGGTAAAGAAACGTTTGAAGATGTAGATGTCGATTTTTTTCAGTAAAATCATAGTTTACTTTTTTAAGTGAGACAAAATTACTTCAAAAACTTCAATAATCCACGTTCCTAATTGCGAAATATAATTAAAGTACAGGCCACTATAACGAAAAACGTCTGCCGAATATTCAGCAGACGTTAAAGTGTTTTTTAGTAATGCAATAAATGCTAATCAGCTTACTGATTTTAAATTACATTCCGGTTTTTCGTTTGAGTTCATCAATTTGCTTGTTCCAGAGCAGAATGGCATCATCCTTTTCAGATTCTTCAGCAAAGTCGGTTATCATTAAAATCACATCGGCTGTAAGTGGCACAATGATTATTTGTAACTCGAAATAGTAGTCGGTACCTTCGTCTTCTTCCCACTGAAAGCGTATGAACTGATTTTGTTTGGTTTGTTGCAGAAAGGCTGTTTGTTCATATTTTTCCCAACTGAAAGTATATTCGTTTCCATTTACTGTAACTCCATCTGCAAACCATTCTGATAGTCCCAAAGGATTTCCTATCGAGTTCCACAACACAGCCGGAGAAACATTGTTGAGAAGATATTCTATTGTGTAAAGTGATTTACTCATACGCTGATGAGGACGTTTAGTTTCAAATTGTTTGTACTCTAATTCCGACCGCAATATAGTCAAACTATCCGAGCATTCCAAATAATACATACGAAAAATACGGTCAGGTTGCTTTGTAAATCCGGACTCTTATACATTCAGCAAAATTGTTGAAAACTAATAGTCTTTTAAGGTAACAGGTTAGTTTTACTAAATGCCAGCGGAAGGAGTTCCTTCACATTTTCGAGTCGGAACAAATGTGTTTTTCCATCGAGAAAAACGGTAATCTCTTTTTCGAAGCGATTTTCGGTTTCGATCAGTACCTGTCGGCACGATCCGCAGGGAGTGATAGGCTCCTGCACGAATTCTCCATTGCTGAAAGCTGTGATGGCAAGTGATTTAACTGCTACGTCAGGATATTGTGCATTGGCATAAAACATTGCCACACGTTCGGCACAAAGACCTGATGGATATGCGGAATTTTCCTGATTGCTGCCTGCAAAGACTTCGCCATTTTCGAGTAATACAGCAGCACCAACTGAAAATTTTGAATATGGAGCGTATGATTTTGAAACCTGTTCTCTTGCTTTTTCGATCAGTTTTGCCTCTTCGGCGCTAAGTTCGTTGTGATTTAAGACTGTAACATGCGTTTCAATAATTTTTTTTTGCATAATAGTTTTCTTTAAATTTGTTCGATAGGTATTTGGCTTAACTTTTCACAAAAATATAAAATTCCCCTGTTTAATTTAATTATTTCAGCGATTAGTTTTATTTTTGTAGAAAAATAAGCCTAATTTCAGTATTTTTATGAGATTAAGAACACAATTTCTGCTAATAATATTCAGTTTTTCGACCATATTGTCAGCACTTTTTGCTCAGTCGAAAAGTCAGGCATACATCACTTACGTTCAGAATTACTATAAACTTGCCATGATTCAGCAAAAAGAACATGGTATTCCGGCAAGTATCACGCTGGCTCAGGGACTTCTGGAGTCGGGTGCAGGACAAAGTGAACTGGCACGAAAATCGAATAATCATTTTGGTATAAAATGTCACGATTGGAATGGCGAAAAAACCTATCACGATGACGATGCCAAAGGAGAATGTTTCCGCAAATACGATCGTGTGCTCGATTCGTACGAAGATCATTCTGCATTTCTAAAGAACCGGAGTCGTTATGCTTTTCTTTTCGAACTGAGTCCTACCGATTATCAGGGTTGGGCGCACGGACTTAAAAAAGCCGGATATGCAACCGATCCTTCGTATGCATTCAAACTTATTTCGATCATCGAAAATTACGATTTGCATCAATATGATACACAGAAGATTGATGGAAAGTATTTTTCAGAGCGTAATCATTCGCATTCACAGGAAGTTGATAGCCCGATTGGAAGTGTTACAGCTTATCGGGTTCATGAAATTTACAAAAATAACAGAGTAAAATTTGTGGTGGCGTTACCGGGCGATACTTATGCTTCGCTTGCTGAAGAGCTAAATATCAGTGAAAAAAGACTGAGAAAATACAACGAAATTAATGAATTTACAGAACTTATGCCGGGAACGCAGGTGTATATTCGTTACAAAAAAAATAAAGCTGCACGTGGTTATTCACATCATGTGGTACGCTCGGGTGATTCGATGTACAGCATTGCTCAGAATTATGGAATAAAAATTGAAAAACTTTATCATTTAAATGAAATGCCTTATCACGAAGGGGCTAAATTGGGACAGGTTTTGAAATTGAGATAAATATGAGAAAAAGAAATACGGAATTACTCAGGGATGTGATTACTCAGGTACTGAAACAGAATAAACTGGACAAACCGCTGAACGAAAAGCATATAATTGATGCATGGCCGGTTGTTCTCGGGCACAATATCAATCAGTATACTTCAGCTCTCGAAGTCCGTCAGCGTGTACTTTATGTTACTCTCACATCGTCGGTGCTTCGTCATGATTTATTTCTATCGAAAGATCAGATAATGAACTCGCTTAATAAGCATGTAGGTGCTGAAGTGATAAAAAATATAGTATTCAAATAATTGTTATTGCTACTCAACAATTCGCCGATATAATGAAAATAATTGACTCAGAACTTTTGGATGGGATTTGCAAACAGGCAAAAGAAAATCCCAGATTACGAATGAATTACAACCTTCATACCGAACTTGACGAACCCGTTCAAAGGCTGTTGAATGCACTCGAACCTGGGACAGAAATCCCTGTTCATCGTCATCGTCATTCCGACGAAACCTATCTTGTTATGCGTGGAAGTTTGTTTGTAATACTTTTTGACGAAAATAAAAAATTGCTGAACAAAGTTTTGCTCGATCCGAAAGAGGGAACATATGGCGTTTCTGTTCCGGCCGGACAATGGCATTCGATAGAAGTACTCGAAAGTGATACCGTAATTTTTGAGATCAAAGAAGGGCCTTATATGGCATTGACAAGCGAAGATATTCTGTAAAACATTTAAGAGTAAACTGATAGTAATAAACAAAAAATGCTGATAACAAATCTGTTATCAGCATTTTTTTTGTTTGTATACGTTATTTTTTATTCGAACATATTTCTGAAACGATTAAAGAAATCACGTGAAGCCGAAGAGTTTGGTTTTACGTTGTCCGATTTCGAAAGTTTCTCAAAAACTGCTTTTTCTTCACGATTCAGATTTTCGGGAATATAAACTCCCACATTGACAAGCAAATCGCCTGTTCCGTAACGGTTTACGCTTGGTAAACCTTTGCCTCTCAACCGGAGTACTTTACCAGGCTGAGTTCCCGGGTTTATGGTTACTTTTACTTTGCCATCAACAGTTGGTACTTCTACCTGTCCGCCTAAAATAGCTGTCGGAAGAGTGAGCAGTAAGTTGTATATCAGGTCATTTTCATCGCGAATCAGTTCCGGGTGTGCTTCTTCTTCAATCAGCACAAGTAAATCACCGTTCACACCTCCGCGTCGGGCTGCATTTCCTTTTCCATTCACCGAAAGCTGCATACCTTCCATTACACCCGCAGGAATGTTGATGCTGATAACTTCATCTTCGCGCACTATACCTTCACCGGCACAATGGCTACACTTGTCTTTTACAATTTTACCTTCGCCACCGCAGGTCGGACAGTCTGACGAAGTTTGCATCTGGCCAAGTATGGTTTGCTGTACGCGGGTTACACGTCCGCTACCGTTACATGTGGTACAGGTTGAAGCCTGAGAACCGTGTGCAGCTCCTGAGCCACTACAATGTGAGCACGAAACATATTTCTTTACTTTTATCTTTTTCTCTACTCCGGTGGCAATTTCAGCCAGATTCAGTTTTACTTTCACCCGAAGATCCGATCCACGACGTACACGCTGTCCGCCTCCACGTGAACCACCTCCGAATCCGCCAAATCCTCCGAAGTGTCCTCCGAAAATATCGCCAAAGTGAGAGAATATGTCGTCCATACTCATTCCTCCACCTCCAAAACCACCTCCGGCTGCACTACCCACACCGGCATGACCATACTGGTCGTAACGCTGACGTTTCTGTGCATCACTGAGTACTTCGTAGGCTTCGGCTGCTTCCTTAAATTTTTCTTCAGCTTCCTTATTTCCGGGATTCTTATCAGGATGATACTCAATCGCTTTTTTTCGGTAAGCTTTTTTTATTTCATCGGCTGAGGCTGATTTTTGTACACCAAGAATTTCGTAATAATCTCTTTTGGACATATATTGTTACTATTGTGCTAATGTGCCAATAAGCCAATGTTCCGGTTATTTAACGGAATCATTGACTTAATGACTTTTGATTTATGTTATATTTCAGACTTATCTTATTCTCCTACAACTACTTTTGAAAAACGAATTACTTTTTCGTTCATTGTATAACCTTTCGAAACACAGTCGATAATTTTCCCTTTCATATCTTCGGTCGGAGCCGGAAAGGTTGTAATAGCTTCATGTAAATCGGTGTTGAAAACCTCATTATCAGTTGGAATTGCTTTTACTCCATTCTGAAGCAAAAAAGCAATAAACTTGTTGTAAATCAAATCTACACCTTCTTTTACGGCCACAACATCTTCAGCAGTTTCCATTGCTTTCAGCGCTCTCTCGAAATCATCAACTAATGGCAACATCGACGAAAGAATATTCTCACCGGCAGTTTTGATCAAATCAGAACGTTCTTTCAGGGTACGTTTCCGATAATTATCAAATTCGGCCATTAAACGCAAATTCTTATCATTCAGGTCGTTGCATTTCTGAGTTAATTCAGCTATTTCGTTCGCAATTTTATCACCTTCCTCTTCTGTGGTTTGATTTTCAGTTTGCTGATTAGCTTCCTGCTCTTGCTGCGCAGTGTCGTTTACAACCTCTTTTTCAGGCTCTTCGGCATTATGTTTCTGTTTTTTCATAATTGCTTAATATATTGACTTTCGTTTTATTCGTTTTTTACTGTCGACTGCTCATCAATTAGTTTGCCAAACGAAACTCTAAAGGATATTTGGCAGAAAAGGTGGCATAATGGCAGTTTTTGAGTACCTCAATGCGTATTTAATGACATTTGAGCACTATTATTGGCGTAATGTTTTGGCTAAACGATGGTTTTCCGAGACAAAAGCCTTATCCAAAAGAGCCGGATGTGAAACTCTTACAGGGTTTATGTCAATGCCACCACGACGGGTATACATTGCTGCCACCATAAGCTTTCCGGGCATGAATCTGTCGTTAAAACGTTTATAAATCATTTCGACAACTTCTTCATGAAAATGGTTTTCTTTTCTGAACGAAACCAGATACTTTGCTACCGACAGAAAATCAATTTCGTAGTTTGTCTCAATGCTTACAAATAAATCGCCCCAGTCCGGTTGATTGGTGACACGACAGTTGGAACGAAGCAAATCAGTTCGGAATGCATAGTTGTTTAGTTTTGAAGTTTCAGTTCCTGAAAGCAATTCAGGACTTTCGAGGAAATGATTAAATTCTGTTTCTTTCAGTTGTGATTCGTCGATAAAACTGAGCAGATTTTGTGGATTTTGTTCCTTAAAAGGTTGCAATTCTGTTGACGTACCATCAAAGTAAACTACTTTGACTTTTACTTCAAGTAATTTTGACAAATCCTTGCAAATTAAATTACAAACGTCTGAAATAGCACTGCGTCCGAAACTGTTTATCCGCTCCATATTAAACGAATTGAGATATAGTTTCAGCGATTTAGATTCTACAAGAAATTCGCTTTCGGCTGGGTACATTATTTTCAGCATACCCGAAACCGGCAAGCCATTCTGACTCAAAAAAGAGAACTCGTAGCAATTCCATACATCGACTCCGGTAAACGGAAGTTGGTCGTTGTAAATCTGGTAATGCACGCGATTTTCAGCACGGGGAATGCGGAAAAGGAGTGAGGGATTGTAATTTTCGGGATAAAGATTTTCTTTTCCCAATAAACTGTCGTGTAAATTAAATTCCATATATCAAAAAATGAAGGTGACCGATCCGGACACCTTCATGATTTTAAATAAATAATATGTTTATCAGAATGCTTCTTTGTCGTAAAGCACTTCGCATTTTTCTTTCAGCCATTTTTGTTCTTCCTTGTTCAGGTAAGGTGAAAGCGTCTCGAAAACCTTTTCATGATATGCATCGAGCCAGTCAACCTCATCCATTTCGAGTGCATACACATCAATCAGATTCTTGTCGATAGGGAAAAGTGTCAGCGTTTCGAAAGTCAGAAACTGACCAAACTCAGTTTTGGCTGCAGGTACCACATGTACCAGATTTTCGGTGCGAATGCCATATTCTCCTGCACGATACATACCCGGTTCGTTCGATAAAATCATACCCGGTTGCAGGGTTACTGGGTTTTCGTCCATACGAATGCTTTGTGGTCCTTCATGAACGTTCAGAAAATGGCCAATGCCATGTCCTGTGCCGTGTCCGTAGTTCAAACAATTATCCCATAAAGCTTTACGGGCAAGAATGTCGAGTTGTGAACCTCTTGTTCCGGCAGGAAAAATAGCTTTTCCAAGGTTGATATGACCTTTCAAAACCATTGTAAAATCAGCAATTTGCTGTTCGGTTGGTTTGCCAAGTGTGATGGTGCGTGTAATGTCGGTAGTTCCATCGAAGTATTGTCCACCCGAGTCAAGCAAAAGTATATTTTCTGCTGCAAGCGACGCATCTGATTCAGGAGTAGCACGATAATGTACGATGGCACCGTGACCGGCATATCCCGCAATAGTACCAAAGCTTTCGCCCACAAAATTTTCCTGTTCGCTACGGAAATCGAATAATTTCTGCGATAATGATATTTCTGAAATTTCTTCTTTTTCCACATTTTTTTCGAGCCACATGAAAAAGCGTGTCAGTGCCACTCCATCTTTAATCATTGCGCGACGAACACCTTCCATTTCCACCTCATTTTTAATACTTTTCAAACGGAAAACAGGTGACATTGTATTGCGTTTAGCACAATATTGAGGAATAGCTTCGTAAAGCGATTGATTCAGTTTGGCTCCGTCGATAAGTACAGTTTTGCTTTCTGCAATGTTTTTAAGACTGTCGTAAACAGCCATATAAGGAGCAACACTTACACCTTCAGCTTCGAGATAGGCTTTTGTTTCGGAACTAAGTTTTTCATTATCAATAAAAAGTGTTGCTTTTTCTTCCTCAACCAATGCGTAGGAAATCACAACAGGGTTGTAACTTACATCATTGCCACGAATATTGAACAGCCATGCGATATCGTCGAGTGCCGACATAATAAATGCATTTGCCCGCACTTTTTTGAGTTCAGCTCTCAATATCTGAAGTTTTTCAGAGGCGCTTTTTCCTGCATATTTCACATCAAAAACGAACAACTTATTCAATGGCAGTGCGGGACGGTCAGTCCATGTTTTAGCCATTAAATCAAGTGCTATCAATTGAATACCGTTCGATTCAAGATCGTTTTTCATTGCCGCATAGGCATTTACCGAAAACATTTGACTATTGACAGCCACTTTTTGGCCGGCGTTCAGTTCACTTATAAGCCATGGAATAATTTCAAGAGTTTCAGGAAGCCCCTGTTTCATAAGATCGAATCCTGTTCCGGCAAGCTGTTCGGCTCCCTGAAGAAAGTAACGCGAATCGGTCCATACTCCGGCTTTTTCGGTTGTTATCACAGCAGTTCCTGCCGAACCATCGAATCCCGAAATCCATTCGCGTTCCTTCCAGTAATCAGCAATATATTCGCTCGCATGAGGATCGGTTCCGGGAATGATACAAGCCGAAATGCCTTCCTGATTCATTACTTCGCGCAATTTGGCGAGTCTTTCGTTTATTTCTGTCATATTGTCGTTTATTATGTTTTTGTTTTTATTCTTCAAATGTAGGCTTTTATCATTGTTCAGCCAAATTCTTTATATTTTTTTTAAGGAAAAGTCGTATCTGAAATTCTGTTTAGTTCAATAATGAACTTTACAAGCTTTCTATTGTTTGATTTTTAATTGATTACAGGCTATTTGAACAAGCCTGGAAATAATTTATTTGAAAAATTGATATTTTTCTTGTGTAATAAAAAATAATTTGTCATCTTTGTAGCCGTAAAGAAACGAATATGATTACAATTTTGACAAATAACAAATTTTGGTGGTGGCACTTACGAATATCCAAATCGTGAGCGTAGCTTCCTGTATGTATGTCATAAGTAAATTAAAGATATAAACTAAAAGGCTTGTCGTAACTCACGATAAGCCTTTTTTTATTACCACCAAGCCCTAAAGGGGAGAAAGATAAAGTAAAAAAGAATAATTAAGACTGCAATATATTAATATGGAAAATAAAGATAGCTTTAGAGACGAAACTAACACTAACTCCCCTCTAGGGGTTGGGGGTGTATCACCTTTCGGCTACTACGGAGAATTTGGTGGTGCGTATATTCCGGAAATTCTTCACGGTACAGTCGAAAAACTGAAAGAAGCGTATTTTGCAATAAAAACAGACGAAAGTTTTAAGGCTGAATACTATGAATTACTGAAACATTATGTGGGACGACCTTCGCCTCTCTATTTTGCAAAACGACTTTCGGCTGAATATGGCACAAATATCTATCTGAAACGCGAGGACCTGAATCATACAGGAGCTCATAAAATAAACAATGCATTAGGACAGATTCTTCTGGCAAAACGCATGGGAAAAACCCGTATCATTGCCGAAACAGGTGCAGGTCAGCATGGTGTGGCTACAGCTACTGCCTGCGCACTTATGGGGCTTGAATGTATTGTTTTTATGGGTAAAACAGATGTGGAACGCCAGTTTCTGAATGTACAGAAAATGCGTATGCTCGGTGCAACCGTTGAACCTGTAATTAGTGGCAACATGACGCTGAAAGATGCGACAAACGAGGCTATTCGCTACTGGTGCTCAAATCCGGATTCGTTTTATATCATTGGTTCAACTGTAGGTCCGCATCCTTATCCTGATATGGTAGCGTTTTTTCAATCGGTTATCAGTGAGGAAATTAAATGGCAATTACAGGAACAGGTTGGACGAGATTATCCTGATTATCTGATTGCCTGTGTGGGTGGTGGCAGCAATGCTATGGGAACTTATTATCATTATCTTGATGATGATCGAGTGAAAATTATTTCGGCTGAGGCTGGTGGATTGGGAGTAGAAACCGGAGAAACAGCTGCTACAATAAGCATTGGTACAACCGGAATTATTCATGGTGCAAAAACTTTGCTTATGCAGGACGAAGATGGACAAATAATTGAACCTTATTCCATTTCGGCAGGTTTGGATTATCCGGGAATCGGTCCCGCACATGCTCATTTTGCAAGTATTGGACGCACAAAAGTTTATCCTGTAAATGATGATGAAGCCCTCGAAGCTGCATTTGAACTTACCCGCCTCGAAGGAATTATTCCGGCCATAGAATCGGCCCATGCACTCGCAATTCTCAAAAAAAATAAAGGAAACTTTAAACAGGATGAAGTTGTGGTACTTACAGTTTCAGGGCGCGGCGATAAAGATATGGACACTTATGTAAAGTATTTTAAATAAATCCTGCCCCCTAACCCCCTAAAGGGGGAACTAAAAAATTACTATTGATTATTATAACAAGATATTTACAATATTATGAATAAGGAAAAGAAAATATCAGACAATGCTAACCTCAACTCCCCCTTTAGGGGGTCGGGGGGCAGGTTAAATGTCAAATCCCGTACCATGCTTGCCGATATGCAAACACCGGTAGGTATTTATCTGAAAGTGCGTGATTTATATACTAATTCTGTTTTACTTGAAAGTTCCGATTATCATGGAATGGAAAACAGTTTTTCCTATATTGCTTTTTGCCCGATAGGAGGAATTTCTGTAAATAATTTCCTGATTGTGGAAGAGTATCCGGATAACACTCAAATTGAAACACAGGTTACTGATAAAATGACTGTAGCAAACAGGTTCGATGCTTTTTTACGCAGTTTTCAAATTGTAGAAAACGAAAGCAAACTGAATATCAACGGACTTTTTGGCTATTCATCCTACGAGTCTGTGCAGTATTTCGAAGACGTAAAACTAAAAGCCCGTGCTACAGTGCCCGGTGATATGCCCGGTTTGCATTATGTGTTGTTCAAATACATAATTGCCATCAACCATTTCAATAATGAACTTACGATTATTGAGAATTTGCTCGAAGGTGAAACCTCGGCTATTCCTAACATTGAACGTATTCTCGAGAATAACAATGTGGCCAAATATAAATTTGAAACTGTAGGCGAGGAGCGATGCGATATTTCTGACGAAGATTTCCGTGAGATGGTTCGTCGTGGAAAAGCGGAATGTTACAAAGGAAATGTGTTTCAGATTGTGCTTTCACGCAGATTTTATCAGCAATTCAAAGGCGACGATTTTATGTTGTACCGCACATTACGCTCGGTAAATCCTTCACCTTATTTGTTTTACTTTAATTTTGGTGATTTCCGTATTTTTGGTTCTTCTCCCGAAGCGCATTTGGTGGTGGATACCAAAAAAGGAAAAGCTTTTATTAAGCCGATTGCAGGTACATTCCGTCGTACCGGTAACGATGAAAAAGATGCCGAACTTGCCGATAAACTAAGTAAGGATAAAAAGGAAAATGCTGAGCATGTGATGCTTGTTGATTTGGCACGAAACGATTTGAGCCGTAATACAGATGAGGTTACTGTGGATGTATATCGGGAAGTCCAGTATTATTCGCATGTGATTCATCTGGTTTCGTCGGTAAGCGGAAAGCTTCGTCCCGATACAAAAGTGATTAAGTTATTTGCGGATACTTTCCCTGCAGGAACACTTTCGGGTGCGCCAAAAATCAGAGCTATGCAATTGATTGACAGCATTGAACCACACGATCGTGGCCCTTATGGCGGTTGTTTGGGATATATTGGTTTCGATGGAAGTTTTAATCAGGCCATTACCATTCGTTCGTTTGTAAGTAAAAACAATACGCTTTATTATCAGGCAGGTGCCGGTGTGGTAGCGAAATCGGACGAAGAAAGCGAACTTCAGGAAGTAAATAATAAATTGGCTGCGCTGAAAAGGGCAATTAATGTGGCAGGAACCCCTAACCCCTAAACCTGCCCCCTAACCCCCTAAAGGGGGAATAGATTACAACTATTTTCATAAATGAATAAACATGATAAATATGAATGATTATAAAAATATTCAAAACAAGACTAATATAACTACCCCTTTAGGGGGTCGGGGGGCAGGCATTTCCATTCTCGTTTTCGACAATTACGACTCCTTCACTTATAATCTCGTTCATGCTGTAAAAAAATTAGGTTTCAGCAATGTGGAAGTACATCGCAACGATCAGATTTCGCTTGAAGAAATTGCCCGTTTCGATAAAATTATCCTTTCGCCCGGGCCAGGTGTGCCTTCAGAATCGGGAATTTTATTGGATGTGATTAAAACTTATGCTCCAATGAAACCTATTTTGGGCGTTTGTCTGGGCGAACAGGCAATTGCAGAAGCTTTTGGCGGAAGATTGATAAATTTGCCTAATGTGCATCACGGAGTGAGTTCTGAGGTTGACATAATTGAAGACGATATTCTGTTTAAAGGTCTGGACAAAAAATTGGAAGTGGGACGATATCATTCATGGGCAGTGCAGAAAGAGGGACTGCCTGAATGTCTGAAAGTGACAGCTATCGACGAAGAAGGTATGATTATGGCTTTATCTCACAGGGAATACGATGTGCGTGGAGTTCAGTTTCATCCTGAATCGGTGCTGACCCCAAAAGGAGAGGAAATGCTGAAAAACTGGTTGGAAAGCTAATTTATTAAGAGTGTTATGTGTTTACAGATTAATTCTTATTTCTGAATTTTTTATGAAACAAATATTAAACAGATTATTCGATCATGAATCGCTCACACGTGAGGAGGCTTCGGCAGTAATGAAAAACATAGCAGCCGGAACTTACAGCGATGCCCAGATAGCTGCTTTTATATCAGTCTATCTGATGCGAAGCATTGAACTCGAGGAAGTGATCGGATTTAGAAATGCATTGCTGGAACTGGCTGTGCCCATGGATTTATCAGAATTTGATGCACTGGATATTGTGGGAACCGGTGGTGATGGAAAAAATACTTTCAATATCTCAACATGCAGTTGTTTTGTAGTGGCGGGTGCGGGCTACAAAGTGGCCAAGCATGGAAACTACGGAGCAACATCGGTGAGTGGTTCGTCGAATGTGCTTGAGTATTATGGTGCTAAGTTCACGACCAATATTGATATTGTCAAAAAATCGCTCGATGAAGCAGGATTTGCTTATCTTCACGCACCATTTTGTAATCCGGCCATGAAAAACGTGGCACCTGTTCGTAAAAGTCTAGGGGTTCGTACATTTTTTAATGTGCTTGGTCCGCTAATTAGTCCTGTAAGGCCTAATTATCAGTGTCTTGGCGTTTATAATCTAAAAATGATGCGACTTTATAATTACATTTATCAAAATCTCGGAGTGCAGTATTCGGTGATACATAGTCTCGATGGTTACGACGAAATTTCGTTGACTGATACAGCCAAAATAATGACAAATAGTGGTGAATTTGTATTTACACCTGAAGATCTGGGTTTTCAACGATTGAAACAGGAAGATCTGTGGGGAGGAAATACGATTGACGAAGCTGCTCTCATTTTTACCAACGTTCTTAATAATAAAGCTACTGAAGCTCAAAAAAATGCAGTGATCATTAATTCTGCTGTGGCAATTCAAACACGAATGCCGTTGAAAACGCTCGAACAATGTATTCTGGAAGCAAAAGAATCGCTGGAAGGAGGTCGCGCCAAAAAAGTTTTTGAGAAATTTATTGAAATTTATAACCAGAACAATTAATTGACAAAATATTTGATACATTTACACAACGAAAAATGACAATCCTTGACAAAATAATAGAACAAAAAAAAACGGAGGTATTTAATTCAAAAAAAAATATCCCGGTATCGGAACTTGAAAAATCGCCTCTGTTTCGTCGCACATGTATTTCTTTGAAAAACAATCTATTAAATACTGATACAGGAATTATTTCGGAATTTAAACGTAAATCGCCTTCGCTTGGTTGGATACATGAGAATGCTAATGTGATTTCAGTGACATCGGGTTACAGTACTGCAGGCGCTTCGGGAATTTCAATTCTTACCGATACTGAGTTTTTCGGAGGGTCATTGCAAGATTTAAAAAGTGCCCGATCAGGTGTGAATTGTCCTATTTTGAGAAAGGATTTTGTGATTGACGAATATCAGCTTTACGAAGCAAAAGCAATGGGTGCAGATGTGATTTTGCTTATTGCAGCAGCATTAAAAGCTGAACAAACACTAAAACTTGCTGAAAAAGCGCACGAACTTGGATTCGAGGTTCTGCTCGAAGTGCATAATGCTGAAGAACTTATACATGCGAATGATAGCGTGGATATGCTGGGAGTGAATAACCGGAATCTGAAAACTTTTGAACAAAGTATTCAGACTTCATTTGATCTGGCAACTCTCATTCCTGATAAATTTGTAAAAGTCAGCGAAAGTGGAATTTCTTCGGTCGAAACGGTAAAGGAACTTCGAAAAGTTGGGTATAAAGGCTTTTTGATGGGCGAAAATTTTATGAAAACAGAAGATCCGGCTATTGCACTGAAAAACTTCATTGCAGGGCTTCGAACATAGTTAAACACAGACGAATTATTAATAGTTTATATTTATGAATCACGTAAAAAAACACAACGATTCTGAAATTCATTTTTATCAGACTCATCCCGCTTTCAAAGGCTTTGTAAAAGTTTGTGGAATGAAAGATAGTAACAATATTGAGGAAATATACAATCTTTCTCCCGATTTTATGGGTTTTATTTTTTATGCAAAGTCGCCGCGATTTGTGGAAAATATGGATCCTCATGTGTTGAAAAAAGTTGGACCCGGAACAAAAAAAATTGGTGTTTTTGTGAATGAAGATGTGGACGACATTCTGACAATTACATATAAATATAAACTTGACGGAGTACAACTGCATGGTAAAGAGAATATTATGCAGTGTTATAAGTTGAAGGAAGCCGGTTTGATAGTAATAAAAGCTTTTCCTATAGTAGAAGCCTGTAACTTCAGAGTTATGCATGCTTACGAACATTTTTGCGACTACTTTTTGTTCGACACCAAAACTGACAGTTACGGAGGTTCCGGAATAAAATTCGATTGGTCGCTGCTCGATGAATATCATGATGCCACACCATTTATATTGAGTGGAGGAATTACCGCCGAAGATGCACTGGATTTGATGAAAATTGAACACCCTAAACTGGCCGGCATTGATATCAACAGTAGGTTTGAGGTTGAACCCGGACTGAAAGATGAAGCGAAAATTCGATCGTTTCTCAGTACTTTGTATAAAAAGAAAATTGTGTAGTTTTAATTGTTTTATAATTAGATATTTATGAATAGAATAACAGGGTTGTTCGCTGAAAAAAACAAGAATATTTTTTCGGTTTATTTTACAGCCGGATTTCCCAACCTTGAGGATACTTTGCCAACCCTGCAGGCTTTGCAGAAAAATGGTGTGGATTTGGTTGAGATTGGAGTGCCTTTCTCAGACCCTATGGCCGATGGAATCGTGATTCAGGACAGTAGCCACAAAGCGCTGCAAAATGGAATGAGTATTCGCAAACTCTTCACCCAGCTCGAAAAAGTGCGTGAATCGGTTCATATTCCGCTTATTATGATGGGTTATCTGAATCCGGTTTTGCAGTTTGGCTTCGAAGATTTTTGCGCTGAGTGCAGTCGAGTGGGAGTGGATGGAATGATTATTCCGGATCTTCCGATGGCTGATTTCCTGAACGAATACAAAACTATTGCTCAGAAATATAATCTTGAATTTGTTTTCCTGATTACGCCTGAAACATCTGAAGCACGTATCCGTGAAATCGACGAAAATACAAACGGATTTATTTATATGGTTTCTTCTGCTGCTGTGACAGGAACTCAGAGTTCGTTCGATGGCCGTGTGGAATACTTCAATCGAATCAATGCAATGAATCTTAAAAATCCGCGTTTGATTGGTTTTGGAATTTCAAATAAGGCTACACTCGAAGCTGTGAACAAATATGCATCCGGTGCAATTGTAGGCAGTGCTTTTATTAAAACACTGAACGAAACCGGAGATGTAGATGAAGCAGTAAAATTGCTTCTGAAAAGATTATCAGAGTAGGTTCGTATACAAACAGAAAAGCAGGAAATTCATTTTCCTGCTTTTTTGTTTGTAACAATGAGTAAGTTGCTTATACTTTCTGAACCAGATACATACTGCATACCCCAAAGCTGAATTTCTTGTATTTTTTCAGTTTGAAATTATGGCTTTCTAATATCTCTATCAATGCTTTACCACTTGCAAAAATCTTCATAGAAGTAGTTAGATAATCGTATGCACGGCTATCAGCAGACAACATACGCGAGGTCATTTTTACAAAAATGCGTGTGTAAAGTTTGTATGCCGAAAGCAGCAATCCTTTTTGAGGTTCATTCATTTCGAGTATTAGCAAATGTCCTTTTGGACGTAAAACTCTGTGAATCTGATCTAAACTTTCGTCAAGCTTTTCGAAATTACGAATGCCAAATGAGATAGTAACGGCATCAAAACTACTATCATTGTAGGTAAGTGTTGCTGCATCCTGCACTTCAAAGTCAATCTTTCCCTCAAGTCCGACAGCTTTTACTTTTTCTTTGCCAATTTCCATCATTTTATCCGAAATATCAACTCCAAGAGCTTTTTCTGGATTCAGATATTTGAATGCCTTGATGCAAATGTCACCTGTACCGGTAGCAATGTCAAGGATGTGTTTCGGGTCAGCTGCTTTCAGACTTGACAATGCTTTTCGACGCCAGGCGCGAGCCATTCCCCAGGACATAATATCGTTGAAAATGTCGTATTTGCCCGAAATGGTATTGAACATGCGAGAAACCTGTTGGGTTTTGGCTTCTACCTCGTTGTATGGTTTTGCTTTGGTATATTCGTTTATATCGTTTTGCATTTGATATTTAATTGATAATGAGTCTGAAAATCTTGAATCGGTTTTACTTTTTCGTTTTAACAGCTACTGCTTTATTTCTGTTCATAATCAGCCATATTCCCCAGATAATAAAAGGAACACTCAGAATCTGACCCATATTCAGAATCATTCCCGATTCGAATGCTTCCTGATTAAGTTTGATGAATTCGAGTAAAAAGCGCGTTCCGAATATCCCCAGAAGAAACACTCCGAAAATAAATCCGGTTTTTTTGTAAGCTTCTTTTTTGTAATATAACCAATAAGTAACAGCAAAAGTTACAAGACAGTAGATCATTTCGTAAATCTGAGTCGGGTGCATTGGTTCAGTTTGACCATCGCGCACAAAAATAAATCCCCAGGGCAGGGTAGTGGCTGTTCCGTAAATTTCCGAATTCATCAGATTACCCAAACGAATAGAGGCTCCTGCAAGTGCCACACCAATTACCAAACGATCGAAAATCCAGATATAACCTTTTTTCGAAACATTTTTATTGTAATAATACATGGCAATCAGAATTCCAATAGCACCTCCGTGACTGGCAAGCCCGCCACGCCATATGTAAAGCAATTCCCACGGATGTGATAAATAATAATTTCCGTATTTGAAAGTGATTCCTAAAAATGTAACAGGTTCGGCTAATTCTTTCCATTCGTAAAAGAAACAGTGACCTAACCGGGCACCGATAATTGTACCTAAAACTGTGTATATAAATAGTTTGTCGACCCATGCTTCGGGGTGTTTTTCGTGCTTGAAGATTTTTTGTACAATAATTAATGCAAGCCAAATTCCAATAGCCCAAAGCAGGCCATACCAACGCACAGTAAGTGAACCAACGCTGAAAAGTTCGGGGTCAACAGTCCATGTAATGTAATTGAGCATAATTCTTTATATTTTAAAATTTCAGAAATCTGTTTTTAGACAAAAAGTGATACTCAGCAAACCGAGTATCACTTCCAAACTTTTTTGTCAGGAGTTTGGCTTATTGATTAGCTCCGTGACAGTTCTTGAATTTTTTTCCGCTTCCGCAAGGACAGAGATCATTACGCCCAACTTTTTTCTCAACGCGAATAGGCTCTGTGCGTTGTACTTCGCGTGTATCTTGCTTTGTCGGGTCCTGAGATGCTGCACTACTGCGGCTTGAAATTTCATCTTTCTGAGTACGAAGGCGGCTCAAATCCATGCGTTGAGCAGGACGTGCTTCCCGAACCTGTTCCGGTTCGCGCACAGGTATTTGTCCGCGCATCAAAATAGCAAGTACTTTTCGGTTCATTGCATCGATCATTTCCTTGAAGAGTCCGAACGATTCGAGTTTGTAGATCAAAAGCGGATCTTTTTGTTCGTAACTTGCATTCTGAACTGAATTACGGAGTTCATCAAGTTGACGCAGATGTTCTTTCCATTCATCATCAATCACATACAACAAAGTTTGTTTTTCAAAAGCAGTCACTACTTCTCTGGCTTCGTTTTTATAGGCTGTTTCCAAATGGGCAGTTACGTTGAAAACACGTTTTCCATCACTTACAGGAATCAAAATATTTTCGTACTGTTGACCTTTGGTTTCGTAAACCTGTTTGATAACCGGGTATGCAACCTGCGACAGTTTGTCCATTTTACGTTTGAAAGTGGCTATTGCAGCTTCGGCAACCTTGTTTGTAAGTTCGTTAGCACGTGTTGAAGTAAATGTTTCCTGATCGAAAGGAGCCTCCATTGCAAATACTTTGAGCAATTCTTCGTTCAGAAGCTCGTAATCAGCACTGTTTTTAGCATTTTCAACCACAGCTTCTGAGGAATCGTAAATCATGTTAGTGATATCCACACCAATACGTTCACCCATAAGTGCGTGACGGCGTTTGCTGTAAACTACTTCACGTTGCGAATTCATTACATCGTCGTATTCAAGCAAACGTTTACGAATACCAAAGTTGTTTTCTTCTACCTTTTTCTGAGCACGTTCTATTGATTTCGAAATCATCGAATGTTCGATCATTTCGCCTTCTTCGAATCCGAGTTTGTCCATAAGTCCGGTAATACGCTCAGAACCGAAAAGACGCATCAAATCATCTTCGAGCGATACGTAGAATACCGATGAACCCGGATCGCCCTGACGACCGGCACGACCACGTAACTGGCGGTCAACACGACGGCTTTCGTGACGTTCGGTACCGATAATGGCCAAACCACCGGCTGCTTTTACTTCCTGCGAAAGCTTGATGTCGGTACCACGACCGGCCATGTTGGTCGCAATGGTCACAGTTCCTGTACGTCCGGCTTCAGCCACAATGTCGGCTTCGCGCTGGTGAAGTTTGGCATTCAGTACATTATGTTTGATTTTTCGTCCGGTAAGCATTCGGCTTAGCAATTCGGAAATCTCAACCGAAGTTGTTCCCACCAAAACCGGACGACCAGCTTCAACCAAACTTACAATTTCCTCGATAACAGCAATATATTTCTCGCGTTTGGTTTTATAAACGCGGTCTTCCATATCTTTACGTGAAATAGGACGATTGGTCGGAATTACCACTACATCAAGTTTGTAGATATCCCAGAGCTCGCCTGCTTCAGTTTCGGCTGTACCTGTCATACCTGAAAGCTTGTGGTACATACGGAAGTAATTCTGAAGTGTAATAGTTGCAAAAGTTTGTGTGGCAGCTTCTACCGTTACGCGTTCCTTGGCTTCGATAGCCTGATGCAAACCATCAGAATAACGACGACCTTCCATGATACGGCCTGTTTGCTCATCAACAATCTTTACTTTGTTTTCAATTACCACATATTCTACATCTCTTTCGAAAACAGTGTAGGCCTTGAGCAACTGATTGATAGTGTGCACACGTTCAGATTTAATAGCATAGCTCTGATTCAGTTCGTCTTTTTTATTCTGACGTTCTTCAGGACTAAGCGATTTGTCTTTTTCGAGTTCAGCTATTTCGCTACCCACATCAGGTAAAACGAAGAAAAGCGGATCTTCACTATTATCGGTAATTAGGTCGATACCTTTATCTGTAAGCTCAATTGATTTATTTTTTTCGTCAATAACGAAATACAGCGGATCAGTGGCAATATGCATATTGCGGTTGTTTTCCTGCATGTAGAACTCCTCGGTTTTAAGCAACTGAGCTTTAATTCCCGGTTCGCTGAGGAACTTAATCAAAGGTTTGTTGTTAGGCATACCTTTGTACGAACGGAACAACGCCAGGGCACCTTCTTCCTGCTGCTTTTTGTCTTCCGATTTCATCAGGTTACGGGCATCGGCCAGATATTTTGTAGCCAGCGTTTTCTGAGCATTTACAAGTTTTTCAACTTTGGGTCGTAAATCTTCGAAAAGCTGATCGTCGCCTTTGGGTACTGGTCCTGAAATAATGAGCGGAGTACGGGCATCATCGATCAAAACCGAGTCAACCTCATCCACAATTGCATAATTATGTTTGCGTTGCACAAGGTCGGCAGGGCTGGTGGCCATGTTGTCACGCAGATAGTCGAAACCAAACTCATTGTTTGTTCCGAAAGTAATATCAGCCAGATAAGCCTGACGACGTTCGTCTGAGTTGGGGCGGTGTTTGTCGATACAATCTACACTCAAACCATGGAACATGTAAAGAGGTCCCATCCATTCGGAGTCACGTTTTGAGAGGTAGTCGTTAACTGTAACCACATGTACTCCATTGTGAGTGAGTGCATTGAGGAAAACGGGGAGCGTTGCTACAAGCGTTTTACCTTCCCCGGTGGCCATTTCGGCAATTTTACCTTTGTGTAGTACAACACCACCAAAAAGCTGTACATCGTAATGCACCATTTCCCATTTCATCAGGTTTCCACCTGCAGTCCATTCGTTTTTGAAATGTGCTTTGTCTCCTTCGATATACACAAAATCGTATTTTGCAGCTAAATCGCGGTCGAACTGAGTAGCAGTAACTACTATTTCACTGTTTTCGTTGAGACGACGGGCTGTATCTTTTACAATGGCAAATGCTTCGGGAAGAATATCTTCGAGTACTTTCTCGTATTTTTCAGTGATTTCTTTTTCGAGTTTATCAATTTCGTTATAAATTTTTTCGCGAAGATTGATTTCTGTAGCTTCAATTGATGCTCTTAATTCTGCAATGCGGTTTTTCTCCGGGGCCACAAAATCGCGAATCTGCTGTTGAAGTGCTTCAGAACGACCACGTAGCTCATCGTGACTAAGTATTTTGATAGTTTCGTAAGCCAGTTTGATTTTCTCAACCCACGGCTCAATTTCTTTCAGGTCACGTTGAGCTTTGTTACCGAAAAGTTTCTTTAAAATGTCGTTAAATCCCATGATTTATATAATGTAATTATGTTGATAACTGATTATTTACTTTTTGACGGTTTTTTTACCTGTTTTGTCAGTATTTGTATAAAATGACTGACAAAGATAGTATTTTTTCATTGTAAATTAGTGATTTTATAAGGATATTTATGTGTGTGTATATAATTCAAAAAACGCTCCGAAATTAAATCCGAAGCGTTTTGTATGATGTTTTTTTTTTGAAAATACAGTTTTGTCAGATGTTTCTGATCAATATATTTTTATTCTGACAAATTTCGTTTTGTAGTGCCAGTGTTTTTTCTCTGAAATCGTCAAGCTCGGGATGTGTGTTCGACAGAAAATCCTCTGAACCAAAGCTTTCAAGTTTATCAAACAGCATATTTACTGAAAGCTGATTTATGTCAATAGCCGGTTGATATGTTTTATTCCGGTTCTTTTCATTAAAAACTTCGATCAGAATATTTACATCGACTAGTTCTGAAAGTATTTGATGCACAAGCCTTATTGGGAGCATATAGTTTTTTGCAATCTGATAGGACGAAAGTGGAGGCTTTTGTTCCTCAAACTGTTTGACAATAAGGTGTACAATAAAGAGAGTCAGAAAATTTTTATATTTACGGCTAATGTTGCGCGCATCCATTTCGTAGTCGAAATTTTGAATGTTTTGCGAAGCATAAGATATTTCTGCACCCAAAAGTACTATCAGACAGGATATTTGCAACCACAATAAAAGCAGTGGAATGGCTGCAAAACTACCATAAACCACATTGTATCTCGACAGATATACCTGACCGTTGATATAAAGGAGCTGGAAAAGCTGAAAAGCTGTACCTGCAAGCACACCTGCAATAAGGGCATTTACAAAACGTACCTTTGTGTTTGGTATTATCAGATAAAGTAAAGTGAAAATAATCCAGTTGATTAAATAAGGAGCAAACTTAACTCCAAATCTCAAAAGTGGACTTATTAAGTTGTATATCAGTGTTTTTGATAACTCAGTGGAAAGGTAAATCGACATTCCGGACGAAAGAACTATCAGGATGGGGATAATAAGCATCGCCGAAAAATACATTGTAAACTGGTTTACAACAGAGCGCGGCTTTTTAACCTGCCAGATACTGTTGAAAGCCATTTCGACCTGCATGAAAAAATTCATAACCGAAATTATCAGAATAGCGAGACCTATTCCGATGAAAAGGCCTCCCTGAGTAGTTTCGAGATAACGACTCACCATTTCCATAACTTTGGGAAGCATATCGGCCTGTGCAATAAACGACTCCTGTAAGGCATTTTTTATCATATCTTCCACACCAAATCCACGACCAATTGCAATAATCAGCGCAAACATTGGAACCACGGCGAATAAAATAGAGTAGGTGAGAGCTGATGCTTTTAAGTTGAGTCGTTCGTTGATAAAACCCCGGGTAGCCAGGACAACGATTTTTACAAGGCGGTAAAGAAATTTGCGTGTTCGGGATAGCTCGTATTCGGTTATTCGCCAAATGTCGTATCGTATAAAATTATAGATGCTTACGAAAAAGTTTACAAGTTTAGTCATAGCATGATTTTTTTGAACTAAAAACGTATAAGTGATTTTTCATAAAAAAAAACAGCAGGTCTGTAAGCCGGGTTCTGTGCTTCGTTTTCACGAAGTGTTTGTCATTTATCTTGGACACAAGTCACCTTGTGCCTCCAGCAATCTACCCCCCGGCATCGGACGAGCCATCCTACATGCGCCGGTATACATGATCTTGCAACCCATAAGACGTACGGCTACCTTTGTTGCCAAAAGTACCGGTGAGCTCTTACCTCACCTTTTCACCCTTATTTCGCATTTTTCAGTTGTTTCAAAAAATGAAACAATTATGAAAAATGTGGATCGAAACGGTTTTTTTCTGTTACGTTACTCAACCCTCGCGGATTGCTTCCCGTTAGGAAGTATGGTGCTCTGCGTTGCCCGGACTTTCCTCCCTGTTTTGCAACAGAGCGACAAACCGACCTGCTATTTGGTTGCAAAGATATGGATATTTTTTGTTATTTGTCAAAAAATCAATTCTTGTACTGTATGTATATTTCAATAATTAACTTGAAGTAAATGATTTACAGAGTTCTATGAGTTCTTGAAATAAAAGAAGCTACCGTTACAAAATGTACGGTAGCTTCTTTTGCATGTATATATTGTGGGTCAATAAAGCTTACTGAGCCACATTTTCCTGTTTGATAAGCTCTTCGCCAATCAGAAGTGCTTTTTCATTCATTCCAAGTAAATGATGATGGCGTTCGGGAAGCGATTTTTTCAATCCTTTGAGTACGTTTTCAATTGTAACTATTGGTCGTACTTTCAATAAACCGCCAAGAATAATCATATTCATGGTTTTGGCCGAATTGTTGGCGTAAGCATATTCAGTAGCATCAATACGATATACATTGATATCTTTTCGGGTCGGAAATTTGTGGAATCCGTTTCCATCGTAAATAAGCGTGCCGCCTGGTTTTACTTTACTCTCAAATCGCTCGAGTGAAGGCTGGTTGAGCACAATTGCTGTATCGTAGCTATTCAGTACAGGCGAACTTATGCGTTCGTCGCTCAGAATTACAGTTACGTTGGCAGTACCACCACGCTGTTCTGGTCCGTACGAAGGCATCCAGCTCACTTCCTGATCCTGCATAAGTCCTGAGTAAGCAAGAATTTTTCCCATCGAAAGTACTCCCTGACCTCCAAAGCCTGCTATTATAATTTCTTCTGTCATAATGATTTGTAATTTTATACTTCTTTGACGAAGCAATATCTGCATTAAATGTTTTTTAAATCGCCCATCGGGTATACAGGGAACATGTTTTCAACCATCCAATCGTTCGAATCGGCCGGTGTCATTTTCCAACCAGAGCTACAGGTAGAAACAACTTCCACAATTGAAGTTCCTTTATTTTCCATCGAATTTTCCAATGCTTTCTGAATGGCACGTTTACACTTCTTCACCGCTGCCACGGTATGAACAGCCTGACGTGTTACATAACAGGTTCCATCGAGTTTGGCCAGCAATTCGGTAATGTTCAGAGGGTGACCGGCCAGTGGAATTTCGCGACCATTTGGCGAAGTTGACGATTTCATGCCTTTGAGTGTTGTCGGCGCCATTTGTCCGCCAGTCATTCCGTAAATACCATTGTTGATGAAGATGATGGCGATGTTTTCACCACGGTTGCATGCATGTATGGTTTCTGCAGTTCCGATAGCGGCAAGGTCGCCATCGCCCTGATAGGTAAATACATAACGGTCAGGCAGAAGGCGTTTAATGCCTGTGGCAACCGCTGGTGCACGACCGTGAGCGGCTTGCTGCCAGTCAATATCAAGATATTTGTAGGCAAACACTGCACAACCTACGGGAGCAACTCCGATAGTTTTATCCTGAATGCCCATTTCTTCGATAATTTCGCCCACAATTTTGTGAACCACACCGTGGCTGCAACCCGGGCAATAATGCATGGGCGTATCGTTCATCACCTTGGTTTTTTCGTAAACCAGATTGGCGGGATTGATGATATCAGCTATATTCATTTTAATTTGATTTTTTTGTTTATTATCCTCTTTTTTGTTCTGATTTCAACGGTATTTTTTTTGTTTTGATAGTTAAATCTGAACTTTGGATAAATGGGTTTAAATTTCAATAAGTTTGGATTTTAATGCATTCAGAACTTCATCGGGTGAAGGAACAATTCCTCCCATTCTACCGTAAAATTCAACCGGAATTTTTCCGCATGTCGAAAGTCTTACATCTTCCACCATTTGTCCTGCATTCATTTCCACTGTGAGCATTCCTTTTACTTTCGCAGCATAATGTTTCAGAATGTCTTTAGGGAAAGGATAAAGTGTTATCGGGCGGATAAGTCCTACTTTCAAACCTTCTGCACGGGCAATTTCCATTGTTTTCTGACAAACACGTGCAGTTGTTCCGAATGCAACAATGATATAATCTGCATCCTCGCAATTTATTTCTTCGTAGAGCACTTCTGTCTTTTCAATCTCACGATATCTGGCTTGCAGACGCATGTTTATTTCTTCCATTTCTTCGGCCTGAAGAGCAAGCGAAGTAATTACATTGGGTTTATCCTGAGGTCTTTTTCCCAAAGTTGACCATGGCGAAATTTTTCTGATTTCTTCTTCAGTCCAACGTGGAGTAAATGGTGGTAAAACCACTTTTTCCATCATTTGTCCGATAATTCCATCGGCAAGAACCATGGCCGGAGTACGGTATTTAAAAGCCAGATCAAAGGCCAGTACGGTATGATCAGCCATTTCCTGAACAGAGGCCGGTGCAAGTGTAATCATTTTATAATCACCATGTCCACCGCCTTTTACAGTCTGAAAATAATCGGCCTGACTTGGTTGAATAGTTCCCAAACCAGGGCCTCCACGCATTACATTTACAATTACGCATGGCAATTCTGAACCTGCCATATACGAAATACCTTCCTGCATAAGACTTACACCGGGGCTCGATGATGAAGTCATGGCTTTTTTACCACAACCTGCAGCTCCGTAAACCATGTTGATTGATGCAGTTTCGCTTTCGGCCTGCAAAACAACCATTCCGGTGGTATTCCAGGGTTCGAGTTCCATAAGCGTTTCCATAATTTCCGATTGCGGAGTAATTGGGTATCCGAAGTATCCATCGCAACCACAGCGTATGGCAGCATGTGCAATGGCTTCATTGCCTTTCATCAAACGGACTTCCTCGTTATTTTGATTTGCTTTATTCATTCTTTCTGTTTATTTATTTTTGATTAAACATTTATTATTAAAAAGGCTACAAATCGTTTCGAACTTTGTAAACCGTGATACACGCATCCGGACAAACCGTGGCACAGGCCATACAGCCAATGCAGTTATCAGGGGTACTCATGTACGAAAAATTTAAACCTTTTGAATTTGCATCCTTCGAAAGTGCAAGCACATCGTACGGACATGCTACTACACAAAGGTCGCAACCTTTACAACGTTCAGTATTTACAACTACTGCTCCTTTAAATTTTGCCATTTTTGTTTTTTATATTTAGTATCGTTTGCAAAAGTAATTAAAAATGCTCACTTACATGAAAAGTGTGCATTTTATTGCATTTATTCTGTTTATTTTAATTTATTTGAAAACATCCAACTCAGAAAATCTTCCTGTGCAAAAGCATTTGTCCAGCTTCCGTGACCAACATCGGGGAACATAAATAGTTCGACATTCTGAGCTCCGTTTGCTTTTAGTTCTACATATGCACTTCTCGAATGCTCCGGTGAAACAGTAGGATCGGCATCGCCATGATATATGCGTATTGGCATATGGCTGATTTTTTTTATTCGATTTACATTCACACCTCCGCAAATAGGCAATGCTGCCGCAAATTTACGGGGATAACGTGTTATCAGATCGAAAGTTCCCATGCCACCCATTGATAATCCGGTCACATATATTCGGTTTTTATCCACAGCTTCCATTTTTTCAAGCTCTTTGATCAAACGGATAACCATTTGCATAGCCTCAGTCGCCGGTGCTTTTTCAGGATAACTGAATCCATCTTTTCTCTCTGAAATAGGAGCCCAGTATCCACCGGCCGGACATTGTGGAAATATCACAATAGCTGGGTATTTCTGACGGTTCGCTTCGTTTGTGAACAACCACGACCCATGAACCAACTGTTTTTCATTATCGTTTCCACGTTCGCCTGCACCATGCAGAAATACTACAAGTGGATAGGTTTTCGTTCGATCGTAATTTTCGGGGAATAAAATACGGTAAGGGAGAGTGTTTTCCTTGAAAGTAAAATATCTTTTCTGATATAGTTCGTTTTGAGCATTCAGTGGTTGTAAAATCCAAAGCAATACTGCAGCAAAAAAAAGTGTTTTCTTCATGTGAGTTTTAATTTTAGATAATCGGTCAATAAAATTTTCCCTTATTAGTATTCCCCGCTTTTTTTGAAATTACGATGCAAATGAAAATCAAAATTGCACATTTTCCAAGAAAGTGGGAAATAAACTTGTTTTTCGGGATGAAACGGTATTATTTGGGACGAAATACTCCTTATTTTAGCCCCGAATAAATGTTTTTAGTTGAATAAAAATGAATATTTTTCCAAAACTCCTACAAAAATAATAATTTAATTCTGAATAAAATCAGTTTTACTTCCAATTTTTAAAGGGGTTTTTAATTAAAAATGAATTGTAAAATCTGAAATCGCCGGTAACTTCATTCCCAAGCCATTCAGGCTTTTCGAAACTCTCGTCAGTGTTCTCAAGTTCAATTTCAATCAGTATCAAACCTTCGTTTTCACCTTTAAATTCGTCTATTTCAAACTTTTTTCCGGCAAAAATTACTTCGTGTCTTATTTTTTCAATTTGTTCTGGTTCACAAAGCGTTAAAAGTGCGATTCCATCTGTGTAATCTATTTCTTTTTCCCATTCGTAACGACTCAGCCCACCATCGGTGCTTTTACCTTTAATTGTAAGAAATGCTTTTTGATCACGGATTCGTACACGCACAGATCGTCGTTTATCAGCACACATATAGCCCTGTGCTATCTGGTAGCTTCGGCTTATTGAGTTACGCCAATCGTCGTTTGCTGCTAAAAATTTCCGTTCTATTTCTATCATTCTGTTTATTATTTATCTGTTACAAATGGCCTTGTATTGACAGTATTCGCAGTTTTTTTCAACTTTAGTCTGGCCGAAAGGAACTGTCGGATCAAAAATCTCATCAATACACTGTCTGAGTTTTTCGCTGAATTCAGCTTCATAAACCCCGAAATCATCAACGGTATTGTTCATATTTTTATCCGGTTTATGATGCAGATAAATGTCAAAATCTTTTCCAAACAGATTTCGAATGTAATAAATACCCGGAATCATGGTTTTTCCATCGGCATATTGCTTATAAAGTAACCCGTACAGAAATGTCTGAAGCACATATTTTGGCCTCTTTTCATTTTCCGGATTAAATACATCGTCAAGATTTTTAAAATCGAGACTTCCTGCGCCCGTTTTATAGTCGATAATATGTATGTGCCCATCTTTTTCATCAACTCTGTCGATAAATCCCTTGATATTTACCTCGCCTTCGGAAAATGGAAATCTGATATGGCAGCGCTTTTCCGATTCGACATATTTAAATGGTGTCCTGTTTTTATCTGAGTTTAAAAGCTTGATAACGTACTTTTGTATTACGTTGTAAATAAGCAATAAATTGCCTTCAAGTGTAATGTTTTCATCGTTTTTTCGTTTGAAAAACTCTTTAGCAAAAGCCCGCTTTATTTCTCTCTCAATATTGAGTTTGTTTTTAATCAGTTCGTCTAAATCACTGCTGTTTACAATTTGTCCGTTGAAAGGTTTATAAATATTTTCGAGTACAGCATGAAAAATAGTTCCGAATGTATTGTTCTCAATGGTTTCAGTTACCTCATCGGCTTCCTCAATCGACTCAACACGGGTGAGATAAAACTGAAGGGGACAATTTATATAAGTGTTCAGTGAACTTGCTGACAGAGATTTTGACTCCTCGCTGTTTGACGTGAACTGGGCCAGTTTCTTCATAACTGCCGGCGTTTTCACGATGCTAATTGGCTCATTGTCCTTGAACGAAATATTATAATCGAGGGCTACTTTTCTGATTTTGATACCGTAATGATATTCAAGTTGATGAATATATCGACTAACTTCGCCTGTTTGCATACCATCAGTTCTCGAATCGTAAGTCAGGAAAATGCGTTTTGCCCTGTGAATCAAACGGTAAAAGTTATACGATGTAATGGCGTCCTGCTGTTCGTAAGTTGGCAACCCGAATCCTTTGCGTAGATTGTAAGGAATAAAACTATTAGCATGCGAACGTTTGGGAAAAACGCCTTCGTTGAATGAGCTGATAACGAGGTTTTCGAAATCGAGTCCGCGCGTTTCGAGCACTCCCATCACCTGCAGTCCGTCCAATGGTTCGCCGATAAAAGGTATGCTGATGCCTGCACAGAGCTGTTTTACCAGTCCCATAAGCGTTTCGGGCGACATTTCTACTTTATTAAGCTGATCTTTCAGCAAATCATTCAACCGGTTGATAGTTACAAAATACTGATAAATAAAGTCGCATTCGAGCTTATAATCATGCGTTTCGTCCGAAGCTTTAAGCCATGAACTCAATAAAGTCCTAAGAATTTTCAGAAGATAATCCGGATATTCATATGCCTGATTTTGTGGAGCGAAAATAGCTTTCAGCAATTCGTTTTTGTGTAGAATAGCTGCATCCACATAAATGAGGTTTGAGGCAATCATTTGCTTCGAAATACTGTTTACAGCTTCCGGACAAATAAGTTCAATGTATTGATGATGAAGAATATCGGTTACATTCTGATGATAAAAGCTGCTGTTGTTGCCTGAAATTCGCTTACGTCGTTGTAATTCAAATATATGGTCAATCAGGCCCGAAACAGGTGTGGCATTGAGCGGAAAACCCATTGTCACATTTATTTTCCCGATTTGAGCGGGAAGTGAGTGTAAAAGCGGAATCAGCAGATTTTCGTCGGGTAGCACAACAGCAGTTTTAATCCACGATTTTTCGTCGTTTTCTGCCGGATAAAGTTTTTCCAGAATGGCATGAAGCTGTTTTGCTTGTCCGACTGCCGATGGTACGGCTATAAGTTCAATCTCTTTCTCCAGAAAATGGTCGTTTTCGTTTCGGAGCTGAAATTTTGACGGGAAAATGTGACTGTTCTCTGCAAAATATCGCGAAGCCGGATTGTCGCCGTCCTGCAAAGGAATTGATTCATAATCCCAGTAAAAATCGGTATTTCCACGTTTTTGCAATTCGCTCATAAGAGTTTTCTCGCAAGGATTGAGCGCATTAAATCCTACAAAAACAAATTCTTTATTGTTCAGATAATCAATTGTTTCCTTTGTTTTTAAACGTTCAGCCACATTTCTGAAAATCATTCCTTCTGTAGCTGTATTTTCAAGCAAAAGCTCATTTCTGAATTGCTCATACACCGGAAAAAGAATTTTCCATGTAGTCAGAAAATCATCCTGTGATTTGTTTTTTGTTGAAGGTTCAAAATTATTCCAAAACTGACGAATGGCTTTGAGCTGATTTTCAGTAAAATCATTAAAAAGCAAATCAATTTCCTTTAAATCAGTTACGTTGCTGAAAACCTGTTTAGCATCGGCTAGATAACGATCTACATCATCGAAATCGGAAAGCAACATTTCGCCCCAGAAAACAAAATCGTCGAATGTTTCCTCGGTTTTACTATGTTGTAAATATATATTGTACAGACGAAAAAGCGATGAAAGCCGATCGGTAATTTGCAGATCACAAGCTGCATAGAAACAATCGTTTATGGTAAGAATTTCAGGCGAAAACAGGGGTTTATCAATCATTTCGGTCAAATACCGGCGGAAAAACAGTCCTGCTCTGCGGTTTGGGAAGACGAAAGTAAACCGTGTAATTCCGGTATGGTACTGTTGATAGTATGTTTCGGCTACGCGGTATAAAAATGAATTCATTAGATTTGACTTTCAATAATTAATCGTCTCATTTACAGTTGTAAATAGAAATTTCCTGAGGTTCTGTTCTGAAACCTTTAGAGGCTTGCTAAAGTACGAAACAATCATTGAAGTTCAAAATTTAAATATGATTTATTTGGCTTTAGTAAGCGTCCGATTAAGCAAAAGTAAAGTGAGTGAGCATTTTTTGATTATTTTTGCAACTAATTTTTTCAGAATAAGTACAAATTATGATAGGAACACTGGTAAATGCCGGAGCTGTGATTGTGGGTGGCGCAGTGGGGATGCTGTTTAATAAAAGTATGCCCGAGCGTTTTAAAACTATTTATTTTCAAGCAGTTGGACTTTTTACAATTGCAATGGGAATTGGTATGGTTTACAATATGCAAAACATTCTGATAGTGGTTAGCAGCGTGGCTGTGGGAGCACTTTTAGGCGAATGGATGAATATTGAACGCGCTGTGGATCGGTTGAGCGAATATCTGCGTAAAAAACTGCGAATTGGCAACGAAAAATTTTCCGAAGGCCTGGTTACCTCATTTCTGTTGTTTTGTATTGGTGCAATGACCATTGTGGGCGCAATCGATGAAGGTACCGGCCGTTCGTCGGAAGTGTTGTTTACAAAGTCGCTAATGGATGGATTTTCAGCGCTTCTGCTAGCCTCAGCATTTGGTTTGGGTGTGATATTTTCGTCGGTACCATTACTTATTTTTCAGGGTGGAATTACATTGCTGGCCATGAGCGCTTCTCAATTTTTTACGCCCGAAATTATCGCCGGGCTCACTTCTACAGGAGGAATTCTTTTAATCGGATTGGGAATTAATATTCTGGAAATCAAAAAACTG
Organism: Bacteroidia bacterium; assembly: GCA_009929375.1. GTDB lineage: Bacteria > Bacteroidota > Bacteroidia > Bacteroidales > Paludibacteraceae > Paludibacter. The sequence goes on from SAAO01000013.1 coordinate 91,419, forward strand.
AGAATAATGAACATGCTTCCTGCATTACTGGTAGTAATTGTTCTGCTTTCGATATTCTGATATTTTACAATTACATAAAAAAATGGGTTTGCTGAAATTATCCGGCAAACCCATTTTCTTTTTCTCTTTATCTTCAAAGTTTTTTAATCCACTTTTCAATTATTTCAGGCACTACTGGCGACATGGTTTGTTCAATTTGTCCATATTCCATTGGCGAACCTGTTGTACATTCCTGAAACAAATGATTCAGACCTTCGAGTTCTTTCAAAACATATTTTTTGTTTCCCGCTTTCTTCAATGCGGTTTCAATGGCTGCAAGGTTTTCTTTGGCTGGAACCTGTAAATCTTTTGAACCAATAAGCGCCAAAACAGGCGTTTTCAGTTTCGAGAGAGTAGAAGCAGGGTCGTAATTCAGGAAATACTGCATCCAGGGCGAAGTGAGTTGCGCAATTTGCGCAGGCAAAGCTTCCGATATTTTAGCACTGTCGGTATTTCCTGTGAGCTGCTTACGCAGATAATCTTCAATTTTCGGGACTAAAACTGTTTGGTCAGTTTCAGTTTTCATCAAATCGAAAATATACCTGTTTGTGTCCTGATTTTTTTTAATTTCAGACTCAGGCATACCGCTTGCACGTCCGATAAGTTCCTGTTGCATAAGTACAATTTCACGTCCTGAAAGTCCGGGTCCTGCAAGCATTACGATAAATGCCACATCCTTGTTTCTCAGTGCGGTAATCGGAGCGATTAAGCCACCTTCACTATGTCCGATAAGCCCCATTCGCGAAGTTTTCACTTCTTTTCTGGTTTTCAGATATTGAATGGCAGCTTCAGCATCGTACGAAAAATCCACTGTGGTTGCAGCACCGAAGTTTCCTTCCGATTTTCCTACACCGCGGTCATCAAAACGCAGCACTGCAATTCCTGTACGGGTCAATTTATCGGCTAGAACCAAAAATGGCTTGTGTCCCATTAAAGCTTCGTTTCTATCCTGCGGTCCGCTTCCTGAAATCAAAACTACAACCGGGTATTTTCCTTTTTTTGAAGGATATGTAAATGTTCCTGCCAGTTTTATTCCATCCTTTTTGTTTTCAAAAAATACTTCTTCCGAATTGTATGGATATGGTTTTACAGGTTCCTGTGGTTTCAGTGCCGGTTCGGTTTTTTCTGCATTTTTGCTCAATATAAGTTTCGCAGTTAAGCCTGCCTGCGAAAATTCTCCGGCAATATTTCCTGTCCCATCAGGTGAGCCTTTGTATTCAATACCTGCCTGTTTAAGTTTAATTGTCACGACATTGTTTTCAAAAGTAACTGAACTCAAAGGAATTCCGTTTGCTCCCTGATCGGGGCTGTCCATTGTTCCTGAATACCCGTTGTCGTTTTTTTCGATATTAAACACCAAATGGAGTTTTGTTCCCTGTACATTTAACGTACCTTTCCAACTACCGGTAATATCTTCAGCTGATGCTGAAAATAAAGTCAGCAAAAATGCCAGAATAAACACAAATTTTTTCATGTCTGTATGGATTTTTATTATTACTAAACCAGTTTAATTATCTGAAATATAATGATTTTTGAAATAGCCTCGGCAATTATGAGGCCGATTATAAAACTAATAACTAATTTTTGTCCGTCTCCGCCTGTCGAAACCTTAAAAGCATTGAACATCAAGGCAATTGACCATACTATGATTGGCAACGTAAATATTATGAATCACTACTGACCGACAAAAAATTGATTTAGCAAAAGGGAAGCCATCTAAGCGATAACTTCCCCCGATATAGTACTTTTGTTTTACCACAAACACATAGA
>SAAO01000106.1 GCA_009929375.1 Bacteroidia bacterium
AGAAATTCAATCTGTAAAACAGCGCTTTGGAATCATTGGTATTTCATCGGCGTTGAATCGCGCTATCGACGTTGCTGTACAAGTATCAGCTACCGATTTATCGGTACTTATTACAGGCGAAAGCGGCGTTGGTAAAGAAACGTTTCCACAAATTATTCATCAATACAGCCACCGCAAACACAATGCTTACATTGCCGTGAACTGCGGAGCTATACCCGAAGGCACCATCGATTCCGAACTATTTGGACACGAAAAAGGTGCTTTTACAAGCGCCACATCCGACCGTAAAGGTTATTTTGAAGTGGCCGATGGTGGCACTATTTTTCTCGACGAAGTGGGCGAATTGCCACTTTCAACACAAGTGCGTTTGTTACGCGTTTTAGAGGCTGGCGAGTTTATGCGTGTGGGTTCATCGAAAGTGCAAAAAACCAATGTGCGCGTAGTAGCAGCCACCAATTTAAATATGCAAGAAGCCATTCGTAATGGTCGTTTCCGCGAGGATTTATATTATCGTTTGAATGCCGTGCCTATTTACATTCCGCCGTTGCGCGAACGTAAAGACGACATTTTGCTGTTGTTCCGTAAATTCGCTACCGATTTTGCCGAAAAATACAAAATGCCCGTCATCAAACTCACGGATGATGCACAGCTCATGCTGAAAAACTACTACTGGAAAGGTAATATTCGTCAACTTAAAAATATTACCGAACAGATTTCTGTGATTGAACAAGAACGCACCATTACCCCTGAAAGTTTACGTGCCTACTTGCCCGATCAAGAATCGAGCACATTGCCTGTGCTGATGTCGCATCAACAAGAGCAAAAATCGTTTAATAGCGAGCGTGAAATTCTCTATCAAGTATTGTTCGACATGAAAAAAGACATGAACGACTTGAAAAAGTTGGTCAATGATATTATGTCGAATGAACCTGCGCACAACTACCAACCACACTTCAGCGACACCGCCGAACAGCCGTTTGTAGAAAAACAAGAACCGCAAAACGAGGTTATCAATTTAGTAACGCCATTGAGCAAAGGTAAAATTTTGCACAATCATCACGTAGAAGATACCGAAGAGTATGTAGAAGAGTCGCTTTCGCTCATTGATGCTGAAAAAGAGATTATCATCAAAGCCCTCGAACGCCACAATGGCAAACGGAAATATGCAGCACAGGATTTAAAAATATCG
>SAAO01000107.1 GCA_009929375.1 Bacteroidia bacterium
TGTGGAGTAAAAAATTCACCTCCCGATTTTCCTGCGTTGGCCGCATAATTGGAGATAAGAAATTCATACGCATCGCCAAATAAATCTATATGGCTATCTTCAAAATCTCCAAAACTCAGCTCTTCAACTCCTTTCAATACGGCGGCTAAACGACTGTTTTTGTTTCCTACAGTATTACCAAGTCGTGTACTGGTAGTGTCGAAATCGGCAAACAATCCTTTAATATCTCTTTCGGACGGATAACCATTTGCTGAACTTTCAATAGCATCAAAGATGGCTTTTAAGTCTGTATTAAGATTAGTGTTTGTATTGGCATTTTTTGCAACGTTAACAAAAAGCTGACTTGGATAGATAAAATATCCTTTTGTTTTAATTGCATCATCTTTAATCTCTGGCGTTATTACATCATCCGACATGCTGGCATAGTCAACACTATCATCTCCCCCCTGAATGTAATTAGTGAAATTCTCACTAATAAAACGATAGAAAAGTGTTCCTAATACAAATTGTTTAAAATCCCAACCATCAACTGAACCACGTACATCATTTGCTATTTTCCATATTTTGGCTTGTAGTTCAGCCCTTTGATTTATACTTGTCATTTTTATATCGCTTATTAAATTTCTTGATTTTATGTATTGTTGTTAAAGTGCAAATATAAGAAAAGATATGCCGTAAAATAATAAAATACTTCATTTATTAATTTAGCGGTCGATGTATGGACACCATCCCGACCTGACCCGTATACATGAGGTAAAGTTGGACGACGACAGCTGGATGGATGGCAATAAATACCACCCCGACTGCGATGGCATTACCCAGACCTATGTGGATTACGAAGTAAGCATGGCAAAAAGTACGGTACCCAGCGCATTTAAAGCCATGAGGGGACGGATTGTATTCCCCATCCGCGACGAAGACCCCGATTCCCTGTTCCGCCGCCTGGGAAAACACGCCTTCCGCACCATCGTTGCAGAATCCCAACTTACCGGGCACCTGCAAGCACCAAATGCGAAAGCTGGGAAGGAAACGTTTCCTTTTCGGTCAGGGACCCGAGCGAATGCAAATCAACACCGAGTTGATGAAGCTCCGCTCCCAACTCTCCGAAGTAAGTAAACAACTAAACCGGCCCGTAGTCTGGTATAAATAAAAAAGGCACCGGTCGGGCAAA
>SAAO01000068.1 GCA_009929375.1 Bacteroidia bacterium
CGAGCTCAAAAAAGTTATCCTCGATTTTTTCGCCAAACATACTTAATGAACTAAAAAATTAAAAATAACTAAAGTTGCATTTACAACTTGAATTTAGCCATTTTGTCATTGACTATTTACCATTTAATAGTATCGACTATAAAACCAGGTAACTAATCAATTGATTAACCAATTAACTAATCGACTCAAAACTCTAAAACACGAAACGCAAAACACTGAACACTGAACACGAAACCCGCAAATAACACAAATGAAACGAATAATAGTAGCAATTGATGGATTTTCGTCGTGCGGAAAAAGCACAATGGCGCGAAAACTGGCAGCAGAAGCCGGATATGTTTATGTGGATACCGGTGCTATGTACCGTGCTGTTTCGCTCTTTTGCCTGCGCAATGGCTGGATGACTGCTGACACAATTGACGAAGCGGCTATCAATGCGCATGTGAGTCAGATACAGCTTGAATTCCGCTTGAATGAAGCAGGAAAGGCCGAAATGTATCTGAACGGCGAAAATGTGGAAAGTGAAATCCGTACACTCGAGGTTGCCAATGGAGCAAGCCGTGTGAGTACACTTGGTGCTGTGCGTCGCGAATTGGTTCGTCAGCAGCAATTGATGGGCGTGCAGAAAGGCATTGTAATGGATGGCCGTGACATTGGTACTGTGGTTTTTCCCGAAGCGGAACTGAAGGTTTTTCTGACTGCTTCACCTGAAATCAGAGCACAGCGCCGTTATGATGAACTGTTGGCCAAAGGCGAACAACCTGTGTATGACGAAGTGCTGGCCAACGTGCTCGAGCGTGACGAACGTGATCAGAACAGAGCCGAAAGTCCGCTACGTCAGGCCGCTGATGCGATTGTCATTGATAACACCGATCTTACTCCCGACGAACAGCAACAAAGATTACGAGAATTGTTTCAGGAAAAGATTTCAGAATAGAACTTAAAAAAACGACAGAATCCCGGATTCTGTCGTTTTTCTTTTTGCCTGATTTTGAATGCAAAATATTCATTGGAGACTGTTTCGAAAGCTAAAAGAAGAGAACTGAAAATATATATTCCGATACTTTCAATTGCCCCCAACCCTCCGCCACGGCGGACAAGCTCTAAAGGGGGCTGTGAAATTGTGTAAATATAGCAATTACGTTGCACACACAACGTCCCCTTTAGGGGATATAGGGGCGGAAAATAGAGTTTTCATTTTTATGACATTGTTGTCCGCTAAAATTTTAAAAAATGAATAAAATGAGATCTCTCACTCCGTTCGAGATGACAGGCAGCTAGTTGTGTATTAGGGAGGGGTAGGTTGGTGGCGAAGCCACCAACCTACCCCTCCCTATCAAATTCAATACATATTGCTGTCATTCAGAGCGAAGCGAAGAATCTAATGATTTTACCTTACAACAATGATTTTATGATTTTTAAAATTCTCAAAACCCGCTTAAAATCTTATCAGTATAAATATCCCCGTTACGTGTGGTAATTTTCAGAATATACAACTCTGATTTAGCAAAACTGAATTCTATCAGACTTTCCGGCTGTGCACTTTCCAGAATTTTTCTTCCAAATATATCAAATAGCTCTGCTTTATTTATCTTTTCCGGGTTAATGAACGCAATCCCGTTTGCTTGCATTTTCCACAATGGTTTTTCATTGTCAGACATGATTTGCGGTGACTGAGTGGTATCACCCCACTTGTTATTCAGAGCAGCTTTTTCGGAAGCAGTAACAGGAATTACTGTTCCGTGGCGGGGACTGAAATCGAAGGAGTTGCCGTTCAGTACACTGAAATTTTCGAGATCGGCAGAGCTTGTAAACTCATAATATCCGCTGGAATATACATCATACATCAAAATCCATGTGTCGGTATTGTACAGCCTGAATACACAGCCGCCTTCCACTGCATTGGAATTTTGATCGAGATAGCGGTCAAGCAAAGTCCAGCCCTCGGTAAGTTTGTTCGAAACAGCTTTTTTGATACCATTGCCCGAACCTTCGGTTTTGAAAAACATATGATAAAGGCCATCTTTTTCCACAATATCCCCATCGATGCAGGCCTGATTGGCGGGGTGATAAAACATTTGAACAGGTACAGTTTCGAGCGCTGTAAAACTGCTGTTGGTATAGGCATAATATATTTTGTCGTAATCGCCGCTGCCTTTACGCATCGAGAAATAAATCAGATACTTACCTGTGGCTTTGTCGTAAATGGTTTGCGGAGCCCAAACCCTGTCCACATTATTAAACTGTGCAGGGAAAGCTGTGGGTATATGCACTGTGGCCGAAGTCCAGTCGGTCAGGTTCGACGATTTCAGCAAAACCATTCCGCGGTTTGAGTTCCAGCCATTCGCCGAAACCATATCGGTGACCACCATGTAGTACATTCCGTCTTCACCACGCAGAATGTGCGGATCGCGCACGCCGCCTGTGAGACTTATGGCCGATGAAGCAATAACCGGTTGATCGTCGTTCAGGGCTCTGTACACAAGCCCGTCGTCGCTCAGAGCAAAACGTATGGCTTCCTGAGCGATATTGTTTCCTGTAAAATAGGCAAAAAGATAGGCTGAGTAACCCTCGTCTTCAGCAATGTAAATGTCGAAGTTTTTAGTGCTTGTAGCAGTTCCTTTTGTGATGGTGGCTGTGAGCGTTACTTTTTTATTGCCTTCTCCTTTGGGATTGCGTTTCAGAATGACGCCTGTATTGCTCAGGAAAGTCTGATCGCCTGATGTCCAGTGTATTTGTGAACCTTCTTTTCCGTTTAAAGGTAACGAAATATTACTGCGCAGATTTTGCAGATTTCCGTTAAGGACAAGTTGTTCACTGTCAATACTCACGCTTTGCGTATCGCTCAATTGAGAAAGTACAGTGACGTTGAAACTTATATTTTTGGATACAAAATACTTACTCACTGTAGCTGTAAGTGTCACCTGAGCATTGGGCTGACCACTTGCAGGGCGGTTTACGGTGCCATTGGCAGCTACCACCGAAGGATTCGAACTTTGCCAGCTTATGGTGGTGGCGTAACTGCCTGTGGTGGGCAGTGTGAGGTTTTCGGTGACAGCAGTGAGTGACCCCAAATTAATTTTTGTCAAGGCAGAATCCACCATGTCTTTGTATATCAGCGTGTCGAGTTTCAGTTTGTTGGCTGCCAGTTGTGTGATTTGAGCAGAAGTGAGGGCACCGTTGTAAATTCTGAAATCGCTGTATTTGGAGTTTTTCAGATACTGATCGCCGGCATAACACGCCCGTGCAAGATAATTGAAAGCTGTATTTCCCAGTGTTGAAGGGAGGATGTTCACTGTACCACTTTTTTGCAGCACTCCGTTGATGTAAATCTCTCCTGTACTTCCGTTTTGTCTGTACACAATGTGTTGCCAGCTGTCCTTAGCTGTCGGGCTGGCTATGTTTAGCTGTTTTTCTGCGCTGTAGTTGGTCTGCGAAATGGCATAACGTGAACTTTTGGCCGAGAAGAACATACAGCCCGCAGGATTTGTGAGAATATTTTCGGCATTGGAGAATGTCCATACAAAATTTCCGTTATTGCTCAGATTCAGCTCCTGATCGATATATACGTAGGTGGCTATTGTGAAGTTCGACAGGGTGCCGATCAGATTTCCGGAACCTGCTCCAAGATCGAGATAGCCATTGTTGTTGCCGGTTTCGAGAAATGAAATGCCGTTGAGGGTACGGATAGAGGCTCCGTTTTTAAGTGTAGCATTGTAGCCATTGCCTGTCTGATCAGTGATGGCTTGGTTTACCGATTGAAAATTATAGTGTAGTTTGAGGGTTTGCCCTGTTACCTGAAGAGAAAGTAAAAGGATAAGAATAACAGCGGAAAATGACTTTTTTTGCATGTTCTGAAAATGTAGTTATTGAAAAAAAGAGCTCTCTGATTTTGCAGAGAGCCCTTGAATATTGATCTTATTTACCAACTCGTAGGTAATTTAGCATCGTCAATAAGCATGGCTTTTACAATTTTTGCATGATTGATCAGATCGGTTTGCGACGATACTTCTTCCCGCTGATTTATTCCCGTAGGCCAGTAATGTTGCGGATTGTTATTGTTGTCACCTTTCAGGGTTTGTCCGGTCAGTTGCAGGCAAAGTGCCTTACCCACAGCACCCTGCCATAGTCCGCCCACCATCAGGTTTTTCCATGTGCTGGTTGTTCCTGAGCCAAAGTAATGCGCCATTTCGTGCATCACAGTTCCTACCCACATATAGCGTTCGTTCGGTCCGAAACCAATCGATCCGTGATACGAAGCCTGTGCTGTGGGGATACCTGCATTGTAATACACCCAAATGTTGGCGCGGAATGAGGTGTAACGGTTATAATAATAGCAAGCACTGTCCATAGCCGTTTTTATCAGATTATGAGTGCGCTCGCCTGCGTTGATTACGCTTTGGTCAAGTGTATAAGTTACATTGCCCATAAGCGCTTGCACGCTCATTTCGTTTCCATAGGTTGTGCCCATGCAATTGGTGGCAAACGAACGTACATAGTAGATTTTGTTCAGATCGAGTGTGCCGGTCTGCGCATAAAACTGACCAACCGAGATACCCGAAGCAAATACATTGTCGGCAGTGGTTGGATTTCTTTTTGTACTCCAGCAAATTCCCCTTTGTGTCAGCACACAACCTCCGTTGTCAGTTACTTTTACCACACAGGTCGCTTTGTTGGTTGCGTAGTTGAAGGTCGCCGAAACAGTTTCCACCGATGGTGCTTTGAAATTATTGGTACTGAAAGAAATTTGTTCGCTGTAAGCTGTTCCTGCGCTGTTGATAGCATAAGCCCGCGCGTAATAGGTGGTCGAAGCTGTGAGTCCGCTCAAACTAACCTGTCCTACTGCAAGCAGTGATGTGGATGGCATTTTATTGTCATTGACAGTCGGGTTTTCGTTTGTACTCCAACAAATACCTGTTTCAGTGACCGAAGTGCCTCCGGGCGATGTAATATACAGATTGGCCTGCGCTGTGGTATTCAGCACATTTTCCATTTGCGGAGCTTCGGGTACAGGCAATAATTGCAGGTAAAGCGGATTGAAGTTGATGCTGTCCACTCCTAAAATGCTGATGTTGTTTTCGCCACCCGATTTTCTGAAAATTCTCATTTCGCTGGTTTGCGTGTCGAAAGTGATGCTGTCGATGTCCGGGGTCGCTATGTTTTCAACCGAAAGATTGGGTTTGAATACATTCAGCGGATATTGTGCAAAAGTAATATGCAGTGTAAGAAATGAAAATGCGATGAGTAATGTTTTTCTCATAATTTAGTGAATTTTGCAACTTTATGATCAAGTTTAAGTATATAAACTCCTTTGGCTAAATTTGCGATATGAATCTGAGTTTCGCGGTTGTCCGACGCTTTCTGCGAAATGACAGTGGCTCCGCTAATGTTTATAATCTGAATTGTTTGATTGTCGGTCGTTTTTACATAAATATAATCGCTGGCAGGATTCGGGTAGATCAGTATTTCTGCATTTGCAGACTGAACTTTTTTGACGCCTGAGATTGTTCCGAAAATCATTTTGCTGATATCGGACAAAGCGATATCGCCTGTCTGACCGTTGCTGTAATGCACTGTCATGGCATCGTTGCTGAAGGTTAGTTTTCGCAGGTCGCTGAGCGGGGTTTGCACTGCGCTTTGATCCTTTTTTTGTATTTCCAGTGTAGGCGATTGAGCTCTTAACCCGATGGCGAAGAAGCCACTGAAAACAATCATAATCAGAAGAGTGTAAGTTTTTTTCATCTGTATTTTGTTTGAGTTTTTTCTGAATTATCAGTTTACAAATATACTCAGGAAATACATTTTGCTGGTTGAGTATATTGCCATATGGGTGGAATTTTATGTAAAGTTATTGAACTTTCGCAAACTATTAAATACTTGATTGATAATTATTAGTAATTTCAATGCCGCTGACAATTAGAGGCTTATGGAATACTGTTCATTTGTATTTATGTTTTCTGCATACCTTTGATTTTTTTCACTTGAAGTGAAAAAGCAAACTTACACAAAGCGATGCTGCTCCTGGACGCGCGACCTCGGCTGGTGAGCCGAAAAATAAGAGAGGAAGGCGGTTAAAAATCGTCCTTGTTTGAAGTTGAAGTTCGTAGTCCGCGCTCTTAAAATTGCAGTCTATTGGTCGAACTTCAACAAGTTTGGACGATTTGAGCCTTCCGAACGTAGATTTTTCGAGCGAAGCAGGCGAAGTCTTG
>SAAO01000108.1 GCA_009929375.1 Bacteroidia bacterium
TAAATTGCAACAAAGATAAGTTTTTCAATTGAAAAAACTAAAAATTAGGAAGGGAATTTTAGTCAAATGTTAACTTTTTTTCAACTTATAGCTGATAATGCAGTGCATCATACCACAGTGAAAAATCTTGCTCCGAAATGCCCAGTGCTAAAAGGTGTTTTTTATCGTCGAAAAAGGCGGTAAAAAAGTGATTTTTAGTGGGCGCATGTTCAGCACTTTTACGATAGAAAAATAGCGCTTTCTCCGCATTGCCAGCCACCCAATACGCATGTCCAGCATTCAGAAAATCAACACTTTCGATAGATGTGGTTACTAATTTTTCGTAATAATTGCATGCTTCCGTTGTTTTGCCAGCCAGCAGATAACACCAAGCGATGATACGGCGAATTTGCAGGTTATCGGGCGTTAAATAATCGGCTTTGAAATAGGTGGCAATGGCATCGTCGTAGCGTTTTAACTCGGTTTGACAATGTCCAATTTGGAGTAGTAGTTGCGTGTTTTCAGGCATCAATGTAGCACAATTTTGATAATACGTAAGTGCTTTGGCGTAGTTGCCTGTACGTTTCAAGCAATAGGCCAATCGACGCATGGTCCACTTGTTTTGTGGTTGCAATAGGTCGGCTTGCTCGTATGCCTCAATGGCGGGCTGTAGTTGGTTGAGTTGTTGGTGACAATAACCTATTTTCTGAAAACGTTCGGCTGTTTGTATCTCGTTTTGCAACTGTTCAAATTGTTCTAACGCTTCGACATACAAATCCTTGGAAAAATAAAATTCTGCCAATTGTTGGCGCGTTTCGCTCGTCGGGAAGAGTAGTGTAAAAAGTGGTGTTTTGTAAATACTCAAAATTTCCTGAAGCGGATTGGTTAATTCGTTTTTGTGAGCATGTAAGGTGTATAGGCGGTACAAATCTTGAATGTATTGATTTGCTACCGTTTTGGCGCGTGTGGCAGGTTGCGTCAGCGCATCTTCGTCCATTAGTTCTTGTACTTGTTCCGATTCGGCATTGAAATTGAAGTTACTGGTCATCATATTTTGTTGAGCCAGTGGCATTTGTTGCAGACTCAAACAGAATGAATATTTGTCGGAATTACATAAAAATGGACTGCGCATCATAGCAGCAAACAGACTTTTTTTGTTTTCGAACAAGGCACGAATACTGCTGTGT
>SAAO01000109.1 GCA_009929375.1 Bacteroidia bacterium
TGGTGGTGACGACAAAGGTGGCTGTAAAGGCAAAGAGGCAACCCCTTGTGTTGAAGACACTGCTCATCACTGTTGTGAACATGCCGAAGCTGTAGAGGCAGAAAAGGCTTGCTGCAAAGGTGAAACTGATAAAAAATGCACTCAACCTTGTGAAACACCTTGTGGTTCTCACGCAGAAAAGACCCATTAATTCGAAGCATGACTTTATTTTATGCCCCTGATATAGCTCAGACTCCTTTTCTAAATGAAGAGGAGTCTTTGCATTGTGCCAAAGTGTTACGACTCAAGGCTGGTGATGTGGCTCATGTGATTGATGGCGTAGGCGGCTTATATCAAGTCGAAATTGTCGCTCCGCATGCCAAACATACTGAAGTTCGGATACTTTCAGTACAACATGATTTTGAAAAACGCCCATTTCGTATTCATTTAGCTGTGGCGCCTACCAAAAATAGCGATCGCTTCGAATGGTTTATTGAAAAGGCCACAGAAATTGGTGTTGACACCATAACGCCTTTATTGTGTCGTTATTCTGAACGAAAATTGATAAAGCCAGAGCGTATTGAGAAAATTTTAATTTCGGCTTCCAAACAATCGCTCAAAGCCTTTGTTTCCAAGTTGAATCCTATGACTCCTTACACTGAATTCATGAATTCGGTGACCGAACCTCATCGTTTCATAGCACACTGTTACGAAGCAGAAAAGACTCATTTACTGCATAGTTGTCCTCCTCATTCGGATGTGCTTGTTTTGGTTGGTCCAGAGGGAGATTTTAGTTTGGATGAAGTGCGTTTGGCGCTTGATAATCAGTTTAAAGCAGTGACTTTGGGCAACAGTCGCTTGCGTACTGAAACGGCTGGGGTGGTTGCTTGTCATTTAGTAACCGTGGTTAATTCCCTCTGATAAAGAGTTGAAAATGAGTTTTGTTCGTTGTCGAGCGACGGTTTTATTTTTTTATAGAAACGTTTGCATAACTAAAAAAAAAAGCGTACTTTTGCAGTCCGATTCGTAAAGAGGTTCGAAAGTAGCGCTGTCATGTTGATTTTGGCATCTCACCTCCCGGTCTAATTAAATTAATTTTTACAGCAAATGTATGCAATTGTAGAAATCCTTGGACAACAATTCAAGGTTGAAGCGGGCAAAAAACTTTTTGTACACCGCA
>SAAO01000110.1 GCA_009929375.1 Bacteroidia bacterium
GATCAATGAAGCTAAACCAATTCCTGCAATGGTAAATTCGCCAAACTGAAATACTGCACCGCCGATACCGAAGGTAAGAATCAACGACGAAATAATCAGGTTACGTGTATTACCCAAATCTGTTTTATTTCTAATCAGGTTATTGATACCGACCGAAGCAATCGTTCCGAACAACAGCATCATAATTCCACCCAACACTGGTGCAGGTATGGTTTTTAATAATGCACTTACCTTTCCAAAAACTGAAAACAAAATACCTGCAACGGCTGCAATACGAATAACAGAAGGATCTGTAATTTTTGTGAGAGATATGGCACCAGTAACTTCAGAATAGGTAGTTACGGGAGGTCCTCCGATGATACCGGCCGCAGCACAAGCCAATCCATCACCCAACATGGTACGATGCAATCCGGGATCTTTCACAAAATCTTTTCCGGCAACCGAATTCACCGCATAAATATCACCCACATGTTCAATCACCGGAGCAATGGCAACCGGTGCTAAAAACAGGACGGCTTCCAAAGAAAGCTGTGGAGTTACAAATTGAGGTAACGAAAACCAAGGTGCAGCAGCTACCGGTGCCAAATCAATGTCAAAAAACAGCAGACCTACTACATAGCCAACGATTATTCCTGAAAAAATTGGGATAAGCTTAAGCAAACCCTTACCCAGCATTGTAACACATACTGCTGTAAATAAAGCAACCAGAGCCAGAATCCAGTTATCCTTAGCCATGTTTACTCCGGTTCCAGCCAATGATAAACCGATAAGAATAATTACAGGACCTACCACTATTGGAGGAAAAAGCCGGTGAATAAAACTAATTCCACGCCATTTTACCAGTAAGCTCATTATACCATAAACGGCACCCACAGCTACAAATCCGGATAACGTTCCGGGAAGGCCGTACAATTCGGTCGCCTTTAAAATAGGCGCGATGAATGCAAAACTACTTCCTAAGAAAATTGGAACTTTACCTTTGGTAACTAAATGAAAGATCAGTGTGCCAAGTCCTGCGGTAAAGAGCGCAGTAGAGGGGTCTAACCCAACGAGAAGCGGCACTAAGACTGTGGCACCAAAAGCCACGAACAAGAATTGAACCCCTACAACAGTTTTTTGAAAGGGATTTAGGTGTTGA
>SAAO01000045.1 GCA_009929375.1 Bacteroidia bacterium
TAAATTTTTTGTTATATCTTTGCCCATATAGTCTATGTGTTTGTGGTAAAACAAAAGTACTATATCGGGGGAAGTTATCGCTTAGATGGCTTCCCTTTTTGCTAAATCAATTTTTTGTCGGTCAGTAGTGTTTCATTATCTTTTAATTGATAAATGATACCATCTCTCGTTAATATAAACAAAGTATTGTGATACAACAACATGTCGTATATGTTTTTCACATCGCTAATTGCATAAGTTTTCCCATCAGCGTACTTCACTAACCCATTGTCAGTTCCAATAAATACATTGTGATTTGGACCTTCTATTATTTTTGTAACATTGTTGGATGGAAGCAACTTGTTTTTCGTATCGAAAACGAATGACTGATATTTACCGTTGATATATGTCAATCTACGACAACCTTGTTCAGACTTTGATAACCATGTGTCTCCATTTGACATTGTATATTTGTTTGCAAATTTTTTTCGGTAATCTCCAGTGCCGGTATAATCAATAAATTGTTCTTTTCTAAGGTCGTAACAACTGAAGCTTTCCGGCGATAATTGTATCCATAGAAATTGGTTTTTATCCTCTTCAACATTTCGAACATGAGGATCGAGTAATGAGATTTCACTCTCTTTGCCGGGTTGAAAGTAAACAAAACTGTGACCATCGTATCGGGTTAAGCCGTTGATGGTGCTAAACCACATAAAACCTTTACTGTCCTGATATATATGTCTGACAAAATTATTTCCCAGCCCATCATTGGTTGTGTAAAAAGTAGACTGAATATCAATGGTTGCGTAAGTAAAATGTGCACCTAAAAAAAACAATATTGCTAAAAATATATTTTTTTTCATGAGATTCGAAGATAATGTGCTGATTTATATACAAAGATAATGAAATATGATGAGAAGTAGTCAATTTTCAGTGATTAAAGATTTAGTGCAACATTATAATAAAAAACAAAGAATAAACTTATACGAAAAAGTTCTCGGAAGAAATTACACTTTGAATAAGTATGTGCATTTAAGCACCAACTTTTATGTAATAATATAACCTAAAACTATTAATTATATACTCAGGAATAACCATTAAGTAATCAATAAAAATTAATGCTATATTTTGGCTGTCCGATATTATCTAAAATATCAGCCAAGCGTTCTTTGAGATTTTTAATAAGTAACAGAAAGTAATTAATGCTATATTTTTAAATCATCTTAATTTTATGTAATATTCATTTTTTGAGGCTATTTTGGACGGATTTTGTCCTTTCACTCGGTTGTTTAGCCCGCTAAACGCCCTCATTCAAGAACAAAATCCGCCTAAAAATAGCTCTCAAAAAACATTGCATTAATTCCTTTCAATTACTTAAGTAATGGCAAGTACAACGAATTCTTTACAGATGAAGAAATCGGAACAGTAAAACTCAATACCCGAACTAATCAGATTGTTGAATTTCTCGAAGAAGATACATCAAAGGCAAATTACAAATCAGAGTTTTCAAGTCACTGGTTAAATATTGACTTACTGGACGAAAAGTATCCGAATTATAGTCTGTATTTGTATTGTAAGCATAATCCCGTAAGTTATGTTGACCCTGATTGAAAAAAGTATTGCTTAGTGCAATTGATCCTTATTTAATTAAAGACTACTCTAACCAGTGTTGAAGCAAAATATGTTTAATTTGAAGAGAATGAATTTATTGACGAAAAACACTCTTATGAAAGGTCAAAATGAATTAGGTGATGTTGGCGGCAATTATTCTTTATCTTTAGGCTCGCTAATCTTTTCGCTTAATATTTTTACTCCACCGGATATTTACATTGATCCTGTTTTTTGGGCAAAAAATAGATATAACTTCCTTTCATTTGAAAGGAAGTTATATAATCTTGAAAATTCAAAAAAAACAATTTTTGCATAAATGTGTAATTACAAAAATCAGGTTGACATTTGGTTGACAAAAACTCAAATAAAAAAACCTAACTGATTAAAAATCAATTAGGGTTTTTGCCTTTTTGTACCCTCGCTGGATCGAACCCTAATTTAAACTTTAGGAAACTTACGTTCTATTCATTGAAATACAAGGGCAGGTTTTATGCTTGAATACTGTTTTCAAATATAGTGAGGTATTGAAATTATTCATGCAAAGTGATGTCAATTGTCAATCCATATATTTGCTCACAATCTCTTTTTTGATATCAATATTAATATCTCGATAACGATTAAATGCTTTACTTCCTTCAACATGACCAGACATTGAGCCAATCAAATTTGGATCTTTTAGACTACCGTAAAGATTACCTATAAATGTTCTTCTTGCTATATGTGAACTTGCTATCTCATTTAATTGTTTCTGTTCACCTTGTTTGGTTTGGGGATTATACCAGGTAATCACACGGGTAATACCTGCTATGGTAAAAATATTTCGAATAGCATCATTATATTTTTGAGGGCTAATAAATGGGAAAAGCGCTTTACCTTTATTCTCTTTATACTTCACTATAAGTTTAATTGCATTTTCTGAAAGTGGTACTTCAACTGTTTTTGGTAAGTTTTTAGCTGTTTTACTTGGAATATAGGACAAAATATTATTATCTATATTCTCCTTTGTAAATTTCATTAAATCACCAACTCTACAGCCTACCAAACACTGAAATATAAATATATCCCGCTGTATTTCTAATTTTGGTTGGAATTGAAAATTAAAACCGGCAATTTTATCCCTCTCATTTTTAGTTAAATATACTGGTGTGCCATATGTTGCAGTTCCAATTGCATAATTTTTAAATGGATCATTTGTCGTTTTCTCAGTTTTAATGAGCCAGTTATAAAATGTTCGTATTTTCTTAATGATTCCAATTATTGTATTATCAGAACGTTTCTTTGGTACTTCCTTTGATTTCATGTCCTTGTAAATATCAGGACGTTTGCTGACTTTTGTGTATTCCTTCTCCAAAAATTCTTTGTACTCTAACAGTGTTGATTCATTAAATTGATGGATAGTGAGAGTCAAATATTTATATTTTTCAAATCGTTTCAGGCTTCTGTAAACAACATAATAATGTTTTCTCCTTATTATTGACATTTCTTGTTGTTCAATAAAACACTCTAATAAAGAGAAAAAGGTTTCATTTGTTTTAATCTTATATTTGTCAGGATGATATTTTTTATCCAATAATTTTTCTAACCAATTGGATGGAAGATTATTTCCTGCTATGGTATAATTGTCGATTATGTATTGTTTATGTTCTAATATTGCATTATCAAAATCTTTTCTTTTTGAGTTATCATACAATACTTTTGCTTTAATTTTTTCGTTTTTTGAATCCCAATCGTTTAAATTTACACTTAAATTACTTGTCGCAAAAAACTGAATATTTCTCCCATCTGTCAATCTGAAGCGCACATTACACGAGACATTACCCTTTTGTGTAGTTCTGATAAATGCTTTTATTGTTGCCATATTATTTAATAATCCGTTGTGCAAATATATATAACTTGCACAACATGTACAAAACATAATGAAACAAAGATAGAACTTAATGAAATAATTAATTATTTTAATATCTGTATATCTGTCATATAAAACATATTGTTGTTTTATGAGATTTCATTAAGTTTCAGTATTTATGTCCCTATCGTGGTCACTAAAATGTGAAAAGACTGATATTCAATAGAATGTCAGTTTTTTTTTGTATGTAAAATGAAAAAGTCACCATTTTAATTTTACTTACGTTCCATACAAATGCTTCTGAAACCCTACAAACGCTGATTGAACCAATTTCAAATCACCGAACGTATTTAGGGCATCGGGGATTGTGCCGTATTTGAATTTCAAAAGTTCGGGCAGATTGTCAATTGCCAATTCGTTTGTTCCCAATTCTATGTATTTGGCAAGTACGAAATTGATAAATTCTTTTTGCGCTTCGTTCAATCCGATATAAAGGTGCTTTTCGGCTGTTTCAACTCTTGTTTTCCGTTCTATCGGGTCTTTGGCGTAGGCAATGTATTCCAACACGTCATACAAATCGCTTTTTTCGGCATTTATTAGTTTTTGAACCTGATTTAATGTGTCCTGGTCATAACCGAAATCTGCCATTTTACCTAATAACACTTTGCGGGTAAAGGGGTCTGACCATGTTTTACGCAGTTCGTCTTCGTTCTGAAAGAAATCGGGCAACTGACCGAATAGTTTTTCTAAAAATGCTTGGGCGGTGATTAGTTTTCCATCTGTATCATAAAACATGTTAGAAGTCATGTGCTGGATTTGGCGAACCCGACCATCTGAAAGCGTAATCTTTAATTTGCGCTTCTTGGGACAAGTACAGGGTAAATTACCACAAACCGGACATGGGTCAGTTTGCTTTGGGCATACACATGGAACCTTTCCACATATTTGGCATGGTTCGGGTGGAACTTCTTCGCACACACAAGGGTTTTGACCACATACCGGGCAATCGTATGGTGGCGGTGGTACAACAGGCTTGCAGGTGCATGGGTCGTTTCCACATTTACTGCATACAGGCTCGCCATCCCATGTCGGGTCTGCGAAATTTTTGTAGGCTTCTACAAAGTCGTAAATTGTAAAATAATACTTCCCATCGAAACAACGTGTGCCACGTCCTATGATTTGTTTGAACTCAATCATGGACTTTACAGGTCGCATAAGTACAATATTGCGCACATTCAAAGCATCTACACCCGTGCTTAACTTTTGTGAAGTAGTAAGAATAGTTGGTATCTTCTTTTCATTATCCTGAAAATCCCGCAGATAAGTTTCGCCCTGTTCGCCATCATTGGCAGCCACACGGACGCAGTACAATGGATTTTTTTCTTTTTTATGTTGATTGATTAAATCCCTGATAGCAGCTGCATGGGCTTGTGTATAGCAGAAGACCAACGACTTTTCATTGGGGCCAATACTACTAATGAATTGCTTTACCCTATCTTCATCTCTTTGCTTAATTTCAATTTTACCGCCATAGAAATCACCTTCGACATAGGTTTTCCCTTTTACCAATCTTTGTATTTCTTCTTCTTCACCGTCAATAATTGTATCACCCGGATCATACACATAATCGTCCAGTGTGCTTTTAATTACAACATGTCGGAAGGGTGTTAGGAAACCATCGTTGATACCTTGTTTCAGCGAATACTCATATACCGGTTTGCCGAAGTAATTGTATGTATCGGCGTTGAAATCTCTTCTGGGTGTGGCTGTCAAGCCTAATTGAACGGCAGGTGAAAAGTATTCCATTATTCTGCGCCACCTGCCTTCGTCATTAGCACCACCCCTATGACATTCGTCAATGATAATAAAATCAAAGAAATCCGGGGAATACTGACCAAAATGCGGCTCTGTATCGCCGCTATCAAATGTTTGGAATATGGTAAAGAATACGCTTCCATTTTTGGGGACAACACCGCCTTTTTGCTTGATACTTTTTGGCTTTATTCTGACTAACGAATTTTCATCAATCTTGGCGAAACCACCAAATCCATTAAATGCCTGATTGGCAAGTATATTTCTGTCAGCCAGAAAAAGTATGCGGGGACGCAGTGTGTTATTATGAATGTTCCAACGGGTCTGATACAATTTCCAGGCTATTTGAAAAGCCAACATCGTTTTACCAGTTCCCGTAGCAAGTGTAAGTAAAATACGCTTTTTTTCATCGGCTATGGCTTCTAAAACCCTATTTACGGCAATCTCCTGATAATACCTTAATTGTTTGCCTTCATCAAAATAGAAAGGTTCAGCATAAAACTTGTCCCGCCACTGATTCACTTCACCTAATGTACGTTGCCACAATTCGTCAGGACTTGGGAAAGCAACCACTATACCTTCCTGACCCGTCAGCATATCTATTTCATAGATTTCATCCCCATTCGTAGCATAGGTATAGCGGATTTGAAGCATCTGCGCATACAACTTGGCTTGCATAACACCTTCTCCCACCGATAATTCATCGCTTTTGGCTTCTACCACTGCCAATTTTACACCTTTGTAGCTTAGCAGATAATCGGCCTTCAGTGGTTTAGGTTTTTCCGAAGCACTGATCTTTCCCCTGGATATGGTAAATTCGGTAATGATACGGCTGTCATCTACCTTACTCCAACCTGCCAATTTAAGCTTGGGGTCAATCTTGTCTAATCGGGTTTGTGATTCGTTCATGTTATGTGCTTTGAATTAACAGAATATCTTTCAAACTGACATTATACACTTCATTATCTACAAGGTAATGATATTTATATTTTTTGCCTTTTGTTTTCGGATTTAGAACTATCAAACTATTCCAATAATTATTTTTCAATTCAGTACCTGATGGGTCTAAACAAAATATCTTGGTTGGAACAATTTCAGTTTCAACATTTTCAATTTGAATTTCTTCGTATTCAATACCTATCGCTAACAAGGCATGTGCAAATTTGCTTGTTTCAACAGATATTACAACAGGTAAATCATTCAATACGAAATCCTTGATATAATCTATTGATTTTTCATTATCTGAATTTCTTCTTTCACAAATAACTTCCGTCTGAAAACTTTCGGTCAGCATCTTTTTGATTTTTACAAAACTTTGACCATTACGATGCATACCATATGAATTACAAAAAACATCAAACAACTTTTTTGTTGCTTTGCTTTTATGTTCTGCATAAACATCTGTATCACTTTTATTTATTGCTCTTAAAATCAATAAATTCATCATAACAGAATAGGTTGCACAAGCTCCATCCATGGTTCCCTGCCTTAATAAAACAGATTTATATTTCCCTGATTTATCTTTGCATTGAAGTCCATTGCTATTTAATTCCAATGAACTAATGATTTTAATTTTACTCATAATTTACAATTCCCCATTAAACGCCTTCTGTAAGATAGACTTTCTCATTTCTTCCAAATTTTGAAGTTTCTGTTGATAAATGCCCTCCAACTTCTGAGTTTCAAAAAGTAATGTATTTAATGTTTTGACAATTTCTTGTTGTTTTTCTAATGATTTTGGGAATGGAAAAAGTTTATTTTCAAATGTTCCTAAATTTATATTGTCTTGAGCACTACCCTTTCCTAACTTTTGTAGTTCTGATTTAAAGTATTGAAGCAAATAATAAGTAAAGTCTAAATCTGCTTTTTGTGGATTAACTTGTAGCCCAATTATACTATCAGGGAAACATGCATTAAATCCCAAGATTGCTGTTTCTGCAATATTTGCGGCAATTGTAATACAAATTGTTCCTTTATGCCACAATTTACTTTGTGCCAAACCAACCTCATTATAGGTTTGCGAAAAGTCATTTACATATTTTGAAGCATTTCTAACATCACCTGTTTGAATAAATGGATATTTGCCATTAAATAAACCAGCCCAATTTCTTGGTCTATGTTTTGACTTTCCCCTTCCAAATTGTAGTGCAATATCTTTCAATAATTTTTCTTCCCAATCATTTCCTTTTACTTCAAAAACCTGTTTTAAACTACTTTCAAACAATTCCCTCGCATTTTTCAGATTTTGCTCTGCATTGGCTTTTACCTTAGCTATGGCTGCAAAGGCTTCATCTAAAATGGAAACTATGCGTTGTTGTTCGGGGAGAGGAGGAAGTGGAATCTCATAATTTCTAATCATGGGTACAGTCAATTGAGGAATTGATGTGCCACTATGTTTAAAATCAATATTCTTTATACCATAATTTAAAAATTCCAAACTAAGATTATCTAAGTTTTTGGGTGTTGCTACAATTAACCTTACAATTGGATAAAATGGTTCAATTCTTTTGAGAGAAAAGCCAATTGTTCCTCTGGCTGAAATTGTAATGCTTGGCTTTGAAACCTTTACTATGTCAGTATATCCATATAATCCATCATTCTTTTCTCCATTAGCATATATTGGAATTGAAAATTGTTCAGTTTTATCATCAGAATAATTTCCTTTTGGAACATCTCCTCCAGCTGATAAATCACAAATTTCCCCCAACCTCTTTATTTCCCATCCTTTCGGCAGCTTATTTTGTTGCATTTTCATAATTCCAAACAGTTAGGTAGCATTAATAAAAACGGCAGGGCCTGGTTGTAGTCAAGTTCTTCGTATTCCAATCCTAATTTCCGCAGGTTGCTATAATAAAGCGCGTGTTGGTTATAATAGCTTTTTTCGCTTTGCAGAAACCATGCTTTTTCACCGAGTTTCTCTGCTATAAACCATTTTTCGATCAGCCGGGCACTACGTCCATTGCCATCGTTCCAGGGGTGTATTTTCACAAAGGTCAGATGCAACATAGCTGCATAGAAAAACACTTCTTCGGCAGTCATGCTGGTGTTTAGCAACACTTCTACATCAGCATGCCATTTGTCCATTTCGGCCTTCAGTTCGTATGGCGAAGTGGCTACATATTCTATACGTCCATCATCGGTTGCTACATACATTATGTTGGTACGCAGCTGCCCTTGCTTGTGTGTTTCTACAATATTTTTACTCAGCAATGTATGTGCTTCGCTTATGGTTTGGGCGTTCATGGGGTGCGTTTGGGCAAACTGATAGGCCTCATACAAATCGTCGGTTTTTTTGGTATAGTCGGGCTTAAACTCCATACGCATCGCCTTGTGTTTAATATAACTATCCAGCTCTATGTCTTCACCCTCAATTTTACTGCTGAAAACCGAAGCAACCGATGTGTAAAAACTAAAAGTATTGGTACTTATCTCAGCTTCTTTCAGAGCGTTCAGCTTTTCGGCTATGCCTTGTACCTGCTCCAGATAAGGGGGCAGCAAGTCTGTTTTTATCAGTTGTAGGTCGCTCATAGTATGGCAGCAATAGAGTTTAATATTTCTGCACTTTCCTCGTCCAATGCTTTTATTTCCTCCAAAATCATCTGTGGGGTTCGCAACGCCACCTCTTCTTTTTTGTTGGGGTTCTTTACGCCCAGGTCGTAGGTGGTTTGGTCAATGTCGGCTATATTCAGTGTCCATGAATTGGTGGTTTCTTTGGCTGTATGAATATTTTCAAGAAATTCAGCCATATCCTTTTCGTTTAGTGGGTTGGTTTTTCCCAGATTACGTTCAAGGTTCAGCTGATAATACCAGATTTTTTCGGTAGGCAATCCTTTTTCAAAGAATAACACCACGGTTTTTACGCCTGCACCGGTAAATGTTCCACCGGGCAAATCCAATACGGCATACAAATTACATTCTTCCAAAAGCTTCTTACGCAAAGCCACCGAAGCATTATCGGTATTGCTCAGAAACGTATTTTTAATCACAATTCCCGCTTTGCCACCAGCTTTCATGTATTTGATAAAATGCTGCATAAACAGGTAAGCAGTTTCACCTGTGCGGATAGGGAAGTTTTGTTGCACTTCGTCACGTTCCTTGCCTCCAAAGGGTGGGTTTGCCAACACCACATCATATCTGTCCCGTTCCTGTACATCGGCAAGGTTTTCGGCAAGGGTATTGGTGTGTATAATGTTTGGCGCTTCAATGCCGTGAAGTATCATATTCATAATACCTATAATATACGCCAATCCTTTCTTTTCTTTGCCGTAAAATGTTTTTGCTTGTAAAACGTCCATATCCGAAACACCTGTGGCATGTTTCTTCATGTAATTAAAGGCTTCGCAAAGGAATCCACCGCTACCACAAGCAGGGTCGTAAATGGTTTCGCCAATTTTGGGATTAACCGCTTTTACAATGGTTCTGATAAGTGGGCGTGGGGTATAATATTCACCGCCATTTCGTCCTGCATTACCCATGCGGTTGATACGGCTTTCGTACAAATGGCTTAATTCGTGTTTTTCCTTGGAAGTTTGGAAATGTAGTTCATCTACCATCCACAGAATTTCACGCAAGTTATAACCGCTTATTATTCTGTTGCGCAGTTCCGAAAAAATCTCACCTATCTTATATTGAATGGTGAATGGCGAAGTATCGTCGCTTTTGAACTTCTTCAAATAGGGGAATAATTCAAGATTGACAAAATCAATTAAATCGTCGCCCGAAAGGGCATTGTTGTGGTCGGGCTTTCCTTCGGTTGTTTTTGGTGTTGCCCAATTACTCCAACGGAATTTGTCAGCAATAATAGCCTGATATGCTTCGCCTTTCAGCATAGATTCCATGCTTTTTGAGCTTTCCATATCATCCAGGTATTTCAGGAATAAAATCCAGGAAGACTGCTCCACATAATCTAATTCACTACCACACCCTGCGTCTTTATGTAGTATATCGTCAATATTCTTAAAAACCTGTTCAAACATTATATATCAGTTAGTTATGACTGCCGGGCTTTGTAAGTGAGCGGCCTTGTCAATTATAAAAATCATTATTTGCAAATATAAACAAATTGTGTCGTAAATATTCACTTTTGGAGAAAAGAAAACCCTGACATTATTTAATGTCAGGGCGTAAAAGTAGTATTAAGTTGGGACAGCATGTGTCAGGGACCACTAAGGGGTTTGATAAATCTATTAAATCCATTTTCAACTTCAATCGCCTAAGTGGCACTTTAGCATAAATGCGACTATGTCAGAATAATACAGCCATTACACCTACCTCCTCCCAACCATAATCAATACAAAGCATTGTCATTCAGAGCGTAGCGAAGAATCTCAGATGTTTAGTCGGTCAGTAGTGAAAATCTATAGATTTACTGTTCTGCAAAATGCTGGAATACAAATGTTTGTGTTCTGCGTAAATTTGCGTTTATTCGTGAACCAGCGGTCAGCGTAGCTAAATTTGCGTTCTTATCGCTTTTGATACAGCCTCTTTTTTGTGTTTAGCCCACTGCTATTACTTTTGCGCTGCCGGCATATTTCATGGCTTCGGGTTCGCCTGTAAAGCCTACTTTGCCAAATTCTATGCCCATGCTGAGCAGTATTGTAACCCTTTCGTTTACATAAACACAATCCTCTTCGTCGAATTCAATCCTCATTAGCTCGGGTTGCAAAATACTTTGTGATGGATGCCATGCTCCCGTTTGTACAATACTATAGCCATGCAGGTTGGGCACACAAGCTTTGTATATGCTGTGCGTATCGTCGCGTTCCATGTCCGATAATAAGCCCATAGCCACAATAATCCTGAAAAAGGGCAGTTGCTGAAAGTTGTAAATGTCGTTCAGTGCATTGATGCGGGGTATTTCCACCACGGCACATAGCTTTTCGCGGTCGATGCGGCAGGGTACAGTAACCCTCAAAACAGAGTTGAAGGGGTTTTTGCGGTTGAAGTTGAAATTCTCCAATGCCTGCGGAAAGGCCGACAGGTTCAGCCTGCGCATTCCTACTTCCGATTCCGTATCCAGTTTCATTAGGTTTTTGGCCATACCATTAAGCACAGGCGTCAGGTTGTAGTCGGCCAGCCGGTGTAGTCCGCCCAGCGCATATCGGGCCGTCGAACCAAAACTGGTGCACCCTGCCCATTCTTTTTGATGGTTACGAAGGCCCTCGAACTTTGGCGAGGTCTTAATCTTGTTTTTCGACGCACCGCCCTTGGTGCGCATAATGGTTTTGTCGCTCCCCCGCATGCTGTAAAACGAAACCCCGCGGATGCTGCCTGTCATTTGAAATGCTCCTTTGATAATAGCCATAATTACTTCCTTTCTGCCTGTTTTGGTGCTGTAACTGTTGGTTTGTTGTGTGTACTGTGCGGTTATACTCTTGTGAGTTACCGTAAACCTGATACAAAAATAGGATAATTATTTGATTAATAATGGAAAAATGTAGATAATATATATCTTTATATGATATTTCAATTATACTTTAAGTATATCTGACATATATATTATCTATATATTATTTTACTTTGAATATACTTCTAGCGTTGAAGGGAGTATTGAGTAACTATGCAGTTGAACAACTACCCCTCGCTGTCGCTGGTCTGTAAAAAATTGATTTTTAGTCACTATAAAACAAAACCCCATAAGTTTCTTAACGAACTTATGGGGTTTTGTTTTTAAGAATAAATTACGATCTGCAAATATCGCTAATCACTACTGTCCACTAAAAAAATACTTAGTGCTTTCGATAATATAAATCGATAATTATTGTTGATATGTTTTCACCACATAGTACACAGTAGTTTTGAAAACAACAGAAAAGACTAAGAAAACATAGGATTATCCCGAATATCGGGATAATTATAGAGCGATAAAAGTATCGTCAGATACTTTTACTATGTGAACTAAGTCTTTTTCTTAAATAATTTCTATGTGTTCTATTGTGTTAGAAATGTATTGTTAAATATTCCAGCGTGCTCATCTGTTTGGTAGGAGTTCTGTTTTCTCGCAGAATAATTCAATTTGTTTATATCAGGACTTTTTGACAAATTCAGATTTTAGCGCCATAGCACCAAATCCATCGATTTTGCAATCGATATTGTGGTCGCCATCAGTCAGGCGAATATTTTTTACTTTTGTACCGGCCTTTATCGGACGGGGCATTCCCTTTACAGGTAAATCTTTGACTACTACAACCGAATCGCCGTTTTGAAGTTCGTTGCCATTGGCATCAAATACTTTACTTGCCTGCTCTTCTGAAGCTTTTAGTTCTTCCGGATTCCATTCAAAAAAACACTGTGTACATGCCCAAAGTGTACCATTTTCATAAGTGTATTCCGAGTTACATTTTGGACAAATAACTATTTTACTCATAAAATTATAAATTAATCAATTACCTGCAAAGATAAGGATTATTTTAAGTAATTAAAAATCGCAAAACCAGGTTAGGCGAAGGTTTTGCCTTCGTCTGAGTTAAAAGAAAGGCTCTTGTCTTGTAAAATAATACAACCCGACGGACTCTGTAATCCTGTCGGGTTGTATGCAAAGCTTATTGTATATAAGCACTTATGACTTTTTATTTCAGCCCTCCTGTTTTATCAGCGAAACCAACGACTGCACTCCCTGATGATTTATATCCGTTGCTTTGATTTCGTTCAGCAATTCAGTCGAGTGGTCGGTGAATCCGAGACCGTAATATCCAAGCGCCATCATATACAGGCAGTGGATTCGGTTTCTCAGGTTCAGGTCGTCGTCCCATATCAGCAAATCGGGCAGTGATACCGCAAAGTAATCGAGCTTAATCTTGTCGGCCAGGTGACTTTCACCGTATGAGATTAATTTGTTGAAAACCCGTTCCGCTTCGTACAGCTTGTTTAGTTTCAGCAATGCCAGTCCCTGATATAGTATTTTATCCGGTTTCTGATCGTTGTAGAATATAGCTGCTGCCGGTTCGTTATTTCCTTCTTTTGCCAGCTCCCAGTGCTTGATAGCCTGTTCCTGCATACCAGCTCCCTCGTAGGCGCAGCCTAACCAATAATTAAAATCGTTCTCCTGCGCACCGTGAAGTTTTCCTTCGCCAAGATTGTGGGGATATTCGAAACATTCATTTAAAAGGCTAATGGATTTTGCATAATCCTTTTTCAAAATCAGTTCTTTGGCAAGTTCCACCCTTGCAAACTGATACTGTGCGGGTACTTTACCTTCGCCACCTTCCCATGGGTGGAAAATACGTCTGTCAATTAGTTCAATGGCTTTGCTGTAATTCCCGAGCTGATTATAAAGTGAGGCTCTTTCGAGATATACATCGTCGCGCTGTTCCACCAATTCAATATGTTTTTCGAGCAATTCCAGCCTTTCAGTATGTGGTCTGCACAGACGTTTGTACAGCTGATCAAGTTCCATCAGAATACGCGCATCTGTGCTGTCCTGTGCAAATGCTCTTTCCAGAAAGTCAACAGCCTTTTCGGGTTGGTTCAGCTTATTGTAATATGCCAGCGCCAGGTTCCGGAGTACAGTGGGGAAATTGTCGTCAAGTGCCGCCGATTTCTCCCAGCAGGCAATGGCTTCGGGATACTGTCTTTTGTCGTACCACAGATTACCAAGGTAAAACGGTGCTTTTGAATCATTCGGATTGGCAGTTTGTGCATATTCCAGCGCTTCAATAGCCTCCAGTCGGTTAGGGAAGCAATAATCGGGAGCATGAGTGGCTGCTTTCAGCAGAATGGATTGATTATCTTTCCCCGCCTTTGAGAGAGCCAGAGCCATATAATAATAAGTCATTGGCGTAGTGGTACATACTTTAGCACCCTCTTCGAGCAGCATTACAGCCTCGTCGTACAGACCTGCTGCTATGTAGTCGAGTGCTACAATCTCGTAATTGTGTATTTCGCCACGCATAAGCCTGTGCATTTCCTTCAGGTCGGTAACATTTTTGCTGAGCAGGTATTTTTCGAACAGACAGCCAAAATTGAACAGATCAGTTTTCAGTGAATCCTCCACCCATGACTTTGCTTCGGTTGTCCTTTCAAGTTTTCTGAGAATAGCCGATTTCAATGCACGCGCCTTGTGATTATGCCAGTTGCGAACCAGAGACTTTTCTATTTCGTCAAGTGCATCGGTATATTGGTCGTTTATCGACGATATCTGCGCACAACCAAAGAATCCTGCATCCTGCATGGCTGCATTCCAGCACGATTTATAAAATGCAGCATAGGCCTCACTGAGTTTTCCCTGATATTGTAGTGCCAGGCCAAGATTATAATGAGGTTCGCCATCATATGGATTGGGGTTGCGTTGCAACTGTGTGGCTATGGCTTTACGGAAATAACCTTCGGCTTCGCTGAATTTACCACGTCGCAACAGCCATAGTCCCATGGCATTGTTGTTGCGCACATCGCCCGGATCGCGGCGAAGGGCTTCGAGGTAATAATCAGTGGGCTTGTAGGTCGCGTGGCGGTATTGTTCCAAATGCAAACCTGTAAGGTACAGCTGCTCGCAATTGGGTGTGTCTTCGGGCGACAGGGCTGCTTTAGCCGCTTCGACCTGTTCACGCTCTATAGGTTCTGTTTTTACCGATAGCAATTCAAATCCTGTTTCCGACGAGACAGAAAATACTATATCCTGCATTTTTACATGTTCGGTCTTGACTTCCTTCGCAAAAACGATTTCGGGCGAAAGTGTTACGCGGTCGGAATACAAAATACTTCCATCTCTGTGTTTTAATTCTAACAGCGCATTCTGAATTTTCGAAGTGGCAAATGCTTTCAGAATAATGGTTCCTTCAGATTGTTCCATATTCAGCAATATGTCTTTCGAAGCATTTTTAACCACACCCAGTTCGCGGTACGGCAAAAAGTATTGCGTAAATGTTTTTTCTTCGTAAGGCTGTAACCACGAGAAATCAGGCTGATTGTCGGTAAATACCCCGGCCATCAGTTCGATATAGGGGTCATCTTCGTCGGTCAGATTTCTGTCCCACGCTTTTCCGAAATCACCATTGCCCCAGGTCCATTGTTTTTTGCCCGGCGATACATGATGATTGGCCACATGCAATACTCCGGCTTGTGTGTCGTTTTCGTAACCACCTACAAAATTAAATTCCGAGTTTATGGCCATGTACGAGGTTGGCACAGGAATGTTTTTGTAGTTCGAAATATCTACTCCGGCCGAATAGTCTATTTTATAGTATGTTCCGGTGGCAATAGGGAAGGTGGAAACATCACGCTTTCCATGGTCAAATACAGCATGCACATCGGGTGGAAATACCGATTGGTAAAAATCGTTCACGGCAACTGCCGGGTTGGCCCACCATAAAAAAGTCTGAGGTACAGGGTTCGGGTTGTAGAGTTTACCCTTTATTTCAATATAGGCTTTGCCGGGATAAAGTGTAAATCCCGCCATCCCTTTTTGATGAAACATTTTCTCGTATTCATTTACCCAAACGGTTATACTGCCATCAGCATTATACTCAATGCTGTAATCCACAGGCAGGAATGTGCTCGGTCTGTGGTGCTGTGGCCAGTTGAATTCAATGCCCCCCGAAATCCATGGTCCGGTAAGGCCTACCAATGCGGGTTTTATTACCTGATTGTAATAGATAAAATGGCGTTGTTTGATTTTGTCATAAGCCATCTGCACACGTCCGCCCAGCTCAGGCAGAATCATGATTTTCAGATATTCATTTTCCAAAAATACGGCATTGTATATTTTGTCGTGTTTTTCGTCCGAAATTTTCTCAATCACCGGATACGGATATACCACACCGCTGCTACCCTGATACACACGTTTTTCAAGAAAAATCGGATTCTTCTCAGGTTTACCGGGTTCGTAGGTGGGAATAGCCACTGCTTCACTCCATACTTTCACTTCACTTTTTTCAACTGTGCTCTTGATCAGATATTCAGTAATTTTTTCCATAATAAAATAAATAACAATCTTTTAATTGATTGAACTCTTTCAGAGTTCTTTCATATATTCGCATCTCATCCCCGAATTTTATTCGGGGCTATTCAAATTCAACTACGAAGTGGTTGAGATTAATCATAAACTCACAATAACAAAAGCTAATTTATTGGCTTCGTTAGAATTCACATATTGCTTTTGGTCGTTTAAATATTCTTGTCTTAACTCCAAAGGAGTTCAATTTTCTTAGCCATAGGTGTAAACCCACGGATTGCAATGTAAAGGGTTTGGAACTCTGGAAGAGTTCAATGTCAACACACACTGCTTCCGAATAGAACACTCCTGACTTATCGTACAACTCACGTTTACTTATTTCACCAATTCCTTCTCAATTTCCTCCAACGATTTTCCTTTTGTTTCAGGGAGTTTTATGCTTATAAACACAAATCCACTCAGACATATGGCTGCATAAACCCAGAAGGTACCGGCAGCGCCCAGTGAAGCATTCAGCAACGGGAATGTATAGGTAAGTACAAAGCAGGCCGACCACAATCCAAAGGTAGCCAGAGCCATTGCGGCACCCCTGATATGATTCGGGAAAATCTCGGAGAGTATTACCCATACAATGGGTGCTAACGACATGGCATATACGGCAATGGCAATAATCACCAGACTGAGCACAGCTATTCCTTTCAGCTCGAAATAAAATGCACTTCCGAGCAAAATATAGGTAACGGCCAGTCCGATAGAACCCAGTAACATCAGTTTCTTGCGTCCCCACTTATCAACCGTAAACATGGCAACCAGGGTAAATATCAGATTCACACTGCCCGTAATCACGATATTAAACAGGGTATCGCTCACCCCATATCCGGCAGCCGAAAAAATCTCTTCAGCATAATTAAACACCGTATTGATTCCGCACCATTGCTGGAAAACAGCGAGCACTATACCGATAATAAGCACTGTTCTGAATTTGGGTTTAAACAACTCTTTGAAGTCTGTTTTCTCCGATGCATCGTTGAGAGTAGCTTTGATGGCAGCCATTTCTTCGCGGGCATATTCCTCACCGCCAATTTTTATAAGTGTGGGCAGTGCTTTGTCGGCTTTTCCGGCTTTCATAAGCCAGCGTGGACTTTCGGGAAGAAAAAGGGTAAGTATAAAAAATGTAGCAGCAGGAACACCGCAGGCAAAAAACATCCAGCGCCAGCCGGTTTGTCCGTTCCACGATGCGTGTATAAATTCGTCGGTAGCACCTTCGGGTACTGCCTGCGCTATAAGTAAATTGATAAGCTGAGCGGCCAGTATCCCTGTGACTATGGTGAACTGGTTAAGCGATACAAACTTCCCTCTGACGTGCGAAGGAGCAACCTCGGCAATATACATAGGCGAAAGTGCCGATGCTAGACCTATACCGACACCGCCTATCATCCGAAACCATATAAAGGTATCGAAACTGTTGGCGAGTCCTGTGCCCAGCGATGCTGCGGTAAACAGAAAAGCTGATATCAGCAGTGGCCATTTGCGTCCGAATTTATCACTGATATATCCCGATGCCACTGCACCCACAACGCAACCCACCAGGGCCGAACTCATCGCCCAGGCCTGCAGAGCAGGGGAGTTTACTATGTCGAAGAATCTTTCGTAAAATGGTTTTGCACCTCCTATCACTACCCAGTCGTAACCGAATAACAGGCCACCCATTGCCGATACCAGCGAAATGCCCCATATATAAGAGCTGTTGAATTTTTTCATTTTATTTTCTGATTTAAAGATTTTATGCAAAATAACAAGTAAAACTTATTTGTACAAATAGATAAAAAAATGATTTACATGGATTATTTTATTATTTTAGCGCCGTAAATACTTTGGTGGTCTTATGGCAAAATTAAAAAGTGGCTTTCCGGGTGAGCGGGCAATTGTATTGCCTGCTACAGTTATTCAGGAGTTCAGAGAGGAGGCTCTGGGTAAGTTGTTGTATATTACCGATATCGGATTTTATCCCAAAGCGGGTTATCACTTTCGTGAAAGAAGGGCTTCTGAGGTGCTTCAGTATATTATTATGTATTGTGTCGATGGCGAAGGCTGGATAGAGATTGCCGGTAATAAACAACGAATCTCAACGGCTGAGGTGGTGATTCTGCCAAAAGGAGTAGTACACAGCTATGGAAGTAATCCGAAAAATCCATGGAGTATTTATTGGATTCACTTTGATGGAAACATGGCTCCTTATTTTTGTGAAGGATTGGAAAAACCTCTTTTGATAAATATTGAGAAAGATTCTCGGATTGAAGACCGACTCGAACTGTTTGAGGATATTTTCTCCATTCTAAAGAACGGTTACAGCAAAATAAATCTGGATTACAGCGTTACAGTGTTATTCCATTTTTTAGGCTCTTTGAAGTTTATCAACGCCTTTCGCAGCAGTCTTTCCGATCGTCAATCCAAAAAAGATATCATTGAAGATGCCATACATTTTATGCGGGAAAATATTCAGCGTCAGATAAAACTCGAAGAAATAGCGCAATACACCAATTATTCAGTTTCGCACTTCAGTATTCTGTTCAGAGATAAAACGGGTTACAGTCCGCTCAATTATTTCAATCAGCTGCGCATACAGGCTGCCTGCCACCATTTGGATTTTACCGATCTCAATATAAATCAGATAGCCATGATGACCGGTTTCGAGGATCAGTTCTATTTCAGTCGTCTTTTCAGCAAAACAATGGGTTGCTCCCCCACCAGTTACCGGAAAAGGGTGAAGGGCTGAAACAGCCCTGATTATTTTCTTAGTATTAGCCTACAGCTATTACTTTGGCACTGCCTGCGTATTTCACAGCTTCGGGTTCGCCTGTAATATCTACTGCTTCAAACTCAATACCCATTAATAATACCAGTGTAATCTATATATTATCTGCGTTTACGAAATTTTCAGAGAACCATATAGACATTGCAAGTGTTATTTTAAAAAAATGCACAGAATGCATGAATATACTGAAGCAAATACTTTTGGAATTTTGGACTGCAAGTGTCTGATATATTGTAGTAAAGTCGTATAAATATCTAAACTCCGAACAGGATGGTTTGCGAATGACGTTAAGTTCATAATTTTGCGTATAAACTTTGAAAAAAATATTGAAATTATACAAATATGTTTGATATAGACAGAAGTACCCTTTTCCTGAATTTTACGGTTACCATACTGATATGTATAGTATTCGTTCTTATGCTATGGTATCAGCACCGAAACAGATACCAGGGATTGTTTGTCCTTTTATTAAGTTATGTGTTAAATTTAACAAGTGTAGCTCTGATTTTCCTGAGAGGAACGATAGGGGATTTTTATTCTATTATTTTGTCAAATGACTGACCATGGTGGCCATGTTTTGTGTGCTTTTGGGGCTTGAAAAATTTCTGGGAGTTCGTTTGAAGCACACATTACAATACCTGTTTTTGCTTCTTTTTATGCTTGCTCAGGTATATTTTACATGGATAGTTCCAAACATGGCGGCAAGAAATGTAAATGTATCTATCGGGCATATTGTGTTTTGTTCAAGCATTGTTTACCTCCTGTATTATCGTACACCAAAGGCTCTTAGAAGTCTTACCAGGGAAATAGGCATAGTTTACTTTCTGTTTATTCTGGTAAACCTTGTCCGTTTTCACGATCAACTGGGACATGTAGATGAGCTTAATGTTCAGAATAGTGGACTTATGAGGTTGGATTTGTTTTTTCTGATGCTTTATCAGGTGTTTTTAATAGCCTCGGGATTTGTGACCACTCATATGGTGAACAGGCGGCTTAAACAGGATGTGCAGAATGATGAAAAAGAACTTAAGCTTTCGCAGAATATACTGAAGAATCTTTTTGTAAACCTGAAATCGGAATACGAGGACGGAAGAATAAATCTTGCTACTCAGATTGACAATAATCTGAATCAGTCTTTAGCATCGCTGAGAATGAATATAGGAATTATAAAGAAAGAGTTATCAGGTGCAGGAAAGGCTGTAACACCTGAACTGATAAGTCTGGTGGATGTGGCTTACAAGCAAACAGGAGATGTAATAGAACGGTCGGTTTTTTTAATGAACAAGGTGAGGAATGAAATGCTTTATCTGTATGGTATTGAAGAGGCTATTGTGTTAAATACAGAAGAGATTCAATCGCAGACCGATATTATTTGTGATTATAAAATCGGCACTGAGAGACTTGATCTTGAAAGAAAACAGTCATTTAAATTGTTCAGTTTATATGAGGATGTGGTTGTTTTGCTGGTAAACAATGGTAAGACCGAAAAAATTGAGATAGAGCTTGAGAAAGAAAGTGAAATCGTCAGATTGAAAATAACTGCAACCGGAAATAATGCTGATCTGAACACAGAAGTATCGGATGAAAATTCACAGATAGCCATATTGAAGGAAAAAGTGCAGCTGGCCAACGGAACTTTGAGCGTGAAGTCATTAAGTGACCGTGAATCAATCATAACCATTGAACTTTAATTCTTACAGATTTTTGACTCTGAGAAAATTAAGTTATTTTTGTTGATTAAACTCATAGTTATGATTGATCTGACTGAAGAATCCAAGAGCGGGCTGGCAAAGCTTGAACTGCTTAAAAAGGAATATGCCGATTTGTTTGAGCGGCGAAATTATATGTTGCAATACGAAGAAACGCTATTGGCATCACTGTATCTGACTTTGCTGGGACGGTTTCAGTTTCGGTTGTTTACCCTGAAGGGCGATTTGTCGCAGCTCAATCAGCGTATACAGTTGGCACAGGCTTATTTTAACCGCAATGAATTACCCGACTGGCACAGTATCGATAAAAAAATTGAAGCAAAGTTTAAAGACTATTACAGGCAGATAGAAGCGGAGGCTAAAAAGCTTGCCGCAGCCAAGGAGTTTCTGAAAACAAACTTTATCAGCGACGAGGATACTCAGAAGCTGAAAGCCATATATAAACTGCTGGTCAAAAAACTACACCCCGATCTTAATCCGCGACACTCCACAAAAGATGCTGAACTGTTTCTGAAAGTACAGGCTGCCTACGATTTATGCGATCTGGACGCTCTGAATGAAATACTGCTTTATATGACCAGTGAGGAGAGCGTTTTACCTGCTGAAATGCCCGGCGAAATTCCTGATTTGAATAAGCAGATTGAGAAAATTACTGCTGTAAACGTTGATTTGAAGGAAAAAATCGAAAAACTCAACAATGTTTTCCCCTTTGTTTACCGCGAGAAACTTAAAGACGAAAAATGGGTGGAGGATGAACGTACTCAGATCGACCTGCAGATAAAGCTTGTGGATAAGGAGCTTGAAATGAAAACGGAATACTTAATGCTTTTGAAATCATGGAAACCGGAATTGCTACACTAACGCCCGAAATGCTTGCCTTTATCGGTTCGGGCGGGGTAAGTGCCATTGCGCCTTTTACAAGAGAGATTTTTTTGCTAAATGTGACTGTGGCAGGTACGAGCTTCTGCAAAAACATCGACGAACTTGCTCCGCAGCTGACCAAAGATACCAAAATGCGCATGCTGCGTCACCCCAAAAACGAACACGACGAAATGGCAATAGGCATATATCTGGATGACAATCGGGTGGGTTGGGTGCCTATGGAGCAAAACGAAGTGATATCGAGGCTTATGGATGCCGGTAAAGCTTTTTTCTGCCGCATTGTACATGTGAGTAAAAAGGGAGCCTGGTACAAAATTGATGTGGATATATTTATGGTGGAATAAAATCGTTTAAAACCTGCTTGCTCAGATAAAGAATATGGTGGGGTTTAAATTTTTTATAAAACAAGGTGGGAGATATAAATATATTTTTCCGGGGCGGGGACTATATATAAAAAACAATGGGTAACTTCACAGCCACTCATTGCAAATTTTAACCTAAACCTTAACTATGAAAAATTTATCTGTTTGTTTACTCTGCAAATTTGCATACTTTTTTTTGAACTTGCAAGCGTTTTTCAAAGTTTTTTTTATTTGTATGCTATATTTTATACAATGTTGTTTAGTTAAGATGATATAAAGCTCTTGTTTACAGAAAAGTGTACTTTGTACAGTTTAAAAGTTAATCTCTGTTAATGTGTTATTTCTTTCATATTATCGGCGAAAAATGTACTTTTGCAGCTCAAAATTTCAATAAAAACAATAAGTTATGACAGAAACAAAAGTTGCTTCGCCGGACTCTAAATCTGCGCTGAACGACAAAAAGCTCTTTATCGAGACTTATGGCTGCCAAATGAATGTAGCCGATAGCGAGGTGGTAGCCTCTATTATGCAAATGGATGGCTTCGAAATAACCGAAAACATTGCCGAAGCCAATGCCGTGTTTGTAAATACCTGTTCGGTGCGTGATAACGCCGAACAAAAAGTGATTCATCGCCTGCAACAGCTCAATGCGATGAAGAAAAAAAATAAAGGTATGATTGTGGGTGTAATTGGTTGTATGGCCGAGCGTGTCAAAGACGAACTGATTACCGATCACAAAGTGGATGTGGTGGTAGGCCCTGATGCCTATCTGGACATACCCAACCTGATTAATAGTGT
Source organism: Bacteroidia bacterium (assembly GCA_009929375.1). Lineage (GTDB taxonomy): Bacteria > Bacteroidota > Bacteroidia > Bacteroidales > Paludibacteraceae > Paludibacter. The sequence goes on from SAAO01000045.1 coordinate 22,703, forward strand.
GGAACAGGGCGAAAAGGCCATTAATGTGGAACTGTCGAAAACCGAAACTTACAAGGATGTGCTTCCTACGCGTATCGGTAAGTCTATTTCCGGTTTTGTTTCCATTATGCGTGGCTGCGATAAGTTTTGTACTTATTGCATTGTGCCTTATACCCGCGGCCGCGAACGCAGCAGGGAAGTGGAAAGTGTTCTGAACGAAATCCGCGATCTGGAAGCCAAAAACTATAAGGAAGTAACGTTGCTGGGTCAGACTGTGAACTCATACAAATATACTGCAGAGGATGGCACAGTGGTCGATTTTCCGAAGCTGCTGAGCATGATTGCCGAAATGGTGCCCGATATGCGTATTCGCTTTACTTCGCCGCACCCGAAAGATATGACCGACGAAACCATAGAGGTGATGGCAAAATACCCGAATATCTGCCGGTTTATACACCTGCCTGTGCAGTCGGGCAGCAACAATGTGCTGAAAGCCATGAACCGCAAATATACGCGCGAATGGTTTCTCGACCGTGTGCAGACCATGCGTCGCCTGATTCCCGACGTGGCCATCGGTACCGATATATTCAGCGGCTTTTCGGGCGAAACAGAAGAGGATCATCAGCAATCACTCGACCTGATGCGTGAAGCCCGTTTCGATCTGGCCTTTATGTTTAAATACTCTGAGCGTCCGGGCACAGTAGCTGCCAAGCGTCTGCCCGATGATGTACCCGAAGAGGTGAAAATTCGTCGTCTGAACGAAATTATTGCATTGCAGAACGAAATTTCGAAGCAAAGCAATCACAACGACATAGGAAAGGTGTACGAAGTGCTGGTGGAAGGCTTTTCGAAACGTTCGAAGGAACAAATGTCGGGAAGAACCTCGCAAAACAAAATGGTAGTGTTTCCCCGTGAAGGACGCCATATCGGTGAGTTTATTAAGGTGAAAATTTTATCATCGACCTCAGCCACTCTGATTGCCGAAGTTGTTGATTAAAATCATTCTATATATTTTTTTCTTTTCTTATTCATAACGGCTTAATAATCTTAGGCCGTTATTTTTTATCCGGTTTTAATTAAAGAAATTTTTCCGTAATTAAATTGTTTTCGTACCTTTGTAAACAAATTCTAATACGGATTAATAATTTATCAGGGCTTATCAGTAAAATGAAGAATCACATCTACCCTCCACGCGTTTAATACACAGTATACGAATATTTTAAATTCTCTGTATTATCACAAAACTCTCCCATGAAATTTTATAAACTTTAAATATCTAATTTACTAATTCAGCTAATTATGACAAAACTAAAATCTTTAGCAGAACTGATAAAGATGAAAGAAATGCTGTTGCAACAAAAAAAGGGCTACAGCAAACATCTTCATGTCTGCGGAGGAACCGGATGCCAGGCTGCTCACAGCAAAACGCTGGATATGAATTTGAAAGAAATCATCGACGACAAAGGACTGAACAATTCGGTAAGGGTGGTAACCACCGGCTGTTTTGGCTTTTGTGAAAAAGGTCCAATTGTGAAGGTATTGCCCGACAATACTTTCTATACCGAGGTGAAACCGGCCGATGCCCGCGAAATTATCGAAGATCATATTCTGAAAGGTAATAAGGTGGAACGTCTTTTTTATACCGACCCGGCTACAAATGAGAAGGTAAGCAACTCAGAAGAAATGGGTTTTTACAAAAAACAGCTCCGTATTGCCCTTCGAAACTGCGGGGCTATAAATCCTGAAGATATACACGATTATATTGAAAATGATGGTTATCAGGCATTGGGAAAGGTAATGCTGGTGTATGGTGCTGTGGAAACCATCGACATAATTAAAAAATCGGGACTTCGTGGCCGTGGAGGTGGCGGTTTCCCTACCGGTCTGAAGTGGGAAATTACTTCGAAGGTGGAAGCCGATCAGAAATATGTGGTTTGTAATGCCGACGAGGGCGATCCCGGTGCATTTATGGATAGGGCTATTCTCGAAGGTGATCCACATTCGGTAATAGAAGCTATGGCCATTTGCGGATATACGATAGGTGCTACAAAAGGGCTTGTATATATTCGTGCTGAATATCCACTCGCTATCACACGTCTCAAAAAAGCAATTAATCAGGCTCGCGAAACAGGTCTTCTTGGAACCGATATCATGGGTTCGGGCTTCGATTTCGACATTGAACTTCGTTTTGGTGCGGGAGCTTTTGTGTGTGGCGAGGAAACTGCGCTGATTCATTCTATGGAAGGTCTCAGGGGCGAACCTACCTTTAAACCACCATTCCCTTCGGTCTCGGGTTATCTGGGAAAACCTACCAATGTAAACAATGTGGAGACTTTTGCCAATATTCCTGTGATTATCAACAAAGGTGCGGACTGGTTTGCCTCTATCGGTACAGAAAAATCGAAAGGAACAAAAGTTTTTGCATTAGCCGGAAAGATTAATAATGTGGGACTTATTGAAGTGCCAATGGGAACTACACTCCGCGAAATTATTTATGAAATCGGTGGAGGCATCAAGGATGGTAAGAAGTTTAAAGCGATACAGACAGGTGGTCCCTCGGGAGGCTGTCTGACCGAAAAGCATCTCGATACGCCCATAGATTACGACAACCTGACGGCTGCCGGTTCGATGATGGGGTCGGGAGGTATGATTGTGCTCGACGAAGATGACTGTATGGTTTCTGTGGCCAAATTTTATCTCGATTTTATTGTGGAAGAATCCTGTGGAAAATGTGCTCCGTGTCGTGTGGGTAACAAAAGGCTCTACGAAACGCTCGAACGTATTACTCAGGGCAAAGGAACACCCGAAGATCTGGAACGGCTTAAAAACCTGAGTAATGTGATTAAGGAAACTTCGCTATGTGGCCTCGGTCAGACTTCGCCCAACCCTGTGCTTTCGACCATGGAAAACTTCTGGGATGAATATGTGGAGCATGTGTACGAAAAGAAATGCCGTTCGGGACAATGTAAAGCCCTGCTCAACTATCATATTGAAGAAGAACTTTGTGTGGGTTGTACTGCCTGCAAACGCAGTTGTCCGGTAAATGCGATTACGGGCGATAAAAAGCAGTTACATGTGATCAATCAGGACATTTGCATAAAATGTGGTGCCTGCGAAGAAAAGTGTGCATTTGATGCCATTACAATTAGAATTGAGAAAAAAATCCCCGCATGACGATATGGAAACGGTAAAACTTACAATAGATAATAAAACTGTGGAAGTGCCCAAAGGTACTTCGATACTGAAAGCAGCCCGAAAGATTGGTATTGAAATACCCACGCTTTGTCACTTCGAACTGCACAAAATGAGCATTGAAAACAAGCCGGGCGGTTGCCGCGTGTGTGTGGTTGAAGTGGAAGGACGCAAAAATCTGGCTCCGGCCTGCGCCACTGAGGCAACTGATGGCATGGTGATTAATACGCACAATATTCGTGTACTGAATGCCCGTCGCACGGTGCTGAAACTGATTATCTCGGATCATCCCTTCGATTGTCTGGTGTGTGCCAAGTCGGGAAGCTGTGAACTTCAGGGTTTGGCCACCAAATTCGGTATCCGCGATATTCCTTATCAGGGCGAAAAATCAACTTATCGCAAGGATACTTCGCCTTCCATTATACGCGATGTGGATAAATGTATCATGTGTCGCCGTTGCGAAATGATGTGTAACGAAGTGCAAACGGTAGGAGCTCTTTCGGCTGTAAACAGAGGATTTAAAGCTGTGGTTGCTCCTGCTTTTGAAATGGACCTGGAAAAATCTCCCTGTACCTATTGCGGTCAGTGTGTGTCGGTATGTCCTACTGGGGCACTTACCGAGGTTGACCACTCGAACGATGTGTTGCGTGCGCTCTCGAACCGTTCGAAAACAGTGATTGTACAGACTGCTCCGGCAGTGCGTGCGGCGCTGGGTGAGGAGTTCGGTCTTGAACCCGGCACTTCGGTGACCGGAAAAATGGTGGCTGCGCTTCGTCGCCTCGGATTTAAATATGTGTTCGATACAAACTTCGGTGCCGACCTTACCATTATGGAAGAAGGTACAGAGTTGCTGAATCGTTTGAACCGTCATTTGAGTGGCGATAACAGCGTTAAGTTGCCAATGCTTACCTCATGCTGTCCGGGTTGGGTGAACTTCTTTGAGCATAATTTTCCCGATATGCTCGATATCCCTTCCACCGCCAAATCGCCACAGCAAATGTTTGGCGCTATAGCCAAAAGTTATTTTGCTGAGAAAATAGGTGTCGATCGTAAAGATCTGGTAGTGGTTTCCATTATGCCATGTCTGGCTAAAAAATACGAATGTCAGCGCGATGAGTTCAAGGTTGATGGAAATCCTGATGTGGATTATTCGATGTCAACCAGAGAGCTGGCCCATTTTATCAAACAGGCTAACATCGACTTTATGGATTTGCCTGATGAGGAATTCGATAATCCGCTCGGAGAATCGACCGGTGCAGGTGTAATCTTTGCAAATACGGGTGGTGTGATTGAAGCTGCCTGCCGTACGGCTTACGAATTGTACACAGGCAAAACGCTGGACAATGTGGAGTTCAATACCCTTCGTGGTATGGATGGCATCAGGTCGGCCACAATAGATTTCGACGGCTTGCCCATTAATATCGGTATTGCGCACGGTCTGGCAAACGCCCGCAAACTGCTCAATGATATTCGTGCAGGCAAATCGAAGTTTCATGCCATTGAAATTATGGCCTGTCCGGGTGGTTGTATCGGTGGTGGCGGTCAGCCCTTCCATCACGGCGACAGCGATGTGCTCACCAGCAGAGCCCGTTCTATTTATGCGGAAGATGCAGGTAAACCACTCCGTAAATCGCACCTTAACCCGCATATTCAGAAACTTTATGATGAGTTTCTGGGTGAGCCCTGCGGACATAAGTCGCACGAACTGCTTCATACCACATACTTCGACAGAAGTGAAGAAGTGGCTATTCATCACGAATGAATAAATTAGTGTTAACAATAATCTGGTTGAAACATTTTTAAAACAGAAAATATGGCAAGCAAAATACTGAATGATGACCTCGCAGTCAGGGACGGAAAAGCCAGGCAGACTCCTTCGGGCGGAGCTTTGCTGAATACAGAACTGGCGAAAGACGACAAAATATATACATATGCGGCTCCTGAAAAGGAAAAGGTGAAGGTGAAACTTCGTCTGTCCGAAGAAAAGGTGATGCGTATTAAAGAGATATGTGCGCTTTTTGATTATAATCCCGGCGAACTGATCAACATTTTGCATCAGACGCAGCATGCTCTGGGTTATCTGCCTGCCGAAGTGCAGGAGGTGGTGGCTCATTCGCTGAATGTATCCACGGCTCATGTGTACGGGGTGGTGACTTTTTACTCCTACTTTACAATGGTGCCCAAAGGCAGATTTCCTGTTTCGATATGCACGGGTACGGCCTGTTATGTGCGCGGAGCCGAGAAAGTGCTTGATGAATTTAAGCGTCAGCTGGGGATTTCGGTAGGCGAAACTACTCAGGATGGAAAATTCTCACTCAGTTGCCTGCGTTGTGTGGGTGCCTGCGGACTTGCGCCGGTGGTGATGGTAGGCGAGAAAGTGTACGGACGTGTGTCGCCTGATGGCGTGAAAGCAATTCTGGATGGATACAAGGACCTCTGATTGATATTGCTGCTTTTTCAATCCTGAAATTTATCAATATCTGTCAGCATAAAAAATGAACAATGACTCCGGCAAATTGTTTGCCGGAGTTTTTTGTAAGAAATTATTGATTATATTTACAG
>SAAO01000014.1 GCA_009929375.1 Bacteroidia bacterium
CAAAGGAACTTTTAAATCAATTAGAACATGAATACTGAAATAACACTAACAAAAGAGCAAAAAGTTTTGTTATTGCGTGTTTTGAAAAATGGCAAAATATCGAAAGAGCAAATTAATGAACTTTCAAAACTGATTCAATCAGATACACCCTTTGCAATTTTGCCCGATGGTAATGTGATTCGATTATAAAAAAGGGGGTTGTAGAGTATGCAGGACTGCAAATTGCATTGAATATCAGGCAGATAAATAATAAAAGGACTATAAAAGGGACTTAAACCTTGTTAGTCCTTATTTTTTTTGCTCAAAAATCAATGTATTTGTAAGTATTTCGAAGCATAAAACAAACAAAAACCTACAAAACTGTATGTAAATACGTATGTAGGTTTTTTAATTATTTGATTTTCAATTGATTAAAAATCATTTTGTGACCCCGTTGGGATTCTAACCCAAGACCTTCAGAACCGGAATCTGACGTTCTATACAGCTGAACTACGGAGCCATTCATGTTTTGCGGGTACAAAGATAAGAATTTTTCCGTTTTATCAACCTATCCATCCTAACTATTCATTGTTAATTATCAACTATAAATTGTCAACTGTCAATTATCCATTGTCCCCTGTTTAAAACAGATTCGGAATGATCAGCGAAAAGATCAGAATGCCCATGCCGAGTACAAGCACTCCGATAGTGGCGGGTTTTACGCCTTTCCATTCTTTGAGAATTATGCCCCATACATTGCTGAAAGTGATGTTCAGCGACATAAGGATGCTCCACGAGAATGCCATCATAACAGTACCCGGTGTAAGGAAACTTTTGCCGAGTTCCAATCCGAAAAACTGTGAATACCACAGAATACCGGCCAGTGCTGTAAACAGAATATTATTGATAAATACATTGGCTGGAACGCTGAAATAATCTTTCAGTGTTTTGTTTTTTACATTCTGGAACAGGCAGTATACGGCATTGGTCATAAATCCTCCAATGGTAATAATCAGAATGGCGGGTAGTCCGGCATAAAGTGCTTCGGTGCCCATGCCAATGGCTGCTTCGCGGATTGGTGTGGCAGCTTCGATACCAAGGCTGAAACATGCACTCATTACACCGGCAAGCAATGCTACAAGTAAACCTTTGCCCAACGCAAAATCCTTTACGGCAGCTTTTTTCTGTTCGTCGGTCATGTTTTGAGCACGCAGGCTGCCTGCAAAACCTATGACTGCAATACCTGCAATAGCCACACTTACACTGATAAGCAGAAAAAGTCCTTTTCCTTCAAAAAGATTGGTTCCGGCAAGTATAGCAGGAATAAGTGTGCCAAAAGCCGAGCATGTCCCGAGTGCAATACTTTGTCCGAGTGCCACACCGAGATAACGCATACTCAGTCCGAAGGTAAGTCCGCCAACGCCCCAGAGCACACCGAAGAACAGGGCTTTCCACGCTGCTCCATCTCCCAAAGCAATGATTTCGCCCAGTGTGTGACCTTCGGGTACGGCCAGCAATGCACCCAGATAAGGGAATACCAACCATGCAAATATACCCTGCACAAGCCAGAAACTTTCCCATGCCCAGTTTTTTACTTTTTTAATAGGCACGTATGAACTGCTTTGTCCAAGACTGCCGACAGCTATAATGAATAATCCAATGAGTGTGTTCATAAATGGAATTTACGATTTTATAATTTACGATTTACAATTGGAGAGAATAACAGAAGAATTATTTGCACAATGTCACAGCCCCCTTCAGTGCCTGTCCGCCGTGGCAGAGGGTTGGGGGCTGTTGAAAGGAGCAATTTGTAAGTTCTAATAGTATATTAGTCATTATATAAGTTAGTGAAAAAATCATATTTTTAAGATTTAACGCTAAGAACGCAAAGATAATATCCTTGTTCTGTTTATATTTAATATTACGCAAAGAGCGCAAAGAGAAAAACTTATCAGTTTTTCTTCGCGTCTTTAAAACTTCGCGTTCTTTGCGTTTAAATAAAAATACTTCACTTTATTTTCTAACTTATATAAGCTCTATTATCTTTTCAGCGTAACTTCCTGTTCGTACTTCTGAATGTCGGCAATATACGATTCGCCTACAATAACGCCTTTCTGAGCGCAGTAGTAGTTATATACATCGCCCCATGGCATCGATTTGGCTTCTTCGAGCAAGGCCATGCGTTCGAAGTTCTGACCTTTGGCTTCGTACTCACGCAGTTTGGCAAGCGGTTCGAGCAAAGCCTGTACAAGTGCTTTCTGTGTAGCGCGAACACCCACCACATAAGCTCCTATACGGTTGATAGACGCATCGAAATAGTCGAGACCAATGTGTACTTTGTCCACAGCATCAGCACGCACAATTTCCTGTGCAATGGCCACAATTTCTTCGTTCAGATTTACCACGTGATCGCTGTCCCAACGCACGCCGCGTGTTACGTGAAGCATTACTTCGGGAAGGAAAAGAAGTAAAGCTGAAATTTTATCTGAGATCATTTCGGTAGGGTGGAAGTGACCGCCATCGAGGGTTACAATTACATTGTTCTGAATACCATAACCCATATAAAATTCATGCGAACCTACTGTATAGCTTTCTGCTCCGATACCAAAAAGTTTACTTTCGATACAGTCGAGCATATAATCGTCGTTGGTTTTGTATTCAAAAACTTTGTCGAGTGACTCTTTCAGGTTTTTGCGGTAGGCGTAACGGTTTACGGTTACATCTTTCGAACCATCGGGAATCCAGATATTATGCATACATTTTGAACCTAACTGACGACCCATTTCTTCAGCAATTTTACGACAGCGAATTACATGTTCGATCCAGAAATTGCGTATTTCAGCATCGGGATGCGACAAAGTGAGTCCGTCCGACGATTTATCGTGCGAGAAGCAGGTACAGTTAAAGTCGAGCTTGTAGTTTTTTTCTTTGGCCCAGTTGATCCAGCTTTGGAAATGTGCAGGTTCAATCTGGTCACGATCCACTTTCTGACCTTTGAAGTCGCCGTAGAAAGCGTGAATGTTTACGCGATGGTCGCCGGGAATAAGTTCCATAGCTTTGTCGATGTCGGCGCGCAGTTGATCGATAGAAGTAGCTTTACCCGGATAGTTTCCTGTAGCCTGAATGCCACCTGTAAGTTGTCCGTCGGGATTCTCGAAGCCGGTTACATCGTCGGCTTGCCAGCAATGCAGCGAGATAGGAAGTTTATCGAGTTGAGCAAGAGCAGCGTTTACATCTACGCCAATTTGTGCATAGCGGGCCACAGCCATTTCGTATGCTTTTTGAATTTGTTCGTTCATGGTATTTTTATTTATTTATTTGATTGATTGATTGTTTGTTGAGTTTCGTGTTTCGAGTTGATCGGGTAATTGGTTGATTGGTTACCCCGTTATTTAGATCTCAGAGTCGGAACTGTTAAATAGTAAATGGTAAATGATAAAATGGTAAATAAAAAATTATCCATTGTCAATTATCCATTGTCAATTGTTCAAATCTTCCATACTGCACTTCCCATTCTGCGCTTTTTTGCGGTTCGAACCAGTTGAGTTCTACCGATTGCTGTATGCTTTGGCGCATATCGTTTATGCCATCGTACAGACCTGCTGTTTTTGCCTGAATCATAATATTCCCAATAGCAGTAGCTTCCATCGGACCTGCCGCTACGGGAATACCGAGTGCATTGGCCGTAAACTGATTGAGCATGGCATTTTTCGATCCGCCACCAATCACATGCAATATACTAATAGGTGCTGGCGCAAATTTATTGAGGCTTTCGAGTACCTGACGGTAACGCAGGGCAAGGCTTTCGAAAATACAGCGGGTAATGGCTGCTTTTGTTTCGGGCACGGGTTGCGATGTGCGCCGACAATATTCCTGAATGGATTTTACCATCGATGCAGGATTGGCAAAGTCGGGTGCATCGGGATTTATAAAGCTTACAAATGCATCGGCAGCCATAGCATCGGCTATGAGTTTTGGGTAAGCATTTTCGGTGGCCTCGGTTCCCCATTCGGAACGACAACGTTCGAGCAACCACATGCCACAAATGTTTTTCAGGAATCGAATGGTACCTTCCACACCACCTTCGTTGGTAAAGTTCAGCGCAAAACTTTCGTCGTTGATCACCGGAGCATTGGTTTCGATGCCCATAAGCGACCATGTACCCGAACTGAGATAAGCAAAGTTTGTTTCCGAAGCGGGTACGGCAGCCACTGCCGAACCTGTATCGTGTCCGGCAACTGCAATGACGGGCACAGCACCGAGTCCGGTAAGTTTCTGAACGTCGTCGCTCAGCGTTCCCACCACTTCGCCGGGGAATACAAAATGTCCGAAGTTGTTCTCAGTCAGTCCTACGGCATTCAGCAATTCTGCATCAAATCCTTGTTTGGCCGCGTCGAGCATTTGCGAAGTAGAAGCGATGGTATATTCCGTAACCATTTTTCCGGTAAGCATATACGAGAGCGCATCGGGCATAAACAGAATTTTGTCGGCCTGCGCAAGCGTTTCGGATTTATGTGCTTTCATGGCTGCAAGTTGAAACAGCGAGTTGAAATTCATAAACTGAATGCCTGTTTTCTGATATACACGGTCGCGGGAAATTTGTGTGAAGAAAGCTTCCTGAGCACCTTCGGTATGAGGGTCGCGGTAGCAGAAAGGATTGGCGAGCATTTTGCCCTTGCTGTCGAAACATACAAAATCGACGCCCCAGGTATCGATACCTATGGAGCTGATAACGATTTTTTCGTCAGCAATTTTTTTTAGTCCTTCGAGAATGGAATGATAAAGCGCCTGGGAATCCCAGTAGAAATGTCCGTCGGCTTCAATTATTTTATTTGGAAAGCGGTTTATTTCGCGAAGTTCAATAGATCCGCTCTGAATAGTTCCTAATATTGTGCGACCACTGGTAGCCCCGAGGTCCACTGCAAAAAAGTGACTCTTGTTCATTTATTTTCAATTAGATTTAAAGTACAAACGAAGGTTAATCCGTTCGGATATGATTTTTGACAAAAATAGCGGATTTAACGCTGTATGGTACTAATCATTTTGACTGATTAAGTACAGATTTTGTTTTTTTGTTTTTCTCACCACTAAGGCACTCAGAACACAAAGTTTCACTAAGGTTTTTAATATAGTTCTTATAAAATCTACAAAATGCTATTATTAGTGCTTCTCAGTGTTCTTAGTGCCTTAGTGGTGAAAAAAATCTTTTGCAAATTAAATGAACTATTCATTGCATTGAAATAGATGAATGTACTGCAAAATGGAAAAATGTACGAATGGCGTTAGTTTCAGATAATTTACATTTTGTATCTTTGCAATGTTTAAAATAAAATCAGAATATATGAACGAACTGGAAATTCTTTTTCAACAATATACAGGTAAGCAGGTCAAGCAAAGTACTGAGTTATCGGCTTCGGGATCGAACCGGCGTTATTTCCGTCTTGAGTCTGATGATGTGGTGCTGATTGGCGTCGAAGGCACTTCGGTGGACGAAAACCGTGCTTTTATTGCAATGGCAGATCATTTTACAGCAAAGTCGCTGCCTGTTCCAAAAGTGTTGGCAAAGTCGGATGATGAACGTTTTTACCTGCAGGAAGATTTGGGCAATGTGTTGCTTTTCGATTTTATTGCGGGTGGACGCAAAACGGGCGTTTTTTCGGAAGAAGAAAAAGATATGCTGCGCAAAACGCTTCGTTTATTGCCTCTCGTGCAGGTAAAAGGTGCTGAAGGCTTCGATTTCTCGGTGTGTTATCCGCAACCGGAGTTTAATGAGCGTTCCATTCTCTGGGATCTGAATTATTTTAAATACTGTTTTCTCAAAGCCACAGGGCTGGAATTTCAGGAAGACAGGCTCGAAGATGATTTTCAACGTTTGTCGGATATTTTGCTTAGTGCTCAGACCAATACATTTATGTATCGTGATTTTCAGAGCCGTAATGTGATGGTGAATGATGGCGAGCCGTACTTTATCGATTTTCAGGGTGGGCGTCGCGGACCGCTTTACTATGACGTGGCTTCGTTTCTGTGGCAGGCCAAAGCAAATTTCAGCGACGAACTGCGCACCGAATTGCTCAACGACTATATCGAAGCACTGAAAACTGTACAGTCGGTTGATGAAACTGATTTTCGCCAAAAACTAAAACATTTTGTGCTTTTCCGTACTTTGCAGGTGCTGGGCGCTTATGGTTTCAGAGGATATTTCGAGAAAAAGCCACATTTCCTGCAAAGCATTCCCTATGCGCTTGAAAATCTGCGTGTGCTGCTGCGCGACAATCTGCAGGGTTATTCCTATCTGGTTGAAATCCTTACGCAAATGTGTGATTTGAAACAATTTCGTGAGTTTACAATCCACAAACCGCTGGTAGTAAAGGTGTACAGTTTTTCGTATAAAAAAGGTATTCCCAACGATGACTCTGGCAATGGCGGAGGTTTTGTGTTCGACTGTCGTGCGGTGAATAATCCCGGAAAATATGAACGTTATGCGCCACTGACCGGACTCGATAAACCTGTGATTGAATTTCTGGAACAGGATGGTGAAATACTCACTTTCCTCGAGCATGCCTATAGCTTAATGGATGCCTCGGTGAAACGTTACAAGGATCGTGGATTTACAAACCTGATGGTGAGTTTTGGTTGTACAGGCGGTCGTCATCGTTCGGTGTATTCAGCTCAGAAAATGGCCGAACATATTCATCGTAAATTCGGGGTGGAAGTTCAGCTTGTACATCGCGAACAGAATATCGAAAAGGTATTTAATGTTTAAAGAAGTTTTTTCAAATTTGGCTAAAAAAATGATAGTAATTTCATTCCCCTTTAGAGCTTGCCCGCCGTGGCGGGGGTAGGGGTTGCTTTTTTATTATGAAATCAATGATATTTGCTGCGGGCCTCGGTACCCGCCTGAAACCACTTACCGACCATATGCCTAAAGCGCTGGTGCCCATTGCGGGGAAACCTCTGCTGGGTCATGTCATTCAGAAACTGAAAGATGCAGGTTCGGACGAAATGATTATCAATATACACCATTTCCCCGATCAGATTATCGACTATGTGCATTCGCAGAATAATTTCGGTATTCGCATTGCGTTTTCCGATGAGCGTGAGCAGTTGCTCGAAACAGGTGGCGGAATCAAAAAAGCAGTTGATTTTTTCGACGATGGAAAACCTTTTTTGGTTCATAATGCCGATATTCTGTCGAATCTGGACATTGCAGCGTTGTATCAGCAACATTTGCGCACAAATCCTCTGGCTACGCTTGTGGTGAGCGAACGCGATACTTTTCGCTATCTGCTGTTCAACGACGACCTGCGACTGAAAGGCTGGGTAAACGAAAAAACAGGTGAACTTCGTCCCGAAGGTTTTAGCATACCTCAGCTTTACCGTAAATATGCATTTTCGGGCATTCAGGTGCTTTCTCCAAAGGTTTTAGACCTAATGAACAACTTCGGAGAACGTTTCTCCATCATTGATTTTTATTTATCGGTTGTGCGTTCGCAGCAAATTCTGGGCTTTGTTCCCGACAATTATCAAATGATTGATGTAGGTAAACTGGATGCCCTTGATAAAGCTGAGGAGTTTTGTAAGAATACTTTGATTTGAATTCAAGCGACTGGAAGTCGCTTCTCCCGTAATTTCCAAATAATAAAAATAATTTTGTTCCTTTTCTAACTTTTTTAGTACAGATTTGTTCTAATTCCAATATCAACTAAAAATTACAAAAGAATATTACATGGGAAAGAAAGTTTTGGTAGTAGGTGCGGGATTAGGTGGACTTACCACAGCACTTCGTTTGGCTGTAAAGGGTTATGACGTGGAAATTCTGGAGAAAAATGCGAAGGCAGGTGGTCGTCTGAATCAGATTAAGAAAGATGGCTTTACTTTCGATACGGGTCCGAGCTTTTTCAGTATGTCGTACGAGTTTAAGCAATTTGCCGATGAATGTGGCATAGATATTCCGTTTAAGTTTGTGGAACTCGATCCGCTTTATACTGTAAATTTCAGCGGGAATCCCAAAACATATTATCTTCACAAAGATATCGACAAGCTTGCTGCTCAGTTTGCTGCCGAAGAGCCCGACTTTAAAGAAAAAATGGCGCGTTACCTGAAAAAATCCGGTGCGCTCTACAACGATACTGTGCAGTTGGTTATCAAGTCGAACTTCGATTCGGTACTGGGTTATCTGCTTACGCTTGCCCGCGTAAATCCTGCGCATATACCGCAGTTGTTCCAGACTTTCTGGCAACATGTTCACAGTCATTTCGACTCTAAAGAAGCGCAGCAGATTATTTCACTGGTGGCTTTCTTCCTGGGTCGTACACCTTTTGATACTTCGGCCATTTACAGTTTATTGTCGCACATCGAGTTCAAACACGATGGTTATTACAATGTGGAAGGAGGAATGTACAAAATTGTGGAAGGTCTCGTGGGCGAACTTCAAAAAGCAGGCGTTACTTTCCGTTACAATACCGAAATTGCTAAGGTAGAAGACGATGGCCGCAAGGTGACAGCTGTTATAGACAAAGAGGGAAATCGTTACACTGCCGATGCCATTCTGATTAATGCCGATGCTGCGGTCTTTCGTGGTCGTATTCTGAATCGTCCTGCTTATTCTGAAGAGAAGTTACGTAAAATGGACTGGACGATGGGTTATCTCACTTTTTATATAGGTGTAAAAACCAAACTTACTCAGGTAAATCATCATAATTATTATCTGGGAAACAATTACGAAGAATATGCACACAAGGTAATGCAGGAGCCCGGCACACTCGAAAAGCCATACTATTATGTGAATGTGGTTTCGAAACACAATGCTGAATGTGCTCCCGAAGGTTGCGAAAGTTTGTTCTTTGTTTGCCCTGTTCCAAATCTGTTGTTTAAGCAGGATTGGAGCGATCGGGATAAAATTGTGGACAGCATTATTGAGGATTTCGGTGGTCGCATAGGTCAGGATATTCGTCCTGATATTGTGTCACGCACCATTTACACACCTGCTGAATGGGAAAAATACTTTAATTTATATATGGGAAGTGGTTTGGGTTTATCGCACAAAATCCGTCAGATTGGCGCTTTCCGTCCGGCTAACAAAGATGAAAAGCTGAAAAACCTCTTTTATGTAGGTGCTTCCACTATTCCCGGCGCAGGACTTCCAATGGCGGTTATCAGTTCGAAACTTGCATTTGAAAGAGTGGATAATTTTTTGAAGAAATAATTCAGAAGTCATAAACTCAAAACTTAAACACCCGATAATGTGAAATGAATTTATCGGGTATTTTTTTGATGACTTTTGTCTGACATTATAATGAATCACAAAAAAAAGAGATGCAAATCATTGTTTTGCATCTCTTTTTTTGTGTGATTTTAAATTGCGCTTATAAAAGCAATTATTTCGCCTTTTTTGTTTCGCCAAGCCATTTCAGAAAATTGTCGGGACTTTCGTCGAAGCTGTATGATTTGTTGAGTGGCATTCCCTGATTATCCAGAATGACATAGAACGGTTGAGCATTTGCGCCAAACTTGTGACGTTGGAGATAACTCCATTTGTCACCGATAGTTTTTATTTGACGGGTTTTTCCGTTCTCTTCTACCGAATAAGGTGCTTTCAGAGGCGTTTTGTCGTCTACGAAAAGGGTAATCAGCACATATTCGTTTTCGAGTTTGTCTTTCACGCGTGGATCGGTCCAAACCGAAGCCTCCATTTTGCGACAGTTTACGCAACCGAAGCCTGAAAAGTCAATAATCACAGGGAGATTTTTCGAAGCAGCATAAGCCATTCCCGCTTCATAGTCGGTGTAAGCAGCATGTACTTCGTTGTCGTACAGATTAAAATCCTGGGTATAGAGTGGGGGAGCAAAGGCACTGATCGCTTTGAGAGGTGCGCCCCAAAGTCCGGGAACCATATACAAAGAGAATGATAACGAAATAATGGCCAGGAATGTGCCCAATACCGATGAATGTTTGCTTTCGCTGTCGTGCGGGAAACGTATTTTGCCCAACAGATAGAATCCGAGCAGAGCAAAAATTACAATCCAGAGTACGAGGAATACTTCACGGTCGAGTATGCGCCATCCGTATGCCAAATCGGCTACCGAGAGGAATTTCAGTGCAAGTGCAAGTTCGAGGAATGCGAGGACAACCTTTACAGTGTTGAGCCAACCACCCGATTTTGGCATTGACTTAAGCAGTGAAGGGAAGAATGCAAAGAAGGTAAACGGAATGGCAAGCGCCACAGCAAAACCAAACATTCCTACCGCAGGAGCAAGCAACGAACCTGTGCTGGCCACTTCCACAAGTAAAGTGCCGATAATAGGACCTGTACACGAGAACGATACGAGCGCGAGTACAAAAGCCATAAACAGAATGCTCAAAATGCCAGAAGTAGCTTCGGCTTTAGCATCGAGTTTAGTCGACCATGACGAAGGCAATGTGATTTCGAATGCTCCGAAGAACGATACGGCGAAAACCACCAGTAATCCGAAGAATATAAGATTAAATACGGCATTAGTGGACATGCTGTTGAGTGCGCTTGCTCCGAAGATAAGCGTAATAAGTAGCCCAAGTGCCACATAAATTACAATAATTGATAAACCATAAAGAATTGCATCGCGGCGACCTTTCGATTTATTTCCCGAACGTTTCAGAAAGAAACTTACTGTCATGGGAATAATAGGCCAAACGCAGGGAGTAAAGAGTGCGAGAAAACCACCTCCGAGACCGGCAAGGAAGATAAGCCAAAGCGAAACTGTATCAGCATCTCCCAGCATATTGCCGAATGCATTCAGCTGGTCGATTACAGGAGTCCAGTAGTCGGCCACTTCAGTTGTTTTTGTTTCCTGAGGAGTTTCAGAGGCTGCGCTATCGGTTACAGCAAGCGTCTCAATGGTTTGTAATTCAGAAGTTGCATTGCTTGCGGTTTCGGCTGCTTTTACATTTTTCGAACCGAGATCGAAACTTTCCTGTGCGGGTGGCAAACAGCTTTGGTCGTCGCAAGCCATAAACTCCACGTAACCAGTTACGCGTACTTTGGCTGCATCGGTAAATGAAATTTTCTGCACAAACACAGCCTGGTTAGCATACCAGTTCAGTTTCATGTCGAAGTTGGGGTCGTAAACCTCTTTCAGTTTAGATTGCGACTGCACTTTTCCTTCGAGTTTGGCATTCTGCACACCTTCGAATACGAATGAAGTGGGGCGCGGGCCACCTTCAGGAATATTCATTCCGTATAAATGCCAGCCTTCGTCAATCGTAGCTTTCAGGATAATGTCTGCGGTTGTTTTACCGGTGTTTTTGAGTTCGAAACTCCATTTTATGGGTTCGAATATCTGCGAAAAAAGTGCTGTGGTACTTATCAGCACTAATAACGATAAAATTATTTTCCTTTTCATGTAATTCGTATTTTTGACAAAACTAATCATTCAACATGAATATATGAAAGTTTGTTCATTTGAATTTGATTTTATTAAGAAGCTTTTGCGTTTCGGGCTGCACACAGATTGAACGGATATTCATAGTTTAGTGTAATGTTGATTGGTGAATCAGTTGATTTGTTAGTTTGTTAATCAGTCAATTGGTTTATCGGTTTAAGAGTAGATACAATTAAATAGTAAATTGTAAATGTTTAAATCGTACATGTTTTTATCTTGTCAGCATAAACTTAAAGCTCATACCAAAGTTAGTGGCCGAAACAGGATAAGTCGACGAGATAAGCGGCGATGTGGTCTGACGGTCGAAGAACAGCTGAATATTTACTTTCGAGCTGAATACATAATCGGCCATAATTTTCAGACTGAACATTTTATTACCGCTGGAGGCCTGAGTCACATTTTCGTTGATTTTACGAAGCAGCGATTTGATATCCTTGTACGAAAGATCGGCATTCAGTTTCAGGTCGTTTTTGATACGCGACTGTCCGTCGTTTTTGAGTTTCAGAATCACATCAAAGTCTTTAAGTAAATAACCAAAGCCAACTACAAACTCGTCGGAACTTGATTCGATCAACTGTGTACTATTCAGGTTGAGCGACAGATTGCGCTGTTTGCGATATTCCAGTTTGGTTGTCATGCTGTTTTTCAACGCAGCATTAATTCCGATAAGCGGAGCAAACTGTTCGTTGAGCGACACAGTGGATATTTCGTAAGGCATCGAAGGAATCGGGTTACCTGTGCTTTCTTCGCGAATGTAACCCAAAGCAGAATCATCGTCGCCCATGGCTACCCAGGTAGCGTAGGAACTGTAGTTACCAACGCTATAACGACTGGTATAAGCATGTGTAATGCTTACCGAACGGAATTTGTCCTGAATCCAACCAATGCGCGAAAGTCCATCGTAGTTCAATCGCCAGTTGGGCAAAATTTCGAGAATGGATAGGAACGGATTTTTATTTACCGTGTTGATGTCGCGTCCGGTATATGCAGCCAGGAAAGATGGGATAAGCACATCGGGCGAATTGAGACTGTATTTACTCTTTGCCGGATCGAATGGCTGACCTTTGATAGTGGCATCGTCGCTAAAGAATCCGGTAGTCGGATATTTAGTGTTTCTCAAATCGCTTATCAGTCGGTCGGCCATTTTCTGACGATTGGCAAGGAACTGGTCGAATACTTCTGAGGCATAGTTTTGTTCGGCATTTCCCGTTTTGGTAAACGCAGTGGCAATAGAAATCTGAGTAATGTTATAGCTTCCGCTGAAAGTGCGGGGCATGCCGTCGAACATGTACTGAATGTTTGTATTTCCTGCAGTATATCGTTTGGCGTTCAGTTCAATTTTCATTCCCGGAATGGGTTCTACGCTGGCTTTAATATCCAAATCGGATGTATTGGCCAAAGCAGCAGGGTTTACAAGTTCAGGATTTTTATATAGCCAACCTTTGTTTGCCATATCGTCGATGGTATTATCGTCGAAGAAACCGAAAGCAAAAGCATAGCCGGGAGCAAACATGTTGTTTTGATCCTTTTGCTGGCCAAGGAATCCCGGTTGAGGAGTGAATCCAGGAAGCGTCATGCTATTTGTCTGACGATACGACACCGATGCTCTGCGCACCATCATCAGGAAGCGTGATGTGAAATCCACAGCTTTTTGCGATGGCGTTCTGTAGTTCGGATCTTTCGATACAATGGTAAGCTGTACGCTGTCCATATCAAAGTCCGGAGTCAGTTCAACAGTGGTTGGGTTGACAGTTTTATATTTAAGCAATACAGTTTTTCCGTTTTTATCTTTGGCCGAGAAATCGAATTTATCAGAACCCAAACGGTGATTTACAGTCAGCTTTTTATCTTTTTCAAGTTTAAATACCTGACTAAAAGTGCGTGGCTGAAATTTCAGATTAGCAGGTTGCTGTATTGCATATCGACGGTTTACATCTTTCAGATATTTCGATTTGTTGTAAAGATTCTCGAAGTTTAACTGACCGTCGCCACTCCATGCACCCATTGATGTGGCAATATTACCTACATTTTCACCATCGATAAGAGCAGTCCGGTTCCAGCTGTAGTTCGAATTGTACGACACATTGGCTGTAATCCAGTCGAGCAAAGGAATTTTGTTGATCGGAATTGACCAAGATGCTGTAAATACCTGATTGTAGGTGTATGGATTTCCGAGCTTGCGGATACCGGCTATTACCGAATCGCGCCACATATCATAATGTTCGCGTCCGAATTCAGGTGTATAATAAGGTTCCTCGATATTGGCATTCATGGCAGTTTGCAGACTGAAACGCAGCGTACGTGTCAAATCCCAGTTTATGGAGAAATTGCGGTTCCACATAAAGTCCTTGCTGAAATTCAGATCGAAGTTTTCGGCAGAGGCAAATCCTCCCAAATCGCGGAGTTCAACTTTTGAGAACTGTCTGTTCATGTCTGTATTAAAACTTACCGACGATGGAAGATAGTTGAAATTAAATTCCTTGAAAATTTTCAGTGCAGGTTTATCGAGCGCTTTTACTGTTTTGAACGGTTCCACAGGTTGTCCGGTAAACGAATAACTGTAGTTTATGGCTGCACGTTCCTGCTTTACCATGTTCTCTTTCACTTCCGGATTATGCTGATTGTTTTCGCTGTATGCGTATGTAAATGTCACATTCGCCGGGTCGTAGAATTGCGGTTTTTTACTTTTAATATTGACTCTGGCCGAGGAAATATTAAAGCTCTTGGTGGTGCTGACAGTTTGCGATTGCATCAGCAGTGTATCGCGGTCTTCCTGACGTGTGTACACATCGAGTGCTTCGTCGAGCAATACATCCTGATCGAGCGGATTGTATTTCGGCGTAAGTGTTTCGTTGGTGTAAGAGAAATATGCAGGCAACTGAATTTTTGCTTTTTCGGGCAGGAAGCGTCCCAGATCAAGACTTGTGGAAAAATTCATTTGATACAAATCGTCCATTCGTCTGTCCATTACATTGCTTTCGATGCTTCCGTAACCTGCAGTTTCGAGTCGTCCCGAAAGATTTACCGAACCAAGGTCGGATAAACCAACCGACAGATTGGCCATGGCAGCCGAACCACCTGATTCGTCAAACTCAGTCATGCGTAATTCGTTCACCCAGATTTCACCTGATTTTATTTCGCCACGGGTGGAATTGTTACGGATACCGATCATGATATTTTGCACATCCGAAAGAGTCGGATTTCCCACCACGCGGATTTTATTTTTTCCATTGTGATAAAATGGTACCATGTCGGACACATACGATCCGTCCTGTTTGGCACGGTTACGGGCTAATTTAGCTTCGGTAAGCACCTGGAACGGGAAGTCGAACATGTTTTCCTTTGGCCATACAATTTCACGGTCGGTGTCGGTATCCTGATAAATGCCGGCAGGTGTGAGTCGCAACGGAATTTCGTATTCGTAATAGTTGTTTACCATGTCGGTTCCCAAACGAACAAAGCACGAAAGATCGTAATCGTTCAGAGCGTTCACATCATCGGCCATTTTTTCAGCATGTACAAACATCTGAAGGCGTTTGTACTGACGCATGTCGTAGGCTGTGTTTTTATAAACCGCACGTGCATCGTTGGGAGCCAGGTTGTTGACTTTCATAACCATTGCCTGCTCATTGAGCTTAATCATGGCTATTTGTCCGGGATCGGTTTCACGTGTAATGCCCGGAGGTAAAATATAGTTTACAGGTGTTTTGTCTGAATTTTCCTCAATATTGACGGCCTGAACATCCAGTTTTCCGTTCGAAACAGGAGCAGTGCCGGGCATATTCATTGCTTTGCTGTAGTTGCGCCATTCGCCACGAACCAGTTCGAGCGTTGCAAAACGTAAGTGTTTTTCCTGCTCAAAATCGGTCATAAACATACGAATAAATCTGATCGATTTAAAGTTCCGGATATTACCAACTTTATCCTGATGTGCTCGGATTGGTATTTTAAACTGATACCAGGTGACAGCTTCCACATTACCATTGGCAAGATTTACATTCGAAGTATAACTGTCGGTAATAAAGTTACGACCAACTTCCATCGAATCTTTGCGAATTGCCACCTTGTACTGGAAGTATTTTTCGTACTCGTTCAAAGTGTTATCGTTGTTTGCATCTTCCATGTCGGGCAACGAAGTGGCCGTAGTGGTGTACTCTTCAGTGGTTTCGGTAGCATCGGGAGAGTTTCCTTCGGTCCCGTTATAACGTTTATAGCGGGTCAGAATGTCGGCATCGGCATTGTCATATTCTGTACTTTTGTAGAAGCGGTAATTGTCGCCTGCAGGGTCGTTGAGTGGCGAAAACGGATCTTCGGACATGCGTTGACGTGCATCCGGACTCAGTTTTGCTGTTACAGCATCTACATAGTCCTTGTAAACCGGAAACAGGAATTCCTGTTCTGTATTAAGCCCGTTCAAACCCACATCCTGATATTTCCTCGCACCGGGAGTATTGTCGAAGGCTGTAATTGTCGATTGGGTTTTGGGTACACGACCCCAAACGGTTGTTTCGGTCTTGGTTTCGTCGCCATCCACCGGAAGTCCGTGCTCGAAGAATTTCTTTCCATCCTTGAGTACATCTTCGCTGATATCACCAAGGTTAAAGTATAAATCGCCTCCCTTATCAGTGCGGTCCTTGTCGTAAATAAAAGGATCCATCATCCAGAATTCGATATATTCGATGTTGGAAGTTTCAAAATCGGTAGCGTCGAGTTTGCGCATAATACCGCCCCAGCGACTCTTTGGATTCATCAAATAACCATTCTGATCCATTCCGTCCACATCAAGGTTGTAAGGGCCGCGTTCGGTTGGGTAGTACGAAAGATTCATAACCGTAAGCAATGCCCTTTCGGTAATCAGCTGACTGCGGTTAGGGAAAACTTCCTTGATAAGCACATCGCGGGTATAATGGTTCGATTGCGATTCTACATTGTTACGTAGGTTGATAGGGGTCGAACGTCCGGGGTTGAGCGAATTCAGAATCTGATCCACATAATACCACGAAAGCAAAGCTCTGTTTTTACCGTAATCAATTCCCTGTGCAGCAGCTTCCTTGAAATAAGCATCGCCCGGATTCGGGTCAGGATTGAATGGAGTAGAAGCAAGGTACCAGTTTACCGGATAATGAATATCGATGGTTGTTTTTGTCGATTCGAAGTCGTCGAGATATGCCATTCCCTGACGTCCCACAATTTTTGAATGCCCCGGAATAAGCTGAGCAAATTCCGCATTCAGAGCAATGGTCGATGGCTTGGTGGCATTCACAAAAGGCAGTTTATCGAGCATATTGGTAAGCCATTGCGATTCGGTACGCCACGAAGTATTCAGCCCCCAAATGGTATTTGAAATTGGTTCGTTGCCTGTATTTACTTTGGTTGTCAGCGGTTTTTCCGATAAATGCATAATTGTACCACCAATGCTGAAGTCTTTACTGAACTGATATTCGAGATGTGTACCAACAAGCGATTTACGCTGCATGCTGAACATCGACTGGTTTTCAAGTTTTACGTCGATATTGGTGCCTGATTCCAGAATCGATTGATTCAGAATGTTTACAGTTCCCATGGTGTAGTCAACTGTGTAGTCCACATTTTCGGTAAGTGTGGCCCCCCCGGCTGTTACAGTCACCGAACCGCGTGGCACATTCATGGCATTCAGTCTGATTTCCGAACCGCCCGATGATTTGTATTCACCAACTAAACGGAATTTATTTTTTTCGCTCAGCTCCTGAGCAACCACAAGTGTCGAATCGTAAAGTTCCTGGAAAATATATTTCTCAGCCACTGTTTCAAATCCGGGGCCGAATTTATCCTTCAGATTTTTGCCGAATGGTTCGAGTACAGGGAACATAATTCGCCCTGACGAAGACAAAGCAGTAATGCCTTCGATGTAGTCAAAGATTCCATCCGGATTCTCGTTGTTTTTGACATCAAGTCTGTCGAGATTCAAAACCCTGAGTAAAAGCTTGTTTTTTACATCCGGGCCACCTTCGGTCAGATATTGCATGTCGGTACCAACCGAGTCGTTGCGGTAAACAATACGCAGGTTGAAATTATCCTTTTGTATTTGCATTGAGCCTAGATAGTACACGTTTTTGAGCATCAAATCCCATATAGCCAACTGAGGCGATTGTGTGGTTCCTTTCAGCAATTTTACAACAAGGGCATTCGGAGCTTCGATAGGGTCGGTCGAAAATTCCCCTACCTGATATATTTTTCCTCTGTAATTGTATTCGTAAGCCACCCCGAGAATTTCGTCGGGATTGAGTGCCGATTTCAACGAAATGATACCCAGACTGTTGTTCAGGGTATATTCTGAAGGATCGAGTTTGCGGGCACTTTCAATTTTTTCGTAATCCTCGCCACCCGATACGCCAAACGAACCAAAATTGTCATTCAATACCGAGTTGGTAGTTTGTATATTCCGGACTCCCGCTATTCCGGTGATTTCGCTGTAAAGCGAGTTGGCATTGTTCGAAGGTACGGTTATATTCGCATTTTTTGTCCAGTGTGTGTTGTCGATTCTGTCGGATTCACCCAGGTCCATAAAAGCCACAATGTTACGCGCCTGATCGTAGTTTGCTCTTTTGTTGGTAATCCACACTTCCACACGGTTGACAGTGACACCAGAGGTAATCACAGGCAGTTTGCTTACCGAGTTTTCAAAATTTTCGCGGAAGAAATGTCCGATAAAGAAGTGGCGGTTTTCGTCATAATTGTCAGCATTCACTTCAAATTCGGTAGTTTGCGCACCTCCTTTGGAACTTACGGTTTTTGTTTCCGATTCCTGTTGCGAAGCCACTGCCGAAATGCTCAATTTGCCAAATTGCAGGTCAGTTTTTACCCCGAAAAGTGCTGTGCTTCCGCTAATAAGCGAACTGTTGAGCTGCATGCTTACATTACCGGCCTGTATGTTTTTGATAATGTCGTCTTCCTTACCTTTGTAGGCAAGTTTTACCATTTGCTGGTCGAATTCGAACGACGATTCGGTGTTGTAATTCATTCCGAAGTTCACTTTGTCGCCCACAGAGCCGTTTACGTTCATCTGAATTTTCATATCGAACTGTGGTACAAAGTTCGATCGCTGACGTTCGGTAAGTGCAGGGTTTTCCACACGGTTGTGCTTCACGCCCAGAATAATTTCCGACGAACCCTGTGTCTTGATCTGTACACCGCCGGGGCCAAAAACTTTATCGGCAGGACCGATATTGAATTTCATGTCGGACACCGAAAACTTATCTTCGTTATTGACAGGAGCAGAGGCGTTTTTTTCTTTCCAGTAATCCTGAATTTCCTTTTTAGCTGAAAATTTTTTGTACTCTTCGCCGGTCATCATAAACGGAGTGGCGATTTCCATGCTTCCTGCGTAGGTTTTGAATATATAATTTCCGGTGGCGGGATCGTATTCCACTACCGATTTAATATTTTCGGGCTGACTTTTTTCGAGCGGATAGCTGGTGCTCAGATCGGCTGCAGTATTGTGTTCGAAACTTTTCTGACGAAATACGGGTACCGAATCGGGTGGGGCAGGCATAGCAGGTTCCTGTCTAATATCCGGTTCGTGCATGTCCAGTACTGAATTGATGGCAAAAGCCGATCCTGCAAGGATGATGGATAAAATCAGAAAGGGAATTATTCTTTTAATATTTAGCATAAAAAAGTCGGTACAGCAGTGTTTTAATTCTGAACGAATGAAAATGTTGATTCGTAATTTTTCGTATAAAAGTAAATGCTCAGGTTTTTTACAATAAAATGTTATTTAAATCTTTTAAAGCATTTTAAGTGCAAGTTTTATAAGTTGTTCCACTTTTAAAGTAGGTTCTTTTTTCAGTATACTGTCGATTACTTTTTGTGAAGCATTGGCTGCAAAACCAAGCATCACGAGCGCCGATACAGCTTCGTCTTTTACCGGGTTGGCAGCAGTAGCAAATAGTAGCTGTTCGTTGCTTTCCATTCCGGCTACCTTCATGATTTTATCTTTCAGATCGACAATAATGCGCTGAGCCGTTTTTGCGCCTATGCCTTTTATGGCGTTCAGGGCGGTCACATTGCCTGTGGCTATCATTTCCTGTATTTCGGCTGCCGAGTACGACGACATGATCATGCGGGCCGTATTGGCACCTACCCCCGATACGGAAATAAGCAACAGAAATAACTGTCGCTCAGCCTGATTAGTGAAACCGTAAAGCAAATGTGCATCTTCGCGAATTACTTCGTACACAAAGAGTTTTGCTTCCTTACGACCCTGAAGTACCGAAAATGTAGGCAGACTGATGTGGATGCAATAGCCTATTCCGGCAGTGTCAATAACCACCGTGGCAGGCGTGAGTTCAGCGATTTCACCTTTTATATAGTCAATCATTTGAAAAGTCTTAATTTAACCCGCAAATATACTTATTTTCCGCCATTGATACAATAAGTAATTAAGCGACTGTAGGTTCGGAATTTTTCCTGAAATGAATAACGTACAAACTCTCTGAAAAGTACAAATCAAAGGTTAAAAGGAAAAAAAAAGAATTGAAAAAGGTCCCGAAATAATTTTGAAACAGCATTTTCTTTCATATCTGTATTGAAATTGGTTTTTGCAATTTGAACAAAGTATGCTTAGTCTTGTTATCTCTGTAATGAATTTGACTTTTTAAATTCTGAATAATTAAAGGTTTAACTAAAAGCGAAACAGTTCTTCAGATTCACGAACCGGTTTCAGACAAAACTAAAAAATATCTTACATATGAAACAGATTATAGTTACAATCGCAGTATGGCTTGCAGCAATGTTTGCTTCAGCACAATTTACATTACCAACGCTGGGTTTTGGTTATGGTGCGCTCGAACCTTATATCGACAGCACAACTATGTACATTCACCTGAATAATCATCATGCAGCTTATGTGAATAACCTCAACAATGCGCTTTCGAAATATCCTAAACTGCAAAACAAGGATTTAAATTCGCTTATTTCGAATATCAATGCTTTGCCTGCCGATATTCGTACCGCAGTGAGAAATAATGGTGGAGGACATTACAATCACTCATTATTCTGGAATTTGCTGGCTCCCGAAGGCACTTCACCCATGTCGGCACGTTTAGAGAAAAAAATTACCGAAACTTTTGGTAGTGTGGATAAATTTAAAGCTGAATTCGAAAAAGCTGCCACCACGCGTTTCGGATCGGGTTGGGCATGGCTTTTGGTGGATAAAAAAGGAAAACTCAGTATAATGTCGACCCCTAATCAGGACAATCCGCTGATGAAGGAAGTTAAGGAAAAAGGTAAACCTGTACTTGCACTCGACGTTTGGGAACATGCATATTACCTTAAGTATCAGTCGAAACGCGCAGCCTATATCAAATCGTTCTGGAAAGTAGTAAACTGGAAAGAAGTTGATAAACTGGTGTTCGAATAACTTTTTATTTTCTGTTGGTTTTATTGTGCAGGCTATCCTTGTTTTCTACGGGGATAGCCTTTTTTAAAACATTTCAGCTCAATTTCCCGGTTTTCCCGTAAAACCTTTTTTGTGAAAATATTGTTATCAGTTCTGACTGTGAAATGTGAAGCATCAAAAAAGAATTACTTTTGCAGTCGTTTTCAGAATAAATTTACCCAATAAATGAATAAGAACAGTTCCTGGCTGCATTATTTTTTACTTTTCTTCGGAGTGTTTTGCATCTCGTGGTCGGCCATTCTGGTGAAACTTGCCGGAGTAAGTGGTGTGAGCTCAGGTTTCTACCGGATGTTTTTCGGAACACTTGGCATTATTCCTGTGTGGCTGTATTTTCGCAAGCCTGTCACTGATAAATTCGGAGTTCTGATTGCTGTGATATGTGGGGTGCTGTTTGCGTCGGATATTGCTCTGTGGAATACCTCCATAATGCTGTCGAAAGCTACCATTTCCACTTTGCTGGCCAATCTGGCACCCGTGTGGGTCGGACTCGGAGCTTTAATGTTTATGAAGGAAAAGCCCGGAAAAATATTCTGGTGGGGAACGGCACTTTCACTGGTTGGAGTGGTACTGATTGTGGGTTTTGAGGATATAATGCAGGCAAAACTCAATACCGGAAGTTTGCTGGCCATTGCCGCAAGTGCATTTTATGGCGCTTATCTGCTCACAGTACGAAAAGGACGCAACACACTCGATACTTTCAGTTTTACCGCTATATCAATGTTGTCGAGTACCATTGTACTGGCAATTATTGCTTTCATATCAGGTGCGCAGCTTACAGGATTCGAAACGCATACATGGTGGTATCTGGCTGCGCTTGGTTTGGTACCTCAGGTTTTGGGTTGGCTGGCCATTAATCAGGCGCTCGGTCATATAAAACCGACAGTTGCCTCGGTGGGTTTGCTTAGTCAGACGGTTTTTACAGCCATTTTTTCAGTGCCTGTGCTTGGTGAAGTACTTACTTTAACCGAAATTGCCGGAGGTGCTGTTGTGTTGGCCGGAATTTATCTTGTGGGACGAAAAAGAAAAGCGGGTGCGATGGTTGATTAAACAAAGCAGTTGACAATGCATAATTGACAGTTGATAAT
Organism: Bacteroidia bacterium; assembly: GCA_009929375.1. Lineage (GTDB taxonomy): Bacteria > Bacteroidota > Bacteroidia > Bacteroidales > Paludibacteraceae > Paludibacter. The sequence goes on from SAAO01000014.1 coordinate 21,921, forward strand.
GCAGAATTGATAATTTACTATTTCGTCATTTACCATTTACTATTTAATACTACCGACTATGATAACAAAACTGATTGACTAATTAATTCAGAACTCAGAACTCAGAACTCAGAACGCGAAACGCGAAACGCGAAACACAAAAAAACAAATAACGATGTTTATTATAGATCAAAATAAAGAAAACCGATATCTGAATTACAATCAGGTACTGAAAAATGAATTCAGCGAGAGGGTTCAGAAAATATCGGTAAATGCCGGCTTTACATGTCCAAACCGCGACGGATCGCGTGGAATTGGCGGTTGCACGTATTGCAATAATCAGACATTTAGTCCGGAATATTGCAAGCCCACCAAAAGCATCACGCAGCAAATAGAAGAAGGTGTACAGTTTTTTCATCACAAATACGAAAGTCAGATTTATCTCGCATATTTTCAGTCTTACACCAATACTTATGATACGATTGATAAGCTGAAAGCTATTTACGAAGAGGCTTTAAAACATCCAAAGGTGGTGGGAATTGTGGTCGGTACGCGACCCGATTGCGTGAATGATGAAATTCTGGATTATTTTGCTGAATTGTCGAAGCGTTGTTATGTAATGATTGAATATGGTATCGAATCGACCGACGACCGCACGCTTGAATTTATCAATCGCGGACACGATTACGCCTGTGCTGTGGAAGCTATCAAGGCTACTGCTGCCCGTGGAATTCGTACCGGAGCACATTTGATATTGGGTTTGCCGGGCGAAAACCGTCAGAAAATACTTTCGCACGCCGATCGTGTTTCTGAACTGCCACTTACAGCCCTGAAATTACATCAGTTACAACTGGTGAAGAAAACCAAAATGGCGCATCAGTTTGCTGAACATCCGGAGTGGTTCCACCTTTATACTGCCGATGAATATATCGATCTTGTGATTGACTTTATCGAACGGCTGAACCCGAAAATTGCCATCGAACGTATGGTGTCTCAGTCACCGCCTGCATTTCTGATTGCACCCGACTGGAAACTTAAAAATTTTGAGTTTATAATGAAGGTTGAGAAGGAGCTTATTCGCCGGAATACTTGGCAGGGAAGGTATTATAAAAAGAAAAGACCATAAAAAAACAGGCTGTACAATTTGTACAGCCTGTTTTTATTTATGCTTCACCACCCCCGAAGCCCATTGGTACAGGTGGAATAACAGGATTATCAGGAATTTTTATTTTGCCGTGTTGCGCTTCATATTTGGCTACATTTTCCTGCAATGCAAAAAGAAGCCTTTTGGCGTGTTCGGGCGTAAGAATAATTCTCGATTTTACATTTGCCTTGGGAGTTCCCGGCATAATGCGGATAAAATCCACCACAAATTCGGATGTGGAATGCGAAATAATTGCCAGATTCGAATATGTTCCTTCAGCAACTTCTTCCGAAAGTTGAATATTGAGCTGATTGTCCTGTTGTTCCATATGATATTTTTTTGGTATTAAAATTTATTTCTGACGGATAAATACATGGATTGGTGTACCTGTGAAGTCGTATTTCGCACGGATTTTATTCTCCAGGAAACGACGGTAAGGTTCCTTTACATATTGAGGCAGATTAGCAAAAAATACAAAAGTAGGTATCTGTGTGCTTGGTAATTGTGTAATGTATTTGATTTTGATATACTTACCTTTAATTGCCGGTGGAGGATAGTTTTCGATCACAGGCAACAGATATTCATTTAACTTGGCTGTTGGTATTTTTCTGAATTTGTTTTCGTACACAGCCGAAGCAGTTTCGATCACTTTCAGAATACGTTGTTTGGTTGTAGCCGAGGTGAAAATAATCGGGAAATCCACAAACGGAGCCAGTCGCTCACGAATGCTTTTCTCAATGTTTTTCACATCGTTTGTCTGTTTGTTTTCAACCAAATCCCATTTGTTCACACAAACCACCAGACCTTTGCGGTTTTTCTGGATAAGCGAGAAAATATTCAGGTCCTGACTTTCGAGCCCACGGGTAGCATCTATCATCAGAATACAAACATCCGAGTTTTCGATGGCTCTGATGGAGCGAACCACAGAGTAATACTCAATATCTTCGTTTACTTTGGCTTTTTTTCGGATACCGGCAGTGTCAACCAGATAAAAATCATGTCCGAATTTATTGAAGCGTGTGTAAATCGTGTCGCGGGTAGTACCTGCAATGTCAGTTACAATGGTGCGTTCCTCACCAATAAAGGCATTGATAAGCGATGATTTTCCGGCATTCGGACGACCAACCACAGCAAAACGTGGTAGTTCTTCTTCTACTTCATCGTTGCTTTCGGGGTGAAAATAAGTCAGAATTTTGTCGAGCAAATCTCCTGTTCCCAAACCGTTTATGGCCGAAACAATCAAAGGATCACCAAGTCCGAGTTTGTAAAATTCAGCTGCGTTATATTGCCAGTCGAAAGTGTCGGCTTTGTTTGATACAAGTAATACAGGCTTTTTGCTTCCACGCAGGATTTGCGCTACTTCGAGGTCGTAATCGGTTATTCCGTTCTGAATATCCACCAGAAAAAGAATTACATCGGCTTCTTCGATGGCCAGTTTTACATGATGTTTGATTTGTTCTTCGAAAACATCGTTCGAGTTAATAACCCAACCACCGGTGTCGATTACTGAAAATTCGCGGCCATTCCATTCGCTTTTTCCGTACTGACGGTCGCGTGTGGTGCCGGCTTGTTCGTTTACTATGGCTCTTCTGCTTTTGGTGAGCCTGTTAAATAAGGTCGATTTTCCCACATTCGGGCGACCCACAATTGCTACAATATTTCCCATTGCTTTTTAATTATATCTATTAATATTAGATATTTACATTCCATTTATTTGATTCAATTACACTTTTCACAAAGTATAATTGTGGGTGCAAATATTTCGGTTGCAAAGGTACGGAAATAAGTTGAAACGATAAAATATCTCAGAATTAAGTACTTCTGTTTTTTGTTTGTGCCAATTATGTGGTTCGGCAGAATGATGGATTGTAATGCGGATAACAGTTTTATGATATGAATAAAATATTTTTTACAGCTAAAATATCTCACTCACAAGCACAAAGATTTTTTTGGAAAGGAAGTGTGATAATTATTTTTTGAAAACTCTTGTCGGAAATAAAAAAAGCAGTATCTTTGCAACGCTTTTGGAGAAAGGCACTACAAAAAACAATCGGGCGTTTAGCTCAGCTGGTTCAGAGCATCTGCCTTACAAGCAGAGGGTCGGCGGTTCGAATCCGTCAACGCCCACACCGATTTCTTTTTTAATTTTAAACATTACGGGCGTTTAGCTCAGCTGGTTCAGAGCATCTGCCTTACAAGCAGAGGGTCGGCGGTTCGAATCCGTCAACGCCCACACAAAAAAGGTTGTACATAATTTGTACAACCTTTTTTTATTTTCATCTCCTTTATTCTTCCACCAACCCTTCAATTTCTACCAGCTCATTCACTTCTGCGTGATAGTCCACATTTTTGAATCCGAAACCAAAGAGTTTTTTAAATTCTTTGCTGTAGGTTTTCAGGTCGGCAGTTTTGCTGATATTTTCAGTAGTTACATTTTCCCAAAGTTCACTCACTTCCTGTTGCACATCGGGACGCATTTCCCAATCGTCTATGCGGATTCGTCCGGCTTCGTCGAGTGGAACAATGTGTTGTGAGTTATAAAGTTTTTCAGCAAAAAGTCGCTGCATCTGTTCAATGCAACCTTCGTGCAATCCTTTTTCTTTCATTACCTTGAACAGGATGGAAATGTACAGCGGAATAACCGGAATGGCTGCACTAGCCTGTGTTACCAACGCTTTGTTGACTGAGACGTAAGCTTTTCCGCCCTTCGAAGCAAGTTTTTCAGTGATTTTGTACGCTGTTTCTTCCAAATGATCTTTGGCGCGACCAATGGTACCTTTGCGGTAAATTGGTTCGGTAATCGTTGGTCCGGTGTAGGAATATGCCAGTGTCAACAGATTATCGGCCAGTACACCTGCTTCGTTCAGCGCATCGATCCACATTTCCCAGTCTTCGCCACCCATTACGGCTATTGTGTTGGAAATATCCTCGTCGCTGGCAGCTTCAATGCTTACTTCGCTTACCTTGCCCGAGTGGAAATCCACTGTTTTGTTGCTGAAATTATTACCGATAGGTTTCAGCGTGGAGCGGTGCAAAACTCCTGTGACAGGATGCATACGTACAGGCGAGGCCAGACTATATACAATCATATCCACCTGACCTAAATCAGCTTTGATAAGTGCTATGGTTTTTTGCTTTATTTCGTCCGAAAACGCGTCGCCATTTATGTTTTTAGCGTAAAGTCCATCGTTTTTGGCGGCTTGACTGAATGCAGCACTGTTGTACCAGCCAGCCGAAGCTGTTTTTCCGGATTGTGGTTCTTTTTCGAAAAATACTCCAATGGTGGCTGCGTCCGAAGCATATGCGGCCGTAATGCGTGAGGCCAATCCAAAACCTGTGGATGCGCCAATCACCAGTACTTTTTTCGGACCATTCACTTTGGCCTTCGATTTCACGTATTCAATCTGATTCAGTACATTCTGCTCGCAGCCCGTTGGATGCGCGGTAAGGCTCAGAAAGCCTCTCATAGTTTGTTTTACAATCATTCCTAAAATCTTTTTTACCTTATAATGTAGTGTGCTCAATATTTGCACACTATTCTAATTTTTGTGCAAATTTACAATCATTTCAAATAAATGCCAAATAAATCCGGCAATATTTGCATTGGTATCATTAAGAGTGCTTCTTCGTATCATATTCGTTACATATTATATGTTTTCCCATATATGTTTCATATATGTCTCATATTTATTCTAAGGATATTTCATAGATATCTCATATTAATAATGATATGAGATATCCTTATTATATGATTATGATTAAATAATTAAATGCTTAACTTATCAGTCAATATGTGCCCTTTGTGCTCTGGATAAGCTACGAAGAAATATATGATAGAGTAAATGTATGCTGGCAGTTTGTTTTTTTTTGAAATAACATGAATTGTTGATTCTGTATAACCTGAAAAGTGATTTAGCAAAATTTCAATGGCTGATATTCTACCAAATTGACATGTTTTTTGTATTCGGGAAATTTTGAATGTAGTATCTTTGTTTGGTTAATTGTTCGTCTTTTAAAATGATATATCAATGAGGATTAAGAAAGAATTTATTGTCAGCATTTTGTTGTGCTGTGGGTTAAGCTTTTCAGGAATTGTTTGTTTGAAAGCCGCACCGGTTGAAAAGTCAGTCTTTAAACTACAGAATCCGGATTTTAAAACCAGTCCGTACACCGGAATGACCCGTACTCACTGGAAAGATGCAGCCACTTATATGCTCGAAGGTGCTTTTGGTTATATCCATTCGCTCGATGATGCTATGAAATTTCCCAAACAGCACGAAATTACTTATCCGCGAAATGCAGGACAGGTGCCTACCGAAAAACTCGAAGGTCTGAGCCGTACGCTTTTTGTGGCTGCACCACTTTTGAAGGAAAATCCTGATTTAGTGCTTAATAATATTAAGGTAGCCGATTATTATCGTCATCAGATTTGTAATTTGTTTCGCCCCGAAAGCGAATCGTATATAAACCATCGTGCACGCAATGGTGGCCCGAGTCAGAATCTGGTGGAATTTGGTGCGCTGGCTATTTCCATGTCGGCTGCGCCCGATGTGCTTTGGGAGCCACTCACAAAGGCACAAAAGGATTCGCTGGCTGCACTGATGATTAGTTATGGCGATGGTCCCACGGTGGATTCGAACTGGAAGTTTTTCAATATTTTCGTGCTTAGTTTTTTTAAAAAGCAGAGTTATGAGGTAAATGATAAACTTCTGCAGGAGTATCTCGATAAATCGCTGACGCATTATCGGGGTTATGGCTGGTACAACGACAGTCCTGCCTATGATTATTACAGCATGTGGGCTTTTCAGATGTATGGCATTTTGTGGGCTGAATATTATGGTGACTTTTTTCCTGCACAGGCAGCAAAATTCCGTGAATATTTTGCCGATCTCGAAGCAAATTATCCTTACATGTTTGCCCTCGATGGTAAAATGAACATGTGGGGACGAAGTATTTCGTACCGTTATGCCGCTGCAACTGTGTTCCCGCTTATGGCTTTCGAAAAAGATCAGAATACGAACTGGGGTTGGATGAGGCGTATTGCGTCTTCCACTATTCTGCAATTCTTTACACACCCCGATTTTATGCAGGATGGTGTGCCAACGCTCGGATTTTATGGCCCTTTCGAACCGGCAACACAAATGTACAGTTGTCGTGGTAGCGTATATTGGGGTGGTAAAATTTTCCTCGGTTTGCTGGTTCCCGAAAATCATCCGTTCTGGAACGAAAAGGAGAACGAAGGAGCGTGGGAAAAGGAATTGCAGAAAGGAAAGGTGTATAATAAATTTCAGCCGGGTTCCGATTTGCTGACTACGAATTATCCGAATATCGGGGCCTCAGAAGTGCGCTCGTGGTGTCATGAAACCGTGGCCGGCGACTGGCAAAAATTCCGCAGTACCGAGAACTACAATCGTTTGGCATACAACACAGCTTTCCCGTGGCAGGCCGATGGCAAAAAGGGAGAAGTAGCCATGAATTATGTGGTCAAAAACAAAAAGGGAGATTGGGAAGCCCTGCGACTTTATACTTTCCGCAGATTTGAGGACGGCGTTTTTTATCGCGATGCCGAACTGGAAACAGACAGGAATCTGAAATTTAAACTGGCTGATATCACTTTACCCGATGGTATTCTGCGTGTAGATAAAATTTATTACGATAATAACGGTGCTGATAACAGGAAGTTTGAGGTTCGTTTGGGCCATTATGCGCTTCCTCAGTTTGCGAAACCGATAAAAGATCTTAGCTGGGATAAGGGGCCTCAACGTGTGAAAATCATCGATAACGGACAGTATCAACTCGCCATGATTCCCTGGAAGCAGTGGGGCAAAATGCAGTTTGTACATTCCACAGGTCTGCATCCCGAAAGCAATGCAAGCGCGGTAATAAATGCTTATGATAGCTTCGAACCAGGAGAGAAAAACTGGAAAATTTATGTGACGCTGCAGCTCTGGAAAAAATCGGGCGAAAAGTGGAAAACAAAATCATTACTTCCGGTGAAAAATGTAAATGTGTCTGACGATGGAAGTAGTGTGGAGATCATTTTTCGGGATAAAACGAAAAAAGTTGTTATGCTGAAATAGATCTTTTTGAAATGAATATAGTTGATACTAACCAAGAATCCCCACAGGTGTATGCCTGTGGGGATTTTTGGTTGTATGTGTACATTTTTCCGTTAGATATATTCAATTATGCATTTTTAAAAATTGATCCTTTGAGTATTGCTCCACTTATTTGACCTTTTTTTCTACATTGACCATTTTTATTCCCTATATATTTGTGTTCGTAATACACTTAATAATTACTTATCAATTAAATTTAATTATCATGAAAAAAACTTACTTATTTATGATCGCAATCTTTATATTTGCGATTACTTCTGTAGGAAATGCAGCCGTTATTCCCTACTTACCTCCGTTGCAAAATTTTGGAGGAACTTCAGTTGATTTAGCAACTTTCTTCCCAACAACTTCAGATTATACATTAGAAGTTCAGGCCACAGCCGGAACTCAGATTTCGGTGGCTGATGGAGTTTATACCTATACTCCTGAAGCAACAGGTGTGGTGAGATTCTCGCAAAAAGCTGGTAAAGTATATGTTTATGAAGGAAATGTATATAAAACAATGCTTACTCCAGTGTCAAACACTCAGTTTCCTGTTATAGCTGATCTTACAGCGCATAGTGACGTGAATAATCTTCTTGTAAATTCTAGTTTTGAAACAGTGGGTGCTTCTGTAGCCACAAACAAATATAAATTTGGTTCTCCATGGACTTCTAACGTAACAGAAGCAGAGTTTGGTATTCGTATTGGGACATCTGCGAATGTGGTTAATGGAACAAAAGTTTGTGTGTGGCGTGGTAGTGGCAATACTAACTATTTCTCTCAGCCGTTGACTGCAGCTGTAAAATCTAATAAGAAATATAAAGTGATTGTTCGTCAGGTTGATGGAGGTAATGCAACTGCTAATTTTATTCTTGGTATTGGATCGACGGTGAATGGAGTTGAGTATGGATCAACAACTCTTTTGCTTGGTAACGGAAAGAACGGAACATGGTCTGGCGAATTTACAACACCATTAAGTGTTACAGGCCAATCTTATTTTACGTTTAAAAATACTCCAAGCAATACTGCCAGCTCTGGGTCTGATCCTGTTGTTCAAATGGATTATATTGCCTTGCTTGAAGGCAATGATGTTCCGGGTATTGTTGGTGTCGGATCTGCAACTTTTTTTGCCGGTTCTGCATATGCTCCCGAGAATGTAACAGTTGACTTTGAAGCTGGTGATTATTATGATATGACTCCTTATGTTGTAAATCCGAGCTTTGAGGCTGTACAGGCTGACAAACAGCAAACGATACCCGGCTGGACAAAAACCGGAGCGGCAAATAGTGAGTATTGTACCCGTAACGATGCCGGACCTGCGTCATTTAAAACCGGGAATGTGTATTTTCAGTATTGGAGCAGTTCTAAGCCTGATTTCTCAATTTCTCAGGTTGTTACAGGCTTGCCAAATGGTAAATATCGTTTGACTGCGGGTGCGGGTGGTGATGCCGGAACAACAGGTACATATATATATGCAGGCGACAACCAGACGCATGTTACAGCTACAGGCGATCATTCAGTAGATGCGGTTGTTGTAGATGGCACTTTGACCATTGGTTTTAAATCGGTAAGTCGTACTGTAAACTGGGCTTTTGCCGATAACTTCCGCCTTTATTATTTGGGAGAAGTGCTCGAACCTGTGATTAGTCTGTCGGCTACAAGTTTCTTTTTCGATTCTGATAATCTCGAAAAAACATTTACTGTCAGTGGAGCAAATCTCACATCTAATGCAATTCTTACAGCTCCAACCGGAATTACGCTCGATAAAAGCTCTCTTACTCCTGCAGAAGTGTCAGCCGCGGTAACTGTTACAGCTACTTTCGATAACAGTGCAACAATATTGAATCAAAAGATAACAGTAACAAGTGGTACTTTAAGTAAGGAAATCGATGTGACAGGCTCAGCAGATGCTGTTTGTTTCGTTCCTATGGGAACTCCTAATTTAATTCCTAATCCATATTTGAATACTCTTTCTCCGTATGCAGGTTGGGGACATAAATCGATCGTATATGGTGCTGAAGCTTATTGTGGTGCTGCTGCTGTAAAATTCGAAGCAACTACAAATACATGGCCTGATGGTGCAGCTTTGGATGTGAACAGTATCGCATGGGAAGCAAATTCAACATACCGTGTTCGTGCAATGGTGAAATCGGTGGATGGTACATTTGCATTTTTTGCAAAAGGAACAAATCCGGATGTGACTATCAGTATCCCTCAATCGAACAACGAATGGGTGTTGATTGATCAAACATTTACAACCGGTGCTGCTCCTGCAACCAATTTCTTCTCGTTTAATAATGTGGATGGTGCTTCAACAGGTAAGACTGCTTATATCGACAACTGGGAACTTTTCAAAGTTTCTCCATCGACTTCAGTTTCTACGCTGAAAAGTGATTCAAAATTAAATGCATTTGTTCAGAACGGACGTGTGGTAGCTAATTTCGAAGCAAATGCTGATGGCGTGGCAGAGTTGGTTCTTTATAACATTCAGGGTGTTCAGTTGACCAAAGTAAATGCAAGCATTGTGAAAGGACAGAATCAATATACCTTTAATGCTGAACTGCCTTCAGGTGTTTATGTGATTAAAATGTCGGAAAATAATAACACAACTGCAGTAAAAGTTGTAAAGTAATGTTCTTTTTGTGATTTTTTATTCGCTGCAGCTCCTTCATAGGAGCTGCAGTTTTTTTATAGTATCATACTACACATTGTAAACTTATCAATGTCGATTCGTATTTTTTGTCAGAAATACAAATCATTTTAATTACTTTTGTAATCATTTTTGTGTTACAACAGTTTATGATGTATTTTTTCAATGTCTATTCTGCTGTTGAATGTTGAAATGAAAGTAAAAAGATTGTTTTACTTATAAATTAAATATAATTTGAATGATTTTGTGTTATTGTGCAATTGTCGGTTTGTTTTTATAAAAAACGAATTGTTCGGTAACCTGAATAATGACATTTTATTTAATTTTGCATTCAAAGAATATCAAAAAGTAAGAAATAGTTTTATTAAGGTAAAAATAGTAATATAAAATTCAATTAATATTAGAATTATGTCATCAGTATTAAGATTTAAAGCCGTAGAGGAAGCTTTCAAGAAAAAAGCATTGTGCGTAGAAGCACCCAAACAACGAGTTCCCGAATATTACGGGAAATATGTGTTTAACCGTAAGGCAATGGCCAAATACCTGTCGAAAGACACTATGAAGGCTATCCAAAATGCTGTTGACAATGGACAAACTCTCGAGCGCGGTATTGCCGACCATGTGGCTGCCGGTATGCGTCGTTGGGCTATGGAGCTTGGTGCCACACACTATACGCACTGGTTTCAGCCGCTAACTGATGGAACTGCCGAAAAACACGACTCGTTTATTGATTACGATGGCGGTCCCGGCGAGAATGTAATTGAAGATTTTTCGGGTAAATTACTCGCTCAGGCTGAACCAGATGCTTCATCATTTCCTAATGGTGGTATCCGCAGTACTTTCGAAGCCCGTGGTTATACAGCCTGGGATCCTTCGTCGCCTGCTTTTGTGATTGAAGATACACTATGTATCCCAACAATTTTTATTTCGTATACAGGTGAGTTGCTCGACCTGAAGGCGCCCTTGCTGAAAGCACTCAACTCGGTTGATAAAGCTGCTACTGCTGTATGTCAGTATTTCGATCCTAATGTAAAGAAAGTGTATTCGTATCTTGGTTGGGAGCAGGAGTATTTCCTTATCGACGAAGGTTTGTATGCCACACGTCCCGACTTGTTATTAACCGGACGCACTTTGCTTGGACATGAGTCTGCAAAAAATCAGCAGCTCGAAGATCATTATTTTGGTGCAGTACCCTCACGTGTGGCTGCTTTTATGAAAGATCTTGAATTCGAGGCTTACAAATATGGTATTCCATTGAAAACCCGTCACAACGAGGTTGCACCAAATCAGTTTGAACTTGCGCCTATTTTTGGTGAAACTAACCTGGCAGTGGACGAAAACCTGCTGATTATGTCGCTTATGCGCAAAGTAGCCCGTCGTCATAGTTTCCGCGTGCTGATGCACGAAAAACCATTTGCAGGCGTAAATGGTTCGGGAAAACATAACAACTGGTCGCTTGGTACAAACACAGGTGTGGGCTTGTTTACTCCCGGGAAAACACCACAGGAAAATCTCCAGTTTATCACTTTTGTGGTAAACTCGCTGATGGCTGTATATAAAAACAATGCTTTGCTGAAAGCTTCGATTATGACTGCTCAGAATGCACACCGTCTCGGAGCCAACGAAGCACCTCCTGCCATTGTATCGGCTTTCCTTGGAACTCAGATTTCGGCAGTGCTCGACAAACTCGAAAACAGTACCAGCGACGAAGCCATTGTGATGGACGATAAAAAACGTCTGAGTCTTGGTATTGCTCATATACCTGAAGTGTTGCTCGACAACACCGACCGTAACCGTACTTCGCCTTTTGCGTTTACCGGAAACCGTTTCGAATTCCGCGCTGTAGGTTCGTCGGCCAACTGCTCGTCGGCTATGATTGCCCTGAATGCTGCGATGGCTGCTCAGCTTATTGAGTTTAAAACTTCGGTGGATGCTAAAATTGCTGCCGGTGCAACCAAAGATAAAGCCATTTTTGAAGTACTGAAAGAGTATATCAAAATTTCGAAACCTATTCGTTTCGATGGAAATGGTTACAGCGAAGAGTGGAAAATTGAAGCTCACAAACGTGGTCTCGATTGCGAAACTTCGGTACCTGAAATTTATAAAGCTTACACCAGCAAACAGAGTGTGGAGCTCTTTGCAAAAACAGGTGTACTTACCGAAAAAGAACTTCATGCCCGTAACGAGGTGAAATGGGAAACTTATACCAAGAAAATTCAGATTGAAGCACGTGTATTAGGCGATCTTTGTTTGAATCATATTATTCCTGTAGCTACACGTTATCAGTCGCTTTTGCTGGATAATGTGTCGAAAATCAAAAAGATTTATCCTGAGAAATTTGAAACATTGGGGGGCATGAATTCGGCTCTGATCGAAGAAATTGCATTGCACCTTACTGCTATCAAAACCAATGTGGATGCAATGGTTGAAGAACGTAAAGTGGCTAATAAAATTGATCATGAATACGAGAAAGCTGTAGCTTATCACGACAAAGTTCTCCCTTATTTTGAGGTAATCCGTTATCACGTGGATAAACTCGAACTCATTGTGGATGATGAAATGTGGACGCTGCCTAAATACAGAGAGTTGCTCTTTATACGGTAATTTCTTAGAGGTTTTTCATTCAACCTTCTGACTATATTAAGAAAGTGGGAAAACCTTGATTGGATTTCCCACTATTTTTGGCTCTTAACAATAAAACTAAAATCAATATAAATATCTAAAATACAGGTATTTGTGGTATAAAAAAGAAAAAAAGGTATGTTTAGTACAAGTTATTTACCCACAGATGAATATGAGCAGCAATCGCTGTATTCATTCCAAAACGAACATGATGCCTGCGGTGTAGGATTGATCCTTAATCTCTATGGTGAAAAGTCGCACGAGATTGTGGACAAAGGTCTTCAGGTACTCGAAAATATGGTGCACCGCGGTGCCGAAAGTGCTGACAATAAAACCGGAGATGGAGCCGGAATTCTCGTACAAATTCCACACGAATTTATACTGCTTCAGGGAATAGCTGTACCTGCAAAAGGGCGTTACGGAACAGGTCTTGTGTTTTTACCTAAAGATAGCTCCAAAGCCGAACATTGTCTTAATGTAATTAAAGAACAGGTGGAAAAGGAAGGGCTTTCCCTGCTCGCAGTACGCGATGTACCTGTCAATAGCAGTATTCTGGGTGAAATTTCAGCATCGAACGAACCTCAGATCAAGCAAATTTTTGTAACAGGAGCCAACAGTCAGCAGGAACTTGAGCTGAAACTTTATGTGGTACGCAAGAAAATTGAAAAAGCCATACTCAAATCCAATATTGCCAAAGAACGTAGTTTTTATATTGTGAGCCTTTCAACCAAACAAATGGTTTACAAAGGTATGCTTACCTCGCTTCAGTTGCGCGATTATTATCCCGATTTATCAAATGCTAATTTTACAAGTGGTATTGCGCTTGTTCACTCTCGTTTTAGTACCAATACATTCCCAACCTGGGATTTGGCACAGCCTTTCCGTTTGTTGGGCCACAATGGTGAGATAAACACCATTCGTGGTAATCGTCAGTGGATGGAGTCGCGCGAAAGTGTGCTGAAATCCGATCAGCTTGGAAACCTTCAGGAGCTTTATCCAATTGTACAACCCGGAATGAGCGACAGTGCGAGTCTCGACAACGTGCTCGAATTCCTTGTAATGTCAGGCAAAAGTCTGCCGCACGCAATGGCCATGCTTGTGCCTGAAAGCTGGAATGCGAAAAATCCGATTTCCGACGATCTGAAAGCTTTCTACGAATATCACAGTACTTTTATGGAGCCATGGGATGGTCCGGCCACACTGCTTTTCAGCGATGGCCGCTATGCCGGTGGTATGCTCGATCGTAACGGACTTCGTCCTGCACGATATCTTGTGACGCACGATAATTTGATGATTATTGCATCAGAAACAGGAACAGTAGAAATTGAACCTGCCCGTATTAAGGAAAAAGGACGACTGAAACCTGGTAAAATGTTGATGGTAGATACGGAAAATGGTCAGATTTTTTACGATCGTGAACTGAAGGAAGGACTTGCTAAAGCCTTTCCATATCGCGAATGGCTGAACAAAAACCTGATTAATCTGGATGAAATATCTTCAGGCCGAAGCGTAAAAAATGATGTGAAGGATTATGAGATACTTTTACACGCTTTTGGTTATTCAAAAGAAGATGTGGAAAAGGTAATTATTCCAATGGCTAACGACGGTTCAGAACCAACCTCGTCGATGGGGAATGATGTGGCTTTGTCGGTATTTTCGGACAAGCCTCAGCGTTTGTTCAATTATTTCCGTCAACAGTTTGCCCAGGTAACCAATCCGCCTATCGACCCGATTCGTGAAGAGTTGGTAATGTCGCTTACAGGTTATATCGGCTCTGTACACCAGAATCTGCTTGAACCTGCTCCTGAAATTTGTAAAATGGTGAAACTGAAAAGTCCGGTGTTGACAAATACACAGTTCGATATCCTGAGCAATATTCAGTATAAAGGATTTTCCACCATTTCGCTTCCCATGCTTTTCGATCCGCGCAAAGGAGCTAAAGGTCTCGAGTCGGCCATTCAGGAACTTTGCCTGTCGGTGGAAAAAGCTGTGGACGATGGCAAAAACTACATTGTGCTGAGCGACCGTGGCGTGGATGCCACGCATGCGCCAATACCTTCATTGCTGGCAGTTTCGGCTGTTCACCTTTATCTGGTGCAGAAACGTAAACGTATGCAGATTGATATTGTAGTCGAGTCGGCCGAACCCCGCGAAGTGATGCATTTTGCACTTTTGTTTGGTTTCGGAGCTAATGCAGTGAATCCATATATGGCCTTTGCCATTATCAACGATAAGGTAAAATCGGGCGATATTCAAATGGATTTCGATACAGCCAAAAAACATTATATAAAAGCTGTGAATAAAGGACTGCTGAAAGTTCTTTCTAAAATGGGTAATTCCACACTTCGCAGTTATCGCGGAGCGCATATTTTCGAAGCCATTGGTATTTCTTCGTCATTGCTTGATAAATATTTCAAAGGAATTTCTTCTTCGATAGGTGGAATTGATATTGAGGATGTGGCTACTGAAGTGATTCGTCCGCACACTGAGGCTTTTTATCCTGAAGAAGGAAGCGATCCGAAACAACTTTATAATCTGGGACTTTATGCTTATCGTCGTGATGGTGAGCAGCACGCCTGGAATCCCGAAACAATAGCCGGATTGCAAATTGCCACACGCACAAATAGTTACGAAAAATATAAGGAATATGCCCGCATTGTAGACGAAAAACCTTCCTTTATTTTTATTCGCGATATTATTGATTACAAACGTAATCCGATTGATATTTCGGAAGTTGAACCTGCCGAAAATATTATGAAACGTTTTGTGACCGGAGCCATGTCTTACGGTTCTATCAGTCGCGAAGCGCACGAAGCAATGGCTATTGCCATGAACCTGATTGGCGGACGAAGCAATACAGGTGAAGGAGGTGAAGATCCCGAACGTTACAAAAAACGTGAGGACGGACTCAGCACCCGTAGTGCTATCAAACAGGTGGCTTCAGGTCGTTTTGGTGTCACAGCCGAATATCTTGTAAATGCTGATGAAATTCAGATTAAAATTGCACAGGGAGCAAAACCCGGCGAGGGTGGTCAGTTGCCCGGACATAAAGTGGATAAAATTATCGCTAAAACGCGTCACTCTATTCCCGGAATCTCGCTTATTTCACCTCCGCCGCATCACGATATTTATTCTATCGAGGACCTTGCTCAGCTGATCTACGATTTGAAAAATATCAATCCTAAAGCCATTATCAGTGTGAAACTGGTGTCGGAAACTGGTGTCGGAACAATTGCTGCAGGTGTGGCCAAAGCCAAAGCCGATCTGATTCTGATTTCAGGTGCCGAAGGTGGAACAGGAGCAAGTCCGTCAAGTTCGATCAAGCATGCCGGACTTCCGGTGGAAATTGGTCTGGCAGAAACGCAACAGACACTTGTGCTCAATAATCTACGTGGTCAGGTAAAACTTCAAACCGATGGACAGCTTAAAACAGGTCGCGATATTGTGATTTCAGCCATGCTGGGTGCAGAGGAATACGGATTTGCCACAAGTGCTTTGCTGGTACTGGGTTGTATTATGATGCGTAAATGCCACCTGAACACCTGTCCGGTTGGGGTTGCTACCCAGGATGCTCAGCTGCGCAAACATTTTACAGGAAAACATGAGTTTCTGGTGAATTTCTTCCGCTTCCTGGCCGAAGATGTGCGTGAACATTTGGCGCAGCTCGGTTTCCGTTCACTCGACGAAATTATTGGTCATGCCGAGTTACTCGAACGCCGGAAAATTGAGGGAAATGCCAAAGCAAATAAAGTCGATCTGACAAAAATTCTGCATGTGCCTAACCGCGATGCAAATCCTGTACTTCGTCATGCAAAAACTCAGGATCATAAAATAGATAAAGTGCTCGATCGGGTATTGATTCAGAAATCGCTTCCTGCACTTGACCTTTGCATGCCGGTGGAAATTCATTCGAAAATTACCAATATCGACCGAACAGTGGGGGCTATGCTCTCGGGCGAAATTGCCAAACGTTATGGTCAGGCCGGTTTACCTGCCGATACAATCCGGGCTTATTTCAAAGGATCTGCCGGACAAAGTTTTGGGGCTTTCCTGAGCAAAGGAGTTTATTTCGAATTGGTTGGTGAATCAAACGATTATCTTGGTAAAGGTCTTTCCGGAGGGAAAATTGTAGTGAAAGCACCTGAAGAAAGCTCTTTTAATCCCGAAGAAAACATTATTGCAGGTAATACAATATTATATGGAGCCACTTCGGGCGAGGTTTATATCAACGGTGTGGTTGGCGAACGTTTTTGTGTGCGTAATTCAGGTGCCATTGCGGTGGTTGAAGGTGCAGGCGATCATTGTTGCGAATACATGACCGGAGGTCGTACTGTGGTGCTCGGAAAAACAGGTCGTAACTTTGCTGCCGGTATGAGTGGCGGTGTGGCTTATGTGCTCGACGAGACCGGCGATTTCGACTACTACTGTAATATGGAAATGGTGGAACTCTCGCTTATGGAGGACAGTGCCGATAATAAAGAGTTACATGCTCTGATCTCGAATCACCATAAGTACACAGGAAGTCAGCTTGCCAAACGTATTCTCGATAACTGGAAAGAATATGTGGATAAGTTTATAAAAGTAGTGCCCATTGAGTACAAAAAAGTACTTCAGGAAGAAAAAATGGAAGCTATTAATAAGAAAATTGCTCAGGTGGAAAGGGATTATTGAGTTAGTTCTGAGTTCTGAGTTCTGAGTCCGGAGGCTGGTTAACGTGTTAACCGATTAACCAAGATGACAGAAACCAACCTGATTAATAAATAATAAGACAAAAAATTATAAACTAAAAAACACGAACCCGTCATTCCCCTTCAGGGAAAAAGGGTTCTTCAAATCATATGGGAAATCCTAAAGCATTTATAAATATAGCACGTAAGGAAGCCGGATACCGACCGGTTTTCGAACGTATCAACGATTTCGGCGAAGTAGAACAAACGCTGAACCGCGAAGACCGCAAATTGCAGGCTTCACGTTGTATGGATTGTGGTATTCCGTTTTGCCACTGGGCATGTCCGCTGGGTAATAAAATGCCCGAATGGCAGGATCTTATCTACAGAGGAAAATGGAAGGAAGGACTCGAAGTGCTTCAGGAAACCAATAATTTTCCTGAGTTTACCGGACGTATTTGTCCTGCGCCCTGCGAAAAATCATGTGTTCTGGCACTTCATGATGCTCCGGTAACCATTCGCGAAAACGAAGCAGCAGTGACCGAAGTGGCTTTTATTGAAGGAATGATAAAAGCGCAGCCTCCCAAAACACGCACAGGTAAAAAGGTCGCCGTCATAGGGTCAGGGCCTGCAGGACTGGCAGCTGCGCAGCAGTTGAACCGTAAAGGACACTCGGTGACAGTTTTCGAAAAAGAAAAAGGTTTGGGAGGATTGCTTCGCTATGGCATTCCGAATTTCAAACTCAACAAAAATGTCATCGATCGCCGCATGGCTTTGCTTCTGGAAGAGGGAATCGAGTTTCGTACAGGAGTTGAAGTAGGAAAAGATATTGCCGGAAAGGAAATAATGAAGAATTTCGATGCGGTTTGTATCGCTATCGGAGCCGGACAGCCCCGCGACATTCAGCCCGAAGGGCGTAAACTGAAAGGAATTCATTTTGCAATGGAATTTCTCAGCCAGCAAAACCAATTGCTTACAGGTGAAGAAGTACCCGAGAAAAAAATCATCAATGCCAAAGACAAACATGTGCTTGTAATTGGTGGTGGCGATACAGGGTCGGATTGTGTGGGAACTTCTGTACGTCAGGGTGCTGTAAAGGTGACTCAGATTGAAATTCTTCCGCAACCTCCTGTGGGTAAAAATCCTGCCACACCCTGGCCAAATCAGTTTCCTCAGATTCTCAAAACCTCAAGTTCGCATCTCGAAGGTTGCGAGCGTCGCTGGAGTCTGAATACAGTAGCTTTTAAAGGCGAAAATGGCAAACTGACCGAAGTGATTGTGGAAGAAGTAGAATGGGCAAAGGACGAAACCGGACGCATGCAAATGAAGCCTACCGGAAAAACCGAAACCATCAAAGCTGATCTGGTTTTCCTTGCTCTCGGTTTTGTACACCCGGTACAGGAAGGTTTGCTTACCGAACTCGGCGTGAAATTCGATGCACGTGGCAATGTGGCAACTGATGCTGCCGGACAAAGTTCTGTGGCTAAGGTTTTCGCAACCGGCGATGCAGCTATCGGAGCCAGTTTGGTGGTAAAAGCCATCGCATTGGGAAGAAAAGTAGCTGAGGATATTCATAAAATATTGTAAATTAATTATTTCGCGTTTCGTGTTATAGTATCCGGGACTCAAAACGCGAAACACGAAACACGAAACCCAAATAAATAATATGTGTGGAATAGTATGTACATTTGATATAAAGACTGATGCATCGCAGCTTCGTCCTCAGGTGCTTAAAATGTCGAAAAAAATTCGTCACCGCGGGCCGGATTGGTCGGGAGTTTATTCGTGCGAAAAAGCTATTCTTGCACACGAACGGCTTTCTATCGTCGATCCCGAAGCCGGAAAACAACCGCTTTACAGTAAAGATGGAAAGCTGGTGCTGGCAGTGAATGGTGAGATTTATAATCATCAGGAAATACGTAAGCGTTTCGAAGGGAAATATGAGTTTCTTACAAAGTCCGACTGTGAAGTAATCCTGGCTTTGTACCGTGAGAAAGGTTCGGCTTTTCTGGAGGAATTGAACGGGATTTTTGCCTTTGCGCTTTACGATACCGAAAAAGATGTTTTTCTGATAGGTCGCGATCATATGGGTATTATTCCACTCTATCAGGGTTGGGATGAAGCCGGAAACTATTACGTAGCCTCAGAACTTAAAGCGCTTGAAGGATATTGCGACCGCATTGAAGAGTTTTTGCCGGGACAATATTATTTCAGTCCCGATGGTGCACCAGTAAAATGGTATGCACGCGATTGGATGGAATTTGATGCAGTGAAAGAAAATACCAGCAGCGTGGATGAATTGCGCGAAGCTCTCGAAGCAGCTGTAGCACGGCAGTTAATGACTGATGTGCCATATGGAGTGCTTCTTTCAGGAGGTCTCGACTCATCGATTATTTCGGCTATTGCTAAAAAATATGCTGCCAAACGTATCGAATCGGGTAATACCGAAGATGCCTGGTGGCCTCAGCTTCACTCTTTTGCGGTGGGACTGGTTGGTTCGCCCGACCTTGCAGCTGCCCGCAAAGTAGCCGAGCATATCGGAACTGTGCATCATGAGATTCACTTTACTGTGCAGGAAGGTCTTGATGCTATCCGCGACGTGATTTATCATATCGAGACTTACGATGTAACCACTGTTCGTGCAAGTACGCCGATGTATCTTCTGGCTCGTGTTATAAAATCGATGGGAGTGAAGATGGTGCTTTCGGGCGAGGGAGCTGATGAAATTTTCGGTGGTTATCTTTATTTCCACAAAGCACCCAATGCTGAGGAATTTCATAAAGAAACTGTCCGCAAACTAAGCAAACTGCATATGTACGATTGTTTGCGTGCCAATAAATCGCTGGCTTCTTGGGGTGTGGAAGGTCGCGTACCATTTCTCGATAAAGAATTTATGGATGTGGCCATGCGTCTGAATCCAAAAGATAAAATGGCCGGAAACGGAAAAATGGAAAAATGGATTCTTCGAAAAGCTTTCGAGCATCTTTTGCCCGAAAGTGTCGCCTGGCGTCAGAAAGAGCAGTTTTCAGACGGCGTGGGCTATAACTGGATTGATACATTGAAGGAAATGACCTCGCAACTTGTGACTGATGAGCAAATGGCGCGCGTGAATGAAACCTTCCCGATTAACCCGCCAATGAACAAGGAGGAGTATTATTACCGTACCATTTTTGCCGATCATTTTCCTTCGGGAACAGCTGCAGCCTGTGTTCCTTCGGTACCTTCGGTAGCTTGTAGTACGCCAATAGCACTCGAGTGGGACGAAGCTTTTCGCAAAAATGCCGATCCATCGGGCAGGGCAGTCGCCGGAGTGCACGAGCAGGCTATATAATTGTTGTTTTAAACTGATTTTAAGCTAACTTATTTGTAAATATGATGTTGGCTCTGTAGAAATCTCCGCTAAAAAAATAGCCGGAGATTTTTGCATTTTAGCACAGTGTATGTTTTATGTGATTTTTTTGACAGTTTAATATCTACTTCGTGTGACTTTTAGTGAGTATTTATTAAATATTTTTTATACCTTTGTTGCTGAATAATACGGGAAATGAATCGTTTGAATTATTTAATAAGATATCTCAGACATATTTTAACGGCACGTCACAGTTTTGGCTTTGGAGTACATTCACCTGCCATTTACAGTTTTGTGAAGTATGTGCTTTACGAGAAGAATTCATTTTATGTATATTCCGAAATTGAAAAGCTCCGGCGGGAGTTAGAGAATGATCAGCAAAAATTTTATCTGACTGATTTCGGAACAGGTGTCGATCGTGAAACTACTATAGGAAAAGTGGCCCGAAGGTCGCTTAATAATTCAAAATATTCGCAACTTCTTTATCGAATGGTTCGGGCAGCACGTCCTGATACTATTCTGGAACTTGGAACCTCTTTGGGGATAAGTACCGCATATATGGCAAAAGCCCGGCCTTCAGCACAGTGTTATACTTTCGAAGGTTGTCCGCAGGTTGCAAAAATAGCAGCCGGAAATTTTGATAAACTAAGTATTAAAAACATCGAAATCATTCAGGATAACATTGATAACAGTTTAGCTTTGTTTCTTGAAAAGAGTCCCGCACTTGATTTTGTATTTATTGATGCTAATCATACATCGAAGGCTTTGAATCATTATTTTGAATTGATAATACCAAAAATTACTGAGAAGTCAGTGGTGGTAATTGATGATATAAACTGGTCGAACGATATGTGGAAGGCCTGGGAGCAGATACGAAAGCATCCGCAGGTGGTCAGTTCGCTGAATATTTTTGGATTTGGCATTTTGTTTTTCAATACTGAACAGAACAAAATGCACTATAAATTGATTTTTTAAGCAACAGTTTGATTGATTTTTTGTTAGGCTTATATAAATCAGGAATTTTACTTTTAATTGAATGAAAATATATACAAAAACCGGTGACGAAGGCAAAACCGGACTGATAGGAGGGACCCGCGTGGCAAAGAGCGATATGCGTATTGAAGCATATGGCACTGTCGATGAGCTGAACTCTCACATTGGCTTGTTGCTTTCGTACGAACATACTGCCGAAAACAAAGAATTTCTTTTGCAAATTCAACATTTGTTATTTGCTGTGGGCTCGCATTTGGCAACAGATACTTCTGTTACGAATATTAACGCAGCTTCTGTAATCAGCGAAACAGAAATCGGAAATGTGGAGGTTCAGATCGATAATCTGAACCAGAATTTGCCCGAACTTCGTCAGTTTATACTTCCGGGAGGTTCAGCAGAAGGGGCACTGGCACATATTTGTCGTACAGTTGCCCGTCGTGCCGAGCGCCGGATTGTAGAGATGAATGAATTTTATCCTATTGATATTAAAATAATTAAATACATTAATCGGTTGTCTGATTATTTCTTTGTTCTTTCGAGGTTTCTTACCATTCACAAAGGTCACAAAGAAATATTCTGGAAAAAATAGTTATAATAAAAAAAATTCCTATTTTTGCACAAAATTGAAAACCTATTATTATATTAAAAATTATTTAAAATTAAGTTGACTATGTATTGGACATTGGAATTAGCTTCTAAAATCGAAGATGCCCCCTGGCCTGCTACCAAAGATGAGTTAATTGATTACGCAATTCGTTCGGGTGCGCCTTTGGAAGTTATTGAAAATTTACAAGAGATTGAAGACGAAGGTGAGATATACGAAAGTATTGAAGATATATGGCCTGATTATCCCAGCAAAGAGGATTTCTTCTTTAACGAAGAGGAGTATTAAAACCGGAACTGAATATTTTTCATTAGTCTGAGAATAAATTAAAAAGCCTGTTCTTTCTCATTTTGACGTAAGAATTTTTTAATCCGGGAACAATTTTTTTGTAGATTTTCAGTTTGAATATCACATAGCCCGGCTTTTCATAAGGCTGTGCTGGCTTGGGAAATTGAACAGGAAAACGTTTATGAAGAAAAAACTCGGTATTTTTTTATTTCTGACATTCATCTCAGGAGCTGTTTTTTCGCAGTTCGATGCCCGGTTTAGCCAGTATATGTTTAACAATACAGCTTACAATCCGGCAGCTGTAGGTGAAAGCGGAATGATTGATTTAGCCCTGCAGCATCGTCTGAACTGGGTAGGTATTCCGAACGCAGGAAATACGACGGCTTTAAGTCTTAACTCTCCATTGAAAATGGAAAATTCTCTGCATGGACTGGGGCTGAGTGTAACTATGGATGAGTTTGGATTTTTGATAAATCAGTCATTTCATGTTCAGTATGCATACAAAAAACGACTGGGCGAAGGCGTTTTAAGTTTAGGTTTACAGGCCGGATTTGTTAGTGTGACTTTTACAGGCGATTCTGTTGCAAATCATCCGATTACAATAGGAGAGTCTCACAATATAAGTTCTGACCCGGAAATACCCTCAACAAGTGTGGTTGGAAACAATTTTGATGCAGGTGTGGGTGTCTGGTACGCTGCCAAAAACTGGTACAGCGGATTGTCGTATCTGCATTTGACACAACCAACAATCGATTGGGGTACAAATTCACAAGTGGATTTGTTCGGGGTGCTGAATTTTACAGCTGGTTACCAGCAAAAATTATTAAATCCCAAATACGAACTTAAACCTTCAATGTTTGTCAAGTCCGATTTTCGCTCGTTTCAGATTGAAGTAGGGTCGAGGCTTGAGTATGATAATAAATTCTGGGGAGGAATGACTTATCGTTTACAGGATGCTGTGGTACTCATGGCTGGTATGAATATTGCCGGTGGATTATCAGTGGGTTATGCATTTGATATTCCTGCAAACAGATTAATTACAGCGAGTTGGGGATCGCACGAAGTGGTTTTAGCCTATAGTTTTGAGTATGTGTTTACAAAAAGTAAAACAAAATATAAAAGTATCAGGATATTATAATCGTTGATTTTCCGTTATATTACAACGGAGAATCAATGTATTTAAATATAACAGTTTTTTATTCAAAATAAATATTTCACGATGATGAAAAAAAATCTGACAATCATATCACTGGCTGTGTTGCTGATAATTATTGCTGCGCGTCCTGCCGGTGAATTAACCGGAGTGTCAAAGAAATCGATATTTAACAGAGGATTTCGTGAAAATAATCCCTATGGGATGGTCTTTATAAAGAGAGGCTCCTTTATGATGGGCTCCAACGATCAGTCTGCTTTTGCATCAGTCAGTGATAAATCGATAAATGTAACAGTAGATGCATTCTGGATGGACGAAACAGAGATTACAAACGACGAGTATAAGCAATTTGTACACTGGGTTCGCGATTCTATAGCCATGCGTTCACTTATTGTTTCACAGGCTCTGGGCTACGAAAAACTGACAGTTTATAAGGATAAAGTTAATCCGTTAGCAACACTGTCGCCTCAGGAACTTGAAAAAGTACCTCTTAACTGGGGAGCAAAAATCCCATGGAATTCAAAGGATGACTCTGTAAAAACAATTCTGGGCAGAATGTATTTCCTGAACGATAATGCGATTTCAGCTAAACGTCAGATTAATCCGGGAAGACTTACCTATAAATACGAATGGATTAACTACGATCAGGCTGCACTTCCCGAAAACAAATACAATGTAAATACGGGTGCATATCCTGCCAACGCAACCGTAAGGGTTGATACTTCATATATTGACGCAAACGGAGTTATCAAAAACGAAACGCTCGTACGCAAACTTACATCGCGTCGTGATCTCATTTCAACCCGAATTGTAAATGTTTATCCTGATACCATCATGTGGTTGCGCGATTTTCAATATGCGTACAACGATCCTAAAATGCACATGTATTTCTCGCACCCGGGATTCACTAATTATCCGGTTGTGGGTGTAACATGGGAGCAGGCTCAGGCATTCTGCCAATGGAGAACCCAGTTGTTCAACGGAGCTAATAAAATTGGCGGACAGGATTATCGCCTGCCAACCGAAGCTGAATGGGAATATGCAGCCCGTGGCGGACGCGATCTTGGAATTTATCCATGGGGTGGCAATTATGTACGTGACAGCAGAGGATGTTACATGGCTAAC
Source organism: Bacteroidia bacterium (assembly GCA_009929375.1). Lineage (GTDB taxonomy): Bacteria > Bacteroidota > Bacteroidia > Bacteroidales > Paludibacteraceae > Paludibacter. The sequence goes on from SAAO01000014.1 coordinate 46,596, forward strand.
TTCAAACCAATGCGTGGAAGTTATACCGACGATACCGGAGCAACCACAATGAAAGTAGCTTCTTTCATTCCAAACGATTTCGGTTTGTTTGATATGGCCGGAAATGTGGCTGAGTGGACATCGACAGCTTATGTAAATTCTTCGAATACACTTGTAGCAGATATGAATCCAAGTTTTCAGTATAATGCAAAAACCGACGATGCTGACGTTTTGAAACGTAAAGTAGTTAAAGGTGGCTCATGGAAAGATATTGCATATTACCTGCAATGTGGTGTTCGTACTTATGAATATCAGTACGAAAGTCGCCCTTACATAGGATTCCGTTGTGTTCGCTCATATAATGGTGAATAATTCCTGAAAAAGTAACAATCGATCTTAAAAATTAAAGATACAGAATATGTCACAGAATCAATCAAAATTCGACTTGTTGTGGAATGCTCCCACAACCAAACGTATTGTAGGTGCCGCATACAGCCTTGGTGCTGCGGTAGTTATTATTGGTGCAATGTTTAAAATTCTTCACCTCGAAGGTGCGGGTCTGATGTTAGGAGTCGGTATGACTGTCGAGGCTGTACTTTTTGCGCTTGGTGTGTTCGATAAGCCACACCATGAATATGAATGGCATAAGGTATTTGATTTTGAATCGGAGGGAACTCTGAATATTGCTGGAGGAACAACTTCAGCACCTGTAGCTAATGCAGGAGCTGGTCAGACTAAAACCGTTTCAGGTCCGAAAGTTGATTATTCTGACGCCATCAGTGATGAAGATGTGAAAAAACTCTCTGAAGGAATTAAAAATCTGGGAGCAACTGCACAACAGCTTACAGGTTTGGCTTCAGTTGTTGGTTCTGCCGAAGGATTTGCTAAAAATCTTGATGCTGCAAGTGCTTCAACTGGCAAATTTGTGGCAAGTCAGGATAGTCTGAATGCAGCAGCCAGCAAGCTTAATGTATCATATCAGGGGATTGCTGAGGGTATGCAAAGTGCCGAGACAAATACAAAAGCATATGCAGGACGAATCGACGAAATAAACAAAAATCTTTCATCGATTAATTCAATTTACGAAATTCAGTTGAAAAATATTCAGGCTCAATCAGAAGGGCTGACACGTCAGACAGAGGCCGTGAACAGCGTTACACGCGACCTTACTGCAGTGAACTCTGAAGTTGAAAAGATCAAAGCCGCGACACTGGTTGCTGCTCAACAGTCGGAAGCATTTAAACTCGGAACAGAAAAATTAGCCAAACAGGTTACTGATCTGAATCAGGTGTACGGAAATATGTTGAATGCTCTGAATTAAAATCAGAGTACAATTTATTTAATTTCTAACAAAAAGATATCCTTATGAGTGGAGCAAAAAATTGTCCGGAAACCCCAAGGCAAAAAATGATTGGCATGATGTATCTGGTGCTGACGGCTATGTTGGCATTGAATGTATCAAGCGATATTTTGAATGGTTTTACTTTGGTTGATAATAGTTTGCATACTACCATCGAATCATCACAACAACGTAATACTTCATTGTACGAAGACTTCGATGCACTTAATTCTCAGAATCCCGAAAAAGTAGGTCCATGGTTGGATAAAGCTCGCGAAATTCAAAAGAAATCGGATGACTTATTTAATTATATCGAAAATTTCAAAGTTGATATTGTTAAGTTGGCCGACAAAGATAAAGCAGATCCCAAAGCCCGTAAAATTGAAGGGCGTGACAATCTGGATGTAGCTGGGCAGTATGCGATTGTTGAAAAAAACGGTGAAAAGCTAAAACAAAGGATAAACGAATTCAGAGATTTGGTTGTAAAAGAGTTTGAAGGAAATGTAAAAAAGCAACAAACATACTTTACTCTCTTTTCGACAGCAGATGTTGTTAATAGTAAAAATGAAAAGATACCATGGGAAGCCAGTATGTTCGAAATGATGCCGGTATCGGCTGTGGTGACTATGCTTACCAAATATCAGAGTGATATTCGTGCAACGGAAACCGAGTTGGTACAATTCCTTAAAGGACAAACGGATGCTTCTGACTTTCGTGTAAACAAAATTGAAGCACTGGTGGTACCAAATTCTAAATTTGTTTTCCGTGGCGAAAAATACAGTGCACGTATTGTACTGTCAGCTGTTGACTCCACAAAACGTCCGGAATACTATGTAAACGGTTCGAAACTTGCTACTGAAATGTACGAACTTACTGCCGGTGGACGTATGGGACTTAACAAATATTCGGGTGAGATAAGACTGCCTGGAAACGATGGAACAGTAAGATCATATCCTTTCGAATCAGAATATATTGTAAGTGAACCCTCTGCTACTATTTCGAATGTTGATTTAAATGTGGTTTATCGTGGTATTGATAATAATTTCAGTATTTCCGTGCCAGGTGTAGCAAATGAAAATGTTCAGGTAAGCGCTGTAGGTGCAACTGTACAAAATAAGGGTGCTGGTAGATATGTGATAAATCCCACCAGAGATGGTGAAATATCTATTTCGGTGATTGGTAAGATTGATAATAAACCTATGAATATGGGAGGGGGTACCTACAGAGTTAAACCCTTGCCTAAACCAACAGCCTTTTTGGTGGATGCTTCAGGGAATCAAATTACCAGTGGTTCTATGTCGGTAGAAAAGTTAAAGGGTATGAAACTTTTTGCCGGATATGAAGAAGGGGAAGTAATTAAGGCTAATTTCCAAATTAAATCGTTTGTGATGATTGGAGAAGGAGCGGGTGTGTCTAATGTAAATGGTTCGAACCTTGACCCAAATTTGCTTTCACGAATGCGAATTGATAAAAATTTGATTTTTAACAACATAGTCGCAGTAGGACCTGATGGTAAATCAAGAGTGTTAAATGTGATATTTGTGAAGATTATGTAGTGATATGCTTTTCCACTATGATACTTTGTTTATATAATAATAGATTGAAAAAAGTGATATAATATGAATTCAATTAAAAGGACGATAGTAATATTTATTTGTTTTATAGCTGTATTTATTACAAATGCGCAAAATACTCAGATAATAAACTCAAAAGAAAAACCTTTGCCGTTTTTTGATGCTAAGGGTAATATCGCAATTCATACTAATGAGTTAAATGCTCTTGCAGATACTCTTGCCGTAATTAATCACAGACAGGATGACATCGTTTGGTCTAAGATTGTTTACAGAGTTGTCGATATGCGAGATAAACAAAACAATCAGCTGTTTTTTCCATTAATTCCAAATGGTAAATATAAAAGTTTGCTCAGGGTTATTCTTGAGTCTAATGCTACCTCAGGTTTAAATGCTTATGGATGTCGTTCTAATGACATACAACCAGACTATTCAATACCATTACCAAAGGATACAATTTCTTCTCTTTTTGTGTTAAATAGATGGATTGAAGCAGATAAGCGTGTTCAGACTGACTCGTTCATAATTAGAAATCCGTTAACTAATAATTTTGAATTCTCAAATGAACAGTATTATGAGGCTTTTGCAAAGGATCAGGTGAAATATCTAATTCAGGAAGTTGTGTTTTTTAATAAGCATTATTCGCGCATGTACACCAAAATTATTGGTATTGCTCCAATATATTTCAAAACATCGTATAATCTGAATATGGCCGGTGTTGGAAGTCAGAATAAGGAAGGTGAAGGTGTTTGGGAAGCTTTCAGATTTTCTGTCCTATGTTGGTACTTGTTCGACGAATTACGTCCTTTTCTTGCAAAGCAATATGTAATACCTAATGGTAATGAAACACAACGTTTGACTTATGATGAATTTTTTGCTCAGCGATTATATAGTACTTATCTGTTGGGTGATGAGAATATGGTTGATAAAATGTTGCTTCAGACTTACAACGATCCCGAAAGTATCAGAAGAGAACAAAAACGTATTGAAACCGAATTGCTGAATGTAGAGCAGGATCTCTGGGAATATTAACCACATTCAAAATATATACTATGGACAGGCTTAAATCAATACTTATATATCTGATTTTTTCCTGTCCATTTGTTTTGATAGCTGCTGATCATAGTAATTTCTACAGTCTTTATGATTATAAAAATTATCGTCAGTGCGAGGCATTACAAAATACAATTAATTTCGATAGTATAGATTACAAGCTGCTTAATGCAGCTGTTTTCTTCCGTACCAACGAAGTCAGAGTGAGTCAGGGGAAATCATCGCTAAACTATCAGCATGCACTCGAAATGGCTGCAAAACTACATGCTGCTGATATGCTCAGTGATCACTTTTTCGCTCACATAAATCCTTTGAAGAAAGATAGAAAAGAACCTGCTGACCGGTATCGCTTGAGTAATATCGAAAATCCAATGCCGGCTGAAAATATTGCAAATTCGTTTGCGATAAAATATAAGGCCAACACTGTGGTTTATGTGATCAATTCGAAGGAAGCTCTTTACAGTTACAAACCAAGCGGAAAAGCAATAGAACATCACACTTATCTGAGTTTTGCCGAAAGCGTTGTGCAGCAATGGATGAATTCAGCCGGACATCGTGACAATATATTACGCGAAACGGCTGTTGAACTTGGTTGCGCATGTGTTTTTTATCGCGAAAAAGAAGGCTCGATGCCAAAATTTATGTGTGTGCAGAACTTTCAGCTTTATCAGCCTGTTGTTTTAAGAAAATAGAAAGATGAGAGATTTTATATTGTGCGACAATCAGGACATTACACGATACGGATTCGAACATTTGGTGAGGAGTCTTGGTTTGTCGGGTGAATTTTATTTTTCAGCTACAAAGGCCGACTTACTGAATCAGCTTGTGCGTAAGTCCGAAGCAGTCGTTTTGTTTGACTATACCCGTTTTGATTTTGTGAGTGTGGACGAATTGGCTATTCTGCAACTTCGTTTCCCGAAAACCGACTGGATTGTGTTTTCTGATGAACTGAGCAATGATTTTGTACGATCTCTGGTGTTTAATACACAGAATTTTAGTGTGTTGCTGAAAGATAGTTCACTGGATGAAATAAAAAGTTGTATTCGTGAAGTGCTGAGGGCTAACCGGTTTATATGTAACCGCATTGGAAATATGCTGCTTGATAGTCCTAAAACCGTTGAAAAACAGCCGTTGCAGGATGTCCTCACAGCTACTGAAAAAGAGATACTGAAAGAAATTGCTATGGGTAAAACAACCCGTGAAATAGCCACACAGCGTTTTGTGAGTGTGCATACCATTATGACGCACCGAAAAAATATTTTCCGTAAACTCGAAGTAAACAATGTGCATGAAGCTACAAAGTTTGCTATGCGTTCGGGACTTGTGGATATGGCAGAATATTATATTTAATGGATAATTGACAGTTGATAATTGACAGTTGATAATTGACAGTTGATTATCATACTTTTTTACAAAAAATAAATGGAAATTGCTTCGTTGTTATCGGGAGGAGTGGATAGCTCGGTGGTTGTACATATACTGAAGGAAGCAGGGTACAACCCTACTTTGTTTTATATAAAAATCGGAATGGACGATGATGAACTTTTGCATTGTACTTCCGAAGAGGATATTGAAATGGCTTCGCTCATTGCTCACAGGTATGGTTGCAAACTCGAAGTAATTGATTTGCACAAGGATTATTGGGACAATGTGGTGGATTATACCATCCGTAAAGTAAAGCAGGGCCTGACTCCGAATCCGGATGTGATGTGCAACAAACTTATCAAGTTCGGCGTTTTTGAGCAGCGTGTGGGTCATTTGTTTGATAAAACGGCAACCGGACATTACGCTACAACCACCGAAATAAATGGAAAGACTTATCTTTCAACTGCGAAAGATCCCGTGAAGGATCAAACAGACTTTCTGGCTCAGATCGATCATTTACAGGTCTCGAAGCTGATGTTCCCCATCGGACATTTGATGAAAAATGAGGTGCGTGACATTGCCCGTGAAGCGAATTTACCAAGTGCCAAACGTCAGGATAGTCAGGGTATTTGTTTCTTGGGTAAAGTGAATTACAACGATTTTATTCGCCGTTATCTGGGTGAAAAACAGGGACCCATTGTCGAACTCGAAACCGGAAAAATTCTCGGACAGCACAATGGCTACTGGTTTCACACTGTAGGCCAGCGAAAGGGACTTGGATTGTCGGGTGGCCCGTGGTACGTGATTCGTAAGGATGTGGATGCAAATATCGTATGGGCTTCGAAAGGTTTTGCAGCCGATGCGCAATTCGGAAATGTGTTCGATATGCAGCAATTCCATTTTATTACCGATAACCCATGGAATGACTTAGCAGAAGAAGTTGATATTACTTTTAAAATACGTCATACTCCGGAGTTTACCAAAGGCAAAATTCTCAAAACAAACGATGGATACAGAGTGGTATCTGATGAAAAAATTCAGGGAATAGCACCGGGGCAGTTTGGAGTGATTTACGATGCCGACCGTCACATTTGTATTGGTAGTGGTGAAATTAAAAGTTCAGATATCTCCCGACACTGAAGTACCGGGAGTTTTTATGTGTATTCTTATTGGTGATTATCTTCCCTCGTATTGCGAAGCGTAGTATTTCTGATAATTTCCGCTTGTTACGTTGTCGAGCCATTCCTGATTTGCCAGATACCAGTCAACTGTTTTTTCGAGTCCTTCTTCGAATTGCAGTGAAGGTTCCCAGCCGAGTTCACGTTGGAGTTTCGAAGCATCGATTGCGTAACGCAGGTCGTGGCCGGCACGGTCTTTTACAAAAGTGATTAACTGAACCGATGTGCCCTGCTCGCGACCTAATTTGCGATCCATGATTTCGCAAAGTTTCTTTATCAGGTCGATGTTGGTCCACTCATTGTGCCCGCCAATATTGTAGGTTTCTCCATTTTTACCTTTGTGGAAAATAATGTCGATAGCACGTGCGTGGTCATTTACCCAAAGCCAGTCGCGCACATTTTCACCTTTTCCGTATACCGGAATTGGTTTGTTGTTTTTGATATTGTGAATGGCGAGTGGAATCAGCTTTTCCGGAAAATGGTTGGCTCCGTAGTTGTTCGAACAGTTCGAAACCACTACCGGCAAACCGTAAGTATCGTGCCATGCGCGTACAAAATGGTCGGACGATGCTTTACTTGCGGAATATGGTGAATGTGGGTCGTAGCTTGTTTCTTCGGTGAAAAAGCTGCCGTCGAACTCCAATGCACCGTAAACTTCATCGGTTGAGATATGGTAAAAACGTTTTCCTTCGTAGTTTTCTTTCCATGCATTTTTAGCAGCATTCAGCAAATTGCAGGTGCCAAATACATTGGTGCGGATAAAGGCAAACGGATCGGTAATCGATCGATCTACATGTGACTCAGCAGCCAAATGAATGACTCCATCGAAATTATGTTTTTGGAATAATTCAGGGATGAATTTTTCGTCAGTAATGTCGCCTTTTACAAAAGTGTAGTTAGGGGCGTTTTCAATATCTTTCAGGTTTTCAGGATTGCCTGCATAAGTCAGTGCATCGAGATTGAAAATGTGATAATCGGGGTACTTAGTGACGAAAAGTCTTACCACATGTGAGCCTATAAATCCTGCTCCACCGGTAATCAGAATGTTTTTTTTCATTGAATGGTATCTTTGTGTTGTTGATAACTTTGTATAAATTCTGAAGATACAGGCATGTTTTTGATGTTAATCAATTGCCTTTCATTACACAAAGATACAATGATTTTTATGCTTAACAAGTTGTTGAAAACTTTTTGTTGAAAAAATTATTTATCCCGAATGCAAGACTTACTTTTGCAATGTGGAAAAAATAAACGAACATATCGAACGATTACTTTGCTATCACGAGTATGTGGTAGTGCCCGGTTTAGGTGGTTTTGTGCTGCAACGACAGTCGGCACGCATCGAAGCCGGAAAAATAATTGCTCCGTACAGTACGGTGTCATTTAATCCTTTGATGCAGCATGCCGATGGTTTGCTGGCCATCGAAATTGCGCGAAGCGAAGGTATTACTTATCGCAAGGCAGTGGAAATTCTTGAAAATTCGGTTGCTCAGATGAAAATGCAACTGAATGACCGGAATTATCTGAATATGGGTTCACTCGGCGTTTTTGAAAAAGATGCTGAAGGCTCGCTTTTATATGTTCCTGCTGCTGATTTGAGTTTTATTCCTTCAAATCTGGGACTTCAGGATGTAATGATTAAATCGCCAAAAGTGATTCAAATGCCTGCACGAAATGCGCAGGTGCGTACTATGCCTTCGAAGCAGGTTTGGCGTTATGCTGCGGCTGCTGTACTGGCGTTTGGTATGTTGTTTATTTCGCCCGAACTAAACGATCCGTTGCGCACCGAGTCGGCAAATCTGCTGTCGCTGTCGTTCCTCGAAAATGAAATGCCGGAAACAACTCCCGAAGTTGTAGTGTTGGAATCTGATTCTGTGGCAGAGCCCTGTCCCGAACTTGAGGAAACTATTACCGAAACAGGCGAAGTGCAGAATAACGATGCTGAACTTTATCATGTGGTAGTGGCAAGTTTGCCAACACAGGAGTCGGCTGATAGCTATTGCGAAAAGCTGAAAGCTGAAAATTTTGAATGCGCACATGTTTTGTCGAAAATCAAAACATATCGTGTGGCCGTTAAGTCTTTCGACGATCGCGAAGAAGCGATCCGATTTATGGAAGATTTGCGCCTTACGGATGAACGTTTTGAAACTGCCTGGGTATTGTGTAAATAGTAAATGTATCCGAAAAATATTATGAGGCTGTGTTTCGTGTTAGAAATACAGCCTTTTTTCTTACTTTTGTGGCTCAATTTTTATAATTTGTAAAATGAAAATTCTTGTTCTTGGTGCCGGAAAAATGGGTACCTTCCTCACCGATGTCATGTGCATTCAGCACGATGTGGCCTTGTTTGATACTGATCCCAAACGTTTGAGGTTTGTATTCAATACTTTGCGTATGACTAAATATGAGGAAATACGTGAGTTTGAACCGGAGCTGGTTATCAATTGTGTGACGCTGAAATATACGATCGATGCATTTAAAACAGTATTGCCGTATTTGCCCAAAAACTGTATTATTTCGGATATAGCTTCGGTAAAAACAGGTCTTCAGGAGTATTACGAAAGCACCGGAATGCGATATGTGTCGACTCACCCAATGTTCGGACCTACTTTTGCCACGCTCGACAATCTGAGTACGCAAAGTGCTATTATTATTTCCGAATCGGATCATATGGGTAAGGCATTTTTCAAGGATTTGTATGGCTCGCTGAATTTGCGTATTTTTGAATATACCTTCGATGCGCACGACGAAACAATTGCTTACTCGCTTTCAATTCCGTTTGCTTCGACGCTTGTTTTTGCTTCGGTAATGAAACATCAGGAGGCACCCGGAACGACTTTCAAACGGCATATGGATATTGCCAAAGGTCTGCTTTCGGAAGATGATTATCTGCTTTCAGAAATTTTGTTTAACCCTTATTCGCCGCATCAAATTGAGAATATCCGTGAAGAGTTGAAAATACTTCTGGATATCATCGAAAACAAGGATACTGAACGGATGCAGGATTTCCTGAAAAAAGTAAGAAAGAATATTCAGACGCCGTGAAAGGATAGTTTGGGGTTCTGAGTTCCGGGTTTCAGAGTTTCAGAGTTTCAGAGTTTCAGAGTTCTGAGTAGGTAGAAACGTGAAACCCTGAAACGTGAAACCCTGAAACTCTTAATCCCGAATCTCTTAGTATAACACAATAAAGAAAAATCATTATGGAAACAAAAGATCAGGTATTGGACGCAATGAAAAAAGCCGGTGCGCCAATAAACGCAGGTAAGTTGGTTGAACTCACAGGTCTCGACCGTAAAGAAGTGGATAAAGCCATGAAACAGCTGAAAGCTGAAGGTGCTATCGAATCGCCTAAAGTTTGCTACTGGCAACCAAAAGCGTAACTGCTGTATTTATTTAAAATGCCGACTAAAGATTGTATTCTTTGGTCGGCATTTTAATATGAGAATCTTATGTCTTTAAATTTAATTTTTCAGGATTCTGTCGGCTATCAAAGATACGAAGAACCTGAATAGTGTTGTTGTGTTCTCTGTAATAAAGTGTATTATGTTTGGTTATGACACACTTTCGAACTTTATTCTTTTTGTTGATAGTCGGAAAAAGTTTTGGCTGCTTTGAAATTGAAGCAAGTAAATTTTCAACTTCAGATATAAATTTCAATGCTACTTGTTGATTCCAGTTATCTGAAAGATAATCCAAAGTATTCTCAATATCACTGACCGCTAGTAGTGACCAAACAATTTCTTTATGCACGATTGAATTTTCTTGCTAATTTAGCCATTACATCATTATGTACAATGCATTTACCTTGAGATAGTTCAGATATTGCATCTTCAATTCCTTGCTTTTCAGAATCACTCATTTGTGCCCAATCATCAATGTTTTTGTTGCTATTGATGAAATTGCGCATAATTCCATGGAGCTCTCTGAGTTTGTTTGCATCCAAGGCATCTACTTGTCGGAAAATTTGTAGTTTTAATTCTTCAGTACTCATTTTCATTGTTTTGTGGTTATACAATGCAAAGATAGAAAAATTTGTTATTTCCGTTTGATTTAATATAAAATCATTTGGAATTATTTTCCTTCAAGTATATTGCTTTTGTCGGTTTCGAGTTGAGTAATCAGTTCGTCGACAGAGCTGAACTTCTTTTCGCTTCGAATGCGTCGTACAAAACTTACTTCTACGCGGGTGTTGTAAATGTCGCGGTTGAAGTTGAAAATATGTACTTCGATGCTGATATTCTCCCCATTTTCGAGTGTGGGTCGGTGTCCGATATTCATCATGCCACGGTGCCGCTCGCTGTCAATATTCACCAATACTTCATAAACTCCCAAAGCAGGAATCAGTTTGTCGGGTTCGTCGGGTTTTATGTTGGCAGTGGGGAAGCCGATTTTTCGTCCCACACGGAAGCCATTCACCACATGTCCGCCAAAGCCATAAGGATAAGTCAGTATGTTGGCAGCTTTCTGTACGTCGCCCTCCTGAAGTGCTTTTCGTACATCCGAAGAGCTGATATGAGGAAATTCAGCGGTATAAAATCGTTCAGCCTGAATGACCTTCATGCCCATTTGTCCTCCATAACGTACATAGTCGTCGAAACCTTCGGCGCGATTGCGGCCAAAGCGATGATCGTGGCCTACGAGTAATGCGCGTACCTGATAACGATCGAAAAGTACGGTTTTCAGAAATTGCTGTGCGGTAAGTTGAGCCATTTCTGGCGAAAATTCGAGCAATACACAGGCATCAACGCCGGTGGAAGATAACTGTTCGAGTTTTTCGTGCAGCGACGAAAGCAGCAAAGGTTGAAAGTCGGATTGTAGCACTTTGCGCGGGTGAACGGCAAAAGTGACAACTAAACTTTTCAATCCGGATGCAGCAGCTTTGGCTTTCAGATTTTCGATGAGAAAGCGGTGACCGCGATGTACACCATCGAAAAAGCCGACAGTAGCCACGCAGCCATCTTTCAGAAAATCGATATTTTGAGCCGTGATGATTTTCATTTCGTTTTACAAATCTCTTTTTTCAAGTAAAACCACATTTTCCACATGATGGGTATGCGGAAACATATCCACAGGTTGCACTGCAGTTACTTTGTAAGCTTTATCGAGCAAATTCAGGTCGCGGGCCTGTGTGGCGGGATTACAACTTACATACACAATGCGTTTCGGACTGGCAAAGAGCATGGCTTCGATCACATCCTCGTGCATTCCGGCGCGCGGCGGATCGGTAATAATCACATCCGGACGGCCATGTTTTTCGATGAAATCTTCATTCAGAATGTCCTTCATATCGCCGGCGTAAAACAGCGTATTGTCGATATTATTAATGGCTGAATTGATTTTGGCATCTTCAATGGCTTCGGGCACATATTCGATTCCCACTACCTGACGGGCCTGATGCGCCACAAAGTTTGCAATGGTTCCTGTGCCGGTGTAAAGGTCGTAAACCAGTTCGTTACCTGTGAGTTGCGCAAAGTTGCGGGCTACTTTGTAAAGTTCGTATGCCTGTTCAGAATTGGTTTGATAAAATGATTTAGGCCCGATTTTAAATTTCAGTCCTTCCATTTCTTCATAAATACAATCAGTACCTTTGAATGTAATAATCTCCTGATCGGTAATGGTGTCGTTTGCTTTTGAGTTTATCACATACAGCAGTGAGGTAATTTCCGGGAATGTTTCAGCCAAATGTGTGAGAAGCGCTTCGCGGGCTTCCACATCTTCGTGATAAAAGACCACAATCAGCATAAGTTCGCCTGTAGAAGTGCTGCGAACCATCATAGTACGCAAAAAACCTTCGTGATTGCGTATATCGAAGAATGTGAGCCCTTTTTCCAGTGCGTAGCGGCGAATTTCGTTACGCAGTTCGTTCGATTTACTGCCCTGAAGCCAACAATAGTTGATATCGAGCACTTTGTCGAATTGTCCGGGAATGTGAAAACCTACAGCATTCATGGTGTCGAATTGCTTGTTTTCGTTCATTTCCTCGTAAGTACGCCAGCGCTTGTTCGAAAAGGTAAATTCGAGTTTGTTGCGGTAGAATTCCGTTTTTGCCGAACCAATAATTGGGGTGATGGCCGGAAGTTCAACTTTGCCGATACGGGTCAGATTGTCGGTTACTTCCTTTTGTTTGTGTGCTATTTGTTCGTCGTAGCGCAGCATTTGCCATTTGCAGCCTCCACAAATTCCGAAATGTTCGCACACAGGGTCGATGCGTTTGTCGGAATAATGGTGGATGGTAATGGGGCGCGCTTCCATAAAGTGACTTTTTTTACGTGTCACCTGCAGGTCGGCCACATCGCCGGGCACCACAAAGGGAACGAACACCACTACATCGTTTACGCGTGCGATGGCTTTTCCTTCGGCTGCAATATCGGTAATTTGTACATTTTCGAGTATCGGAAGTACTTTAATCTTTCTTGCCATTTAAAATTTGAGATTAGCCCGTGCCGTATGCTTTTCCCGTAAAAAATATGAAAGCAGGAAGCGGCTTCGGGATCGTTTTTTATAAATAATTTCGGGACTACAAAAGTACAAATTTTAAACGATTCTTTGGGGATGCTAAGCTGCTTTCTCACAAAGTTGTGAGCCATTTTGCCGCATAATGTATCATTTTAAAAATATTGGCAGGTTTTTCCATGTCGCAAATGAGTTGTTTGCGCGTTAGTTTGGCGGGATCGAAGTTTCCGTTTGTATGTGTGCAGGCTTTTTCGTAATGGTCGAGTGCCACCAATGCCCGCGTTAACACGGGAGCACATTGCAGCGCAAATGTTTTGGCTGACTCAACGTTGTTTTTTGACTGTTGAATAAGTGTGGCAATGCACTGCAATTGTTGTTGATATTCGCTTCGCAGTATTTCAATGGATTTACATTGATTGGCAAATGTATAAATGCCTTCCTGTAAATCTTTATAAATATCGAAAATGTCGTTGGCGAGTTGTCCGGCTGCTCCGAGCTGATAAACAAGTTCGTTGTCCGGATTCTTCTTGTTTCCGGGCAATGCGCAGCGGTAAAAAAGCATCGACGCTCCGCCTTTTTCATCACTCAGTTGCTTTAAAATATCAGCTTCGGTTGTAGCCGATTTTTGCGCCCGCGCTGCCGATTGCGCTGCAAAAACCCGCATGGCTGTTTGTTGTGCAGTTTCCGGTTGAGATGCTGTTTTAAGCCCTTTGCGAAAGAAGTATTGCAAAAGTTTCCCCTGTGTGTTATCGGTTTCGTGCATTTCGAGCAGATGCGATATTTGCGCGTCGGTCATTTCGTGTCGGTCGAAAAGGTCGTCGAAAGGGCCTGTAAGCATGGCGAAATAAGTAATGGCCGATCGCTCTTTTTCCGAATAAGGAATATTACAAAAGCTGCAAAATGCTTCGCCCATAAGTGCAGGAATGCTGATGCCGTACAGTTTTATTTTTCGGATGTCTTCGGTATAGGGAGTGCGTTTGTATGTGTCGGGCAGTGTTTCAAGAATATTCTCCACAAACTTTTGCTGACGTTTTACCCGTCTGAAAATAGTGGGTGCAAGCACAAAAAGAGAAATAATATTTCGAAGATAACCCCACATAACGGTCAGTTTATTATTCGCTGCTTTCTCCCGTTTGCATATAGCGGTAATCTTTGGGAGAGTAGCCGGTGGCTTTTTTGAATATGGACGAGAAATGGTTCGACGAGGAATAATTAAGCCTGAAAGCAATTTCCTTAATGGAATGAGTGGTTTCGCAAAGCATTTCGCGGGCTTTTTCGATGCGCAAATCATTAAAATATTTGGCAGGCGAATGTCCTGTGTATTTACGGAAGTTCAGTCTGAACGTAGAATAACTGACATTCAGCATGTCGGCAATCTGATGCGTGTCAATTTCGCTGAAAATCTGTTCATTCATAATTATTTTGGCCTGTTCAGCAATTTGCATTTCCTTTTTCTCAAGGGCTTTGTTGCGCGATTCGGCCATGGCAAGCCCCAGAATATGAAGTAAAATGCCCGAAAGATATACCTGCGACGACTTCAGACCATTGCGAACCACATCGATGGAGCGTTGAAACAGTCGCACAAGCTCTTCGTTGAAGCCAACGTCCACAATTTGCTCATTTTCGGTAAATAGCGATCGGATTAATTGCGAATAAACGGCATTTGCCTCGAAACGTATAAAGTATTCCTTCCATTCCGTTTCGGTCATGTGGTAGTACTGATATTTCTGATTGGGCATAATAATCAGTATCATACCGCGCTCAATACGAAGTTCTTCACCATCCTCAAAACTCACAAATCCGGCCCCTTTGGTAATATAAATAACTTTGAACTGATTGGAAACGCGGCCTTTTTTAAAGTGATAGCGAATGTCTTTTATTTGACTGTCCCTGCGTAAATGTTCATCCGGTAAAATGGATTTATAGCCCACCGAGTTTACTGTAAAACCAAAATTTGCATGATTGTCAGTCGACTCAGTATTGTTGAATTCCGATTGTAAAGTGTTTGTATTCATCGCACGGGCTTGTCTTCGCAATTTATTTTTTGCGAAGATATAAAAAACAAGCTGTTTATTAAAATATCAACACATTGTTTTTTTTGCTTGCGAGAAGGATGGTTTTGTGCTTCTGGAGTTAATACCGCCTCGAAAGGAAGGATTGTTTGCTCCCTGAGAGTAAAACTTTGCTCTGATGGAGGAATCGTTTACTCTTCAGGGGTAAAATCCGGCTGTATGTTTAGCAAATTGTATTCGAAATTTTTACAACTTGCTCCATTTTGCGTAAAGGCCCCATGCTTTTTTAAGCCAGTGCCCTACAATAGGCAGAGGAATCATGATTTCCTTTTTTGCATCGCGGTACACAATGGCAGCGCCATCGCCGGTATCCATAATACACAAAATACTAATGTGCTCCTGATAGCCCTTCAGGCTTGTCGATCCGCTTTCGGTAGCCAGAATATTGTGTGTTGCTACCTGGCTCATTACTTCTGCCAAATGTCCCTGTTTGGCTTTCCAGTCGGGCCCTTCGAGGGCGGCAGCATCGCCAACGGCATACACGTTGGTATAACCTTCCACCTGTGTATGGTCGTTTATTTTTACAAAACCCGATTCTGAAAGCGGCAAATCCGATTCCTTCAATACAGGTGAGCCTGTGCCGGCTGCAATGAACATGGTCAGATCCGACTGTAGTTTTGAATCATCTTCAAAAACAACTCCATCGGCCTGAAATTCGGTAATTTTTTTGCCAAATGCAGTTTTAATATCCTGATGGCGGAACATGTCGGCCATCATGCTCAGTGCTTTGCGTCCCATTTTTGCTCCGGGCTGCTCCATAGGCGCGAACATGGTAATTTCGAAATTCGGCCGGATGCCTTTTTTCTTCAGATAATGATGCACGTTGAATGCCAGTTCGAATGCAGGCCCGCCACGCACAGCCGATTTATCCTTGGGATTTCCGCCAAAACCAATTGCAATTTTCCCCGAACCTTTGGCAATAAGTGCATCAAGTTTGTTGCGATAAGCAAGTGTTTGGTCGGGTTGTCCGCAAATAGTACCGGTAAATTCCACACCTTTGGGTTGCATCTTGCCAGCTCCGAATGCTACAATCAGATAATCGTATTGCAGCGTCTGCGATTGAAGTTCAACCTTGTTTTCGGCTGCCTGTATGCTTTTTACCTTTTCGGTAATCAGCTTAAACCCATGTTTTTTCTGAATTTTCGACAGGGGTAGTTTGGCATCCTCAAAGTCTAAAGTTCTTACAGGTACCCAAATGGAAATGGGGTACAGGAAAAGATAATCGCGATCGGAAACCAGTGTTACGTCGAACTTTTTGGTTTTTTGCAATTTGATGGCAGCTTCAACTCCGGCAAATCCACCACCGAGAATAAGAATTTTTTTCATTCCGGAAATTGTAAATTGTAAATGGATAAATTGTAAATTATTGCATATTTTTCTTCAGAAAATCCTTTGTTTTCACTCCCACAAAACGGTTTATTTCTTTGCCGTTTTCGAAAAGAATCATGGTGGGAATACCCCGTACCTGAAATTTCTGCGCCATCGACTGATATTCTTCCACATTAAGTTTGCCCACTGCCTGCCCTTCGGGAAGTTCTTCGGCCAGTTCGTTGAGTATGGGAGCCATCATTTTGCACGGTCCGCACCATTCAGCCCAAAAGTCGACGAGTACACGCTTGTTCTTGATTTGCTGATTGAAATTTTTGTCGGTGAGCGTGATGATTTTGTCGCTATCGGCCACTTTGGGCATGTTTTTTATTTTTCTGCGGGCATAAATATTCAGGATAACAAATGCGCCGATAACTATAAGCAGTATGATTAAAAATGTTTGCATGTTTGCTTTCTTTAAAATAATTCAGATACCTAATAGTTTCGCATTTACATTGAAAGTGGATGCTATCTCAATTTTATAATCGCGGGTGTTTGCTTCATCTGTCACTGTTTTCACATTCAGCGAAAACTCATCTGCAAAAATAAAATCCTTTAGATCAGCTCCGGAAACATTCAGAATGATGGTCGACTGGTTTTCGGGAACTGCATCGAGCCACGCAATTTTCTCTGTGGTCATTCCATCAGCCATTATAAATACTTCAATTGATTTCAGAATACTAAAATCTTCTCCGGCCGGACTTGTCACCTTCAATTGAAGCTTTGTAAGATTGATTTCTTCTACCAGGTTTTTGTTTGTGTTCTTTGTTTTGAAGGCACTTTCGCTATTGGTAGCAACAGGTGGCGTTGGCAGGTTGAATGGTAAATTCACCGAAGTAGAGGCTTTTATGGTCACTTCCTGCGTAAAGTTCAGGTCAAATTTTGTGTATTTGTCCAGATCGTCGCAACTGTTTAAAATTAAAACCATTGCTGCAATATATAATAGTTTAAATGCCTTCATTTTAATGAGTGTTTTACGAAAGTTTTATGAATAATTTTTATTTGAAATTTCCCCTCCCGTAAAGGAGAGGGGTGAGGTTTTATCTGCGCATCATCATGTGCATGAGCCCGCCGCCATTTTTTACGTTTTTGAAGCCCATTTGCTGCAACATGCGTTGTGCGTAAGCCGAGCGTGCTCCTGAAGCGCAATAAAGTGTAATGTCGCGGTCTTTGCTGCCCAGTTCATTTACACGGCTTTGCAACTCATCCAGATCGATATTGATGGCTCCCGGATATGCGCCGCTTGCAAACTCATAAGATGAACGTACATCCACTATCAAAGGTTCGTTGGACACCGATTTAGTTTCCTGTTTTGGCTGTGCAGCGGTACGGGCACGTTGCATCATGCTGTGAAGTCCACCACCATTTTTTACATTGTTGTAGCCCATTTGCATCAACATACGTTGTGCGTAAGCCGAACGTGCTCCCGAAGCACAATACACAATTATTTCGCGACCTGTGTTTTCTCCTAATTCCTGATAACGATTCATTAATTCGTCGAGCGGAATATTGATTGCTTCGGGCACAGCGCCTCCTCTGAATTCCTCGGGTGTGCGCACATCCACAATCAGCGTCGACGTTTCATCCATTTTTTGTTTTGTTTCAACCTTTTCTTCAGTTTTCTGTGTTTTCTCTTTTTCGAGAGATTTTTCCTCAATTGGCAAAAGGTCAATTTTCAGATTTTTAAAGCCAACAGCTCTGCCTTGTCGCTGCAACGAAGCATGTCCACCCGAAATGTTGGTTACATCTTCGAAACCTGCACCAATCAGCGTACGAAGTGCCTGATGTCCTTTTTTGCCGGTTTCGTCGTACACAATAACCGGACGGTTTGCAGGAATGGAACTCAGTTTTTCAGTCAGAATTTCCAAGGGTATGTGCATTGCACCCATTATGTGCGATTTTTCGTAAGCAAATATATCACGCACATCAATATATACAGGATTTTTTCCTTCCGCAAAGTCATCCAGTTCCGAAGCGGTAACTGAAGGGCTAAAGCCCGACATCTTATTTTCGGCCGTAAATGCAGCCATGTTGATAGCGTCATTGGCAGTTCCAAGCGGTGGTGAATATGCGTAGTCGATATCGGCTAAGTCGCTTACTGTAAGTTTGGCTGCTGCAGCTGTGGCAATTACATCCAAACGGCGATCGGCGCCTGCATATCCGGCTGTCTGTCCGCCCAGAATAACTCCTGTAGCTTTGTCGTAAACAACCATTACTGTAACCTGTTCAGCTCCGGGATAATATGAAGTGTGATGTTCTTTGTGAACCACAATAGCGTCGGCATCAATTCCCAGTGCACGCGCTTGCTTAAGCGAAAGTCCGGTTGTTCCGGCTACGGCTTCGAAAACACGTACAATCGAAGTTCCGATAGAACCTTTGTAAGGGTGTTTTCCGCCCAAAGCGTTTTCTGCAGCAATTCGTCCCTGACGGTTAGCAGGGCCGGCCAACGGAATACGCACTTTTTTTCCATTGATGCGATGTTCAATTTCCACCATATCACCGGCTGCATAAATATCAGGATCGGAAGTCCGCATATATTCGTTCACTAGTAAACCACCGGCTTCACCAAGTTCAAGACCGGCTTCTTTGGCTAATTGCAGGGTAGGACGTACGCCAATAGACAGCAAAACCATATCAGCTTCAAGCTGTTTGCCATTGTTCAGTTTTACCGAACGGGGCAGAATTTCAGTCACACCAGCGCCGGTATGAATGCCCACACCGTACGAAAGCATTTCAGTTTCGATAAATCCGGCAGTTTCTGCTTCCATAACACCCATTACATGCGGCATCATTTCCACTACGTTTACATTCAAACCACGTTTTACAAGTGCTTCCACCATTTCGAGTCCTATAAATCCACCACCAACGACTACTGCAGTGCGGGGTTTATTGTCATTAATGAAATGAGCAATTTTATCCATATCTTCCAATGTCCAGAGTGTAAATACGTGTTCGTAATCAGCACCCGGAAGTTCAGGCTTGATTGGCCGACCGCCCTGAGCAAGGATAAGTTTGTCGTATTCGTAGGTTTTGAGATCTCCACTGCGGGTGTCGCGGGCTTTTATTTGATGAGCTTCACGATCGATCACAGTGACAATTGTATGCGTGTGTACATCTACATTATATTGTTCTTTGAAACTTTCGGGACTTTGCAGAATCAGTTTCGAGCGGCTTTTGATATCACCACCAATGTAATACGGCAATCCGCAATTGGCAAACGAAATATCCGGGCCTGCTTCGAGCATTGTGATTTGAGCGTTGGGAGACATTCTTCTTACTTTGGCAGCGGCTGTAGCACCTGCAGCTACACCTCCTACAATTACAATCTTTTCCATAAAAGTCTAATTATTTATTTTCTGTTCTCTTAAAGGAGAATTATTTTTTTGATTTGTGTTTTGTTTGACGCTGCAAAGGTAATATAAGTGTTTTTGAATTACAATAGTATCACTGATAAATTATTATAATATCACTATATTTTTTCTCTATATTAAATTTGAGCTGATTTAATTGTTTGGTAATTAATTGTTTGTTTTATATGTTGAAGTTGTTTATGTAACGGATTATTTTTGATAATAAAACAGTATAAAGCAGTTAAAAGTTGATTGACCGGAATCAGCTTTAACTATACGTTTTAAAATAAAGAAGGAGTAACCTTACAAGAATAAATCAAAATGTTTATTTTTGCATTTTACCGATATGTTATAAAAATCTGAATACTATGGAACTATCATTCATTGAAAGCAAAATTTTTACTATTCGAAATCAGTCAGTAATGCTCGACCGCGATTTAGCAGAATTGTATGGGGTTACAACCGGAAATCTAAATAAGGCGGTCAAAAGAAATTCAGAGCGGTTTCCAAATGACTTTATGTTTCAACTTTCCAAAGAAGAGTTTGATTTGATATTCCAAAATGGAACATCAAGTTGGGGGGGTACCCGCAAAATGCCTTATGCGTTTACCGAACTTGGCGTGGCTATGCTCAGTAGTGTGTTGAATTCTAAAACTGCTATTCAGATAAATATGGCCATAATGCGAACTTTTGTTGCGGTTCGTCAGGTTATAACAGTTTCGCCAGCTGAAAATGAAAAAGAACTCCGGAATGAAATGAAAGAGCTGAAAGCATATATCGATGAGATTTTTACCGACCAGAATGATATTAATGAAGATACCCGGATGCAACTTGAGTTAATTAATCAGTCGTTGGCTGAATTGCAGGCAAATAAATCGAAAAATAGTAATCAAAGACGGAGAATTGGTTTTAACGCCACAGAATAAAAAACGGTTGATAATTTTCTCAAATTACCAACCGCATTATCAAACCAATATTCAATCAAAACTGTTTATTAAAGCTCCTTCGAAATTGTCATTGCAGCAATTGTACCATCGGCCACCGCTGTTGTGATCTGACGATATTTTTTGCCGATAATATCACCAACCGCATAAATGTCAGGCAGGGATGTCTGTCGGTCTTCGTTGGTTTTGATATAGCCCCAGTTGTCGAGTTCGGGAAGTGAATTTCCCAATACTGAAACGTTAGGTTTGAAACCTACAAACACAAATACACCATCTGCTTCGAGCTCGTACATCTCTTTGGTTTTCAGATTCTCCACAGTGGTAATCATTTTTCCATCACGTTTTTCAAATTTGCGTGGTTCATGTTCGTAGAGTACCGAAATTTTTTCGTTGGACTGTAAATGTTCTATGGCGGTCTGGTTAGCCGTGAGTTTATCGAACTGATGCACCATAGTCACTTTGCGGGCAAATTTTGTGATAAATTGAGCTTCTTCCACAGCTGAGTTTCCACCGCCAATCACAGTTACGTCTTTGTCAACAAAGTATTTAGCGTCGCATGTGGCGCAGTATGAAATACCTTTTCCTTTGAATTCTTTTTCGCCGGGAGCATTCATTGTGTTCGGGCTTGTACCTGTGGCAATGATGATTTTGCGGGCTTTAATGGTTTCGAGCTCGTCAATTACGATTTCCTTTTTCTCCAGATCCACAGAAGTAATATCCACAGCTACTTTAAAATCAATTCCGGTATGTTTAGCCTGTTCGCTCATGTAATGTGCCAGCATAAAACCGGGCTGCGGTTGCTCAAAACCGGGATAATTCGACACCTGATGTGTAATTCCCATGTATCCTCCTGGTAGTGCAGGGTCGATCAGAACTGTTTTGATTTTTGCCTGACCAAGATAAATTCCGGCAGTTAAACCAGCAGGACCTCCACCGAGAATTGCCACATCATACTCAGAAACTGTTTTTTTCTGATTGGCTTTGATGGCTGTTACTTCATTCGGGCTAAGCATTTTGTCGAGCCTTTCCACAATTTCTGATTTTTTGATGCCACCGCTAATGGTATCAAGTATCTGTTTCCCATTTTCGAAGAAAAGAAGAGTAGGCGAGGAGCTCACTCCTAATTCAGTCGCCAGCTCGCGATTTCCCTGGCGAAAAATTTTCAGAAATTTGATTTTTTCGCCATACAATTCAGCCATAGCTTCGAATTTTGGAGCTAAAGCTTCACATGGAGGACATTCTGTGGAATAAAAATCCAGAACAACTTTTCCTCCGTTTAATACTTCCTGCTGAAAATCAGCTGCATTTATTTCTTTCATAAAAATTATCGGCCCCCAACCCCTAAAGGGGAGTTAAGAAACCATTGACAGTTAGAATTTATAATATGTTCATGTGTTCATGTTTAAAAGAGCAATACTTTCAAATCACTTTCCTTTATTCCCCTTTAGGGGGTTAGGGGGCAGGTTTCAGATAGTATGCTGCTCCCAAACTCAGTAATTCTTTTATCGGACGACAGTCGGGATTGTTTGGATGTCCGAATTTATTTTTGGCCACCGAGGCGCAGCCACCACCACAAGCCAGTGCTACATCGCAGGTTTTGCATTTTTCAATGGTGGTAATGTCGCGGTTTTGCCAGCTTTCGATGGCAGATTCATTTTTTGTTACTACTGGATAAAAAGTTCCGAGTTCGTCTCCTTTATTTCCAACTGTGGCTGTGCATGAATAAATAGTTCCTGTAAAATCGAAAGCCCATTCGGTTTTACATGCCGGACAAGAGTCGAACAGTGGCGCCGGAAGTGCCTCGTTTTCGGAGATATATTTTGCAATTGAAAAAGCAGGTTTATAAAATTCCGCAATATAAGGATGCACTTTAAGCAGTTCGTACAAATGTTTATAAAGTGTAGCTCTGTCGAATAGCTTTTCGGGAGTACTGTTGCAAAAATGTAGTTCGTAATTACGTCCGATCTGAGTTTTGAAAAACGGAGATTTTGTCCACCCACGATCGATTGCAAAACGCGAAAGTCCGGCAAGATTTTCGATATTCTCCTTGTCAATGACCATACGCAGGTTAATGTTGATTCCGGCAGCAAGGCAGGCATCAATTCCTTCCACAATTCTGTCGAAAGTTGGTTGTTTGCCTTTCAGATAACGTCGACCATCGTGCACTTCTTTTGTTCCATCGAGCGTAACCTGCACTTCACGAATGCTCGCTGTTTTAAGCAACTCAACATATGATGATAAGGTATATCCATTGGTTACAAAAGCTACATCGAGGTTTGCTTCGACTGAACGTTTAAGCAAATGCTGTATCATGGAACGTTGGCTTTCTCCGGGTAAAAGTGGCTCACCTCCAAAAACAGTCACGTATTTACGTCGTCCGGCAAACTCTGTGTTTACATAGTTGAAAAAAGCATCTATTACCTCGGTGTTTACGACTTTCTGTACAGGATTGTACCCTTCCTGATAACAGTATGAACAGGCAAAATTGCAGGAGTAATTAGGCACAAAGAACAATTGTGTTTCATCTTCGTCACGTTTTTCGGTAAAATCGAGATAAGCCAGTTTAAAGGCTCGTTTTTCCTTTATTTCATCAGTCAGATATCCACGTTCGGCAAAATCGCCATTTTCATCAAGTTCCTGTTCGAGTTTTTTTAATTCTTCATTTGAAATAATATCAGCTGAATTATATAATGGATTTACGATGAAGAAGTCCTCTGAATCGGCTATCGGAGTGATTATATTGTGTTTGGATAATGACATATATAAATTTGAAGATTTGAAGATTTGGAATTTGAAGATTTTTAAAAGACTTTTCCAAAGCAAAATGCTTCGGAAAAGTCGAATCCTGGCTAGTCATGACAACCAGCTACGATGTTCGAAACCTTAGCGCAACATTGTGCAACTTTAGCTTCGGTTTTGGTGTTGCATGCGCAACTTTTCTTCACTACACTTTTCATAAATACTTATTTTAGTGGTGATGCTCTCCGTCCCCCTGAAGGAGAGCAGATGAAAAAATCCCCTTTAGGGGTTAGGGGTTTTTCCTTCAATTGTCCAGCTTTGCACTTCGGCCTGTCCCTTAGGGTATGGAGCCGATTCTTCGTATATCAGCAGATTTACAAATCCTGCGGTTTCGAGCATGGTCAGATATTCTTCTTTCGTAACAGCACCAGCCCAACATTCAGCCACAGCTACAGGATCGTTGCGGTATTCGTCGGCAATGGGCGAAGTGGCGTAAATATCGCTCACTACAAACCGGCCACCGGGTTTCAGAATGCGATAAATTTCGTTCCAAACGGCCTGTTTGTTATTAGCATGGTTGATAGTACAGTTTGAAATAACCAGATCGACTGTGTTTTCGTTTAATGGAAGATTTTCAAGATCGGCCTTTATAATTTCTGCATTATTTACTTCAAATTTTTCGAGATTTGCTTTGGCTTTTGCAATCATTCCTTCTGAAATATCAATACCATATACATAACCTGTTTCACCTGTTTCTTCTGCCAGACGAATCACATCGTTGCCACGTCCGCTACCCAGATCAACACATATTTCCCCAATCTGAGGTTTTGCATGGTTTATTGCCCCACCACACGAAAGACAGCAACTTGTATTGCTGAGCTGTGTATAACGCTCGTTTATCGCTATACTGACATGTTTAGTCTGCGCTTTTTCTGTGATAAGACTGAATTTTTGCTCACTCATTTTTTTATCTGTTTTGAATAATTGCTGCAAAGGTATGAGTTTTTATTTAAATTACAATAGTATCACTGATTAAATTATATTAATATCACTATAATTATTTACAGATACTTTGTGATAGTATGTCAAAAGTGCAAAAAAATGCATTAAAATCAAATTAGTATAGTATCACTAATTGAAATTTATATATCTTTGCACAAATAAATTAGATAAAAATACAAATTAGTTTTGTAAGAAATGATATTCAAAGAAGAAATTTCAGCGCAACAGGCCGGGGAACTTTTTGCAGATAGAGAAAAGGTTATGAAATTTGTGGCTGATGTGAAATGGGAAGCCGGATTTGTATGTCGCAGTTGTGGACATACGAATTACTGCGAGGGTAAAACTCCGCATTCACGGCGTTGTACGCGTTGTAAAAAGGAGGAATCAGCTACAGCTCATACAATTTTCCACAATATAAAATTTCCACTTAACAAGGCTTTTTTTATTGCGTACAATGTGTGTGTGCTGGGTAATGAGTTTTCATCATACAATTTTTCCGATCAACTGGGTCTCAATCAAATGACCTGCTGGAAGTTTCGTAAACGCATACAAAACTGTATGCTGAGCGTGGAAAAAAACAGCAAATCGAAAATTCAGACGATTTTGATGGCGGAATACAAATAACCGCCCGGGTTGTAATAATAAAAAATCTCTTTGTCCTGCTTATGTCGACAAAGAGATTTTTTTGTTATTCAGCCTTTATAAATCTGCTGGTTTTATTCTGATTTCTGAGTATATATATGCCCGGCTCAAGTTCTCTGATATTTATATAAATCTCCGGGCCTGAAGCTGTAGTAGTGAGTAAAGTTTTACCCTGAATATTCAGTATTTCAATGATGCTTCCGGGCATTGTGCCTGTAACTTTTATATCAGTACGGGCAGGATTTGGACTTATCGTGAATAATTCATCATGCAAATTATCTGTTGCGGTGTAGGCTTTTCCCAAATATTGTTTGTCGAGATAGTCTAAACGTGTTGTAATCCAATCGGAAAGAAAAGTCATTTCTGTTTCAAAATCTCCGATACCCCATCTTTCTATTTCGCGTAAATCTACTCCACTTGTTTTAAAGTGTTGAAGATATACATTAAAGCGATTCATTAAACTTTCAAGATTGAAATGACTTCCTCTTAATTCGTAATATCTTTTTTTTAGTTTGTCGTTAAATCCATCTATATTTCCGGCCATCAATCTCAGATAGAGATTATTTTGTTTTGGTTCGTTGTTAATAATGTATTTTTCAAACGACTGGTTAGCGTAAGTTCTGGCAGTTGTTCCATCCCAACGGCGACCCCATACGCCATCCAAATCCCACGGTGTAAGCGATACCATTGGCGAGGCTGTTTGGTCATAAACCGAAAGATAATAGTTTTTGCCATGATTGTCTGAGGCCAGCATTAAGTCGAGAAAAAGGTAATAATCGATGAATACAGGCATATCGAAATAAGTGTTTATGTTTGCTCTGAATTCATTATCAGGCGTTTCCCAATACGGAACTTTTACGGCGTCGTAAGCAGGTTTCCATTCCACAGGTTCTCCGTCGCCCAAATCAGGATATTTCACTTCAAAGGCTGTCCAGCTTTCCGAATTGTTATTGTATTCAGGTAAAGTGCTTGTTCCCCATGTGTTTGGGTTGCCGAGTTGTGTGCCTATCGACCAGCTGCTTGCTTTGTATAACGCTCCGCGTTGCGTAACAGAACTTGAATCGGCAGAGTATTTTAATTTTTTCAGATTTAATTGTTTACGGTCAATTTTTTCTGTCATACAGTATAAACCATTGTAAGTATTGTTCAAAAATACCTCTACAAAAAAACCTCTTGTCCCGTTAAACATGTCAGGTTCGTTTTGGGCATAATACACAGGCTTCGAAAAGTCGAGCCAGAGATCGGTAGAAACTCTGTTGCGCATTCGGGCTGGATCGATATACATGGCGTCCAGAATCCATGCATTGTCGCTTCTGAGTCCCATAAAACTTCTGTAGGCAGGAGATTCTCCATCATCCTCTTTCAGTTTCAGATTGAATGATTTTTTTTCGACTCTGGAAGCATAATCGCCTCTGAGTCTGATGTTCGACAGCATGATTTCGGCTGGAGTATTGATATGTGGTTCAGTTACAACTGCTCTGCCTAAATTATAGACATTAGTAATATCCTCGTCGGTGTATAGTTGCACAACCGGCAGGCCGGTGGAAATTAATTTGCCTGAAACCAGTACCTGATTTCCGTATCTGATTTCGATTATAATGCCTGCGGTGCTGTAGTTTAGTCTTATGTCAGAGTTGTCGGTAACTGCATACTTGTTAATGTAGAGCTTGTGATTTGGATTCTTTGCAGCATATTTTACCCTAACAGTCTGAAAAGTATTCAGAAAACCTTCGTTCACGCTGAGGTACACATTGTTCGTAAGATTATCGATTGCAGGAATTTTATTCCCAAACGAAAGTGAGTCAAGATAAGTGCCGTAATTGCCCAAATCCTGTGTGGCTGAAGGGAGTGCAACAGGTATTTTTCCATCATCGGCAACTGTCACTCCTTCTGCATCATAGAAAACAAAACACTGGATGTTGGAACCACTCGAATTATAAACCCCAACCGGAAAAATATTTCCCTGTAATTGAGTGCGTCTGTCCCAGGCTTTTGATGTGTTTGTAACGGGAGTGATGAGGTAATAATCAATATTTCCTGTGCGTTTTTGTTCCAGAAAAAATGAAGTGGATTTGTCTGCTTGCAAATTATTGGTCAGTCGTAAAGCTGCGCGTTCGGCTAAAGTCTGATCGTAACGAATGTATTTTCCTGTAGCTGCATTTCTGAACGTATATTCGTTGCCGTTGATATTTCGTATCTCCCAATACGACGAATCATTAATCTGGTTTGTTGATATATTCGGATAAAATGCAATGTTGTAGGTATCGTTTCCTAAACCAAGTACACCTGCATTTTTATCGTAAAGTGTTGAAATCAGATATTTACTTTTTGTAAAAACAGGTTTCGACCAGGTGGTATAAACCAATGAAAACAGCAATAAAACTATGATAGTGATTTTTTTCATGCAATGATTCTGAATTGTAACATTGCAAAAGTAAAAGTTTAGTGTTGATTCGCGCGGTTAATAATGGTTATTGGTACGATTTTGTTTTATTTTGAACGATGATTGCGTTAATGGCTTGTGAATTTCCTCCGGATATACGGGAATGTGAGCCTCAGGCCTCTCAAATGCGTGTTTCTGATATTAGTGAGAATTACTTGTGAAAAACCCTGTTCACTGAAAAAAAAGCAGACAGTGTTGTGATTTTTTCAAGCCTACAAAACAAAATAGCATTTGCACCATTATTATTTAGGTACAAATGCTCTCTTGTTAATATCGCTTTTGGTTTAATTAACCACTATTTTTTGAGTGATGGTTTTATCTCCTAAAACAACTTTCAGCAATAATACTGTGTGCTGTTGTCCCGTCAAACCTGCTACTCCCTTTGCTGAAAGGTTAGCCTGACTCAGCTGTCGTCCTGCCGCATCGAATAAGTAAGCTTTTGCAGGCAAATCGCTCAGGTTGTAAACATATATATTGTTATGTGCACTGAATACATTTATTCTGTTTTCGTCGGAAACCGGAAGCAGGTTTGCAGGTTGGCTAACTAACAGGAAGCGTTCAACAGGAGCAGGAGTTGAGCTTGCTTCGAAATTATAAATACTGCCGTTTTCAGTGATATCAACAACCTGTTTCGCAACAAGGTCGTGCAGTAAGATGCGTGAATAATGCTCTTCTGTATTTTCATGGATAAACTTCATTTGATATTTAGTGTCCTGCCCAGCCTGGAAAGCAACCACAAGATTATTCATATCGTTAGTGGCATTTACCTGTAGTTTGCCGGCTTTGTCAACTGCAAATATTTGTGGCGAAAGCGCACTTCCTGCATGTTTATAACCATCTCCTCCATTGTCGAAATCCTTTTTATACGATGGTTTTGTAATAATCCACATTCTGTCAGCTCCGTTATCACCTTCCACTTCAATACGTGTGGAAGATACAGGTGATGCAGTGGTTTTTTCTTCGACAGGCGTTCTCAGCCTGTCGGTATTTCCCATAATTACTGAATTGTAATTCAGGCTAATGTATGCATTTGCATTTGCCGACAATACTCTTACGAGCATGGATCCCATAGACGGTATTTGTACCGGTAGGTTGGATAGTCCTGCATTTTGCTGAGGTACAGCGGTATATTGTCCGGGAGCTCCACCAGTTTTTGAACCGGGTACTGCATTCCACTGACTAAATGTGCCTGTATTGTACAGATATACGCTGGCTTCCATTGACGAACCAAACTCAATCTGACGAATATCGATGGCCGCAGTATATGGATTGGCAAATAAATGCTGACCGGGATAAATGGCTCCGGCTGTGATGGCCAATGGTCCGGAATTGAAATTACTATTGACTAATGTTCCGCTAATAGAATATTTGGTTGCTTCAGATTGTGCAATTTGATAACCGATAAATGATTGCAGGGTTGAACCACTCTGTAATTGTTGCCAGTGGTTTAAAGGTGTGGTGCCTGCTTCAAGCTTCTTGCGTATATAAGCATCATTAAAAGTTGGACTTGCAGTAATTTGATACACAGGAATACCAAAAAACTGCCAGTTGAATCTTTCTCCCTCCGGATTCGCTAAATTCCAAGAGGCAGAGGAATACATTTCAACAGTAGCCTGAACAGGATTATCTGTTGTATTATGAAATATCAATGAGCCATTAGCCATAGTGGAACTAGCTTTAATTATAATACCCGATGCGCCAGTAGCATTGGCAATATCTCCAAAAACAATTAATGATTTTTGCGGATTTATAGTTACAATTCCCCCGTTATTTATAGTGAGTTGGTTGTTTAGAGTAAAATTACTGTTTATAATCACATTCGCAGTATTGTCTACAATCATACTGTAAATCTTGTTGCCAAGAATAAAATTATCGGATAAGTATTGTGTCGAAGTCCCTTTATATCTCACAATTGTACTTGCAACATTAGGGACAATGACACCAGAAGTAGATACATTATCCTGCAGCGATAAAATTCCTGTCACGGTAACGCCATTAGTTATTTTCACTCCTGAGCCTGAAATAGCAAGATTGCTATAAGTGCGCGGTGATACTGTTTGATTTCCTGTTTTGTTATACTCAACTGTACTGCCAGTACTTAGGTTAATCGTAGTAAAACCTGTCGGGAAATTGGAAACATCACTTATTTTCAGTATTGCTCCCGATGCAAGTGTGAATATTGTTGATCCGTTAAGGCTAAAGGTTGCCAGATTCAACACTCCGTTAACGGTAAGAGAGTTTGCCGCAGCATTGGCAGTGAGTGTAACTGTATGCCCACTCTGAATTGTCACCGAGCCATCTGTAATTAATGGAATGGCTGTAGGAGTCGTCCAATTTGTCCCATTATCGGTCGATTGTTGCCATGTGGAAAGTACATTCCAGCTACCGGATGTAGCTGATCTGAAAGTCTTATTTGGATAACAGGTTGCATTGATTGTTGTACCAGTTGGACTAAAAGTTCCGCCCGAAACTATGGGAGCAGGGCCGCAATTTCGGTCAAAAGTAGTGGAAATTGTAAGTGTTGTAGCTCCGGCCTTTGTAAAGCCAGTGGCAGGCTGTCTGAATCGCGGTACGGTCACATTATTATTAGAAGTGGTAAATGTTTTTGAAGTTCTGGTCATAGTAAGCCAGCCAGTACCTGTACAAACAAAGGGCGCTATCCCGGTATAATTAGTACTGATATTGCCACCTACTATTACATTTCCCGAACTATATTCAATTCTCGTGTTATAACCTGTGTGAACGAAATCACCTTTTATGGTCAGATCGTAAACACCAACCGAAACAAAGCTCTGAAAAGTCCGGCGAGAGAGACCCTACCAGACTTTTATAAAGATTTAAAAACGATTTCGAATTTATTTAATAATTATTTTGGTGGATTCGGATAATACGTCCGTTACTGCCCTCACAATATAGGCTTGCTGCAACTGAACAGGAAATGTAATGATTTCATTGCTACCCACAGTTTTATATCCACAGTTCCGACCTGCTAAATCGAAAACACTTATCCTTGCCTCTAATTTAGTATCGTTATATACACATATATTGTTATTCATCGAGAAAACCTTGATATGTGTTGGATTGATAGCCTCATCAGATGCTGAATTTGCAATAATTTTAAATCTATTTACCGGCTTTGCCGTGGACTCTGCGGTAAAGATATACTCTGTTCCGCTCTCTGTTATATCAGCCACGACATTGGCCACAATATCTACCAAATATATTTTAGAATATTTACCTTCGGCGTTTTCATGCACCACTGTCATTTTGTACTCAGTATCCTGTCCTGCCTGAAATGCCAGTGTTGTATTGTTAAGATCGTCAATGGCGCCTACCTGATAGTTTCCATCTTCCTCAATAGCGTAAATCTGTGGATCGAGCGCTGAACCCGGAATTTTCTCCCCATCGTAACCATCATCATAGGCTCTTGTGAATTTTTCATCCGGAACGAGCCACATTCTGTCTGTCGAAGTTTTTCCTTCAATATCAAATCTTGTCGACATTCCGGTATACCTCATTTGCTCTGAAGGCACCCGTTGTATTTCGGTATTACCCATAGCGACCGAATTATAGTTTATACTTACATAGGCGTTTGGAGTAGGGTCAGCAACTCTTACCAACATACTACCCATCGAAGGCAACTGCCTTGGTATAAGATTAGTTCCTGCCAAGGCCTTAGGCACAGCAGTATACTGTCCGGGGGCATTTCCAAGCTGACTAGAATCTTTGATAGCATTCCATTGCTCGAAAGTTCCGGTGTTGTATAAATATATTTGTTGTTCCATACCGCTACCTAAGCCCAGCTGAAGAATATCTATGGCCGCCGTATATGGATTTGCAAATATATACTGACCGGGATAAAGCACTCCGCCTGAAGTGGTTTTCGACAATGGGCCTGAATTAAAATTACGATTCACAAGCTTTCCTTTGAAAGAGATCAGGCGCGGAGTTTCGTAACAAAGTTCGTACCCTTTGAACGGAATAACATTCGACTCGTTGGTCAGCGATTGCCAGTGCGTCAATGTATCGTTGCCGGCCTCGTTTCTCTCGCGAACATGAGCTCCATAAAAAGTAGGATTTGCTTTAATCGTATCCACAGGAATTCCAAAATACTGCCACTTATAGCGCTGTTTTGGGTTTGTTTTATTCACATCCCAACTTGATTTTGAATACATCTCAACCGTAGCATAAACAGCCTTATTACCATAGTAAATAAGAGAACCGTTAGGACTTGTTGACGAAGCCTGAATGTGTATCCTGCTTGTATTTCCATCGGTAGTAATATTATTATTAATCGTAAGTGTTTTACCGACAGGTATTACAAGTCTTTTGGTGGTTTGATTGATTAAGCTACCTTGCGTTCTGTCCTGATCCAATACTAAATCGTTCACAGCAGCAGAGCCATAATTCTGTACCGTTGCAAAAACAACATCCTCCCCGGGAATCGGAACAAAATTTGCCGTCCAGTTCGATGCTGTTCCCCAGTCGGTACTGTTAGTTCCTCTCCAATAGTTAGTCGACGGATTAACAACCATCGTAATTGTATTTGAATTCACAGGATTTGCTGTTGTACATTGCAGGCTCGAGGTCAAAACACATTTCACCTGATCGCCGGTTTGAGGCACATAACTAAATGTAGCACCGTTGCCAACCTGTAGCACATTATTATTTACATACCACGCATAAGTTGGAGCTGCACCACCATTAGTAGGTGTAGCTGTAAAAGTAACTGTTGCACCCTGAGTGGAAGGATTTGAGGATGCAGCAATGACAGCCGTTGGTGTTACCCGAGGATTTACGGTCAGAGAGACTGTACTGCTTACCTGATATACCTGTTCAAAAACCATATCATCCAAACCAAAGTCATTTCCTTGTCCACCAATAAAAGTATTTATCAATGTCAATTGCAGAGATGTAGATGTTCCTGAATTGATATTACACAGATATTGACTCCAGGTTGTAGCACTAAGCGTATTAATCGGACCCACAGGCACATTGTTCACATACAATTGTAGTTTAGCATAATTTGCATCGCCCGTTTTATTAATATTTTCGGCATAATAACTAAATTGATAGGCTGTATTGGGGTTAACGGCAATGGTTTGTGACCAAACAATAGCGCCTGTTGTTGCTGCACCATCCACAACCATCATTTGTTCACCGGGGTCTGGGGTATGGTCAGTTCCATTAATAAAGTAGGTTGCATCAACGCTACTTGGATTGTTGGTGATTGCATATCCGCCATATGTACCGGTTTTGAACGCATCATAGGTAGTACCAAATCCTGTATTTCCCAATTCAAAATCACCATTGGTTAACAGATTCACACCCGACCTCACTGCCCCGGTAACAGTATAATTACCATTTAATGCCGTAGTCCCTGTTCCCAAATTAGGGTTAGGTGACGTAGAATAAAAACCATTGGGACCACTCCAGCTTTGATTGATAATATTGCTCCCCGTACTTGTCAGCGTCACATTGCTTCCTGCACAGACATTATATGGATTTGCAGGACCGGCGGTAATAGTGGGTACCGGAACGACTTTCCCTACACAGGCTACATTGACAGGAGTCGTACCAGTTGATGTCAAGGTAACATTTCCGTTGTAAGTACCTTCGGTCTTTCCTGCTTTTAAACGAATGTAAACACGGGAAGCATTAATTTTTCCTCCATTAGGAGCTATCGTAAAATTATTTACAAATGATCCCTCTACTCCGGAGTCGGAGATTTCGAAATCGGTTGGCGCGGTAACTGTTACACCGGCTGTAAGTCCTACGCCACTTACTGTAAACGACTGCACAATTGATGGACCTTGCCCTACTATATAAAAGAAACCATTCAGGTTCGGATTTGAGCTAATACTTGCAGCGTCACTAACAACCTCACCGCTACAAGCCACTGATTGCGTTATAGCGTTGGTGGATGAAAGTAATATATTCTCCGCAGGAATTACGCCAACCGAATAACCCGATTTCATTCTTACATAAATTGGAGTCGAATTTACAACTCCCCCTGTTTGTGTCAACGTAATACTTGAACCATAAGTTCCACCCAAAGACGTTGAAATCGCAAAATGCGTAGGTGCTGCAATAACGATATTTGCAGACAAAGCATATCCGCTTACATCAAACGACTGAACTTCAGAAGGGCCAGCTCCTGAAGTATAAATAAAACCAGCCAGCGTAAATTGAGACACATTAATAGTGGCCCTGTTGACTGTTCCCTGACAGTTAACAGTCACATTGGCAGCATAAGTTGCTGTGAGCGTAATATTCTGATTATAGGTGGATGTAGAAAGCCCTGATTTTAACCTCACCCATACGGTAGCACCTGCTCCACTTACATTAGCAGAAGTAAATGTCAGACTTCCCGAAGTAAAACCTGTTGTAGCCGATGTTCTCGAAATTTCAAAATCGGCAGGGGCTGTAACCGTTACATTACCTACAATACTTGTTCCCTTGACGTTAAACGTCTGAGTAGCAGACGGACCATTTCCTAACACATAACTCATTCCCGTCAAAACACCCGGAGTGACTGTTATTTTGGGTTGATTGATAACAGTACCACTCACATTGATCGTCCTACTGGTTGCACCGGTAGAGGAAGCTGTAATAATATCGCTATAACTACCAACACTGATGCCGGCTTTCAGGCGAACATAAATAGTAGTAGACGGCACATTTCCTGAACCATTGTTAATCAACAATGCGTTAACGCTTCCCAGAAACAAGCCACCACTTTCGGTTGAAAGTTCGAATTTTGAATCGGGCGGCAATGAAAGTCTTATGTTTTCTGCCATATTCGTACCACTTACAGTGAACGATTGCTCTGTGGAAGGTCCGTTATTTTCGGCATAAGTAAATGGAGAAAGACTTGTTGATGAAACTGTTATTTTGGGACTTATTCTTCCGAGAACAAAAAACCAGGATGTATTTCCTGTAATTGGAATTGTAGCCGAATTTGTAATTTCATTGACTCCTACAGTCCCGTTACGGGCTGTGTACACACCGTTAGCACTTGTACTTGAGGCTATTGAGTTCATAGGAGCAATAGCTGTAGTCCGCCCTAATGAAACAGACGTATTTGCAAGGCTCCCATTCTCTGTAACTTGCCAATAATCTTCTGTGCTGATCGACTCCAAAGTCGCATCAACGCTTCCACCTGAACCGGTTGCAAAAGCCTCCACCTGAACAGTAGTTGTACCTGTTCCTGTTGTAGGGTTTACCAACGAAAACGGCTTATAACTACCCGATTTCCCTACAGGAAAAACATAGGTGGATCCGCTTCCCAAACTTGTTGGCAGTGTCCACCTGACAGGTCCATTGATATAAGTTGTAGCCGAACCGCCAGAAATGGCCGATGTGGCGGTATTGGTAATGGATAGTAAATTATCGGTAGTGGAAGATAAAACGCCATTGGTTAATGTGAGTACACCTGTAACCGTTGTTCCTCCATTTAAGGTTTTCGTTCCACTGCCCGAGACAGTAAGATTAGAATAAGTTGTATTTTTAATAGTTTGATCACCTGATCCACTATAATTTACTGTATTTCCGGCTGCTGTTGCAGTAAGCGTATTTATAGCAGAAGCTGAAGTAATAAGAGCCGATATATTTAAAACACTTGTACTGGTGGCATTAGTAAAGGTTCCTATAGTGCGACCTGCATTAATAAAATTCACCGTTCCGTTCGCATTGTTTGTCAATCCGGTAAGATATCCGGATCCATTAAGGTGAATAACACCAGTATTTGTGAAATTTGCAGCAGAAGTACCAAAAGTGCCACTCGAAGTAACTGTAAAAGCTCCCTGATTGGTCAACGTGGCGATGTTGATATAACCACTACCTTCTATATTTAGTGTCCCTGAAGATGAATTTATTAATGCTCCTGACCCGTTCAATGCTGACCCCAAAGTTAAAGTTCCATAGTTTGTAAGATTAATACCTGTAACTACAACAGTAGAACCTGACATGTTCAGATTACCGTTAAGAGATTGCGCATTGGTATCAAAGGTATAGGTGTAAGTATTTCCCGCAGTAAATGTTCCATTATTGGTAATCCCTCCACGGAAAGTTACCGGGGAACTAGCCGAATTATTCCATGTGCCGCCTGCATTAATAGTAACAAGGCCTGTAAATATTCTTGAAGTATTATAACCACTGATCAGAAGATTACCGCTTGAGCCACCACCAATAGTAGTAGTCCCGGTTACAGTTAAGCTGTTTGATCCAATATCAAGTGTTGTTTCATCTCCAATATTTAAATTACCGCCAATACTAACTCCATTTTGTAAAGTTTTTGTATTACTACCTGATACCGTTAGATGATAATAATTATAATTACCTACAGTTTGTGTTGAGCCATTATAATTCACTGTTCCTCGCGTTAATGCAACAGCACTCCATCTATCGTTAGAAATTGTTCCTCCTGTTATCGTCCCGGTGCCACCTATATTCAAAGTACCTGCACCCAAGAAAACTATTTGGTTTCTGTCGGCAGATCCATTCATTGTAATGTTTCCTAAGACATTAACAGTACCTGTCAAAACACTTATATATGAGTCTAAATCATTATTTCCGTTATTGGCCATTGTTACAGAACCAGCAGTTAATGTTCCGTTGCCAACCACTATAGCTTTATCAAGGAAGGATCCATTTGCTGCTCCAATTGTCACTTCCCCGGACACAGTAAGACTTTGACCGTCACTAATTGTGATCAAGTTACTTCTATTTCCACCATTAATCGTAAAACTTTTACAAACCGCTGCCGTATTTACAGTTACATTAAAATTATTCGGAATAACAACATCATCTGAACTGGTTGGCACTCCTCTTGGAGTCCAGTTGGCTGCCGTATTCCAATTAGCAGAACTACTACCGTCCCATGTTTTTAAAGCCGCATTCACATTCGCTACTCCTACGGTCAGGAGCAGTAGCCCAATAATGATAAATTTTGGCAGTTTTATCGTTTTATCGTTTTTTGTTGTAGAGCAATGCGAGTCGATTCGCATTTTAACAACTATTGCAGAGAACAGTCTGTTCATGGTTTGAAACTTCATTAAAATTGTATAAATAGAATATTTATTTCTTTATTGTTGTAATTCGGAGAATGATATGATTATAATTCTGCTTTGATCCAACATTCGCCTGCAATTAACAAAAAAAACAACGCAAGTTGTGTTTTATAATTCTGTTCTTTGAAAGTGGATTGTAAAAACACTTTCAACCGGATTATTGGTCCTGGAGCTGCACAAGCACTATTTTATTGGTAAACGCTCATTCAACACAAATTGTTGAACTATTTCATTCAGGAAACATAAAAACATTTCCTCTGAAAGAGCGTACAAATATAATATATTTAATTGATTAGCTCAAATAGAGGATCAGTCAAAACGGCATAAAAAATCTCACTGCCGTACGAAATTCAAGTTTTGTCGGTCAGTAGTGATTTTCTGTATGTTTTGGTCGACTACAAAAATATGAGATTCTCAGGCTTTTTCAATTTTTAAAGTTTCGGATAGTAGTGATGATGCGTAATGTTTTTTCCTGTTTTTTGTACTGGATTGAAATTGTTATGTTTTTTTGATTTTCAAATAGTAACTTATGTTTCACAATGAAGTGCTGAATCATTGACCTGATATATGGTTGGCCATAGTTTTCAAAACTGCGTGTATGTAAAACAAAAGAGTCTGAATGGGTATCATTCAGACTCTTTTGGGAATATAGTTTTTTGAGATGGGAAATGCTTTATTTTTTCAACTCCGGATATACAATTCTGGAGTGGTAAATGTTTTTTATTTTTTCTTTAAAAACTGATTTTACCGTTTCTACATCTCTGAAGCTTATCGGTGCGTCTTTAAACTGACCATCGGCTATTTGAGAATCAATCATTTTCTCTACAGCATCGTTTATGCTTTCTTCGGTATAAACACCGAGACTTCTCGAGCGGGCTTCCACAGCATCGGCCATCATTAAAATGGCTGTTTCCTTGCTGTTTGGTAATGGTCCCGGATAGCAATAAGCTTCTTCGTTGGGTGTCACTCCCGGGTTAGCATTGATAAACGAATTGTAAAAATATTTTGTTTTACCCAATCCATGATGGGTGGTAATGAAGTTGATAATCTGCTCGGGTAAATGATTTTTTCGCGCAATTTCAACACCAGCATGCACATGGTCGATAATTTTGCGCGAGGCTTCCTCGAAATTCATTTCGGCCAATGGGTTAGGGCCTCCCATTTGATTTTCGATAAAATAATGCGGGTTTTTCATTTTCCCAATATCGTGATAAAGTGCTCCTGTACGAACGAGCAGACTGTTTGCACCAATTTTTTTAGCTGCTTCGGTAGCCAGATTCGATACCTGAAGTGTGTGTTGAAATGTGCCCGGTGCTGTTTCGGCAAACTTCATCATAAGGTCGCTGTTTACGTTGGTCAACTCCACAAGGGTAACGGCTGAGATTAATCCGAAGATTTTCTCGAAAATGTAAATCAGAATGTAAGCCAGCAACAAAAAAGCACTACTCACACCAAAGTAAAGCACAGGGAGCCAATGTATTCGTTTCAATTCTCCTTCCGAAATAAATTCGAAAGCCAGATATAATCCCACGTAACTTAAAAATATATACAATGCAGTTTGCGCAAGCTGCGAACGTTGTGTCATATCCTTCAAACTCGAAACTGCTGCCATGCCAACTGCAATTTGAAGCACTACAAAGCGAAACGAATTGTCGACCATAAACGAGATAATCAGCACAGTGATGATGTGCGCAAACAAAGCTGTTCGCGAGTCGAAAAACACCCGGATGATAATTGGTAAAAGGGCAAACGGTATCATAAAATAGTTCCATGCCGTGTATCGAACCGTTACAGAAGCAAGTCCTGTTATGATTAATATCAAGAGTGAAATAAACAGCAGATTACCAAAACTATCGAATATCCTTGGCCGGAATAAATTGAGATAGAGAAAGAAAAGCGCAACCAGCGCTGTAATAATAATAATTTCCCCGATAATTACCAGACTCGATTGCTGCAACGACGATTTGCGTTTCTGATATTCAATTTTTAATGAATTCAGAGCCGCATAACTTTCAGGAGTCACAATTTCACCTCTGTCAATAATTCGTTCGCCCGACTGAATCATTCCTGAAGTAAGCGAAAGATCCTTCAATAAGTCGTTCTTGGCGACATTGGATGTGGCAGTGTCATATTTCAGATTTTCAACGAGATAAAGATTCAGGTTGTAGTCTTTAACCTGTTCGGGCGCATCTCTCAGTATTTCTTCATAAGCTGTTTTCGGTGTATAGAGCTCTTTTACAGGGATTTGCCTGGTAAGTCTGTTGGGTAAAATATAATGAATTTTTGTTCGGGCTTCACCATTCAATTCGCTTAAATCTTCAGCCGAAATAACACCTTTTGCATATATCTGTTCAAGTTTATTCTTTAGAAATGTCTGATTATCAATTGGCTTTTCATTATTCTTTTGGTAATCGGCTGCCAGTTTGTTAAACTGCTTTTGTGCCATAGTGGTATCGATAACATAATATGGCGCATAATTTTTCAGCAATTCTGCCGTCTCTTTCAAAATTATTTCTTCATTTTTGTAAATAGGAAAATCGAACGATGCTGTAATCAGCTCGTACGACCATGGTTTCCCGATTTCAAAATGATATTTGAATTTGTTTTCGGTTGGGAATAACTGTATGATAATTGCGATCACACAAATTATTAAGCCGACTTTTATAAAATTGTCTAAGTGTTTTTGGGTAATTTTTATTTTCATACGTTTAAATTCTTATTTTGCCGGCAATTTGTTACTTATGCAATTACCAAAGGAGTAATTCAGCACGACTAATATTGTTTATCAGCTTATTTGTCTGATTATGAAGTCATTTTTTTATAAAAAAGACATGCTCAAATGCTTTTTTCCGGATATTTTCCTGCATGAATTAATTGAGCGGGTAAAATTACAAAAAAAACTGAAATTAAGTACCTTACAATTGCTGTTTGGCTTATATTATTCAACATTCGGAGTTACTTGTGTGTTTATTTTCATTGAAAAAAATATTTATTTTTCATTCCGATGTAAGAGTTTTCAGTTATTTACGTCATTATTTATAGAAACACGGATAAAATGCCTGAAATCTTTTGTTAAATGTAAATCCCATGAAAATTTCAAGATGAATAGTTCGCAATTCAACAGCTATATACTTACCCTTTCAGATAAGCTATTTCGTTTGGCGCGATCTATTCTGAAAAACGAAACCGAAGCAGAGGATGCAGTACAGGAGCTGAATCTCAAATTATGGGAAAAGCGTCATCAGTTAGAAGATATTGATAATGTGCAGGCATTTGCCATGCGATCGATGCGAAACTTATGTATCGATATGGTCAGGCAGCAGAAAAATACGGATGAAATGCAACAGGATATAATTTACGATGCGCCCGACCCGTATTTACAGACCGAGCAAATGGATATGGTGAGCCGCATTCGGATTATGATAGATAAATTACCTGAACTTCAGCGTACTATTATAAGGTTGCGCGATGTGGAAGGTCTCGAAATGAATGAAATTTCCGAAATTACAGGGGTTTCGTTGAATGCAGCAACGGTAAATTTGTCGAGAGCCCGGCAAAAGATTCGTGAACAAATTATGATGGAAAACCAAAAAGTGAATGAAAGAATATGGAAAATATAAACAATTTGCTTGATAAATATTTCAGGGCAGAGACGAGCATTGCCGAAGAGCAACAACTTAAGAATTATTTCTCGTCAACCGGTGTTTTGCCCGAACATATGCAATACAAAGCACTTTTTGATACTTTCAGTGTTGAGTCGTTTCAAAAAATGCCTGTGCGAAATGTAAAAGCTAAAAAGAAAGTTTCAAAACCGGTTCTTTGGTGGGGTAGTCTTTCTGCAAGTGGTATTGCCGCATCGCTGATTCTTGGATTCTGGTTTTTAAGTGTCGATGCTTCGGCTGATTACGCCTATGTAAATGGCCACAAAGTCGAGAATCGTGAACTGGTCGAAGAATTAGCCAATGAAAAATTACTTCATGTAAACGGAGTTCTCAACAGAGCTTTACAGCCGGTAGATGAATTACAAACTGTAAAAGAAAACTTACAACCTCTCAGAGAAATTGGGGCAAAAATGAATTCTATCAGAAATAATAAAAACGGAAATTAGTAAAAATATAATTTTAAACTTATTAAATATCAGATTATGAAACGAATAGTAACGACAGTGGCAATTCTTATAGCATTGATTTTTTCAGGTCAGGCTCAGACATTGCAAAAATTCTTCGACAAATATGCCGACGATGAAAGATTTCAGTATGTAGCCATCAGCAAAGGTATGATGAATATGGCTTCGGTTTTTGGAGGTCTGGCGAAGGACGAAAAGAAAATGATGCAGAAAATGAATGGTCTTAAGATTCTATCGCTCGATGCTGATGCTGAATCGCAGATAATGAAATCGGTGGTGCGGGAGATGGATCAGATTGTAAACTCTGGAGAGTTCGAATCAGCAGTCGAAGCACGTGATAAAGGCGAAAGAGTAAATATTTATTATCGTGTTTCAGGTGCTAATAATGCCGATATGTTGATTGTAACTCGCGAAAAAAACAGCTTCAACTGTATCTGGATTAAAGGAAATATGACTAAAGAAGAACTGATGAATTCGTTTTCAAAAAGCGGAGGGGGAGTGCAAATCGGATTTGTAGATATTTCAGAGCCCGCAAATGCAGTTTAAACAGTGTTTGTTGATTTTAATAAAATAGGAGAAATACGCTTCTTGAATATCCGGTTCGTTAGCAGCCGGATATTTTTATATAACGCCCCACACAACTCCGGCTATCCCGATGACTATTATAATAATGCCGGTAATTTGGTTGATAATTTTCAAACCCCTCATGTTGAGCTTATTCCTGAAATGGCTTACCATAAATGTAAGCGTACTCCACCACAGAAATGCACCCGATAATATTGATAGAATTGCGACCGGATACTCCCATACCGATTTAGTGTCGGTAAGAAAACTGAATCTGGCAAACAGCGCAATCAATACAAATAATACAAGAGGATTCGAAATTGTTAGTCCCAATGATGTAAAGTAGTCGCTGAAGACACTGTGCTGATTTCTCTCGTTTGGTTGTGGCTGCCTCGATGGATGGCTGCTGAAAATAAAATAACCAAAACCAATTAATATCACACTCCCCGATATTTGAATTAAAGTTCTGTTCTGTTCCACAATATCAATTACGATAGTCAGGAAGAATAAAGTGATAAATGTATATATAAGGTCAGATGTTGTGGCACCAAGCCCGGTTGCAATACCATACTTGCGGCCTCTGTTCAATGTCCTCTGAATACAAAGCATGCCAATCGGTCCCAAAGGTATCGAAATAAACAGACCAATAATAACGCCTTTTATAATAATATCTAACATAGAATTGTGTTTGGTTTGCAAATATAATGAATACAAATGCAATATGAACAACTAAACCGGCTATTTATGTTATTTTTTAAAATACTATGTTCTCTTTTCTTTGTGTAAAAAAATGCATTTTCTGGTCCGGATACTTTATTATATCCTCAGTTATATCCTCATTTTTCCAGAAAAACTTATTTTGTAAAACAAAAACTTCAATGTTTTATAGAACATGTTTTTCATTACTGAACACAGAGCGCAACTAATCTCTGATTTATTCAATAAAAAATTAAG
Source organism: Bacteroidia bacterium (assembly GCA_009929375.1). Classification (GTDB taxonomy): domain Bacteria; phylum Bacteroidota; class Bacteroidia; order Bacteroidales; family Paludibacteraceae; genus Paludibacter. The sequence goes on from SAAO01000014.1 coordinate 88,809, forward strand.
TTTGAAAATTATTCTAATTCAGAATCTTAGAAAAAAGTTTGAAAAATATGAGAAAAAATGGTTCAAAAGATTTGGATGGTAAATAAAAAGTGTCTACTTTTGCACCCGCTTTCGAGAGATACAGGGTGCTGTAATAAATCGAAAGCGAGGT